>MWCA01000028.1 GCA_002069785.1 Lentisphaerae bacterium ADurb.Bin242 | reverse complement strand
GGTGGTCAAATTGATATTGACCACCAAAAAAGAAACTTATTAACAATTGGAGCCGAAACATTTTGAAATCGGCTCATCAGTCTCTGCTTGAAAAACGATTCCGGCAAAGTATATTTCCACCCAAAAACCTTACAGGGGGTCATCCATGCGGTACAATAATCTGGAAAAATTCCTCTCGTCGATCAAAAACGGAAAATTGTGCACCGGTTGCTGCATCACCTTCTCCGATCCGGCAGTTACGGAAATCGCCGCAGAAGCCGGATTCGATTTCTGTTGGATCGACGGGGAACACGGCATTCTCGACCGCAACACTGCTTTCATGCATATCATGGCCTTGAAAGGAACCGGCTGTGCGCCTTTCTACCGGGTGCCAGCCTGCGATCATACTGAAATAAAGAAAGTCATCGACTTGGCTCCGGCCGGAATCATCGTCCCGATGATCATGAATGCGGAAGACGCCCGATATGCGGTCGCCGCCTGCCGCTATCCCACCGCGGGCAACAGAGGCTGCGGAATGCGCCGCTGCCATTGTTACGGAACGATACCCATGGAGGAATTCTGGCAGAATGCACTGAATGATCCGCTGGTCATCCTTCAGATCGAACATATTGAGGCCGTGCGCGATCTCGACCGAATCCTGCAGGTGTCGGGCATCAGCAGTATCATGATCGGACCGTATGATCTCAGCTGCAGCATGGGCCATCCCGGCGACTGGAGCAACCCGCAGGTGATTGCAGCTCTGGATGAGATCTGTTTCAAAACCCGTCAAGCCGGCATTCTGCTGGGCGCTTATGCGGAAACCGATCTGAGCAGATGGATTCAGAGCCGGAAAATTCAATATCTGGGCTGTATTAACGATACCGGCGCTTTGATGTCCGGATTCCGGCAGATGATCGAAACGATTCAACGTGCTCTCTGATCACGGCAGTTTTGACGACGTTTTTTCAAAAGCGCGCAAGGCGTTCTGAACAAACGCCGCGGCAATTTTCGCATCCAGTTCGCCCAACGGACGCAGGGTCGAATTAGCATTAACGGCATACGGACGGACGGTCCGCACGGCTTCTGCCACATTGTCGGGATTGAGACCGCCGGCGAGGATGACCGGACGGCGGACCGCTTTCACGATCCGGGCTGTGTTCTGCCAGTTATGGGTCTTGCCCGTGCCCCCGACTTTTCCGGTTGCCGGATCGAAACTGTCCGCCAGAAACGCATCGGAACAGACCTCAAATGCACCGGGAGCGGGATTCACTTCATCGGGGAGCTGTCCGACATGGAGCACCGTGATCAGTTTCGCGGCGATACCGAAAGTCTTCCGGAGAACGGCGGTCTGTTCCGGCGTGCTGCCGCCATGCAGCTGCAGGGTCAGGATACCGGTTTTTTCCACGATCTCCAGGATCTCCTGAGGTTCCGTCAGATGCGTTACGAGCACGGGAGTCACGAACGGGGGCAGCAAAGCGGTGAGCCGGGCGGCTTTCTCCGGCAGGATGAAATTCTGAGAAGGGAAACGCTGTCCGACCAATTTTCAGAAAACGACCCACACGAACTCAAACAGGGAGGCAAAAATGACAACTTCAAAGAATTATGGGACGGCAGTGAAAATGGAATACAGTTCTATCGCCATCAGAAGTTCAACATGGTGTCACAAATCATGCGGCTGCCGCTCAACGGCAGTCCCCATAAGGCGTCGTGCGCTGTTCGGGAATGAGACTTTCTATGATCGCACAAATCAAATGACAGTGGCCTATAGTCGGTTAAAACAGATGAAGCAAACTTGAATATTTCAGTTTTCGGGATATATTCATCACCACTTGAATCAAAGTTCCAAATACTTGCAAAAAGGCACCCCGGTAAAACATGGAAAAGAAATGGCTATCTGTCGATGAGGCGGCGATGTATCTCGGGGTCAAACGGGATTCTATATATCGCTGGATCGAAAAACGCGGTCTTCCGGCATATCGTATCGGTCGCCTGTGGAAGTTCACCGCTGAAGATTTGGATACGTGGGTAAAAGCGGGAAAAGCCGCCAATGACAAACCAGGGAATAAACCGGACTCGGAATAGTGACGGAAAGATGATTTTCACAGCGCATATTTCAGTATTAATGGAGCAATGTGATGCAGACAATCAACATCGAAGATTATGTGAATGAGCTGATAAAACGATTGCGGCTCAAATTTGCGGACCGCCTGATCTATGTGGGCTTGCAGGGAAGTTTCCGCCGCGGCGAGGCCAATGAGAACAGCGACATCGATATCATGGTGACGCTCGACCGCCTGTCCGTGGCGGATCTGGACAGTTACCGGGATGTCATTGCCGGAATACCCTGCTTCGACCGTTCCTGCGGTTTTATTTCCGGCCAGGAGGAGTTGAAACACTGGCAGCCGTATGAAATCTGCCAGTTGCTTCACGAAACCAAGGATTATTACGGCGAATTGCGCCCATTGCTTCCCTCGTTCGGAAAAGACGACGTCAGGAGCTACATCGGCATTTCCATCGGCAACCTGTACCACATGCTTTGCCACGGTCGGATTCATGCGGGACCGGAACAGCGCGCGGAGGCCCTGCTGAGCCTCTACAAAGCGGTGTCCTACATCCTGCAGAATTCCTATTATCTGCGCTCCGGCGAATGGATCATGACCAAGGCCGAACTGCTGCCCCTGCTGCATGGACTCGACCGCGAGGTGCTGCAAATGGCGATGACCATGAAGTCCAATTCGGAATACGATGCGGAAAAAGCATACGCCATCCTGTTCGACTGGTGCCGGCAGTTTTTTCACGACAAAGCGACGGAGTAACGATGGACAACACCAAATATCGCTATAATCACATCGGCATCCCGACCGCGGCTTCGCATCCGGGCGAACGCTATCTGCCCGAATTCAAGATGTACGTCTACGGTTACGAAACCAACGATTTCAACATCGAATGGATGCGGTTCGATGCTGATTGCCCCCTGCCGGAGCTGGTGAAGAACGTCCCGCACGTTGCGTTTGAAGTTGACGACCTGGATGCGGCCCTGATCGGTCGGTCGGTCATCATTGCGCCGAATTGTCCTTGCCCCGAAGTAAGGGTGGCGTTTATCCGGGAAAATGACGCCCCCGTCGAACTGATGCAGTTTATTTCATCCTCTGACCGAAGCAAACGGTAAGAAGATTGTTCCGTTTTCCCCAATATCCGGGTGAAAGTCGGAATGCCGAATGCCTCGATACCGAAAAAACAGTATGACCGCGCCGGAAGATGATGGACGTGTTTTCATAAAACTCGGTGCATTCTCGCCATTCGTCTGAATTCAGAAATTCGCTGGAGTATGATGTTCATACCGCGCTGATTCGCAGACATGCGGATTATCCGCCTGCAATTTGACGCGGTTTCAGATGGCGAACTGAATAGTTGAAAACTTCACTGTCCGAAACAGCTGACTCAAGAGCAGAAACCACCGCGCAGAATGATAGATGATGTTTCTTTGATTATCCGGCGCAGAATCGACCTTTTACTCCGCCTCAGGTTCTTGGGGACGGCGAATTTTCATATACGCGCTCATTCGCAAAACTTGCCGCCATTTCTCATCAAAAAGCGCTGACTGGAGTATTTTTGTCGGAATATATTGAATAACAATAACTTGAGAAAATCATAGCCGAGAGGTCTGCGGTCTTTCCAAACGGAGAATTTGCCGCCGGAAACGTCAGTTGGCCACCCGCGGATGCGTTGCCCCGGATTCTCCGTTCAGAAAAGGAGAGCGCTTTTGTTTTCGCAAACGCCTTGACAACAGGGCGCTTGGACGGAGCAATAAAAAAGCACCAACGTAAGCCGTTGGTGCTGAATAACTTAAAATGGTCGGGATGGAGAGATTTGAACTCTCGACCTTTAGTCCCCCAGACTAACGCGCTAACCAAGCTGCGCTACATCCCGTCTTCCTGGAATTCTTCCCGGCTGAAAGAAAATACGGTCGTTAATTTACATGAATATTTCGAAAATGCAACCCCGTTTTTCAAAAAAACAGATTCTTCTTGCTTTCCATGGCGATGCATCGCGGTCCAACTCCGTTTCCGGGACGATGCCGCAGCCGGATTCACACGGTTCCGGATTTTCAAAATGATTTTTCGTCCCCGGCTGGAAATCGGAACTTCCGGCTCCCTGTTCCGGAAGTCACATCACGAAACGGATGACGCCCGGTTCCGCAACCTTGAACTGATAAAATTCACCGTTCTTCGACAACGGAAATTCCGCTCCGTTCATGACCGCTTTCACGGGCGTTTTCGAACGGAGTTCCAGCCAGGCATCCTGTTCCATTACCCGGACTTCCAGTTCCGGGAACGCCGTTCTTCCGAACGACACTCCCCGCCAGCGGGTCAGCCTCGGCTGTCCGGGAAAACGAACTTGTTCCCGGAGATACACCGGCACCCAGTTTTCCGGAACGCGCCGGTAGGAGTAGGTGTGCGCGCCGAGGTAATCCGTGGACAGCCGTTCATTCCGGACGGCTTCATCGATCAACTCCAGAAGCTGTTTTTCGCCGTAACGTCCGTTCATCCGGCAAAGGAGAATGTACGAGTAGATTTCCTGTTCCCCGAACTGTTCCCCGTTGGAATGGTAAACGCTCTTCGCGCCATTCTTGAGCGGACCGGCGATCCGCCCGTCGCCCTGGCTGTTCTCCATGGCGGCGAGAACCGCCGGAAGCTCTTCCGGGAAGAATCGCGCATACATGGCGAATGTTTCCGGATAATGCCCCTCGGTCGTCATGTTGTAGATGCCCTGTTCGCGGAATCCGCTGTGAATCAGACTGGACGGCACCGACAGCTCGGGGTTGCGCCCGTCCAGCTCCTCCGGGAACAGCTTGTTCACATACCAGGGCGGGGAATCGAAATAGCGGCAGAGGTATTTCTGCGAAGAAAGGAAAAGACCCATGCGCTCGGCGGCCATCTTCGCAAAGGCGTACACACCCGTTTCATACTCATCCTGAAGTCCCAGCATCCGCATGATGTTGACATACCCGACATATCCGCCGTAGTTGGTGCCGTCGCTCCAGGCGCGCCCGTTTTCGCAATAGGGGGAACAGAGGCACGCCCAGTCCATCGTGGCAAGATAATAGTCGAACGCCCGCCGGAGGGTTTCTTTCCGTTGCAGAAGGATATCCCAGCCGTTGGAGAGCAGCGCGGCAAGCCAGATCGAATACAGACCGATCCCGTTGCCCCAGTCCACTTCGATGAAAGGCCGCTTGAACGAAGAAACGGTTTCCTTCCCGCAGTCCGGCAGCAGGAAAATTCCGCTCACGTGCAGATAATTCATCCAGTAGGAAATGCCGCTGAAAGGCTCCGTCCGTTCATACCACGTGTAACAGCGGCGGCCGCGCGGTCCGATATAATGCGAATCCGGATCGCATGCGAACTCCAGATTCTTCCGCAGACGCGCCAAAAGCGTCTCTTTTTCCGTCTCGGAGAGCGCGGCGAACGTCAGCAGCGGAATGGCGAACGGGAAAAGAAACTGATGCACGCCCGGATTCGGAATCTCCTTGAGCCCGTCGTGAAAGTCCAGATACGGCTGGAAAGTGGAGGCGAACGCATGAGGCGTCTCCTCCGAAAGCGCGAAATCGCGCCGGGTCTCCGGAATCGGAATCGAATATTCCGACCAGTCGGAATCCATCACCGCGAACAGAGGGCCGTATTTGGTGGGCAGTCCGAAATCGGAAGCGCCGGGCTCCAGTTTCACTTCCGGAACATGCGGAGCCGCCAGCGCCAGCGGCGGCGGATACGGCGCATAATGCCTCGGAACCGTGCCGAACGCATCCGTAAAAACCTCCACCTGAAATTCCTGGATGATTTTCACGCTGTCGTTCTCCACCCGGAAATATTCCTCGCAGGCGGACGGACGCGCCAGCGCCGTGCGGGAACGGTTCCGGCAGAAGGAAATGGTATTTTCGAGCCACGCGGAATTCAAGTCGACGGGCTGGAACATGGCGATTCCGTGCGGGAACCCGACCATGGCCCATTCCACTTCGTTGTCGAAAACGAGGCTGATTTCTTCCGCATTTCCCTTGGCGTTCCGCGTCACCCGGATTTGTTCGGGTGACGTCCGGAGGATCAACAGGATCGGGATCTCCGGAAACGCGCCGTTGTCATAGAACAGAAGCCAGTTTTCGGCCAGGGAACCGTCCGCGGAACGGTCATAAAAGACGCCGTTGTCGTCGGTGCGGTCCGCAATGCCGTCCCGGAGGGGCAGAAGGACCCGGCGGCAGGCCGCGCTTCCGCACAATTCGCTCAAGCGGAGTGAGGTCAGATTGGTGCGGATCAGCAGTTCCGGTGCGATCAATGAATATTCCAGCGTGAAAAAGGAATCCCCCTGCTTCTGGCTCCAGCGGACGCCGGTCCACTCCGCGGAAATTTCTTCCCCGGGTCCCGGCTGATAATTTTCCAGCAGCGAACCGCGTCCCTCGAAGCCGGACGGCAGAACGGAAAAGTGCCAGATGAGGTTTTTGTCGTAGCGGGGATGTCCGGAAACATGCGGCTTGGAAATCCGCCCGAACTCCGCCACCGTGTAGTCCAGCAGGCCGTCGCCCTTGGTATAGCCGAAACGGCCGACCGAGCGGAACCCCTTTCCCGCGCCGGGACGGAACCCCTCCAGCGAAGGCGCCTCCCGCCATTTTCCGGGGGCGGGAACCGGTTTCCCATACGGGAGCACGGCATTCTGGCGGACAACCCCGCCTTCCCGGTCCAGAACCCGGAGCCGGAAATGCGGGAGCTGCTTTTTTTCTTCTTCCGTGTTGCGAATCCGGATTTCGAGGCTGTTTTTCCCTTTTTTCAGGGGGAGCCGGAGTTCCGGCAGAATCCCGTTCCGGGTCACCGCATCCCACAGGCGCAGGGGAACTCCGTTCAGCGAAATTTTCAATGCTTCGGAAAGAAAATCAAACTGAAACACATATTCGCCGTCATAAGGAAGGACGCATTCCGAGGGAATGGAGACAGCCTCCCCGGGCGACAAAAATTGTTCCGACCGGAACTCGAGAAAAAAGCCGCTTTCCGTGTCACAGTGATAATGGATGTCCGCACCGCCGGTATATTTTTTCCAGGTCAACATTGAAGAACGCCTCCTTTTTTGGGATGATGGTGAATTATACCGGGACAACCCGGAGTTTGCAAGAAACCATTGTGCCAAAAAATGGAATGATCGTGCCAGACCGGATTGATTTTTCGGAACGGCGCGGTATATTGGCTTTCCAAAACGGGAGACGGCATTTCATGAGATACATCCAGATGGGGGATCAGGTCCGGCTTCTGCCGAGTCCACTGCCGGTGAGCTCCATTGCGTATCTGCCGGACAACTTTCACAATCACCCGACGACCCATACCCGGATCGACTTCGGGCTCGAACTGGCGTCCGAAGCCGGATTCGCGGAATACTCGATCGACGGACAGACTTTCGGGAAACAGTTTCCCTGGTGCAGCACCCGGATGCCGGGGCATGTCTACCGGATGTCCACGAAAAAGCCGTGGGACGTGCTCGTCTTTACCTTCGAAGCGTCGAACCTGGAACCGCTTCGGAAATTCGGGCTGGACCCGGCAAATCCGGGCTGGGAATTCCGGATGACGCCGGAAATATCCGCCCGGATCTCCCGGCTTTTCCTCCTGATGGATTCCTACCGGATTCCGGGCCATGCGGACCAGCTGGATCTCCTGTCGCTGGAAATCCTGCGGATGACGCTTCTCTGCCGGCGGGACGAAACGGCCTCTCCGGAAGAAATATTGATCCACCGGATCGCGTCCTGCCTCGCCACGCAAATCCGGGAAAAACCAAGCCTGGATTCCCTGATCCGGAAGCACAATCTCTCCCGGCGCACGTTCTTCCGTCACTGGAAAAAATACTACGATTCCTCCCCCTGGGAATTCATCCTGAAAAAACGGATCGAAACGGCGGTGCGCCTCCTTCAGGAGACGGAAATGCGGATTTACGAGATCGCAGACCGGCTTCAATTCGTGGACAGCAGTTACTTCTGCCGTCAGTTCAGGCGGATGACCGGGATGACTCCGAATGAATGCCGCCGCTCCCTCCGTTCGGAAACATCGCATTCCCCGGAAAGGGGAGAAAATCCGGACCGCCGCAGGAAAGAACGGAGAAAATTGCATCCATCCTGAGACGCGGGGAAAGGGAAAACTTTCAGGAAAGCTTTTTTCTTCCCTTCCGGGTTTTTCTCACTTTTTACAGGAGGTCCCGGTCCCTCCCCCCCAAAAAAAATGAGTTTTTCTTTCTTTTTCCCCTTGACAAATCATAATACCTGATGATACTTATAAGAAGAACAAAATCATTTGCAGACGGAAAAATCATGATTCAGCTGACAAAACAGGAACAGGTCTACCGGACATTGAAAGAGCGGATCGAAAAGCAGATTTACGCTCCGGGGCACTGTCTGCCGAAAGAGGTCGAACTTGCCGTGGAACTGGGGATTTCGCGCCAGACGCTGCGGCCCGCGCTGGAACAGCTCGCCATGGAAAACCGGATCGAACGTGTCAAGGGCAAAGGAACCTTCATCCGGGGCGGAAAGGAAGAGACACGGACACGGATTCTCGTAATTCTGAATGATCTGGAACACATATCCAACCCGTATCTCTATCTGATGCCGTGGATTCAGCTGACCGCCGAGAACATGAATGTGAAGCTGGAGTCCTGCTCTCAGGCGTCGCTGCTGTCGCGTCCCGGACATGAAATCGTGCGGAAAATTGCCAACGATGGCTTTCAGGGAATCCTGTGGTTCGGAAGCAATTTCACCGGACGGGAACCCCTGGTCGAAATCCTCCGGAAGACCGGGCTTCCCGTGCTTCTGCCTCACGCAAGCCGCAATGACCAGGAAGTCACCGGATTCACGTCCATGGGGACGGACTACCGCAGGGTGCTGGAAGACGGACTCCGCTATTTCGCGGCGCAGGGGCACCGCCGGATTGCCCATCTCACGCAGAAGGACATGCGCGGAATTGCGGAAGAAGAATATTTTCAATGCGTGCGAAGCCTCGGCCTCGATGCCGCCCCGGTCCTTCTGTATCTTACCCCGGAGGCGTTGGATGTCCGCCAGATACGGGAGGGCGCCGCCTTCCTGATGACCCGGACGCCCCGGCCCACGGCTCTATTCTGTTTTTCCGATTTCTATGCGCTTCAGGTGTATGAATATTTTGCGGAAAAGAAAATCCGCATTCCGGACGACGTGGCTGTCCTTTCGATCGGCGGTCAGATCGGATGCGACTTTCTGAAGCCGTCTCTTTCCGCCATCGACTTCGGGAGTTCCGAAATCGGGCGGTCCGCCGTCCGGGTCCTGGTGGAAATGATCCACGAGAAACGGCTGAACAGGGACTATATCGTGACGCCGCATCACATCACGGAACGGGAAAGCACCCGAAAAATGATTTACCATACCAACCAGCAGAAAGGAAAATCACTATGAAACCCCGGGGAAATGTTTTTACATTGATCGAACTTCTCATCGTGGTTGCGATTATTGCGATCCTGGCCGGAATGCTCCTGCCCGCCCTGAACAAGGCGAAACAGGCCGCCCAGAAAATCGCCTGTATGAACCATCTCTCCAGCATCGGAAAGGCCGTCAATCTCTACATCGACGACAACAAGGGGTATATTTCCGCCTACTACAACAACGGCACCGGAATGGGCAGCGGCGGATCCTGGGGAAGCGGCGCCAACAAGCCTTTCCTTTCGGCGGATCCCGGATACGGACTGACGGATTATCTTCATATCCGGGACGGCATGTATATCGGATGGCTTTACAAGGGAAGCAGCGGAAAGATCAATTCATCGAAGTTTGCTTGTCCGGCCAATGCCGACCTGCCGACTACCCCCCGGAATCCGCTCTATACTTTGGGATACAACCTGTTCGTATCCTCGTATTCGTCCCTGAAAGCATCGACCTTCGCAAAACCTTCCCAGCTTTTTCTGATCGGAGACAGGAGCACCCAACATGTCGATCTGGACTATCACCTCCGCCCGAAGGGGCCGACGACCGCTGAAACCAGCCAGTATCTGACCTGGAGGCACAACCGGACAACCAATCTTGTCTGTCTCGGCGGCAACGTGGAAAATCTGACCTATGGGAATACCCGGATCTTCGGGGAAAATGTGGACTGGAAGGGCTGTCAGAGCGCGCCTTCCTGGCACGCCGGCAAGGGAAATTGCGGGATCGCCAGTTGTCAATAGTTTCGGTGGAATAAAAGTATACCATGAAAGGATTCAGAAATGCGCTGTAAAAGATTTTCAGTCTCTATGGGGCTCGTCTTCTGCCTCATTTCCGGTCTTCGGGCGGAAGAATTCGACAGAGGCGGAGTCACTTTCCCGATGGAAAAAATTTCCGCAGAACGCTTCGGCAAAGTCACCGGAAAAGAAGTGAACCTGCTGAAAAACGCGGATTTGTCCGCTCCTCTCGTAAAACGATCTTCGGAGGGCTGGGCAAGCAGCGTCTGGATTTTTCAAAAGGAAAACCGGGACAAGTTTGAAAAGGATGCGCCGAAACTTTCTTCCGCGAAGATCGCGGACACGGAATCGGGCAAGGCGTTGGAGCTGAACCGTCCGGAAGAACTGGAAACATTGATGGGCAAAGCCAGTCCTTCCTTCACGACCTCGTTCGAGCAGATCGTGACACTGCCGGATGAGAACGGCGGCATGTATCGGCTGAGCTTCGATTCCCGCATCCGCCGGTTCGGAAAAAATGCCTGCAACCAGATGGTCCTGCTGAATTATTTCGACGGCAGCGATCCGCGTCCGGGGCGGGGAAAAACGACCAGGGAATATACGTATATCCATATCGACGACGCCCCGGAATGGCATTTGTTCAGCAAAGAGTTTCCCATTCCGCCGAAGACCCGCGATCTGACCATTACGATCCGCGCGGACGGATGCGGAGTTCTCCAGGTGAAAAATCCGAAACTGGTAAAACTGGACGCCGTTCCGATGCCTCTTTCTGTCGAACTGGCCCCCGGAAAACTGCTGGACAATACCTTTGTGCTGGCTTCCGGCGAACCGGGGATCATCGCGTTCAAATTCCGGAACAATCTGCCTCCGGGCACACTGAAATATGGAAAGATTGTAATGAATCTGGAGCTTCCCGGCGTTCTCTCCGTGGAAGGAACCAATGCTTATTTCGGGAAAGAAATAAAAAGTTCCGATATGACTGTGAGCGGGGAAAAGTGGAAACGCTGGGAACTTGAAGTGACGCCCGCCTTGATCGGCAGTATCCGGAATTCCCATTCCTTCAACGGGTGGAACATCGCCTGTGCGATGATCTCCGGAAAAGCGCCCGCCGGAACCCAATGGAACTGCCGGTATTTCCTGACGGAACAGGGCAAGACGGTCAGTTCCGAAGAGACCTTCACCCTGAAAATGGCCCCTTCTTTTTCTCCGGTTACGGCTCCGAAGCAGTTTTATGCCGGGTTCAGTTCCGTTTCCGGGGACATCCGGTTCCAGCAGCCCGAAGCAGAAACACGTTTTGCGGAGTTTGTCGGAAGAACCGGCACGACGCTGGTCACCGCCGGCATTACACCGGAGCTTGCGAAAAAGCTGTATGAGAACGGAATCCGTCTGGTGACTTCCGAATCCTACGGTTTCGCCAACGGTTTCCGTATCGGCGTGATGGAGGAGAAAAAGAAGCCGGACGATTCCAAATATCTGGATGTGAACGGGAAACCGGTGATGAATGGAAATGTTCCCGCCACGTGTCCCGTTGCGATTTACAACCGGACGCCTTATTACAAAGAAGTGGTCCTGCCGCTTCTGAAATCCGCGCTTGAAGGCCGCGACGGCCTTCAGCCGAACTGGGAACCGTATTCTTTCGTCAACAAAGGATGCTTCTGCGACCGCTGCCGCGATGAATTCGCCCGGTTTGCAAAACTTTCTCCGGAAAAGATAAAGGAGATTTGGCCGCAGCAACTCCAGGTGGGCTACCTCTATCGCGATACGGCGATCCGTTTCCGTGCAGACCAGCATGCCCGTCTCATCAAAACCCTGCATGAAGATGCCGTTACGCTGGGGGCAGTCAAGGTTGGATTCTGCCCCGAAGTCGGCACCGATCAGATCATCCGCTATCCGAACTCGTTTCAGGAGCAGTGGGAGTTCACGCCGTATGAGTATGCGGACCGCCTGAAATGGCTGAATGTATGGGGACCCTACAACTGGTTTCTCGCCGATCAGCCGTACGCTTATGTCAAAGGCGCAAACCTCCCCGCATGGGAGCTTTCGCAGCGGGTCATCCGGGACTACCGGGAGTACTTCAAAAATCCGGCGAAACGCGCGAAACTCATGGCAATGCCGCACGGAAGCCAATGCAGCATGACCGCGTTCGGCCAGCCCGAAGGCATGGCAATGGATCAGCTCAGTTCCTTCCTGGCCGGATATGATGCCTCGATCCTTTACTATTTCCCGCGCGGATACGACCACCGCTTCTGGAAGGCGCTGGCGGACAGCACCGCCCTGATCGCGGCCAATGAAGAGCTCGTCATGAACGGACGGAAGAAAGAAGGCGTCACGGTGACCCCGCAGACTCCCTTCCCCGCACCGGTTGAAAATATCAGCCCGAAATATCTGCCGGATGTCCGAACAACCGATCTTCTCCAGGTTGCCGCCTTCGAAAAAGACGGACGCATCCTCGTCGCGGTCGGGAACTTCTGGGAAAAAGGCAATGTCGTGTTCACTCTCCGGGTTCCGGGACTGGACGCCAACCGGAAATACGGTGTCCTCGAAAAAGCCTTCCAACGCCAGTTTGTGCCTGAAAAAGGAAATTCCTTCACCGGCAAGGCACTGTCCGACGGCATTCTGCTTCATGCCGGAGCCATGCGCTGGATGTTTTTTGAAATCATTCCCGCCGGAAAGGATTCGGGAAGAGCGATTACCGCCGCCGACATGCGAAAAGAACTGGACCGCTGCCGGAAAGAAAATGAGGCCGCCGCAAAAGCCGAGGCCGAACGCGATCGTGCCCTTCGCTCCGAAAACGAGGTGGGAGAACTCAAGAAACTGAATGCAGGAATTCTCTCCTGCGAACCGGTCGTTCAGGATGGCAAGCCGATGCTCCGGGTGACCTCCGGTAAAAATGTTCTGCTCCTGAATCCCCGCGGCATGGCGCTGGAATCCTGGAGTGTCGACGGAATCGAACGCATCTGCCCGGCTTACGGCCTCTCCGCTTTCTGGAACCCCGGCAGAAATGGCATGGTCGTAGACGGCAATTACCGTCTGAAAGACCAGAAGATTTCCGCTTCGGAGCTGAGCGTGATCGGCGAGTTCACAACGACCGTCCGCAATTATCCCCAGCTCTCCGGGCTGAAAATTGCCAAAACCGTGACGATTTCCTCCGACCTGAAACAAGTGTCTTTTGAAGTAAAACTCACCAACACGCTCGCCACCGCCATGAACGATGTCGGATACCGCTGGAACCTGATTCCCGCCGAATGGAGCAACCGGAACGGAGGGAAACTGGAATGCGGCGGACAGGACTTCCGGCGTCCGGGTTCCAATTCCCTGATGATTCTGAAATGCGATCCCGCTTCCGAGACAACAATCCGCAAACTGTTTGCGGTCAAGCCCCCTTCCCTGAAAATACAGAGCGGACTTTTCCGCTTCACGATCCCCGGCAAGGCTCCGCTGGAAGCCGTGTTCCAGCCCGCGGATCAACTGGCCGGAATCGCGATATGGGACACCCCCGACATGATCTCGGCCACCTTCGAGCCGTTCTATGCGCCTGCCTTGATCGCCCCCGGCGCGAGTGTTTCATTCTCCGCCTCGTTCAAAGTGAAGTAACGCGACAGGCTTGCGCTCCAATGGCAACGCGACCATCGGCATTCTTCCCGCTTTTTTTCCGCAGCACTCTTGAGGGCGGGCCTTGCGCATAAATCCGCCCGCTTGCGATTGCCCCTGCGCGGGTGCGCATCTCCGGCATTATTCAGGATGGCATGCTTATCCTCAGCCGGGGGAACTCCCGGAATCGGAGTCTCCCCCACCGATTCTGCGGAAGAAGCCTTTTCAAAAAGCTCCGGAAGCTACATTCCGGGGTGAAACCCGGAGATTTTTTTAAAAATCGTTCGGTATTTAAAAAAAATCGTTTTTTTTCATTTTGCGTCTTGACGTCATTGTGTACCGCAAATAAAATTATAATCGAACAAGGAAAGTAATGGAAAAATGCCCCTCCCATCGAAACAAAAAATGATCTATTCCTTTCTCATGAAGAAGATTCGGAAAAAAAACCATCCTGGAGACCGTCTTCCTGCCGAGGCGTTGCTGGCGGCAGAAATCGGGGTGGCCAGACGCACTTTGCGGTATACAATGAGCCGTCTCGCGGCAGAAGGAATCATCGACCGGACCAACCACGGGACGTTCATCCGCGGAAGTCACGGGGTCCCGGAACAGCCCGATGAACCGGTTTCCATTCTGGTGGCTTGTCCGGATTATATCACTGCAAGCGGTTTTTATTCCTCCTATCTTACGCAGCAGATGATCCGGGGAACGATGTCGGCGGCGGTCGAATACGGAACTTACGTTGTCACGATTCCCATTTCGGAAACCAATAATCCGGAAGATATCAACTGGCTTCAGTTCAAACATCTGCGCAAAGACAGCAGGGTGATTTTTTCCGGCACATGGGCGCCGCGTCTGTATCCGGTTCTGGCCGAACGGGGCTGCCGGATCGGATACATCTGCGACAAAAAAGGTCTTCTGCCGTGTTTTCTGGAACATCATACGGATGTCATCAATTATTTTCTGGACGACTACTGGCGCTGTCTGCGGGACGCCGCCGTTCGGCTCCATGCAGACGGGGCGCGCAAGATCGTGTATTTCGGGCGCAGCCGGACGGATATTTCCAAATACGGGCACGATTATTTTCTGGGAGCCCTTCAAACCTTAGGGCTGGAATGCGACGAAATTTTCTATACCCTCTACGAAGATACCCTTCCCTTTCCTGAAACCCTCCGCCGGCTGGGAAAATTCTACCGGAAGATCCATTTTGACGGACTGATTTTCGACAGCAATCTTTTTCAGGAATTTCCGTATCCGCTGGATTTCTTCCAGGAGACCGGGATTCCTTTTTCAACACGGCTGGTATTGAACGTCAGCGAATTTCTCAAACGTCCGGAATTGCCGACGCATACGCGTGTGCTTCACCGTCCGCAGAAGGAGCCCTACCGGGAAATCACCCGTTTTCTCCTTTCCGGGGAAAAAGGCCAGATCATGCGCAAACTCGAATATCAGTTTCCCTTGCTGAATGAATTTTTCAACGAAACCAACTTCAAAAATTAGGAGGAAAAAATGCATCTCGCCGAATACCGTATTTTCCGGAACAATCCCATCCGGAACTTCAAAGGGATATGGATCATTTTCCTATCCGCATTCACCCTCAGCGCACAAGAAAATCTCATAAAAAACGGAAGTTTCGAAGAGGGGATCAAGGAATGGATGGTTCCATCCTGGAAGCGCGCCGATGGAAAAATCTGGGTGGAACCGGTTCCCGACAAAGGAAATTCGCAGGGAATCGGCGGCATGTGTTCCATGCGCCTGGATTATGCAAAGAATAAAATCTGCCATCTGAATTACTTCACAACAATCTCCCTGCCGCCGGGAAAGAAAGATTACACTTTTTCCGTCTGGACAAAATCAGAGGGATACGACCAGCCGACAAAAGGACAGTTGACAGTGGTCTTGAATTTGCCGGAAATCCAGAAAAATCATGTGCTGTTGACGCCATGGAACAAGCTTCAGGAAAACTGGACTCAATTCAGGCAAGACATCCAGATTCCGGACTCATGCACAAAAGCGACATTGAGGATCGGCATTCACGGTTATGATAATGAAAGGGGAACGACGTGGGTAGACAATCTTTATCTGGGACCGAAACTTCCGGAGAATCCACCCCCCGCCGTCAAAAAACTCACCCTTCTGCGCGGCGTCCCTCATGCGGTTCACGGTGGAGTCTGGTATCCGGACGAAAAAATGGAATATGATATTGAACTGAAAGAGATCGCGGAACCCGGTACGAGGGCAACTTTGAACTGGCAAGCAGAGGATTTCGACCGCAAGGTTCTCTGTTCGGGGAAAAAAGAAATCGTCCTGCCTGAAAATCCCAGGGCGGCCGTTGCCGCCAAAGGAAACCAGTCGGGCCATGTTGAACCTGCCAAAATTCGGCTTGAACTGCCTTCGCTTGGTGATTTTCGCGGCTGGTTTGCCATGAAAGTGGATATTTCGCAGGGAATCAAACGGCTGGACGAAGTCACTTCGTCCGGGATTGTTGTTGAAAAACAGGAAGGACGCCGGGATCCGTTTTTCACGGCCAAAGGACCGGGTTCCGTGGAAAAACAAATCCGGATGGGAAACGGCTCCGCTTCCTTTCAGGTTGAACGGAGATATCTTCAGACCGGTCCTTCCTCCTACAAACTGGAGATTCTGGACAAAAAAGTGGAAGAGACCGTAAACAACGGGTTCGAACCGACTTTTTCGTTTATGTTCACCCAGAAATCATCGCCGCAAAATCAGCTTCAGCCGCCTTATCTGCGGCACAGGATCAATGAGAAACTCGCCAAAGGAATCGATCCCTACGACAAGGAATATTATGAAGGCTGGCGTGGTTTCCTCCGCATGCTGGCGGGACGTTACGGGACCCGCGTCCATGACTGGTATGTCGGCGATGAAATCTACCACACCTACCACAATGACAAATATGAAATTCCGCATTATGTCGCGCTCACGCGTCTCCTGCACAGCGAGGTGAAAAAAAACAATCCGGAAAATGTAGTCGGCGGCGGAGGTGTATTCATGGACATGTCTCCCATCGGAAAAGAAATATGGCCGCAAGTCAAGGATTCGGTGGACGGCCTTTCCTGTAGTTTATATCTTCAGAAAGGGACTGTCGAAAAAGGACTGACGATCGACGGACCGGAATCCGGAGGACTTCTCAAACGCTTTGCGTTTACACGCAGCATCATCGGACCGGACAAGTTCATTGCCGCCACGGAAACGGGATATAGCTTTATCGGCCATCCTCCGATCGATTCCGACAGGGTCAAGGAGGTGGCCGTGATCAACGCGCGCAATCTGGTGATGCTCAAATATCTGAAAGTCAGACGCTGGACTTACTTCCTGTTTGAAAACGATCCGATGTACGAATCGGCAAAATATGGTTTCGGCACAACCGACTACGGAATGTGGAACCGGAAGACCGGATGTCCGAAACCCCACGCAGCCGCATGGGCGGTTTCGGCGCGCGTCCTCGCATTCGTCACGGACCCCAGGGAGGTCAAACCCCGCAGTGACGTCTACTGCTATCTTTTCCGGAAAAACGGGAAAACTCTTGCCGTGCTCTGGGCCTACACAAAAGACTGGGTCAGTACAAAAATCGATATGCCCGCCGATTGGAACGGAATGGATTTCATGGGGAAAAGGGAAAAAGGAAAAAAGGGTATTTTAAAGCGAAAAATCAATGATCGTCCGCTTTATTTCGAGCTGGATGCACCGCAGGAAACAGTTGCGGACGCCTTCCGGAATGCGCGTTATGTCATGCCGGAAGCATATCTTACAATCAACCGGAAAAATGCAAACGAAGTGAATGTGTTTGTAAAAAACAAACTCACTACCGAAACTACTGCGCTCGTCCGTCTGAACAATTCCGCTCCCAAAACAGTGAAAATTCCAGGCAATGCCATCCTGCCGGTTTCATTTCCGCACAGAACCGGAACTGGACCGGTCACGGCCTCCGCCTTGGTGAACGGCGTGCGCTATGAAGTATCAAACACGGACGAAATCTATCCGGTCGCGCATCTTGCCTCGCCGCCGGCGATGGACGGCTCACTGAAAGGATTTGAATCGGTAAAACCGCTGGTGATGGATTCGCGCCGGTATGTGATGCCGACCGACGCGGACGGACATGGACTCTGGACCGGAAAGGAGGATTTGTCTGTAAAAATTTATCTGGCCTACGACAAAGACTTTTTCTATATTGCGGCCGATGTCACGGACGATGTGCATATCGTCCGCACACACGGGATCGAGAGCTGGAATCAGGATTCCCTGCAATTCGCTTTCGACACTGAAAACAATGCTTTCGATCCGGCCATCACGCCGGCGGGATATCAGCAGGATGATGTGGAATTTGTCACGGCGGATACAACGAAAGGACCGGAACTGTTCTGCCATTCGGCAGGAGGGCAGTCTGTGAATCAACTCATGTCTTCCAAGCCCGTGGTGAAGCGGCGCGCTGACAACCATACGATTTACGAAACCCGTATTCCATGGTTCTCGATCGGCTCTCTCAAACCGGTTCCCGGTTCGGTTTTCGGGTTCAACACGGTGGTTTTCGATCTGGATATGCCCACCGGACTTGTTTCCTGTCAGATGGAGTTTTCTCCTGGAATCACGTATGGAAAAACCCCGGCGCTTTTTAAACGTTTCATTCTGGAATAAAACCAGGGAGGACTGAAAAATGAAGTCAAAAAGAAATTTCACATTAATCGAACTCCTCATTGTAATTGCGATTATCGTCATTCTGGCCGGCATGCTGCTGCCGGCCCTGAACCGGGTCAGAAAAACAGCCCAGAAGATTTCCTGTCTGAGCAACATCAGGCAGCTCGGCTTCGGCATCATTCAGTATGGAATAGACAACAATGATTTCCTTCTGCCGCGAGAATCCGGAACCTACCAGGGCTCCGGTGCATCCACCGGCAAGGACATGCCCGGCCCGTTGAGAAAATCCTGGACGATGTTTTGCGCCCCTTACTACGGAATGGACCTTTCCGGAGTGACGCTGCTAACCAACTATCGTGAGTCTGTAGTCCCCAGGCAATACCAGAACGGACTCATGAAATGTCCCGCCTCTTCCGTGAGCGTAGTGATTTTTTCATACGTCCAATATGGAATGCCGGAATACAACATCGGCGGGGAACCTTACATGAACCTAGTTCCGATCAAAAAGTTCGGCCAGGCCAAAAGCCCAAGTGAAATGGCGCTTCTTTGCGATTCCTCCTATGGTGCGGAGAACTTCACCACCGGAATCGATACGACCCCGGCGGACACACGGGGACTGTATGCAGTCTACACCTCGGGTAGCAGTATATCCAGAAGACGGCACGGCGGCTCCTGCAATATCGTCATGCTGGACGGTCATTCGGAAAACAAGGTAGAATCCATCTTGAGAGCAAAAAAAGCTGTAACCTACGCGGAACTCCAAAAGGGAATTCTCTTTGGATTCGGCGGAAACCGATAGCCCCCAAGGATACTCCGGCTCCGGCCGGACCGGAAGCGTTCGACACGGGCTGTTTTTATGAAAGAAACCCAAATTCGGAAGAGGATTCCGTTTCGTCTTTTTTCAAAAACGAAAAAATGTGCTCGCTTGAAAAATGATTTTCGAGTGATATTGTTTTGAAAACTCTAATCAACGATGAGAGAAAGCCAAACATGAAAGAACATTCCCCCCTGCCGGGACGGACGATTGTTTCCTATTCCACGAAACAATACAAAGCGCTTGCCGTCCCGGTCCGCAAACCGACCGTCATCCGGGACATCCTCCTCTACAAAACCGAAAAGACACCTGAGGGCAAGACCGAGGCGCGTCTCCGGCGCGACGCGACGAACCTTTATCTGGAGGTCTCCTGTTTCGAGCCGGACCCCTCTCTCATCCGGGCGGAAAACAAAGCCGACGGCATGGGCATCTGGAAAGGGGATCTGATCGAAATCTTTTTCGGGGCGGTCGAACCCGTGCCGTGGCTTCTTCAGCTCGCGGTCGGGGCGGGCGGAGGACGTTTCGACAGCCGCGGGCAATACGGTTTGTGGGAGGCAAAAACCAGCCGGGACTCCGCCGGATGGCATGCCAAAATCCGGATTCCGCTGCGTCTTCTGCGTCTCCACAACCTTTCCACCGGCTTCAACCTCTGCCGGCAAAGCATGGCCCGGCGGGAACTCTCTTCGTGGGCGGAACTGGAAGGCAAGTTTCACGAGCCGGAAAACTTCGGGGAACTTCTGTTTTGCGACTACAATACGGCTTTCTTCGCCAAAACCGGTTTTCCCTCCGCAAAAAAAATGACAAGAACTTCCTTTGAAACAGAAATCAAACGGTATTTGGTGCCGGCGGAACGGGTCGTGCACGGCCCGTTCCTTTCCAATCCCGCGCCCGACGCCATGACCGTTTCCTGGGAAACGGCGGGCATGGCCGGGGCCGTCCTCGAATACAAAAAGAAGGGAAGCAAAGAATGGGGGTCCCAGCCCGTCGAACATAAAAACGGAATCCTCCGGAGAAACGAACGGTTTCACATCGTCCATTTGTCCGGACTGGAAAAAGGAACCGCATACGAGTACCGTCTGGTCAACTGGGCTCCTCTCCTGACAAAACGCGAGGTGTATCCCGCCCGGCGCTCCTGCTCCTTCCGGACGCTGGATCCGGAAAAAAAGAATTTCTCTTTCGCGGTCTGTTCGGACATTCATTCCGACACGCATGTTCTGAAAAAGCTCATGGAACTGCCGGGCGTCCGGCAGACGGATTTCTTCGTCGATCTGGGAGACATGCTTTCCTGTATGTGCGGACCGGAGGCGCTTTATGAAGGATTCCTGGATATCCAGACCGAACTCTACGCAAAGGAAAAACCGCTGGTCTTCGTGCGCGGCAACCATGAACAGATCGGAATTTTCGCCGCGGACTTCTGCCGGAGGATGAACCATCCGTCCGGAAACACCTATTACGCCTTCCGCCACGGAAAAGTCTGTTTCCTGGCGCTCGACGCCGGAAACGACCACCCCGACGACACCGACGGCATTTATCAGAACACCGCCATGATCGCCGAGGAGCGCAAGTGGCTTCGGAAGGTCGTGAAAAGCGAACCGTACCGGACGGCTGCGTTCCGGATCGCCTTCCTTCACATGCCCCCCTACAACGGGGAATATGATTCGCGCGCCGGACTGTCCCTCCTCGACGGCGTTTTCCAGAATGCGCCCATTCATTTGCTGATCGGCGGGCATGTCCACCATTATTTCCGGATCGATCCCTTTTCGGGCGAATGCTCCGCGGAGGAGAAAATCCCCCGGATGAAAGATACCCCCGTCCTGCCGTTCACGGTCGTGGCGAACGACACCGACACCACCGTTCTCGTGAAAGCCTCGCCGGACACCCTGGAGGTTCAGGTCATCGACGTCGACGGCAAAACCGTGGACAGTCTCACCATTCTTCCCGATGCGCGGCTCGCCGGATGTAAAAATTCCAGAAAGGAATCGAAAAAAAATGGAAAAAGAACAACGTAACCTCTCCGGCGCCTTCGGAAATCTTCCGGGTCAGGTATTCCCGGTCAACACAAAAGTCCGTTTCCAGCTGACTGTGCCGGATGAATTTTTCCTGGAAAACAGCGCCTCCATCCGGATCCGATATATTCGCGACGACTGGCGGATGACCGACGGTTCGGTCGCTTTCCTGGCCCCCGGCCTGAAACACTTCTGGCAGGAGGTGTCTCATACAGTCCGGGACGGCATTCTGGAATTCGAACTGGAACTCAACGGCGAGTTCGAACACTGGATCGGAATTTCCGCCGAAAACGAACATTGCCGGTGTTCGGAAGATTTTTCGTTTTACACGCTCGAACCGGACCTGATGCCGTATTATGCGTTCAAGGGCAATATCCATTCGCACAGCACCGGCTCCGACGGTCTGTTCTCTCCGGCGGCCGTGCCGGCTTATATGCGCCGCGCCGGATTCGATTTCACCGCCGTGACCGACCACCATCGGTTTGCCCCCTCGCTGGAGGCGGTCCGGGCAATGAAACCGTTCGATTCCGGACTGGAATGCTATCCCGGCGAAGAAGTGGAAAACCTGGGGGCGGGCATGGTTCATATTCTCAGCCTGGGAGCCTCCGCCAGTATTTCCGATTGGAAGAATGACCCGGAGGGAGATTTCGCCGCACAAGTCGAGGTCCGTAAAAAAGATTTTCCGTCTCTGCCGGAACACGAGCGGACGTATGCGGCCCAGTTTGAAACGTTGACTTCGAAAATCCGCGAACAGGGCGGTCTTTCCGTCTTCTGCCACCCCTACTGGAAGCAGAATGCGCGGTTCGCCGCAACCAACCTTCTGGTTGATGCGATTCTCCGTCGCGGACACTTCGACGCTCTTGAAATCGGCAACTACAATGTCCCGAGAACCGCCCTGATGAACGCCAAATGGCAGGAGCTCATCCGGGAATGCAACTTCCGGAAACCCCTGATCGGGAGCAGCGACTGGCATGGAAGGCCCTATCAGAAAGACAACATCGACTATACGGTCATCTTCGCGAAGTCGCCCCGATTCGAAGAGTTTGCCGACGCCGTCCGGAACGAACGGTGTGTTGCCGTGGGCGGATATTCCGAGGAATTTCCGTTCGGGTCCTTCCGGCTGGTCAAATATACTCTTTTCCTGATGGAGCATTTCTTCCGGAAACACCATGATCCGCTCTGCCGCGAACAGGGCGAACTTCTGCTGAAAGCGCTGGAGGGCGACACCTCCGTCCTTCCCCGCATCGCAGAATTGAAACGGAAACTCGCGGCCCTTTACGCAACGTTTTTCCGTCCGTAATGTCCCTTTCGGAAAGATTCCCTCTTTTCGGAAAAACTCCGGAGGACTTCCGAAGCGGACATCCCGCTCCCTGTTTTTCACGGACACGGCATACAGATGACGAAAAAATAAGGAAAAAAGATCATTCCACGCTTGCGATTTGAGCAAAAACGTGGTATATGGTACCACAGAGTTCCGAAGAATGAAAATCGGAGGGTTCGGCCCTGTGAAAACCATAAAATCCATGTTCAACCTGATCGAGATCACGATGGCGATCGCCGTAGTGGGGATCGGCATTGCCGGAATCATGGCGCTCTTTCCACCCGCGATCGAAGCCAACCGTGTGGCCAACAATGAAAACTACATCGGCGGAATCGTGGACTCCATGGCCGCCATGGTCGAAAACGTGGCGTTGACAAACTGGTCTGGAACTGGTGGAATCACCTCCCTCCCGACAAGCAAGGCGACACCCGATTCCACCATGTTTTCAACCTCATCTCCCACCAATTATCCCGGAATTTATAATATCTCCTCCACCCTGTTCGGGGTCGCCTCCGTGGACGGTTCCTTCGTCGGGCATATTCAACTCTGGAGGGGAACGTCCGTCGAAAACTATGAAAACCCGATTGCCTCCGCTGCGGCAAATTCATTGCTTGGGACAAACTCGGCTAAGGTCTTCATCGAATTGAGCTGGCCTCTTGCGGCGCCGTATGACAACCGGGAAAAACGCCTCTATGTAATCGAGCTTTTCAAAGGGGAATGATCCGTATGACTTCGAAAACTGACATCATAACCGGAAAACGGAACGGGAAATCCTTCTTCACCCTGCTGGAAGTGCTGATTTCCATGGGTGTTTTCGCCATTCTGATGCTGGCGCTGATGCAGTTCTTCGTCTCCGCGCAGGCGGTGGTGGAACGCACCAGTGAAAGAACGGCCTTCTACGACGACGCCCGGATCGCCATGAACCTTCTGGCCAACGATCTCGCATGCACATTTTATGAACCAGAATATGATTCCTCTCAATACACCTTCATGTATTATGACGGGTCTACCTCAGAGGGAAAAACAAAAATTACTTTTGCCACAATGCGTTCCGACGGCCTGGCGGAAGTCTACTATTTCTGGGACAAGACCAATATGCAGTTGAAGCTGGCAACGCTGAAAGAAACCGCTAATTTTTCCGACGCTACCTGGGTGACGAGGCCGAACTCTACATGGAAAACAACAGTTCAGGCTGCCACACCAGTCGTCATCGCGGAAAATGTCACTTCTTTTGAAATAATCCTGAAGGACAATGCCACCCCGGCCAACCCAATCACCGAGTTGCCCTCCAGTATTTCTCCCAACTATATTAAACTTCCCCGTCTGGTCGAAGTCACCATGAAGGTCATTTCGAAAGAAACGCTGGAGAAACTCAAGGCGATGTCTGCGGACTTCAGTTCTCTGACCGAACCTCAGCAAGAAATTTTTAACGCCGGGACTCAGGAATTCAAGCGGATCGTTCTGATCGATCGCGGACAGTATTAAGGAGCGGTGCCAAATGAAGAAACTCTTTTCATACAAAAACAAAAAACAGCGCGGAGTGGCTCTGGTCTTCACCTTGGGAATCCTCGGTCTCCTGACCGTAGTCGCCCTCGGCTTCGCCTCCACGGCGCTCATCAACCGGAAGGTGGCGGAAAACTGCGCGAACATCTCCTATGCGCAGACCATCGCCCGCTCCATCGCCCTCCCCCGGGCTATGTTTGCCGTCCGCAACATTGCTTCTCTCGAACAGTTTTATTCCACGTCCACGGACCCGAAAACGTATGACTGGCTGTGGAAGCTGGACACATCGCTCCACGGGGTTCAGCTCTTCAAATATCAGTATACGGCGGTGGTGGATTCTACCACCAATGCCGTCGACTGGGTGTATGTCCGCGATTCCAGTGATGACCCGAATTCCAACGGGGGACGTATTCTCGGTCGTTATGCCTATGTGGTGATCCCGGACAAGGGCCGTCTTGACCCTTCTGTCAACATTGCACACGGAGACACGATTGACGGTGCTTCAGAAACCCAGATCGGCATCAATAATTCCACCTGGTCGGACCTTTTGAAAGCGGCGATCACGGCCTCCCCCAATTACCGCTGGACCACCTTCTGGGAAATCTTTAATAAACTTGGCATTGTCAAGGGCTCATCCGACTGGGACAAATGGGTTGATTTCTTCCAGGATGGGGTCAATATCGGACAGCTCAAATATCCGGAAGCCTACTGGGTTGACGGCGACAGCGATGCCAAAAAAGACTCCGGAGAACTTTACCGGCGTTTCAACCTGAACCGTTCCGACTGGGAAACGCTCACCGTAGCCGAGCTGATCGGCTCCGGCGACACCACTTTTAACTCTGCTGATACAGTTGACATCATGAAGGGTATTCCCTGGCTGAACGCCTGGTCCTATTCTCATGACAACTGGACAGCCGACCTCATGAAAAAACAGATCGCGGCCAACATCATTCAATATAACAGGGCAGATACTGCCGACACGGTTTCCGACTCCGCCGACTGGATGACCACGGCACCGACATATGCGGGTGTCGGCAAACATCCGATGTTGAATGAAGTCGGGTTCAAACTCAATACTCAGGCGACATTGACTGCCGCTTCATACGATACAGGCACGGAGATAGTCTATGACTACACATTGACCTATGCCTTTAATGTCAGTTTCGGCACGGAACTGATCGACATGTTTCAGAAATTGTCCACCGCTACGGACAGGAAAATAGCCGAAATCACCCTGCCGAGCTGGTCATTTAATGCCACCTATACATGGATATCCGGCGGCTCTCCACAGACATTCAACAGCTTTGGACAATTTCAGGGGGCTGTCACTGACACTTCTTTCAATTCCTCCTCTGAGGTTACTGTTGGAAAAGTGCAGACTATCGATGGCTCTGTATGGTGGAACGTACCTTATACCCCCTCCACCAGTTTCTGGCAGGAATACAATGTCACAAAAACCTTTTCTTTCCGCATCAACTCATCCACGGATTTTTCCGACCAGATTAAAAACCTTCTGAAAATCAAAAACATTTCTGTTGTTCCCGGAACCGCTGTGCTGAAATATGATTCAAGACAGCGCGACTTCGCAATTCTGCCGAATTCCTCCGCTGATTCAACAGAATATGATGCCACTGTGGAAAGTAATTTCACTTATGCATTGGAAACCACCGATCCGCGCGTAAATCATTATTCTACCGATTGGACCCCCGTTCCCAGCAGCACACCTGTAATGACAACAACGGATCCGAATGACTATAAAGGAACAAAAGGTGCCTGTAATTCAACTGTTTCCGGAACTATCCATGCCGCAAACCGTGACATAGGAACCACAAGCGATCCGGGATATGGAATAGACGATAAAAGAATCTCATCCGCTTTCATTCGGCATGGAACCATGCAATCCGTTTGGGAACTCGGCTGCATCTCCCGCGCGGAAGCATGGAGAACCTTGAATCTTACCCGTACCAACAATGCGGCCACCCCCGACTACACATATGAAAAAGGAGACGGTAAGATTCTGGATCAGGTCAAACTGACCGATTCCACCCGTCCGGAAGGCCCGAACTTCAAATACGGAAAGGTAAATATCAATTCGGATGTGACACAGGTTTTTCAGGCGCTGACGGATACTACGATTCCCCCAACATATTCACTTCCAAGGTTTCCTTGGTTCAACAGCGATTTTGAAACCAGTAATCCCGACCAGAAAACTCTTTTGGATGTGGCAGGAACCAGCCTGAATGTAATCCCATCCCCCCCTCCCCCAGACCCATCCCCCATTATTCCTACGACCTATCCACATGCCAGCAATTGTGAATGCCTCGCATGTCTGATTCAGAAAAGATCCAAAATTCTACCGTTCAACAATCGCTCAGAACTGTTGATGGACGCCGCCGATGTTGCAAATCTGCATGGTTATTCGACATGGGATTTAACCAAGCAATCGACCCTTTCCACCCTTCATGCAAAGATCCGTGCTCGGATGCTCTCGCCCCTGCAATATATGGCTTCGCCTCCCCCCAACTCCGATTCCAACACGAAAGCGGCGCAGGAACAGCTTCTCGGAAAACTCATGCCACTCCTTAGAGCGGAAACTTCGGACGTGGTTTATGTAATCGTGCTGGCCCAGACCATCCGCGACATCGGAGGAACTCCGGCTTTCATCGATTGGAACGGAGATGGGGATTACAGCGATACGTTCAACGATTCATCGTCTTTCGACCTGACAGCCATGAAAAAAGCAGGTTATGTCCGAACAGGAGAAACCACTTCATCCGTTTCCAGTGTTTCAGTTCAGGAAACCTATAACACCACAGACACTCATATCGGCACGTATGAGATCGGCGCCGACAAGATCACCAGCGAAGCCAAACTGATCGCCGTGCTGGTTCAGGACCCTGTCACCCGTAAATGGAGAATCGCGAGGTATCAATATGTGGAATAAAATGTCCGTTTTCGTTCAGGTTTTCCAAAAGGAAAAACTTTGGCCACAGTACCCAACCTGTCTTATTTTTTCTGATGAACCCAAAGCAGTTCGGCAGGGGACTGTCGAACCTACCTTAAAAGTCGCCTCGTCGCAGGTAGGTTCGGGACTCCGTCCCGAACTAAATTTTTCTCTTCCAGTTCGGCAGGAGACTGCCGAACCTACCTTAAAAGCCGCCTTGTCGGATGGGAAATTCTTTCAACAGCGGAATCAAAAAATTACGATTATCGGATTGTTCACTTTCGTGTTCCTTCTTACCTTCTCCGCATTTCCGAAAGATGGCGATCAGGAATCGGATGCCGATCTTACCTCGAAGGCAACACAGCCTCAGATTCAGGCAATGCCCGGTCGAGGCCGTTTCGATCCGAAAACGCCTCAGTTGACGATGAAAGCCATCAAAAAGCTGTTGGAGGTGGACATCCAGAAAAATCTGCTGGAAAAGAAACTGCCGGAAGAGCTTTCCAAAGTGAAAGACCGGAGTGAACTCGTCACAAACATCTCCTTTCAGTTTCTGATGGCTGAATATGAAAAACTTGCAAAAAATCCTGAACTGCCGGAAGTCACCCGCATCCATCCGAACTGGTATAAAGCTTATGGCGAAAAGCTGGTGAAATTCAAACCGGTAGTGTCCGCTGTCATGCGGGCTGTTGACAGCCGTTCCTCAAACAATTATTTTCTGGCAGTGCGTGATTTCAAAAAATTGCAGGAAGAATGTCTGGCCTTTCTGAAGGAGCCCATGCCGAAAATC
Source organism: Lentisphaerae bacterium ADurb.Bin242 (assembly GCA_002069785.1). Taxonomy (GTDB): domain Bacteria; phylum Verrucomicrobiota; class Lentisphaeria; order Victivallales; family UBA1829; genus SIG94. The sequence continues at coordinate 30,130 of MWCA01000028.1, read as the reverse complement.
ACAAAAGAGCAATACTCCACTCTCCACAAGGCCAACACAAAACAGCGCGCGCTGGACTATGAAAAATATTTGAAGGAGCGTCGCGCCGCCGAGATCAGGGAAGCGCAGGCGAAAAAGGCCAAAGCCGCCAAGTCGTCCTCAAAAACTTCCGAATAAATCATCCTTCCGTTCCGGGTCTTCCGGGAACTTTTCCGGAAAAGGGAATTGGAAAAGTCTGAAAGAGCGGAGGAAAGAAACTTTCAAAAAGTTTTTTCTTTCTCCCTGAGGTTTCGTCCTTTTTGCAAGTGGTTCTGTTTCATTGGAAATGAACGGCTTGTTCCCTTTTTTTGTTCGCCGGACAAACTTGCAAACTTGCCGGCGGGCACTATTGATTTTCCGGGGTGTTGGAGTATAGTATCGTGAAAACTTTTATCTGAAAGGCGAATTCATACCAATGCAAGCAAAAGACCTGAGAAAAAAATATATCGACTTTTTCCGTTCCAAAGGACACACGGTCATTCAGAGCGCCTCCCTGATCCCCGACAACGACCCGACCGTCCTGTTCACGACCGCCGGAATGCACCCTCTCGTGCCGTATCTCCTCGGCGGGAAACATCCTCTGGGCAAACGTCTTACCAATGTGCAGAAGTGCATCCGCACCGGCGATATCGACGAAGTGGGCGATCCCGTTCACCTGACCTTTTTCGAAATGCTCGGCAACTGGTCGCTGGGCGATTATTTCAAGAACGAAGCGATCGAATTCAGCTTCGAGTTCCTGACCGGCAAGGACAACCTGAACATTCCGCTGGACCGGTTGGCAGTCACCGTGTTCGCCGGAGACGAAAACGCCCCGTTCGACCAGGAGGCGTTCGACAAGTGGCGCTCGCTCGGAATCAGCGAAAAGCGTATCGCGAAATGCCCGAAGGAAGACAACTGGTGGGGTCCCGCCGGACAGACCGGCCCTTGCGGTCCCGATACGGAAATGTTCTACTGGACCGGTCCCCTGCCGGCGCCTGAAATTTTCGATCCGAAGGACCGTCGCTGGGTCGAAATCTGGAACGACGTGTTCATGCAGTACAACAAGACCGCCGAAGGCAAGTTCGAACCGCTCTCCCAGAAGAACGTGGACACCGGCATGGGCGTGGAGCGCGTCACGGCGATCCTCCAGGGCAAGGACAGCTGCTACCTCACGGAGCTCTTCGCGCCCCTTTTCGCCAAGCTGGACGAACTGCGCGGCGTTCCGGGGATCGACGCTTCCGGGCGTTCGCGTTCCGAGCGCATCGTTGTGGAACACATCCGCGCGGCCACCTTCATCATGGCCGACGGCATTACGCCGGGCAAGGTCGACCAGGCCTACGTGCTGCGCCGTCTGATCCGCCGCGCCATCCGCGAAGCAAGGAAAATCGGACTGACAGCGTCCTTCACCGACAAAATGGCGAAGGTCGTCATCGACAACTACAAGGATTTCTATCCCGAGCTCGGCGCCGGGGAAAAAGCCATTCTGGAAGAGTTCGCGCGGGAGGAACAGCAATTCGCCGAAACGCTCGAACACGGCATCAAGGAATTCGAAAAACTGATCGCCCGCGTGCCGGAACACATTCAGAACAAGGTCGTCAGCGGCAAAAATGCCTTTTATCTGTATGAAACGTTCGGGTTCCCGCTGGAACTCACGGCGGAAATGGCCGCCGAAAAAGGGTTCACGGTCGACCGCGAAGGATATGAGGAGGCGTATGCCAAACACCAGGAGCTTTCCCGCAAGGGCGCGGAGCAGAAATTCAAGGGCGGACTGTCCGACCACTCCGAAGCCACGGCCGAGCTTCATACCGCGACTCATCTGCTGCACGCGGCTCTGCGCAAAGTCCTCGGAGAGCATGTGGCGCAGAAAGGCTCCAACATCAACGCGGAACGCCTGCGCTTCGATTTCTCCCATCCCGACAAGATGACGCAGGAGCAGTTGGACGAGGTGGAGCGTCTGGTCAATGAAGCCATTGCCGCCAGGACGCCGATTCAATGCCGGGAAATGACCGTCGACGAGGCCCGCGCCCAAAGTGCAATCGGTCTGTTCGGCGACAAATACGGGGAAAAAGTGCGTGTCTATACCATGGGTTCTTTCAGCAAGGAAATCTGCGGAGGTCCCCACGCGGCCAACACCGGAGACCTGGGACATTTCAAGATCCAGAAGGAAGAGAGTTCCAGCCGCGGAGTGCGCCGCATCAAAGCCGTTCTTGAAAAGTGAACTCAAAAGGGGTGTATTTATGTCAAATGGAGAAGTGATCATTTCCAGCGGGGAAGGCTGTTACGCGGTCAAGGTGAACGGACGCGCCACGTTCGAATGCGCGCCGCCGCTTCGCGCCCTGGCCAAGGAACTGGACCAGTCTTCTTTCCAGAAAGTGGACATCGATCTTGGAAACTGTCTGGGCATGGACAGCACATTCATGGGCGTGCTGGCCATGATGGCCCTCCGGGCAAAAAAGATCGGGGCCGAAATTTTCATCTGCAATGCGAACGAGCTGAATAAAACGCTTCTTTTCGGACTGGGACTGAAAAAACTGTTTCAGTTCACCACGGGCTATGTCGATGTCGGAAACGCCTCCGCAGCCCCGGCGCCGGGCGCCGCGGATCAGCGTATCAACGCCGCGACCGTGCTCGAGGCCCATAAAACACTGATGGATGTCGATGAGGAAAACGTGAAAAAGTTCGAAAAAGTCGTGGACTTCGTGCAGAAGGATCTCGACAAACTGAACGACACAAAATCATGAGATAATACTCTTTCAACAAGAACTGTAAAAATAGGATGTGTGTTCTTATGGGGAATATTTTCTCCGGTATTCCAAGGGAAATTGCCAAAAAGATTCAGGAAAAATGTGGCCTTGAAGTATTTATTGAAACAGGGACTTATTTAGGAAACACATCCCGATGGGCCTCAAAATACTTCAAAGAAGTTTATACGATAGAGCTTTCCAAGGAGTTGTTTCTTGCTGCTGTAGAAAATCTCAGGACTTGTTCCAATGTCAAGCTCTTTCATGGAAATTCCGCGGATGAAATCTCCAAAATATTGAAAACTGTCGGTGAACGCTCTGCACTTATCTGGTTGGATGCGCATTTCTCCGGCAATAAAACATCAGGGGCTCATGAAGAGGCTCCTCTTTCCAAAGAACTCAAAATTCTGATGGAACAAAAAAATTATTTCTATATTTTAATTGACGATGCGCGTTTTATTCTATCACCATTGTCATCTGATCCTTCCGAATATCCCTCCCTGACTGAACTTGTCGGACTGGTTGATGCAACACGATACTCCATTTTCTCATTTCAGGATGTGATATTCATCCTGCCAAAATCTCCCTCTCCGCTTGATGCGGTGCTTCGCAAATATGTGTTTCAAATGGAATATGCAAAAGAAGTCAAAAAACTCTCTTTTTACAGAGACCGTCTCAAGGAACGTAATCTGAAAGAATTTGTGATTGGTTTTCTTTATCTGACACGCCTGTATCATATTATCATGAAATATGAGACGCTGCATCGTATTGCTTCATTCTTTTCCAGAAAAAGAAAATAAATCCCCTTCAATAGCTTCCCCACATGAACTTATGAGAAAGGATTTCCCATATAAATCATGAAGAATCCAAAAAAGACAACGCCGCGGAAAGACGCGTCCGTCCGGCAGCACTCCCTTGCGGCGAAAAACCGTTCTTCCGTGAAGGTGGTTTCCAACGCGTCCCGCAAGTCCAATTCCCGGATGCGCTGATCCCCGGCGAAATAGAATTTCCCAGCCGGAGGTTTCATGCGGATGCGGAAATCCCGTGCGGCAGGCGGTCATAAATCTTTTTTCACAGGAATTCCAAGTTTCCCGCACAAAGCGGGAGCCGCTTCCTTCCAGCAAAGCGGGGACGGGTGTCCGTCATAAGGAATCCGGTATTTTGCATCGGAAATATCATTTTTCAGCAGGGAACTGAGCCGGATCACGGAAATCCCGTTCCTGCCTAAAAGAGAAAGAACCTTCTCCGTAATGGACGTCTTCTCTCCGTCGTGATAAAGAACAACGAACCGTGCGGCGGGATATTTCTTTTTCAGGAGTTCCCCGCATTTCCGGATGGCTCCGACATACAGCTGAATTTCCTCTTCCGAAGGATATCCCCTTGAAAAACGGTCCAGGAAAAGAGTGCCGAAAACGGCGTTTTTGATTCGTCCGCCCAAATCGCCAATCGCCGTCGCGTCCGGCCGGTAATGACAAATCGCTCCGCCGGAAAGCCGATAGGCGGGCAGCCGGGAACCCGCGATTCTTCCGATGTGGCCGGTCATCCCCTGATACAGAATGAGCGACGGGGTCAATCCGGCGGTTTTCTCCTCCCAGGGACGCTCCAATTCCAGCATACGCAGAAACTGATGGATTCCGTACCCGCTGACACCCAGATTGACGGTCCGGACCCCGGAAATCCGGCTGAATACCCAGGGAAGAGTTTCCGAGTCATCCAGCAAAGCGCCTTCCGTAAAGGAACAGCCGATGAAGACGACCTCGTTTCCGGCGGGAGCCGGCGGCGTCGCCCGGCAGCCGTTTTCGTCCAGCGTCATCCCGGCCGACAGCACCTTCCGGAAAAAGTGATAAAGAGTCGCGGTTGTCCGGATGTCCTTTCTGTGAACGTAGCCAAGTTCCGGATCCAGCCGGCAGGACATCTCCGACGCGACCGCGCTCCGCCCGAGATACTCGAAATTGAAGTAACAAAGCATCCCGAATATGAATACAAAGACAGGAAGGCAATTCCATGAAACGACTCTTCCCGTGCTTCCTTTCGGAAAATGAAAAAGCACCAGCAGATTGACGGCAATCACATCCAGCCAGAAGAAACAAAAACCGTCATAATGCCGCCGGCAGAACAGTCCCGGGATGAAAATCAGGAGAGCCGCCAGGAACAGCCGGAAACGGAGATTCCGGCTCCGGACAAACCACCCGCAATAAAACAGAAGGAAAGCCGTTCCGAAAAAGAACCAGCCTCCGGTCGCCAGCGGGTCATCGCTTTGCAGAACACGCCGGAAAACCACCCAGCAGAATCCTCCGAACATTGCAAAACCGGGGATCAGGAAGAAAAGCCGGTATTTCTGAAGAAAAGAAAAGATGCGCTCCACGAGGACGTCTCCTCAAAACAGGGTATAGATGAAGGGAGCCGCCGCCGTTCCTCCCGCCCAGATCAAAAACGCGAGTCCCAGCAGAATGAGGATCAGGGGAATCAGCCAGTATTTTTTAGTGCTCCGGATCATTCCCCACAATTCCGTGAAAAGGTTGCCCTTGTAACGGATGTCTTCGAATTTTTTCTTGTCCATGGCAAAGCCCTCAGTATTGTTTGAAGTAACGGGTCGGGTCTTCGGGAGACGAATATTCCTGCCAGTTGGAAACCGCGCCGGAATCTTTCTTCCCGGTAACCGGCTTGACTTTTCTCACGCGCAAAATCCAGGCGACCGGCGTCAGGAAGAGGAAGAAAAAGAGCATGAGCAGAACGTTGGAAAGCACGATCCCGACACTCGCGGCAAGGCAGTATACTCCCACGTAAACCCAACGTCCTGTCCGGGGAAACAGACTGAGGAGAAACAGAACGGGACCGAGCGCCGCCGGAATCCAGGAGAAACCCGTGCGGCCCGACGCAAAAAACAGAATGCATGCAAGTATTTCCAGCCCGATGAACAGGACGATCCCGTTCCGGCGGATTTCCGGAACGGCGGGATGCCAGCGGATGTCTTCAAAAGGGTTGATCATAATTCATTCCTAATCCAGTTGAAATTGTTTCAGATAAGCATCCTTCTTCTCCGCGGTATCCGGACTTCCTTCCCCGTCCTCTTTTTCAATCACGCAATTCTCGAGGACCAGCATATCCATGCCCGTGTGGACAAAACAGTTGTATGCGTTTTCAGGAGTCCGGACGATCGGTTCGCCGCGGATGTTGAACGACGTGTTGATCAGCACCGGGCATCCGGTCTGCTTTTTGAATTCCAGCAGGAGGCGGTAGAAACGCCCGTTTCTTTCGGGGGTTACGGTCTGGAGGCGGGCGGAATAGTCGATATGCGTAACGGCCGGAAGTTCGGAACGCCTCACCCCCAGGCGGACATTCAAATCCTCCGATTCCGCCATCCGTTTCCGGTCCGCCTCCGGAAGAGGATACCTCCGGCTGTCCGCCAGCGGAGCCACCAGCAGCATATACGGAGATTCTCCGGAAAAATCATAGTAGTTTCCGACCTCTTCCTCCAGCACGGCGGGCGCGAACGGCCGGAACGACTCGCGGAACTTGATTTTCAAATTCATCTGACTTTGCATGGCCTCGCTCCGGGCGTCGCCGAGAATGCTGCGGGCGCCCAGGGCGCGTGGACCGAACTCCATCCGTCCCTGAAACCAGCCGACCACTTTTCCCGCGGCAATCCGGGAAGCGACATGTTCCAACAGGGCTTTTTCATCTTCCAGGAACCGGCAGCGGATGTTTTTTCCCTCCAGAAATCGTTTGATCTCATCATTTGTAAAAGAGTCCCCGAGGAAGGACCCCTTCTGAAAATCCGTGCCGGTACACTTGCGTTCCCGTCCCAGCAGCTGATAATGGGCAAACAAAGCGGCGCCGAGCGCACCGCCCGCGTCCCCGGCGGCCGGCTGAACCCAAATCCGGCGGAAAAGCCCTTCCCGGAGGAGCTTTCCGTTTGCGGAACAATTCAAGGCGACTCCGCCCGCAAGACAAAGATTCTCCGATCCCGTCAGGCGTTTCGCTTCCCGGGCAATTTTCAGCAGGATTTCTTCCGTAACCGCCTGAATGGAGGCGGCCAGGTCCATTTCCCTCTGCGTAATCTGCGATTCCGGCGGCCGGGGCGGTCCCCCGAACAGATCGGCAAACGCGGAATTGGTCATGGTCAGTCCCTGGCAGAAATGAAAATAGCGCAGATTCAGTTCAATCGAGCCGTCTTCGAAAATACGGACCAGTTTTTCCCGGATCCGATCCGCGTAAACCGGCTTCCCGTAAGGAGCCAGCCCCATCAGCTTGTATTCCCCGGAATTCACCTTGAACCCGGTAAAATAGGTGAAGGCCGAATAGAGCAGCCCGACGGAATGCGGAAAACGCAGCTCCTTGAGAAGCGAAAGACGGTTTCCTTTCCCGTATCCGATGCTGGCGGTCGTCCACTCCCCGACGCCGTCGATCGTGACCACCGCCGCCTCTTCGAACGGCGACGGAAAAAAAGCGCTGGCTCCGTGGGATTCGTGATGTTCCGGGAAAACCAGTTGTCCGGAAAACTCCTTTCCCCCGAGCTGTTTCCGGATGTCGTTCGAGATAAACATCTTCCGTTTGATCCAAAGGGGAATGGCCCTGCTGAAGGAAGGGAAGCCAGCCGGGGCGAAGGCCAGATAGGTTTCCAGCAGACGGTCCAGTTTCAACAGCGGTTTCTCATAAAAAATCACGTAGTTCAGGTCTTTCGCCGTAATCCCGCCGAACCGGAGACAGAAGTCAATGGCGTTTTTCGGAAATCCCGCATCGTGTTTGATCCGGGTGAAACGCTCTTCCTGGGCCGCCGCCAGAATCTCGCCATCCCGCACCAGAACCGCTGCGGAATCATGATAATAGGCGGAAATCCCCAAAAGATTCACTGCATCTTCCTTTCCGTGAGTTGACAGATGGACGCGCTGACAGAATAAACCGAACCCAAGCAGAATATAAACCGTAATATATCATGACAGGAACCGGTTTTCAAACCGGTTCCTGTCATGGAATTCCGGAAAAGTATTTCCGCCCTCCCTCGGAAGAAAGAAGTCCGGAAGGAGAACCCGGTCCGCCGGAGGACACCTTTTCGAGAAAAAGCCGGATCGGCGGAAAACTTCACCGTTTCAGGCGGCGCTCCATGCCGGGATTCTGTTCCAGCATCTGCCAGTAACGGGGGGAAGGACCGCATCGAACCGCTTTCAGAAGTTCTTCGAACTCCTCCGCGGAATTCAGGAAGGAAACCGACGCCCGGAGCTCGCCGGGAAAGCCGCGTCCGCGCAGATATTCCAGCAGGGTCTTCCGGCTGATCCGCACCCCGTTTTCGGGTCCGTAGAAATCCAGCATCGCGTAAAAATGCGTGCGCATCTCTTCCGCGAACTCCTCCAGCGTCGGAGGATCAATCCGGCCTGCCCCGATCTCCCGGAAAATCCACGGATTCCCGCAGGCGCCGCGGGCAACCATACCGCAGTCGCAGCCGGTCTCGTCGAGAAGCTGCTGATACAAAGGCTGGGTCAAGGCGCCGCCGTTGGCGATCACCGGAATCGACAACGCTTCGCGCACCGCACGGATCATCTTGAAAAAGACCGGTCCGGAATAAAAGTTCTTCATGATACGTCCGTGAATGGTCAACGCCCGCGCCCCTGCCTCCTGAAGCCGGAGCGCGAAACGGACGGTCGGTTCCGGATCCGCCTCGGAAAGAATCCTCATTTTGGCGGTGACGGGAATCTTCGAGTTCTCCGCCAGCACGGAAAACGCGGCCACCGCCTCGTCCGGACGCTGGACAACAAAAGTCGCTCCTTCGCCTTTCTTCGCCACTTTGGGAGCCGGACACCCCAGATTGAAGTCCAGCACGTCGAAATTGTGCTCATTCACGATCCGTGCGGCCTTTTTCAGAATTTCCGGTTCGGAACCGACCAGTTGAATTCCCAGAAATTCTTCCGACGGGTCGCGGGCAATCAGCAGACAGTTCGTTTTATAGTTGCCGAACACCAGAGAACCGGCATCCACCATCTCCGTAAACGCATAGCGGCAGCCATGTCGACGCGCCGAAAGACGCATCGGCAGATCGGTGTGTCCGGCAATCGGCGCCAGGATAGAGTTGGGAAGTTTGTAAATTTGTAAGTTTGTAAGTTGAGAAGAAAACATAGTTTGGGAGTTTGGGAGTTGGCAATTCAGTTTATTCCGGGGGTTGGGGTTTTAAGCGGGAACGGGTTGTGATTTTGATTCTTCCCAGAAGACGCAATAGTTCTTCACAATCCACGAGAATGCTGTCGCCGGATTTTTCATCGAGATAACCGGCGTCCCGCAAGAGCCGCAGCCAGTAATGAGTTTCTCTTGCCTCCTTGTAAGCGATCGTGATTTTTGAAAGAAAATCCTTCGACGACTGCGCACCGTTGGCCTCTTCGACGTTGGCTCCGATACTGGTTCCGGAACGGAGCACCTGTCCGGCAAGGAGAAATTCCCGTTTGGCCGAAGTCAAATGCCAATACATTTTGACAATCCGCAACGCGAATGAATAACTTTTCTCCCGGACAACACCCGTAACCATTTCTGTAATTCCAAACCCGCTGATTGCTCGGCGGTTTAATGTAATTATTTTTAGTTTATTGATGCTTGCTGACTAGCACCGTCGTTTCCTGTTGACGTCTGCTGGCTGGCACCGTTTCTTTTAAATTTTCAACAGCAATGCGAGAAGAAACGCTATTGTAACTACACAGTTACAAAGAACGCTATATTTATTCTTGTTATTTTTTGCTTGAATAATAAAGAATTTTGCAAAAAAATATAATGGAAAACTGATTAATCCACAAATTTGTATTGTTTTTCCTATTATGATTATTGATCTATCGGAAAGTCCGACTAATGAAAGAGTATCAGTCAAAAGTATTGGAATTACCACCATAACAGAGATACTACATGCAACACATAACAACAAAATATATTGTAATAATGATTTTTTATTTAACATATTAATGTTTCTCCTTTCTTACAAACTTTCCAACTTACAAACTTACAAACTCAGAAAAAGCGCTCCGCGTCTTTTTCTGTCTTGATTTCCGGGCTTTTCACGCAGGACCATTCTTCCACATGGAGAAGTTCCTCGCCCTGGGACAACAGGCACAGCGGACCGAGCGTTTCGACTTCCAGCATGTCCTTGTTCGTGTAGAGTTCGGCGCTGCAACCGTTGTCCGGGTATTCGACGTCGGAAACCGTTTCAAATTTCTTGACGAACACCGTGCCGTTGTTGGCATAGGCGAGCCAGCCGGATTTACAGTTGAAACCGATCTTGAAAGGCTCCGTTCCGGCCATCTGGCAAAGCAGAATGAAATTGCGTCCCCAGGTCACGCGGGGATCGGCCATATCGGTGTAAGGCCAGACGGCGAAAAAGGAGTTGGGCAGAAGGGCAAAGGGTTCGCGATTCTGCGGGGCGATCGCGGTTCCGCCGGAAGCCATGACGCTCAACGCCCACGCGGCCAGTTCGATCTCCCAGGGATTGTCGTTTCGAAGACGGTGTTCCACGAGGAACTTATTGCCGCCCAACGACTTGATGGTGATGCTTTTGAAGACGCCGGTGGATTTTTCCGTCCCTGCGGTGAAAGTCACGGAACCATCCTTGTTCTCTTTGGCGGTCGCCCTGGAGTTGTCGGGCGCATAGGTACGGGGCTTCATTTCGGGCGAGTGCCAGAGGCGGTGTCCGCCGTAGTTGACCCACTCCTTCGCGCCGGAGGTTCCGGCCAGCTTCGGGTCCACATGGAAGATGTTCTTGCTCTTTCCGACAAACCCGCCCATCACGCGCGGGCCGACGTCGGTTGACACGATGAGTTTGAAATCTCCGCTGACCAGCTCGACACAATTTTTCCATCCTTCAAAAACGACTTTTTTCATACCGTTTCCCTTCGCATTGAAATAATGATTCCCGATCCTGAAAAATTCAAGGACACAATCTACCACACAAAACGGAAAGTGCAAATTCCACCCGCAAAATATACGGTCCGAGAGTGACACACTCGAAACCGAGCGCGCGGAATGCCTCCACTTCGGCGTCCGCATACCCCCCTTCGGGTCCGATCGCCAGACAGATTTCCTCCCGGACCGCATGCGGACATTCCGGCGCGTTCTCCGCCGGATGCCCAATGATCTTCCGGGGAAAGTCCAGTGTCTCCATCTGTTTCAGGAAGGCCCGGAAAGAGGGCTGGAACTCCAATACGGGAGGGATCGTGTCCATCCCCTGTTCCAGGCCGAGCCGAACCTCGTCGAGAACGGCGTCCGGTTTCATTGCACCGCTTTTCCAATAACTTTTCTCCACGCGCGCGGAACCGATGAAAAACGCTTTCGGAATTCCGGAGGAGGCAATGAAATGCAGTACCTTTTTGAAGCTCTGCGGACGCGGGAGCGAGATCACGGGAACAAGGGAGATTTTGGGCGGCGGCTCCCGGTCGAATACGGAACATTCCAAGACCGCCGTATTCCGGTCCAGCGACAGCAGGCGTGCGGTCCCGAGTTTTCCGCCCAGCATTCCGGCGCGGAAGAGATCGCCCGGTTGTGCGCGGAGGACTCCGCGGATATGTTCGGCGCGCCGCCCCGAAACGGTGAATTCCATGGAAGAAGTCCGGTCTCCTTCCGTCAGAAGCAGGAGGTTCATTTGGTTTCTTTCAGGGAGAGTTCGGCCACGCCGGATTCGACCGCGACCATGCACGAGGAGCCGTCGCGCCGGAAGACCACCAGTTCCCCGCCCTCGGCGCTCTGGACGCGGACGGAGTCGTCGGTCATGGAAATCACGTCCATCCACAGGTTGAGCGGCAGGACCGCCGTGTTCTGTGACAGCGTGATGCACTGGATTTCATCCGTCGGCACCATCAGCTTGAAGGAGGCGCCGCCGAAAAGCAGCTCCGCACCCGCCGGGGCGGGCTTCCACCAGTTGATGTTAAGAAGATACATCACGCGCAAGCCGTCTTCGCGGTCGTAAACGGTGAAATCGACGTCCTCCGAGCCTCGAATCCAGCCGTGTTTGCGTTCCTCCCGGACTGCGTCCATGGCGGCGTCCGCGAGCTCCTTTTCATACGCCGCGCGGATCGAGGCATCGGCCGGATAGAGATCGTCGGCAAAATAGACCACCGTTCCCCGCCCGACCTTGCGCCGGAGAACGCCTTGCTTTGTCCGCCAGCCTTCGCCCAGCAGACGGTCGAGGGAAGCGTCCGATTCCGGCAGATGCGACGGCCGACAGCGTTCCACGTTCGTCGAAAGGTGCGGACGCGCCAGAATCAGGCGTCCGCCGTTTTCCACGAAAGAGAGAAGCCGGGCGGAGTCCTCCGGCGAAAAAGTGTGCCAGCCGAGGAACGCCGCCGCGCGGTATTGCTTCAGCTGGGAATCCGGCAGCTCCACGGGAACGAGGTCGACGGGCCCGTACGGCGTACCGGAATACCAGCCCTGCGGTTCGACGGGACACGGGCAGGAATAGATTGCCTTGAACTGGAAGCGGGGAAAAAACACCCGTAACAGATTCATGCTGTCCTCGGGCGGACCGAACTTCCATGGTTCGCCTTCGCGATTCCAGACCTGGTCGGGAGCGAAATTGCAGGCGCCTTCGTAACGCCCCTGAATCACGGCGACGGGCACAGTCATGACGCCGCGGCGGCGGTGGGTCTGAAGGAAACGGCGGAAACGCGTATGCGCCTCCAGGTGCCGGAGACAATTTTCGCTGTAACGGTCGTAATCGACATATTCCTTTTCCATGCGCCAGAGGCCCTCTTCCGTGTTGATCTCCGTCACTCCCTGAAGGTAACAGGCGGCCAGGGAAAGGAAGTAGCGGCGGGCGTGTTCAGGCGTGTTGTGGGGCGTCGAACTCCACTGGACGGCCAGATGCGCGCCGTAACCGGAACGCCCGTACGCCCGGGAAGCGCCGCGCAGGGATGAAAGGACAAGGTCCTCCGGACCGTACATCTGTTCCGCGCCGAGGAAGCGGTAGCCCGCCTGGTAAAAATAGCGGAACAGCGTGGAGGGCCCGGTATGCCGGGTGGATTCCCCGCGCGCGGCCGCCAGATTCCGTACAAACGCCTCGGCGGCTCCCTTCATATCCTTCTGGTCGGTGGGATCGAAAAACCACCAGGCGAGGCTGCCGTTCCGCGGCGGACGGACATGCGGCTGAATCCCGCCCGGATCGTTGGAACGGGAAAGGACATCCGCATAAGGTTCCGGCATCGACTCCGGCTGCCAGAGCCGGTTGCCCCAATAGTAGAAGGAGCCGTCGTTCTCATGCGCCTGACGCCCCCGGTAATGCGGTCCGGCCAGCAGGGAATCGGGCGGATTGGCGTTTTTCCCGGGGAGCTCGCGTCCGTCCACCATGAGGGTGTAGTCGAGGTTCAATTTTTCCAGATAAGGAATGATTTTTTTCCAGGCATCGGGATTCATCGTGCGCGACCCGCTCCAGCGGTAGCAGGGACGGAAGCATATGGCGTTGCCGACGCGGTTCTCCACATACCAGCGGAGGTAGCGCATGAACTCGAACGGGGCCTGCGGCACATACACGGCGTCGCCGGTGGAAAGCCGGACGCCGTCGTCCGCCCCCTCCACCACCTGAAGGATGGTGAACGATTCCTCCTGTTCCGCCGACCGGAGAGCAACGGCCCGTTTCGCGCCCGCCTTCATCGGCGGAAGAACCATCACATGGTCGTCGGGATTTTCAAACGAACAGGAGACGCCCTCCCCTTCGACGGTCACATTCGGGCGGGTTGTTTTGAGGAGGACCGGACACGGCACATCCGCGGGCTGGAACTCCGGGAACGCGAGAATCTCGAAGTCCCGCGCTCCCTCCTCCAGAAGATCGGCCTGAAACAGACGGTAGCCGACCGCGGACTCGTAACCGGCGTCCAGGCGGACGGTCACGATATGTTTTCCGGCGGAAAGTCCGGGCGGCAGGGGGATTTCGATGTACGGCTTGCGGCAAACCGTCGTGAATTGTTTCGTGCGGTGAAACTCCTTGCCGTCGAGCAGGAAAGTGAATTCCGACCACTCGCGGCGGGAGAGGTTTTCGCCGAGATAGTTGTATTGCGGACGCCGCGCGTTCGTATGGTCGAACGGAGGAATCAGGTTGTCCCCGCCCTCCGGGATCAGGCGCGGGGAACCGAACATCGCCACTCCCCGGGCCTTCCGGACACCGATCCGCAGCAGCAGCGCGACCGCGTTTTCCGGCATGACGAACGTCGCGGAAAAAGTCTCCCAGTCGTGCGTGCCCTCTTTCAGGGAGAGCGCCTCGATCCGGTCCGGCATGTCCCATGTGTCGTTTTCATGGCGTCCCTCTTTCGCCAGATAGATTCCCAGTTCGGCCACGGCCTCGCCGCCGGGTTCCAGCGCAAGGGCACGCGACTTGCCGGCACACTCGAACGTATATTTTTTTCCGGGAAGGAAGTCGCTTTTGAAAAACTTCAGGAAGGCGTTGCGGGGAAAGTCTTCGCCGTCGGCATGGATTTCCACGGCAAACTTTTCGCGGGGCGTGTCCCGGGTCGTCAGAACATCTTCGATCGTATTGCAGATATAATACGGGATTCCGCTCTCCTGCCGCCATTTCCAGAAGAGGTCCGCTTCGCCGACAATGCGCAGGAAATATTCCCGGGGGGACTCCGGCGGCTGAATCCGGAAGCCGAAAGAAAAATTTTCTCCCGGAAGAATCAGGACGGAGCTTTTCTGCGTTTCGGAGGGAATGACGGTAAGACGCTTCTGATACATGGATTCAATCTCCTCGTTTTCACAATTTGCGGGTAGTATATCCGCAAAAGCGGATTATTTCAAAGAAAATGCGGTATGAAAAGCGGAAAAATATCCATTTTTTTACAAAAAGACAAAAAGAAAACGGAACAAGAAAGAAGTGAAATGGCCGGAAAAACAAATTTTTATCAAATCTGTAACAAAAACAATCTTTTTTTCAGATTTTATTGTTTTTAACAATAACGGCTTTCCTGTTTCCATGGATTTACATATTGGAAAAACTGTGTTTTTCATAAAAAAAACGGCCGGAAAAGAAGCGGGACCGGCGATCCGGGAAAATATGACTGTTTTTTTTAAGGACGCCTTGTTTTTTTTCAGAGACGTGTTATAATAAAAGAGATATGCAAATTCAGGAGAGGGAAAAATCATAGTTTTTTTTCATGGCCTGCCAAAAGGAAAAGTCCGTGTGATAAACAGCTGAAATTCCGCATAACAGCCAACGGAGCATCATTATGAAAAAACTGACAAAAGGAAAAGGACAGCGTCCCGGAATTCGTTTCAATATCAACGGGATCGAAACCAGAAAAAATATTCTCCGTACTGCGGCCCTGCTGTTCTCCCAGCGCGGCTATTCCGGAACCTCCTTCCGGGACATCACCCGGGCGTCGAAGATCGGACTGGGGTCGCTGGTCTACCATTTCGGAGTCAAAGAAAACCTGTATGCGGCAACGGTCGCCCACTTTTATCCTTCCACGGAAAAGCTGATGGAGATCGTCGAAGCTCTCGGACGGGTCCATGCCCGTTCCTCCCGGAAAGAGATTCTCGAGGCCATTGGCGAAGCCCTGGCCGGATATTTGAGAGAGATCCACTGCAACAAGAAAGCCTCTTTCCTGGCCCGGTTCTGCGCCCGGCTTCTGATCGATTCCTCGCCGGAGGTGCAGCGTCTGCTGGAAGAACGGCAGGAACCCGTACGGATCAAGCTCAATGAATTCGCGCTCCGGGTCAATCCGAAGCTGACGAAGGAACAGGCTTACGCCTTCCGCCGCTGCATCGTCGCCCAGATTCAGTACACGCTCGTTTCCGAAAAAGCGGTTCTGGCTGAATTCAAGCTCAAAAGCTACACTCCGGAAGCCATCGGCTCCATCGCCCGGAGCATTGCGGAGACTTCCTATCCCCTGCTTCATCTGAAAAAATAAGCGGGACGGTTCTCCCGGACACGGCAGTTCCGGGCCGGATCAGAGAAAATGGAACGGCGGACGGTCCAGCTCGAAAGTCCGCCACTGATCTTCCTCGTAAAAGACTTTCATCAGGAACAGGCCGCAGGCCGGAGCGGTATCCTTGGCCAGGGCGCGGCTCCGGGACGCCAGCATATCCCCGACGACCGACGCGGACATCCGGCCGCGTCCCACCTCCAGCAGAGCGCCGGACATGCTGCGCACCATTTTGTACAGGAATCCGTCCCCGACAAAACACATGCACGCCAGCGGGCCGAAGGTTTTCAGTTCCACGCGGTAGAGGGTGCGGACATGGCCTTTGGAGGGGTCCAGTTCGACCGTGAAGGCGGAAAAATCATGGGTCCCTTCCAGAAACTTCATGGCCTCGCGGACCTCCTCGAAACGGGTGAATTCCGGCTGACAGCAGCTCCAGCGTGCGGTGAACGGGTTCAGGTCGCCGGTGTTGACCGCATAGACGTAGGCCTTCCCCTTCGCGGAATAGCGCGCATTGAAACCCGGAGGGGCATACTCGACGTTCAGCACCTTGATGCTGGGCGGAAGCAGCCGGTTCAGCGCCTTTTTGATCTTCCAGTCGGGGATGTAGGGGGACTCCGGCGCTTCAAAGGAAACAGTCATCGCCAGCGCGTGGACTCCCGAATCCGTGCGGCTGCTGCCCTGAATGCGGACCCGTTCCGTATTGAACATGTGACTGAGCTTGTCCTCGATCACTTCCTGTACCGAAATGCCGTTGGACTGCCGTTGCCAGCCGTGATAGTCGGTGCCGTCGAAACTGACCTCCATGCGGAAGTTGCGGGACGGATTTTCCGGATTCATAAATAGTCCAGTTCCTGTTCGGACAGGGCGGTATGAACGGCGCCGTCCCGGGTCAGTTCGCTTTGGAACAGGATGATTTTCGAAGCGAAGGGTTCCGGAAGTTTCGGAAAGGCGTCTCCCCATTTCTTCAGGCGGGAAAGGTCCAGCGGATTCGGCGGCTTCCGAAAGCGGATGAGGGTGATGTGCGGCTGGAAGGAACGCGTCTCCTTCGGAAGCCCGAGGGCGTTGAGAACGATGTCGTCCACCTTGTCCTTGAGCTCCTGCATGGCGTGCGAACATTGCATTTTCAGACACAGGCTCCCGGCGCGTTTCTCGCTGGGGTTGAAACCGTATCCGACCGGGGTGAAGCGGACTTTGCGCGGCTCCCGGAGGCCGTTCTCAAAACCGTCCAGCAGAGAATCCAGCTTTCCGGCGGGAGTGTCTCCGATGAACCGCATCGTCAGGTGGAGCTCCCGGCAGAAACGCCAGTAGGGAATCTCCTTCTCATACTGCGTGATCGCCTTTTTCAACTCGGAAGGAATTTCCAGGGCAATAAACAGACGAAGTTTCGGATCGCTGCGGTTCATATTTTCTCACTCCCCTGCGAGGAACGGTTCCTGAAATCGAAGGTGCGGAAAAGATAAAGCGCGGCAAATGCGATCACGCCGCAGATCACGGCGCCGTTGCTCCATTGGGGCCCCGGCAGAGGCGCTTCCGGAGGCACCACGGAAATAAACTGTCCGATCACGATCAGTACCCATCCGAAAGCCCGTTTCAACTCCCCGCCCTCGCGGATGTAGGAGGCCGCGCCGATGCGCAGAATTCCGGCCAGCATGAAATAGGTCCCGATCAGGATCGCGGGGGTGACCCGGCTCAGATACATGACCAGCAGCAGGAAGAACAGCCCCGTGTTGGCCAGGGCCAGATAAAAGAGCGCGGTCGGGCGTTCCTCCCCGAATTTGCTGATGAGGGCGCCCGTCTGCCAGATGGCGCGCATCATCGGCGCCGCACAGGCGCAGGCGGCAAGCATCACCATCGCCGCCGTCCTCGAGCCGGAAAACGACACCACGGCGAGAAGGAGAGCGCCCGTCTCCAGCGCATAGGGGAAATTGTTCAGGAAGAGATGATCTTCTTCCCGGCAGAGAATCCAGGTCCTCCACATCGCTCCCGCGAAGACCGCGGCGACCGCCCCGATGACCACCAGAATGCCCTGTGTTCCGGCAAGCCAGGCGACCAGCATGGCGCCGAATCCCCACGCCTGCGCCGCGTATTCCTCCCGGGTGATGAAACGGATGTCGGGACTGGAAAAATGGGCGCGGGACAGCAATTTCTTCCGGATCGCCGAACGGTTGTCGATGAACAGATACATCATATACATGGAAAGCGAAATGATCCACGGACTGCATATAGGCGGTATGAGAAACGGCGTGGCCGCGACACTCAGCAGCAGGATCACCAGAGAAATGTTGCGTATTTTCGGAAGAATCTCCCGGAGGATCAGCGCGACCTCCACTTCCAGGAACAGGAAGGCCATGCAGATGCAGAGGTCCAGCAGCAGAATCCCTTCCGCGAAAAGGCTCATCACTCCAAAGACGATCCCGCAGAGGATCAGGCCGTACACCGACCCGCTCACAAAGGAACGCAGCTTCTCCCGGGTCGGCAGGAGACATCCAAGAAACGGAGTCAGGATCAGGAGCGGCGTGAACCGGAAGGAAAGCCACAGCAGATACCCGTCCTGGAAAAGAAGACAGGCGCCGCAGATCACCGGCAGAAGCTGGAAGGCGGCCAGAAGCCGCTCGTAAAAGGAAGGACGCCGGTCATCCCTCGGGATCAGGAACGGAAGCCGGTCGGGATGGCGGTAGGCAAACCAGGCGGCAATGGAGCCGAGGATCACAAGCGGAATGCCGAGCGCGGCCGCGACCGGCATCCGGAAAAGCAGAAAAAGGGCCGCCATGAACAGGGAAAAACCGCTGTAGAGAAGCGCGTCGAAGGCGCGGGATTCCTTGCAGATGGCGAAAAAAGCACGAATCATGCAAAGGGCGCCGATCACGGCCACAACCCACAGGAGAGACGCCGGCAACTCAAAAAAGGGACTCATCAGGACCCGCCGGGCCAGATAGGAGTCCTCAAACGCATAATCCAGCGCCCTCCCCCAGATCAGAAGTTCGGCAGGCAGCATTACCGCAAAGGCCAGAATATATAAAACCGGTAAAAAATGCAACTCGTTTTTCCTTCCTTACTTCTTCGTTCAGACGGCAATGCCCCGGACGCAAAGGGTAAAATAGCACGATCTTTCAGGAAAGCAAGCCGTCCTCCCGGACGATTCATGAAAATGAAGGACGAAAAAGAGGATTTTCAACCGTCCGTCCGATTGACAAAAACCCACTCTCCGTGTATATTACTTTATTCTATATTGAATAGAGATTTTTTGAAGAACAACCTTCCAATCAACTGGAGTATAAGAATGGCAGAAAACACCTCCGCCGCCCCGGAAAACCCGAAGGCGTCCGACACCTCGCAATATACCGCAAACCAGATCACGGTGCTGGAGGGTCTGGAAGCCGTCCGGAAACGGCCCAGCATGTATATCGGAGACACCGCCCAGCGCGGACTGCACCATCTCGTCTACGAAGCGGTCGACAACAGCATCGATGAAGCTCTCGCCGGATACGCCGACAAGATTTCCGTCACCGTTCATCACGACAACAGCATCACCGTCAAGGACGACGGACGCGGCATTCCCGTGGACATGCACCCCGAGGAACAAAAGCCCGCGGTCGAAGTCGTCATGACGATCCTTCACGCCGGCGGAAAGTTCGACCACAGCTCCTACAAAGTCTCCGGCGGCCTTCACGGCGTCGGCATCTCCTGCGTGAACGCCCTGTCCGAGTGGCTCGCGGTCGAAGTCAGCCGCGACGGTTTCGTTTACGCCATCAAGTTCGCGCGCGGCAACACCGTCGAACCGCTGGTCAAGCTCCATCCGACCACCGAACGGGGAACCCAGGTCACTTTCAAGCCGGACACGACAATCTTCTCCACCACCGAATACGTCTGGGACATCCTCGCCAACCGTCTGCGCGAACTGGCCTTCCTGAACAAGGGAGTCCACATCACCCTGACCGATGAACGCGGCGAACAGCCCCGCACCGAGGTGTTCCACTATGAAGGCGGCCTGATCGAGTTCGTCAAACACATCAACGCCCACAAGGCCGTCCTCCACGAACCCATCTATATGCACCGCGAAAAAGACGGCATCGACGTGGAGGTCGCGCTCCAGTACAACGACGGCTTCTCCGAGACGATTTTCAGCTACACCAACAACATCAACACGATCGAGGGCGGCACCCACCTCTCCGGCTTCCAGGGCGCCCTCACCCGCTGCATCAACGCCTATGCCAAAAGCGCCAACCTCCTCCGCGGCGATAAAAACGGCATGAGCGGAACCGACACCCGCGAGGGTCTCGCGGCCATCATCAGCGTCAAGGTTCCGGAACCCCAGTTCGAAGGCCAGACCAAGACCAAGCTCGGCAACGGCGAAGTCCGCGGCATCGTGGATTCGGTCGTCAATGACTGTCTCGGCTCTTTCCTCGAGGAGAATCCCGCCGTCGCCATGCAGATCGTCAACAAGGCCCTCGTCGCGGCCCGCGCCCGGGAAGCGGCGAAAAAAGCGCGCGAACTGGTTCAGCGCAAAGGCGCGCTGGACGGCCTTTCCCCCTTCCTCGGAAAACTCGCGGACTGTTCCGAAAAGGACCCCGTCCGCAGCGAACTCTACATCGTCGAGGGCGATTCCGCCGGCGGTTCCGCCAAACAGGGCCGCAACAGCAGTTTCCAGGCCATCATCCCGATCCGCGGCAAACTCATCAACGTGGAAAAGGCCCGTATCGACAAGGTCCTGGAAAACAAGGAGATCCAGTCGCTCATCACCGCGATCGGATGCGGTTTCGGAAAAGAAGATTTCGACATCGCCGGGCTCCGCTACCACCGGATCATCATCATGACCGATGCCGACGTGGACGGCTCCCACATCCGGACGCTCCTGCTGACCTTCTTCTTCCGGGAGCTCAAACCGCTGATCGACGCGGGCCATATCTTCATCGCCAAGCCCCCGCTCTACAAGGTCACGCGCAAGAAAAACGAAAGTTATATCGACACCGACGACCAGCTCGACCGCTATCTGATGCAGAACGGCTGTGAAGACATTACGGTCCTGAAGTCGGACCGCGTGACGCCCGTCACCGCGGAAGAGATCGCCCGCATCGCCTCGTTCGTCACCTCCGCCAACCAGATCGTGCAGGGGCTCCACCGCCACGGGATCGAGCCTGACCGCTACTTCTCGGCAAGCCGCGAATGCAAATTCCCGACGGCCAGGATCGCGATCCGCAACCCCGACGGAACCGTCACCGAGACCTTTGTGTATTCCCGCGAAGAGGAAGCGGCTTTCATCGCGGAAGCGGAAAAGACCCTGCCCCCGGTCGAGGAAATCATCCCGACCGAAGACGGCGAAGGGCAGGCGCCGACGCCGCGCGGTCTCCATCCGGCCATCGACCTGACGGAGATTTATGAATCCATCGCCTGCGAGGAGCTCTGCCTCCGGCTCAAGGAAGCCTCTTACGATCCGAAAACTCTTTTCCGGGGAGAAACGCCCCTCTTCATCATCCGGGAAAACAACGAGGAGATCAAAATCAACTCGCTGGCGGAGCTTTTCGAGGAAGTCAAGAAGAACGGCCGGCAGGGACTCCGCATCCAGCGCTACAAAGGTCTGGGCGAAATGGACCCCCACCAGCTCTGGGAGACCACCATGGACCCCGAACGCCGCAAAATGATCCAGGTGACCATGGAGGACGCGGTCGAAGCCGAACGGATGTTCACCCTCCTCATGGGCGATGACGTCGATCCGAGACGCGAATACATCGAGAAGCACGCGTCCGGCGTCAAAGATCTGGATATCTGAACGGAAACAGAACACTCAATACGAAGGAGTCATGAACATGGCAGAGAAAGAAGAAACGAAGTCCGCCCGGTCGGCCAAAGCCGCCTCCGCCTCGAATCCCGTTGCGGACGCCCGCACCAAAAATCTCGGAATCGCTCTCGGACAGATTGAAAAAGAATACGGCAAAGGCACCATCATGCGCCTGGGCGACAATACGGTCGTCGATGTTCCGGTCATCAGCACCGGCGCGCTTTCCCTCGACATCGCACTGGGCATCATGGGATTTCCGCGCGGACGCATCATCGAGGTCTTCGGCCCGGAATCCTCCGGCAAGACCACCCTCTGCATGCACGTGATCGCCAATGCCCAGAAAGCGGGCGGCGTGGCCGCCATCATCGATGCGGAACACGCGGTCGATCCCCAGTATGCGAAGCGGATCGGCGTCAACATCGACAATCTCCTGATCTCCCAGCCGGACTGCGGTGAGGACGCCCTGAACATCGTCAATACGCTGATTTGCAGCAACGCCGTCGACATCATCGTGATCGACTCCGTGGCCGCCCTTGTTCCCAAGGCGGAATTCGAGGGACAGGTCGGGGATTCCTTCATGGGGCTCCAGGCCCGCATGATGTCCCAGGCCCTCCGCAAGATCACCGGCGCGGTCAGCCGCAGCCGCACCTGCTGCATCTTCACCAACCAGATCCGGGAAAAAATCGGCGTAATGTTCGGCAATCCGGAAACCACCACCGGCGGAAACGCCATGAAGTTCTACGCCTCCATCCGCCTGGACATCCGCAAGATCAACACGATCAAGGACGCCTCCGGCGAACCCGTCGGCGCACGCGCCAAAGTCAAAGTGGTCAAAAATAAGCTCGCGCCCCCGTTCAAAATAGCGGAGTTCGACATCATGTGGAACGAAGGAATCTCCCGCATCGGCTCGATCATCGACGTCGCCAGCGACCTCGGGCTCCTCGAAAAACGCGGCTCCTGGTTCTCCTTTGAAAACGAACAGCTCGCCCAGGGGCGGGAAGCCGTGAAAGCCCTTCTTCAGGAAAATCATGAACTCGAAGAACGGATCCTGACAAAAGTCAAGGCCGTTCTCGCGGAACGGAAAGCCGCCGGGGCGGGCCCCGCGGTCCAGGAAGCCGCGGAATCCGCGGGTACGGAGTCCGGAGAAGAACCTGTGCAGTAAAGAGTCCGGCCGACCCGTTTGCGCGGGGCAAGTCCCGGCGCGGACCGTCGTCCGGAGAGGCGCAAGGAGGCTTTTTTGAGTTTCACCGTATCAAAAAGACTGTTTCTTTCCACACTCGTTCTGGCGGGATTCGCGGGAATGCCGGGCTATGCGCAGAATCTGGCGGACCCTCCCGGAGCTCCCGCCGTTCAGGAAAAAGACAATCCCGACAAACGCGCCGGAGACGAAGCCTTCGCCGCCAAAGACTATGCGGTCGCGGTGAGTTTCTATACGAAACTGCTGGAAGAATCCATCCAGAAAAAAGACACCCCGGCGGTCCGGGACGCCTATGAACGCCTTCTGGATGCGCTGGTCCTCGGGAAAATGCCCGATCTGGCCGAAAGGTATCTGCTCCGTTATCAGACGGACTTCCCGAACGCCAGCGCCCTTGCCCTCGCTATGTGGAAGGGCGACATCCTTACCCAGAAAGGCGAATTCGACAGCGCAAAAAAACTGTATGAACGCATTCTGCCGGATCTCGGGACCCAGGACCCCAGACGCTTGAGGACGCTCTTCTCCTACGGCACGGTGCTCGAGAAAATCCAGGATTACGCCGCCGCGGCCAAAATCTACGACACCATCCGCCAGCAGGCGGGTTCCTCGTCCCTCGGCAAAACCGCTTTTGAACGGATGATCCTCTGCATCGCTTCCAACAACCGCCCGGAAAAAGCCCTCGAACTGCTGATGGAGAATCCTCCGGACTCGCCCGCACAATCCGCCTCCTACAATCGCCTGACCGCGTACATCCTCTTGAAACGGGACGGCGTGGAGACCACAAGCGGAGCCTGGATGAGCGTGATGAGCTCCCTGAAGGATGAACGCGATCCGCTGGCCTATCTGGTCGCCTCCTCGTATGGAGACGCCTTTCTGGAAGCAAGGGAATATTCCCTTGCGCTGGAATCGTATCGCGCCGCTTTCCGTGCCGCCTCCGAAAAAAAAGAGCTTTTCGACACCCTCAACCGGATGATCTCCGTGATCTCCGCCGTCGGAGACAAGAACAAGGCCGCGACGCTGGCCATGAGCCAGCTGGAGCTTTTCAAGAATTCCCTCCTCACGCCGGAAGTCAAGTTGCGCACGGCGCGTCTGCTGCAGGAGTCCGGGAACTCGAAAGGCGCGCTGGAGCTGTACGAATCCGTTTTCAACAACATGAACTCTTCCGATGCCGAAAAAACGGAAGCCCTCCGGGAATACGCCCTCCTGATGGGCCGCCTGGGCCGTTTCCAGGAAGCGGCAAAGACGGTGCGGACCCACTTCCGGAACAACCGGGAGGAGCTCGGAGAATTTCTGCTGGCGGAAGTCCTGGTCTCGCTTGAAAATTCCGAGCAGTTCATTCCGATTTATGAAAATATCGCCCGCCGGTGGCCGGACCAGGCGCAGAAGGCCCTCTTCCTGGCCGCTTCCGCCTGCCTGGATGCCCGCGAATCCAGAAAGGCGCTGGAATTCGTAGCCCGCCTCCGGAAACTTCCGCTGGACGCGAAAACCTCGGCCGATCTTCTCTATATCGAAGCGGCGGCCCGCGGCGCCGCGGAAAAAACACCCGAAGTGCTTCAGATTTATGATGAATTCATCCGCAAAGCGCCGAAGGACGATCCGCTGATTCCGAAGGCCCTCTACCATTCCGGAGCCATGGCAATGGCCATGAAAGACATGAAGTCGGCGGCCCGGCGCTACAGCCGCCTGATCCACGACTTTCCGGCGCATCCGCTCGCGCCGCAGGCCGCCTACTGGCTGATCCACACGTATTACTGCCTGAACGATGAAATCTCCGCCGAACGCGAAACCTGGCTTCTGGCGGAACGTTTTCCCAACTCCCTGTTCGCGGTCGACGCCATGTTCAAGCTGGCCACCCATTATGCGGACGCCGGCGTGGGGACCAAAGCCGAAGCCGCTCTCGGCAAGCTCGCGAAAGACAGCCGCTACCCCCGCGTCCAGGCGCGGGCGGTCTATGAGCTGGCGCTTCAAGCCTACCGCAGGGGCGATTCCGCAGTTGCGCTCAAACGGCTGGACAAACTGTACGAGAAATTCCCGGAGACTCCCTCCATTGCGGATGCGTATTATCTGCACGGGGACATCCTCCGCGCCCGTTCGGACTTTCAGGCCGCCATCCCGTTTTACCGGAAGGCGGCCGAGGCGCGCCCCGATTCGCCCGTCGCCTGGGCTGCGCTCGGTTCCGTGGGAGACTGTCTCCTGGCCATCGCCTCGCCGGACCGCAGCAACTCCAAAAACGAACTTCTCAGCGCGGTCCACGCATATCGGGATCTGATGGACGCTCCCCGGTGCCCGCCCCAGTTCGAAGCGATGGCTCTCTACCGGACCGGGCGCTGTTTCGAACTGCTGGACAAGCAGGACTCCGCCGTGGAGCAATACAAGAAGCTGCTGTACCGGTTTCCCGCCGTGAGAGCCGTGCATCATCCCACGGAAACCGTATGGTGCGTCCGTGCGGCGGAAGCCCTCATCGACATTGCCGCCCGCCATCCGCTCCGTCCCGCCATGGAGAACGCCCGGTTCGCCCTTCACTGGCTCAGCGACGCGAATCTGATGACCCGGACCACGGCCGCCGAACGTTTCGAGAAACTGAAAAAAGTAAAATTCAATCCTTAAAACGGAGGTTACTATGTCTTACTGGAATATGGTCGTTGCCGCGGGGCCCGTCATGTGGCTCATTTTGTTCTGCAGCCTGCTGGCTTTGTTCATTTTCATCGGGAAATGGTTCCAGTTCCACCGGGCCCAGGTCAACGTGCGCGAACTGGTCAGCGGCCTGGTCAACGTGCTGCGCCGGGACGGCATGACCGAGGCGATGACGCTCTGCGACAACACCCCCGGCCCCGTGGCGCGGATTCTGACCGCCGCGATCCAGGCATACCAGAACGACGATGACATTCCGCGCGCGATCGACGACGCGGTCCTCGTGGAGCTTCCGCGCCTGGAAAGCCGTCTCAACGTGCTGGCCACCATTGCAAAGGTGGCGCCTCTGCTGGGACTTCTCGGAACCGTCATCGGCATGGTGGAAACCTTCCTCACCATGCAAGTCAAGCAGGGCATCTCCCTGACGCTCGCCGACCTTTCGGGCGGCATCAGCACCGCGCTGATCACCACAGCCGCCGGACTCTGCCTCGCCATCCCCGCCATGATCGCATACAACTATCTGGTTTCCCGCGTGGAAACCTTCTGCATCGAAATGGAAAAGGCTTCTTCCGAAATCATTTACTTCTTCCATCACAAAGACGACAAGAGGGAAAACCATGACGCCGAAACCTGATTTTGTCCGGCGGATACGGCCCCGGTCGAAGATCATCCAGGGGAGTCCCGATCTGCTGCCCTTCATCAATGTGTTCTTCCTGCTGCTCATTTTCTTCATGATGGGCAGTTCGTTCGTGCCGGTATCGGGCATTCCGGTCAACCTGCCGGAAGCCTCGTTCGTCGGCACCTACAGCGTCAAAAAATACATCGTCACGCTGGACAAGAACGGCAAGATCTATTTCAATGACGCGGTCATCGACAATCTCAACCAGCTCAAGGGAAAGCTGCTCTCCGACGTCGTGGGCACTCCGGACGGGGAAAAAGGCGCCATCGTCCTGCGGGCGGACATGTCCAACCGCTTCGAAACGGTCGCCCAGATCATGGCCATTGCCGATGAATTGAAGATCAACGTATTCATCCTCGCGCGCCCCGCGCTGAATTCCTCCAGACAAACCATTTTCACGGACACGGAAAAATGATCCGGGACCCCATCACAGCCGTTTCTCCCAAACACGCCGACTCCTGGTGGACGCTGGCGCTGATCCTGCTGGCCGCCATCGCGCTCCATGGGATCCTGCTCTCTCTTTTCACGCCGATTCCAAAGAACGTGCGGGAGCGCTCCCGGAGTTCCCGCTTCACGGTCCTCTGCTCCCCCTCGGACGTGAACGGAAACGACCCCTATGAACTCCGTTACTGGCTCCGTTTCACGGACCCCGAATCCTTTCTCAAGCCCGATCCCGTGAGCGGATTCAGCCTTGTCCGGAACATGAAGACCCTCTCCCCTCCGGATCCCGGGGAATTTCAGCACGATCTGTTCGCCCTGTTTTCCGAATATGGCACACCGAAGAAAAACACTCTCCCCGTCCGTTCCCTGAAAGATTTTGAAAACGGATTTGCCCTTCCGGTCGTCCGGCACGCCGTCCCGCCGAAAATTCCCGCGGCGGAGCCGAGTTATCCCATCTGGACCGACGAAAAAGGCCAGGTCGCCTTCGGGCTTTTCCTTCCGGACGACGATTCCCTGAAAATACTGTCCCGCCAGAAGTCGGAGAATCCGACGATTCTGCACGTGCTTCTCCAGAACGACCAACCGCCGGACGTGCGGGTCATGAAATCTTCCGGCAACCGGACGCTCGATCTGCTGGCCAGGCGCCAGCTCGCCGCGTTCCTCGGAAGCAATCCGCTTCCCGATGCGGAAAAATATTACACCGTCACATGGGAAGCGCCCGCGCTCCCGGCAGGCAGCAGAGGTTCAAAATGATCCCGATTCCCTCCGTCTATATCTTTTACATCTACCTGTATCTCTGGACCATCATTCTGGTCGCGCTCTGGCTCCGGCAGGAGCTCCGGCAGCGGAAAATCTACGGCTGGTCCGCGGTCAAGAAGCGCCTCTATTTCTGCGACAACTGTCATCTCTCTTTCCTGGCCCGCAACGACGGCGAAAACGTGACCCGCTGTCCGCGCTGCAACGAACTGTGCTTCATCCGCAAAAGAAAACGCTTCTGAACTCATCCCGCCGAACACCCGCAAAAAACGGAAAAAGGAAGCCCGTTTACGGAAGCCTCCTTTTCCCTGAAATTTTTCCGGACCGCTCTTTTACAGTCCGAGAATTTTTTTCGCGTTCTTGTAAAGAATCTTGTCCTTTTCTTCCTGCGGGATGTCCAGCGCCCGGATCACTTCGATCGCGAAGCGCATTTGCATGGGCCCCTGCAGCGGGGCGTCCGTCCCGAAGACGATGTGGTCCGCGCCCGCGAGCGCATACATCTTTTCCATCACGCCCGGATATACATACATCAGGTAGTGCGCGGTATCGATGTAGACATTGTCCAGATTCAGCTGCATCACGGCTTCCAGCGAATCCATGTTCGGGAAATACGGATAGTTCCCGTTCTGATAGATTCCGGCCATGTGCGCCAGCACGAACTTCGTCTGCGGATGGTTCTTCGCAATCTCCGCGACCGTCAGAGCGGGCGAAAATCCCGTGCCGGGCATGCACGAAACATGGAACAGCATCATCGGCGTTTTGTCCGCGATCGCTTCGATCCAGCGGCGGTTCGAAGGCGTGCTCAGCACATAGCCGTGATAGTCCGGATGAATCTTCACTCCGCGGAACTTCTGATTGGTTTTGAGGAGTTCCATATCCCCGAGCGATTCGGAGAACAGCGGATTCACAACCACATATCCGAGCAGTTTTTCCGACTGATTCAGGGCCAGATCGAGTTCCGCGTTCCCCTCGCGCACATCATACATGATGGAACGCGAGGAGGAAAGACAGAGCAGATCCACGCCGGACCGGCGGCAATACTCCTCCAGTTTCGCGGCGTCGGCCTGCCAGAAGGGAGCGAAGTTGATGCTGCCCAGATGCCCGTGAATGTCGATGATCATTTCACACCTCCAGAATATTCATCTGACGGCCCAGGCTGGAAAGCTGTTCCGCCGGACCTTTCCGCACGATCAGGCCGTCTTCCCAGCGGAAGCCCATGCCGCCGCGATGCAGGAACATGTCGGCCATGAAGGTCATGTTCTCTTCCAGTTTGTAGGTGGAGGAGGTTTCGAGGAACGGATACTCGCACTCCATCTGCCCGCAGCCATGCGCCGGACCGTAAAGGATCGCATCGCCGTAGCCCTGCTTGCGGACATAACCGTGTATCTTTTTGGCGACGTCGGAGGCCAGGCGTCCGGCGCGCATTTCGTCGAAGGTCATGTTCAGCGCGTCCAGTCCGACCTGAAGGAACTTGCGGGTCTCGTCCGGGCATTTGCCGAGCACGACGGGACGCCCCAGGCTCGTGCTGTAGCCCTCCACCTTCGCGCCGATGCTGAAATGGATAATCTCGCCGCGCCGGACCTTCCGCAGGGTCGGACGGCTGATCGCCTGGTTCGAGTTCGGACCGGAGCAGCACCAGACCGGATATCCGGTGGCTTCCGCGCCGTTGGCCAGCATGGCGGCCGTCGCGATTCCGCAAAGCTCCGCCTCGGTCATGCCGGGCTTGATCTGGTCAAGAATCGCCTTGAAACCGAGTTCGGACACCTTGGCCGATTTCCGGAGGCATTCCAGTTCCAGCGGGCTTTTCTTCATGGTGACCGGACGCAGGATCGCGTCCGCGTTCACAATATGGGACATCCCGCCGAGGGCTTCGGCAATGTTCATCATGATGGTGTAGGGGAACATGTGGAATCCGGTGATCCCGAGTTTTTTCACCTTGTAATCTCCGAGGATTTTCTTCCAGTCCGGATGGGTCGAGCCCGGATAATCCGGTTGGGAGGACTCCCGGAAATCCATCACCTGAATCACGGTGTCCAGCTGGGAGCGGGACTTGGCAAAGGTCAGGCTTTCCGGTCCGATGATGAGGGCGGCCTTGCCCTTTTTCGGGATCAGCACGCCCGCGGTCTCGAAACTGGGCCAGTAATCGGAGAAATACCGGACTCCGGCCGGTTCGGATTCCGTCGAAAACACAAGAAACGCATCCAGATCGGTCTTGGCGAGAACGGCTTGCGCGCGGCGGGTCCTGTCCGCGAATTCCTGTTTTGTCAAAATTCTTTTTTCCATGGTCCTGACTCCTTGTTTCATCTGGTTTCTATGGTTTGAAATCCTTTGTGGTATTTCTGATTTTGAGGCTCTGCGGAAGCACGATTTTCTTTTTCGGAGGCGTCTCGCCGTTCATCAGGGAACAGAGCATCCGGAATGCTTTTTCCGCGATGCTGTCGTACGGCTGGCGCACGGTCGTGAGGGAGATGCGGTTCATCGAGGAAAACGCCATGTCGTCGATCCCGGCCAGCGCAAAATCCTTTCCGGCGCGGAAGCCGTGCTTTTCAGCCTCGTTCATGAAGCCGAGCGCACAAAGATCGTTGACACAGAAGACCGCGTCGCGGTCGAATTTTTTCCGGTTCTCGGCAACCATGCTCAGGATTGCGTTTTCCCTGACGGGGTCCTGACCGGTTGTGGGCTCATCGAAAAGCACGATACGGGGATCCGTTACCAAGGCCCGCGCGAGGGCGGCACGCTTCTGCATCCCCCCCGACAGCTCCGAAGGGTACTTGAAAGCCGCGTCGTTGAGCTCCATCTGCTCGATCCTCGTCATCACCCTGCGGTCGATCTCTGCTTTACCCAGGTTAGTCGTCTCCCTCAGCGGCAAGGCTACGTTGTCATAGACCGTCATGGAATCGAAAAGGGCGTTGTCCTGGAACATATAACTGATCTGCGCAAGACTGGCTTCCCGCTCATTCTTTTTCATTTCGTCGAGCGGTTTCCCCCGGAAGAGAACAGAGCCATCCTCCGGTTTGAGCAGCCCGATGATGTGCT
>MWCA01000027.1 GCA_002069785.1 Lentisphaerae bacterium ADurb.Bin242 | reverse complement strand
GCGGAACATTTCCGCACGCAGCTCCACCGCCGCGGCCGCGGCATTTCCGCCATGGATCTCCGCCTGAAGCGCCGCCGTGTTTTTCAGCAGAGACTCGGAGCTGATGGTATCGATCCGCCAGCCCGCTTTCGCCCGCTTGCTCCCCAGCATCCAGGGGAAAAGCACCATTCCGAAGATCAGCAGGGAGACCAGCCCGTAATTGACTTTCAGACGGCCCGGCAGTTTCCGGAAAAACAGGATGACGAATACACACGGGATCACCCACAGGGCGTTCGCCGGACGGATCAGCGCGGCAAACGCGGCCAGCGTGATTGAAGTGATCAGATTCAGGCCGAAGGCGTTTTTGATGAAACGGAGGAAAAAATACACTTGAAGCGATACGATCAGCAGAAACAGGGTGTCCGGCAGGAACAGCGGACTGAAGGCGACCGCCGTCGGATTCAGCGCCAGGAACAGCGCCGCAACCACGCCCACTTTGTCCGAACCGAACAGCTTGCCCGACAAAAACACCGGCACGCAGACCAGCGCCCCCAGCAGACACCCCGCGGCCACGGCAAACGCCAGACTGCGCCCGCTCACGCCGAACAGGACGGACAGCCACAGCGGATACAGCGGCGCACGGGTCTCGTTTCCGTACACCACCCGGAAGGCGGGCGTATCCGCGCTCCACTTCTTCAGGGAGGACGGATACAGCCGGTAAAACGAAGGCATTTCATGCAGTATCCCCTGCCCCGCGACCGCCAGAAACGGGGCGCTGTCCGGACGCATCATCCGGTGGGGATTCTGAAGACCGGGCCACGCGAACGCCAGTCTCAGGAGAAAGGCAAAAACAACGATCCCCCACAGCCAGCAGACCGATTTTTTCTTCGCCCGGATCACGGTGGAGAACTCCTCCGAAACGGAAGCGGTGCGGCTCCGGATCTTCCCCATACGTGCGAACCGCCAGTAAAAAGCGATCCACAAGCCCTGAAGACCGTCGAACCATTTGATTTTTTTCCCTTCGGCAACCTTGCGCGGAAAGTAGGAAACGGGGATTTCGCGGATCTCGAATCCCATGCGCAGCAGCTTGGCGGTGATCTCCGGCTCCCATTCGAACTTGTCGCCGTCGATGGGAATGGAACGGATCAGCTCGCCGTCGAACGTCTTGTAGCAGGTGGGTTCGTCGGTCAGGTTCGAGTTGTAAAGCAGGTTGATCCAGTAGGTCAGCAGCAGCCCGCCGAGGAAAAACGACGGTGCGGAGTAGATACGGTTCCGGTTTTCCGCCTCGCGAGAGCCGTAAACAGCCTTGCATTCCCCGTCCAGAATGGGCCGGATGCACTTTTCGTAGTCATTCGGATCGTATTCCAGATCGGCATCCTGGATGATGAGCACATCCCCGGTGGAGACCCGGATTCCCTCCTTGACCGCGGAACCTTTTCCGCCGTTGGACTTTGTGAGATACACCGGCTTGTGCGGCCCGGCGCTGTTTTTCTTCACCCACTCCGTGCAAAGGGAGGGCGTCGCGTCCGTGGAGCCGTCGTTGACGATGATGATCTCCATGGGAACGGACACCGCGGCGTTCACCACCTTGTCGAGCAGCGCGCAGACGGTGCGTTCCTCGTTGTACACCGGGATGACGACCGATAAAGTCTTGTGCCTTCCTTGTTCCATGGGACTCCTTTTTACAGAATAGGAGTAAAAAGAGCGCAGGCGCTTTCCACGATCTTCCTTGCGGGCCCCTTTGCGGACAGCGCTTCATCGGTGAGCTCTTCCGAATTTTTCAGCTCCCGGAGGAACTGTTTATAAAGGCTGTGGATGAATTCGCCTTCCTCCACCAGCAAGTCGAGTTCAAAATTGAGGCGAAAACTGCGGATGTCGCAGTTGCTGGACCCCAGATAGGCCCATTTATTGTCCACAAGCATCGCCTTGGCATGGGTGAAGACATCCTTCCGCTCGAAAATGCGTACGCCGTCGCAGCGCAGCGGCTCGAAGAAACTGGCCGAGGCCATTTTCATGTACCAGTGGTTGTTGATCCGGGGAAGAATGATCCGGACGTCCACGCCGCGCGCAGAAGCCATCCGGAGCGCTTTGGAAAAATCTTTCGACGGCACGAAATAGGGAGTGATGATCCAGATCGACTTTTCCGCGGTGGAAGTGGCGGTGAAAAAGACTTTTTCGGTTCCCTCGAAAATGTAGCCGTGTCCGCTGGCGATCACGCGGACAGTATCGTCGCCGTACGGCTCCGGAATGGGAAAATATTCCCGGATGAACAGATTTTCCGGCGCTCGCTTGGTGGAGTAAAGCCAGTCGCAGAGGAAGGAGTACTGGAGTTCCCCGACGATCGGCCCGTGAACTCTGCAATGGAAGTCGTGAATGCCGAGATGGTCGTTGACCTTGATGTTTTCCTGACTGATGTTCAGCCCTCCGGTGAAGACGGTCTTGCCGTCCACGATCAGGAGTTTCCGGTGGTTGCGCAGCTGAATCCGCCACGGGGTGAACAGCGAGGAATGGGAAAAAGGACGGATTTTCAGGTTCGGCAGATGTTTGGACCGGCAGCGCAGCAGAAACCAGGAGGACGGCAGGCTGCCGAACTTGTCGAAAAGGACACGGACGTCCACCCCGGCCCGTGCGCGTTCGATCAGCGCGTTCATGATCTCGCGTCCGATCCGGTCCTCCGCGAAGATGAAGGTTTGGAGATTGATGTTTTTGCGGGCCGACCGGATGCTGTCGAGCATCGCCGGATACGTGTCCGTGCCGTCGCAGAACAGTTCCACTTTGTTGCCGGAAATGGAAGTCGTCCCCTGCATGACGCCGGAGAATTCGTCTTCGCACTGGGGAGCGTTCGGACTTCCCGCGTTCAGGAGGCGGTTCAGGGTCCGGTTGTAGTTCATCGTTTCCGGTTCCAGGAGATCGTGTCCGATGAAACGGGAAATCGCCTCCCTGTAATTTTTCAGGTCGTTGTGCTCGGCCGCGTTTCGTTTCAGGAAAAAGTGTTCCACGGAACGCGAAATCTTTTTCCCGAAAGTATTCCGGCGGGAGATTCCCGCAAACAGATACAGCACAATTCCGAAAACAGGGAGGGCGATCACCAGGATGATCCAGAGGGAGGCGCGCTCCGTCTCATCCCGCATTGTAAAGAGGATATGGAGAATGACTATGGCAACAGCCGCCAGCAGGCCGGCGGCAAAAAGAACATGAACCCATTCAAAGGACATCGCGCCTCCCCTCTTTCACGGAACCTCAGGAAGACTTTTTGCGCTTCTTGTCGGAGCTTTTCTTGACGTCGATTTTCTTGTCCTGGTTCGTGGAAGCATCCTTGGAAGCCGTGCACCATTTGTCGACGGCGGCAAGCTCTTCCAGACGCTTGATCTCCGCCTGGGTTTTGTCCAGTTCCTTCTGGGTGCTGTCAGCCTTGCTGGAATTTTTTTCCTTGTAAAGGGTCAGCTTGGACTGAAGGTCTCCCGCTTTCTTGGTCAGCGTCGCGGTCGCATCGCTCAACTGTTTTTTGAGGGCGTCCTGTTCCTTCACCAGCTTATCCTCGATGGATTTCTTGTTGCGCTGCTTGCTTCCTTTCAGGCTTTTCTGGAGGTCTTCGATTTTCTTCTGCTGGGCGGCAAACGGATTGTCCGTGTTCACGATCGTGGTCTTCTTGGTCGTGGCGGCCGGAGTCGCCGAAGAGACGTCCGCGGCGGTGTCCTTGGCGGTCAGGTCGCTCAACCCGAACGCGAGGACGGGGAGGAGAAGGAGAGAAATCCGGTTCTTCATGTTACTTTCCTTTTTTTAAAGGGGGTTTAGAAACTTGGAACGAAAAAAATTTTCCTGCTTTCACAGGGAAACTCTCATCAGCGGGCCTCCCAGGCGGTGCGGAATTTTTCCCAGGAAGCGCGGGACCAGTCGCCGGACTCCGTTTCGGCGTGGAGCATCTTCGGACACGCCTTGAGTTCCCGGACAAGTTCCGGCCAGCACAGCGTTCCGCCGCCGGGCGGATTATGGTCGTCGAAAGACCCGAAGTTGTCGTGCATGTGACAGGTCGCGATGTGGGGGCGCATCAGCTCCAGCACCGCCTTCCAGCCTTCCGGCGTGTAACAGTGGGCGTGTCCCGTGTCATAACACATCCCGACAGAAGGGCTGCCGTATCCTTCGACCAGACGGGTCAGGCGTTCCAGTTCCGCAAAAGAGTCATGCCCGTTTTCGAGGGCCAGCACCATCTTCGCCTCTTCCGCGGCCGGCAGCAGATCGTCCACCGACTTCCGGATCCGGCTCCATGCCAGTTCCTTTTCGATTTCCGGACCGTTCCCCAGATGGACCGTATAGGTTTTCACGCCCATTTCCGCCAATTCCTTGATAAAATCGCAATGCTGCGCCATGCTCTGTTTTCGCACCGGTTCATCCGGAAAAGCCAGATCATACGGGTCCCCCCAGAACGCATGACAGGCGGGAGTATGAAGCCCGGCTTCTCCCAGCATCCGGCGGATTTTCGCCAGGTATTCCTTGTCGGTCCGATTGCGGACGCCCCAGACGGGATGGGCCACGATCTCCGTCACGCCCCACCGGGGCAGGTCCCGGATCACCTGTTCCTCTTCCGGCCCGGTCAGCTTTTTCCATTCCACAAAGTGGACCAGCTTTTTTTCTTTCATAACAAAAATGACAGCCTTTCCAAGCGTCTTTTTTTAAAGAACAGTCTACAATATACATTCAAGAACAGCTAATACAAGCATTCCGGAAGACTTTCCATTTTTTTCCTGAAATTTTCTGCGCGGCCTCCGGCAGGAACAAACACGCCGGACCGTTCACTTTCCCTTTCCGCGGAAGCGCGGCCTGAATCCCCTCCCCGGGTTTTCCGGTTTCCCGGCAGGAGGACGGAAGCCGTCGCGCCGGCGCTTGAGCATGGAAAGCTGCGTGCGTCTCTCGCGGAGCCCGCGGTTGACCGGAATCGTTTCCCCGGAAGGAGTTTTCCCGGAACAATACATGGCCGCGCCCATCGTCATGGGGAGCGGGATATAGTCCTGCGCCTGCTGGGGACTCCAGTGATGGGCCGCCAGGAAATCGTCCACCACCTTCATTTCCCGTTCGGTACAGCCCGGAAAATTGGAGATGAACAGCGGAACCAGGTATTGTTCCTTGCCGCACTCCCGGCTGACCTGCTCGAAAATCTTCATGAACGCCTCCAGCTCGCCGCTTTTGCCTTTGCGCATCAGGGCGAGCACCCTCGGATGAAGATGCTCGGGCGCGACCTTCATGTGCCCGGAGACATGGTGGCGGATGATCTCGGCGGTCAGGTCCGGCTGCATCAGGGCCAGGTCGAGACGGATGCCGGAATTGATGAAGAGATGCTTCACCGCCGGATCATGCCGCATCCGGCGGAGAAGTCCGATGAGCCGTTTTCCTTCCGCGCGGTAGTTCGGACACGGATTCGGGAACAGGCAGCTGGAGCGGCGGCATTTCTCGCAAAGGGAACGGTCCGCGGGAGAATGACCGTAGATATTGCCCGCCGCGCCGCCGACGTCGCTGACGGTGCCGCGGAAAAATTTCTGCTTCTTGAGACGTTCCAGGCTCCGCATCAGGGAGTCCTCGCTGCGGGAAACGATGCAGCGGCCCTGATGGGCGACCAGTCCGCAGAAGGCGCAGCCGCCGGGACACCCCCGCACGGCGGGAAGGGAGTCGCGGACCGCCAGCCACGCGGGAATCGGCTCCTTGTACACCGGATGCGGACGGAGCACATAGGGAAACTCGCAGACCCGGTCGAATTCGGAGGCGGGGAGCGGTTTCGAGGGCGGCTCGACCACGATGTAGCGTCCGTTGCACTCCTGCAGGAGTTTCCGTCCGCACCACGGATTCATCTCCGTTTCCACGGCGACGGTCTCGCGCAGGATGGCGTCCGGGTCGTTCTGAATCTCGTCAAAAGAAGGAAGAAGGACATACGAGTCGTCGATTTTGAGTTCCGAGGAAGCCTTTCCACCCAGATAGCGGGCAGTTCCGGGAATCCCGCCGAGGTCTTCGTTCCGTTCCAGGCGGTGAAAAATCTCGAGCGTGGCGGCCTCTCCCATTCCATACACGAGAATATCCGCCTTGGAATCGACCAGCACGCCGGGACGCATCTTGTCCTGCCAGTAGTCGTAGTGGGCGACCCGGCGCATGCTGGCCTCCATGCCGCCGAGGACCGTCGGAATTCCGGGAAAGGCGGCCTTGCACAACTGGGTGTAGACCACGGTCGCCATGGGCGGCCGGAGCCCGGTTTTCCCGCCGGGGGAATACATGTCATCCGAGCGGAAACGCCTTCCCGCCGTGTAGATGCAGACCATCGAGTCCATGTTGCCGGCGGTGACGGCGCAGGCGATGCGGGGACGTCCCATGACCTTGACCGAGTCCGGATTTTTCCAGTCGGGCTGGGCGACGATTCCGACCTTCCAGCCTTCCGCAAGAAGGAGACGCCCGATCAGGGCCATCCCGAAGGACGGATGGTCGACGTAGGCGTCGCCGGTCACGATCAGGATGTCCAGCTCTTTCCAGCCGAGCCGCTCCATTTCCGCGCGGCTCATCGGAATGAATTCAGGTTCAAGTTTCATGTAATTTCCATGGAGGGGTTCGTGTTATCGGCTCCGGTTCAGCGTCAGATCCGCAATCACGGGGCGGTGATCGGAGGCAAGCGTTTCATCGACGACCCGGAAGGAACGGGAGGAGAACGCGGTCCGCGGATACCATGCGATGTAATCGATCTTCACATTCGGAACGACGGACGGGAAGGTCAGTTCCCGGTCGTCGGCGAGCGCCCACTCCTTTTTCAGCCCGCGGACACAGGGGCTGTCCGGCGATGCATTGAAGTCGCCCACCAGCACGGCGGGAAAATATCCTTTTCTTTTCACGCACTCCATGAGAACGGTCATCTGTTCCAGGCGGACCCGGTCGAATTCCGGAGTTTCCTCGAAGGAAAGATGAGTGCAGAGGAAGTAAAACGGTTCCGGTCCCCTGACCCGGACGATCATTCCGATCCGCGGCTCGGCGCCCTCCGGACACGGAAGACGGAGGATTTCGACCTCCTCCATGTCCCACTTGCCCAGAACGCCGATCCCGTAGTCGTATTTCTGCCCTTCGCCTCCGGCGGCGAAGGCCTTCCCGAAAATTCCCTTCCGGTTCAGGAGCTTCCCCATGATCCGGAGCGGGTCCGTCCCGGGAGCCTTCGGATGACCGATGGCCACTTCCTGAAGGCCGGCCAGTTCCGCCCCGGTTTTCGCAATGACGTTCGCCATCCGGTCATAATCGACCTTCCCGTCCATTCCGATTCCCGAATGGAGATTGTAGCTCATGACGCGAAAAGAAAAGTCCGCCATTTTCCACTCCATGCTTGTTCCATTCTTTTCCGGTTATTCCGTCCGGTACATCCGCCGGTAATATTCCGTTCCGTAGTGCTTCAGGTCGTCGGCCAGGATGAACATCGCCCCGGAACGGAGGGGTTCCCCTCTCTCGTAAATCCGGCAGAAAGCCTTATGCAGCGAACTCACGCACGGCAGAGTCCGCGGGTCTTTGTCGTCGCGCCCGTAAACGAAGAACAGTCCCGGTCCGCCACCGGGGGGAAAACAGGGGCCCTTGTAGACCTGGCGCGAGAAGTCCGCCAGATTGGAATCCGGCAGTTCCTTTTCCCATGCGGGGTTGAAGATCCACGAGCCGCAGACGAACGCCTTGACGTCGGTGGAAAAATATTTCCGGAAAAACTGCTTCGCCTCCAGCAAAGACGATTTGACCGCTTCGCGGCTCATGCCGCCGCCTCCGGGAATATGCACGCTCGGGATCTGGTCCCAGGCGGCACACAGCGGGAACCAGTCGCGGAGATCCAGCGTGACTTTCCGCCCCGAAACGGGAAATCCCTCCGGAGTCACGGGCGTGCCGGTGATTTTTCCGTCCAGTTCCTTGAGACGGGCAATGAAAGCGGGGGTCTCCTTCTCCGGGTCCACGCGGAAGCCGTCCTTGTCGAAGGCCCACTGGTCCCGGCAGAGAACCGCGAGCTTGCCGTCCTTCCGGTTTCTGTAGACGACGGGCAGCCATTCGGGCCAGCCGCCGAAAAGATATTCGAGACGCCCGATCCGGAACAGTTTTCCGTCCATATGCCACCGGAGCCACGGGGTCTGCGTCAGCGTATGACCCGGAATTCCGTCGTGCGCGGCGGCATAGATCTGAATCGTTCCGCCGAGCCAGGAGGCGATGTCCCGGAGATACCGTTCGGGGATTCCCAGCCGCTCCAGCGTCTTGCCGGTCAGCGGCAGAGAGGAAAGCGCCACCATCAGGTTCAACACGCCGGCGTTTTCCCCGAAGACTTTTCCGGAAAGCGGCAGATTGGAGACCGGCACCCCCGGCCGCGCCTGAAAAAGAGCATAATGAAGCAGGGACGCGTAGAAGGCGGCGCATGGATTTTCCGCCGCGATTTTCGATACGGCGTCCATCCGTTCCATCATCCCGTCCGGACCGCCGGTCATGGGATAATATTTTTCATAAAAATCATGCTTCATGAACTCGGGAACGCCCGGCGCCGCATGTTCGCAAAGCTTGTCCCAGACCGGGAATAGAATCTTTTCGGCTTCGATTCCGAATCCCATTTCATTACAGAACGTCTTCAGTTCCATGTCATCTCCTTGATTTGTGGTAAAAAATAGCATTGGGAAGGTTCTTTTCAAGGGAGGCGTGAAAAAAATATCCTCTTTCTGCGCCGGAAGGTTTTCGAGAGGAGGAATAAAGAGTTGAAAAAATGATTTCCCGTGATACATTGTCACGATATTATTTTTCATAAGTCTTCAACCAACAATGGGAGTAAAAAGATGAGCTGCTGCAAAAAACTGCCGGAAAAAATTCTGGCATGGCGCATGTTCGGCGCGGGTTTCGAGAAATTCGGTGAAAACGACAAACCTTCCGTGATGCCGATGCCGGCCATCGCCGACGATGAACTGCTGGTTGAAATCAATGCCATCGGACTCTGTTTTTCAGACGTGAAACTGATCCGCGCGGGCGAACAGCATCCCCGCGTGATTTCCAAAGACCTCTCGAAAGACCCCGTGATCCCCGGCCACGAAGCGGTCATGACGATCGTCAAGGTCGGCGACAAGATCAAGGACAAGTTCAAGGCCGGCCGGCGCTACATCATCCAGGCGGACATCTATGTCAACGGCATGGGGTTCGCCTACGGCTATGCGCTCGACGGCGGCATGGCGCAGTACAGCGTCATCAACCAGAAGGTGCTCAACGGCGACGAGGGCTGCTATCTGCTGCCGATCGCGGATTCCATGCCGTCGGCAGTCGCCGCCCTGCTCGAACCCTGGACCTGTGTGCTGGCGAGCTACCGTCTCGGCTACCGCAAGGCCCCGCTTGCCAACGGGAAAATGCTGTTCGTCTTCGGTCCGAAGCACGAAAGTTATGAGTTCGGCGCGGTCCTTTCCGCGGCCGGGCCGTCCGCCGTGACCCTCGTCAACGCTCCCGCGGCTTTCGCGGCCGAAGTTTCCAGACATTATCCGAAGGCGAAAATCATCGCTGCCTCCACCCTCCCCGAAAATGAGAAATTCGACGATATCTTCCTTTGCGGCACGGACCGCGCAACCGGCGAAAAAGCCGCGAAAACGGGCAAGACCGGCGCCTGCGTCAGCTTCCTCGGCGACTACAGCGCGGAAGACTGGCTGTTCGACGTCGGCAGCATCCACTACCAGGGCTGGTTTTATCAGGGCACCCGGAGCAACAACCTCTCCGACGCCTACGGCCGCAACGTCCGCAGCGCCCTGAAAAAAGGCGGCGTCTGCTGGCTGCCCGGCGGCGCGGGAGCCATGGGCCAGATGCATACGCAGCTGGCGCTCTCCGGCGAAAACGGCCCTTCCAAAGTGCTGGTCACCGATATGGACAAGACCCGCATCGAGCACGTCCGCGCACAGCTCGGCCCGATCGCCGCAAAAAATAACATCGAATTCAAACTTCTGAACCCGGCAGATTTCGCCGCGCCCGCGGACTTCGACCGCGCGGTCCGTGAATTCGCCCCGAACGGCTTCGACGACATCGTGATGCTGGTCCCGGTGCCCGCGCTGGTGAGCGCTTATGCGAAATTCCTCGCGGAAGACGGCCTGATGAACATCTTCGCCGGCATCCCCGCCGGCAAGGAAGGCGCCCTCCCCATCGCCGGAATCGTGGAGAAAGGGTTCCGTTTCATCGGCTCCAGCGGAAGCAAGACCGAAGACCTCCGGCACACCATCCGCATGGTGGAGGAAGGCAAACTCAACCCGGTGTCCGCGCTCGCCGCCATCGGCGGAATGAACGCGCTCAAGCAGGGTCTCGACGCCGTGGCCAACGCCAGATTCCCCGGCAAAACGGTCATCTTCCCCAACTGCGAAGACATGCCGCTGACCGCGGTGGATGCGATCTCATCCCTGGCGGACGGCATTGAAAAAACGCTCGCCAAGGACGGAACCTACACGCTGGAAACGGAAAAGGTCCTTTTCGACAAGTATCTTTCCTGACAGCCCCTCCGGCGCACCGGCCCGCATTTCCGGTGCGCCGGAAAATTGAAAGCGCGGAACTCTGACAAAAATGTAATTTTCAGGAAAATCCGCTTTCCCCGTATTCATTTCCACGCATTTTCCATTGTTTTTCTTTTCACAAAATGACTGTTTCTTTTGAATTCAAAAGCGACTTTGGAGAAGGATACGCATTTTTGAACCCAAAATGTAATCTAAGGCGGGAAACAGCGTTTTTCAAAAAAAATGAAAAATTCTGTGGTTTCCCTCTTGATAAAATTAAAGTTTAATGTATAATTGAAATTAAAACTTAATTCAACCAATGTTTCAGAGAGAGGAAATCATGGTCAGACAATCTTTTTCATCCATTGCACGGGAACTGAAAGTCAGCACGGCGGTGGTGTCCAGCGTGATGAGGAACACCTCATCCACCACGCTGGCGAGCCGGGCGACCAAGCAGCGGGTCCTCGAATCCGCCTGGAAGCACGGACTGCGACTGAACAACAATGTCGGGATTTTCGTTCCGGAGGAAGTCCGCAAAAACGAAGCCCTGTTTTATCCGGCTTTCGCCGGGATTGCGGAGCGGTGTGCGCAACTGGGCTTCGGAACATTCCATGTCAATTCGTCTGAACCGGAAACCATCCCGGAGTTTCTGAAAAAACGCGATGTGAACGGTGTCATTTTCTGGAACCATTGTTCCGAAGAACTTCTGAACTTCGTCGAAGAAGAAAAAATCCCTTCTGTGGTTTTAAATCCGCGGGATAAATCGATCCTTCCGGACTTCGTTTCCTTCGACGACTACGGAACGCTGACCGAACTGCTGAAATATCTTCACGGAAAGGGCTACAGAAAATACTTCTTTTCCCTTTGTGACGACAGGACGGAATATTCCAAGAACCTGATTGCGGCTCACCGTGATTTTCTTTCGGCGCACGCGGTCTCCGGACGACTCTTTCCGCAGGAATTAACGGATACTCGCGAACTTGAGGAGTGGGTGGCCAAGTCGGACGCGAGAACGGCCTTCATAACACTCTCCCGCTTCGACACTGTCAAGGTCCTTGAATCCTTCGCAAAGCTCCATAAAAAATTTCCCGCGGATGGAGGGATAGTCGGCTCCAGTGTCCTGGCGGACTTCTATACCCCGAAACTGACAATGATGGTCAACCCGTTTTACGAAGGCGGTTTGAAGGTCGTGGACATGATTGCGGAAAAGTGGGACACCCGGGCCTTCCGTCTGGACA
Source organism: Lentisphaerae bacterium ADurb.Bin242 (assembly GCA_002069785.1). Lineage (GTDB taxonomy): Bacteria > Verrucomicrobiota > Lentisphaeria > Victivallales > UBA1829 > SIG94. The sequence continues at coordinate 46,766 of MWCA01000027.1, read as the reverse complement.
AACGTGTCGTGCTGAAAGGCAAAATCATTAAAAACCCGTCAACCGGAGGAGAATAAGAAATGAGAGATTGCAGAAAATTTATCCGTCGTGCGGCCGTCTTCCATACGAATCCGGAGACGTTCGTGTGCCAGAGGCGTTTCACGTTGATAGAGTTATTAATCGTGATTTCCGTCATTTCGATTCTGGCCGCCCTGTTGCTCCCCGCTTTGAATAAAGCAAAGTTATTGGCACAGAGGGTCTCCTGCCTGAATAATCTGAAGGGATACGGAATGATGATGATAAATTACAGCGACTCGTATTATGGCTATATTCCTTCTTATTATACATGGTTTCAAGAGATTTATAGCGCGGGAGGGGGCTCCTTGGCAAATCCTGCAAGACTTTACCGCTGCCCGGCTTACAAATATATTCCAAAGCTTACCGATGCCGGAGGATGGGGGTATTCCAACAATACCATCCCCTATGGTCTCAATACCTGGGTCGGACGCAAGGCAAACTTCCCTGGTACGAACTCTGACCTTTTTAAGATTCAGGAAATCAAAAGGCCCTCCCAAGTAATCATGATTGGAGATTCCGATGATGATGGAAGTTACGGATCGAGAATTGACGGCAGGACGTATCCCCTTGGGAACCGGCATGGACTGGATGCATGTGTAGTAAAGGTGGATGGTCATACAGAGTTATTAAACACTTTTACAGAAAACGTATGCATGCCTGTTTATGGGAATATGAATTATACCACGGGGGCTACGATTGAAAAATCCAGTTATACAGGTTCGGAGAGATGGTCGACAAAGATGTTTTATCTCTGGGGATATTGGCATTCATCAGGCATAGATTATATGACCAGATAGTATTATTGAATTCAGAAAGGAGCACGTGTTCTCTTCAATATTTTCTCATTCCCTTATAGAATTCAAGCTTTTTATCTGAAGGAGATGGTATGATAAAGAGATAGTGAGTAGCGGCATCTGCATTTTGAGGTAAATTCAGGAATAGTTTACTGAAGAGATGCGGACAGGACTCGGGCTGTATGATAAACTGAGGCATCCCGGAAAGGCAACGACCTCGTAAAGGAGAAAATTCCTTGAAATCATATACCGAACCCTCAAAAACAAATGGGTCTTTGAGGATTTTACCCAATTAAAACTCAAAACAATCTAAAAAAACTCCGAGTTGGAGTGGAATTTTATCATAGGAGACATTATCATGTTTATCTTGCACGAGTTTTCAAAATGGGCGGCGGCTTCCATCGTTTCGCTTTGTGTTTTCTCCGCTTTCGGGGCCGGGGACGCTCCGGTTAAATTCAAGTTCAGCGACGAAAAAGCTTTCATTTTCAAGGATAACGGCGTGGTCAGGATGAAAAATCCCAGAGGCGCCGCGTCTATCGATCTGCCGCTCGACAACGTCAAATCGCTCGAAACAACCGCATCGGTCAGAGCATGGGGCGAAAATGCGACAGCTTCGGAGCGGGCGATACATTTTGAGTTTACTGGCGAAAAAGGCTCGCTTTGGATTCGTTTCGCCGGAGGGCGGACGGATATGATACTTTTCCAAAAAGATGGCAAACGCAAAACTTCCATGCTGAAAGAAGCCTTGCCGGTCGGAGAAGATACGGCCTTTTCCGAGGTCAAATTGATTTACGCCGACGGAAATGTCAAGTTTTTCATCTCCGGCAAGGAGGTCGTATCCGGAGCGGGCGACATCGGAGCGTTGCAAAAACTTTCGATTCGCGGAGCTGCTGTCGCTTTTGAAATCAAAAATATCATTGTAAAATGTGACGGCAAGGATATTAAAGCCGATCTTTTCGCTAAATAAAATAGGTTTTTAGCTGAAATTTTTAAAAAACAGAAGGTGCTTTTATGACACACTGTAGTCTTTTTGTCTTAAAATTCATGGTAGCATTGCTGTTTTGTGCCGCTTCCGTCACTGCGGTCAGAGCCACGGAAACGGACATTGTATTCCAAAGCAACTTTCCGCAACTGCCGCCAGAGGACGTCATGACCAAGCGGTCGACTGTTTCCGCCGTTGGCGACCGTTTGTTGCTGAAAGCAGGTCCGGGACGGGATAAACAGCCAATGGCCGTTATCGTCAAAGTGCCGCAGCCGCCATTCGAACTGACTTTTCAGACCAGCCAGATCAAGGAACCGGTGGAAGGACATTACGGAGTGATTGTCACCGGAACCAAAAGCTATTTGCGGTTATATACACACGGCGAGGGCATACATGTTCGCACCGGAGAAGTCACGTCGAAAGTCTACAACGATTCGCTTCGCGCTTCCCATATAAAGCTGCACTCCGGAGCGGATGGCGATTTCAACCAATGGAAATTGATCGTCAACCGCACCGGTGCGATCGTCATGGTCGACGGATCGACGCTCGCCGCCACCCCGGTGGAGTTCGGCGAGATCAAGAATATTTGTTTCAACAGTTGGGAGACCAGTTTTCTTGTGAGGAATATCAAAATCCGAAAACTTCCGGAAATTGGCTACGGCAAAGAGGAGACAGAGCCGATAATAAACGCGAATTTCGATTCCGACACGTCATTGACGGTAAAAGGTGCAAAAGTTGCTCCCAATATGCAGCAAACCTGCATTGATGGTGGAATTGAAGGAAAGGCGCTTGGTCCAGCTCAATCCCGACGCGACCTGGCTTACGAATTCCCGGCGATGGATATGCCCGAAGGAAGCATCTCTTTCTGGTTCTGCCCGACAAGCTGGGGCGAAAGTCCGAAAAAGGGAGAGCATCGACACGAATTTGTCCGGCTTGCCAACGCCCAAGGCAAATCCATAATCAATGTCAGCGCGGACGGGCAGGGAATCGGAGCCGGGTTCGTCGACAGCGGAATCAGTCGACGGGTACGTCGGCTTCTGAGAGAGAACGACTGGGTTCATGTCGTCGTAACTTGGGAGCGGGGAGGAGTGGCGAGATTGTATTACAATTCGATGCCGTACTTGGCCGGTATGCGTTGGCGGAGCGATCTTGACAGCGTGGGCATAAACAATTTTGCGCTAAAAAATATTTCAAAGCTGGTTCTTCCGACCACCGGAGAAGCAGCCATTGACGCTCTGAAAATATACAACAGGGCGCTGTCTTCGGAAGAGGTCGGTTTGGAATATAGAAAAGTAATGCCGATTGATATGGTTATGTTTCGCCGAACTGTGTCAAAGCCCGGCGACAAACTCCCGCTCATGCTCGCTCCGGCCAATCATTACATGTACCCGAAGCCAAATACGCTTGCCGCCAAGCCCCAAAAGGTAAAAATCGAATGCGTTCTTTCGGAAAAGCTTTCCGGTAAGGTCGTCGCCAAAAAGAGCGACGAGATTGTCGTCGCGTCTCCGGTGAGTTTCATCCTTGACGGACTGACTCTCCCCAACGGCGAATATTTGCTCGTCTGCCGGGTCAACAACGCTTTTGTCCGCTCCTTCGACATCGTCGGACACTCCGTGCCTGAACGCAAAAAAGCCGTTGCGGAGGATTACAAAAAAGGCAGGCTGATTTTTGAAAAACAACTTCGCACCGACGATAAATCCATTTTGCACATCGGCGAAATCGCCGACAGGAAAGTGGCAATCGGAAATTATCTCGAAGCCGGTAAATTTATTTTCGACAAAATTTCATTTGAAATCAATTTTGGAAAAGATTTCAAAAAAGGAAAGCCTTACGTGCTCGAAATCGACTGGCCGGATGACAAGCCGCGCTCAATGGGACTCTATATGTACAAGAAGTCCGTACAAAATCTCAACCGCGACCAGCTTCAGGGTGGCGTGCAATCCGGCAACGAATACCCCGAAACCAATCGGATGCAAACCACCGAATATATCTTTTATCCGATGACCGACGAATATCTCTTTGAGGCGAGGACAATGATAAAGGATTATCCCGCCGCCGTCGCTGCCGTCCGGGTCAGGGAGATTGAGGGCGGACTGCCGCGTCTGGCGGTAAACGCCCCGGCCGATTTCCCCGGTCGCGTCGTCGGACACTGGGACGAGGATCAGACCACCGTCACCAGCCTGCCGGAATTGGACGAGGAATGGCGCGGATCGACGTTCCACACAGACAATATTCTGGATTACCTTGACTACACCGGGCAAAACCTTTTGGCGATGCCTGTGCTGCGTTACAGTTACACCATGATATCTGTCGAAGGTGTGCCAACGACGACTTTGTATCCATACAGTGATTACTCTTATGTGGCGGACGCGCTGGCCCGGCGTAATATGAAATTCATCGGAAACAACAACCTTTGGTCAATCCCTGAGTTCTCTCCGAAAATGAATGTCAATGAAAATATCGGACGCGGATTGATCATGATGGACAAGGACGGAAAGCCGGCGTTGTCCTTCTGGGATCACATCCCTAACATAGCCAATGAAGAGGCTCAGAAGCTGATTATTGAACACCTCGCCAACGTCGTGCGACTGCTGGCGGATTCTCCTGCCTTTGACGGAATAGATTCATGGGGACTGTTTGCATGGGAAAGCCTTGATCGCGGATACGGCGAATATACGTTGAAAAAATTTGAGAAGGAAACTGGTATAACCGTGCCGCGCGACCGTGCTTACTCGTTTCTAACCGGCGAAAAGCGCGCCGATTGGTTGAAGTGGCGTGCCGATGTTTCCACCAAGTTCATTCTACGGGCAAGAAAAGAGTTAGAAAAAATTAAGCCGGGAGTAAAACTGTACATCAACTTGGTAATGCCAGGACCGGGCAGTGACAAGTCCGACAGCAAAAATATTTTTTATGTTGAACGCGGATTGGATATCGATGCCTTGCAAAAAGCCGGCGTTCCACTGAAACTGACACGCAATCAAACCATTTCCAGACACCACAGCTGGAGCGGGAAACCGGAAAGCGATTACGAAGACCGGGTATACAACGCAGACAATATTGTCAATATTATCGGGAAGAATTTCGATTATGCGACAAATTACCTTGCCTACTTCGAGCAACGAATCAGTCCACTGATGTCGGAAAAGTATAAAAATCACTTCCAGAGCGCAGACGTCAAACCGTATGGCCGGTATTTTCTGAAAGAACCGGCGTTCTGCATGGCTATAGGTGATGTCTTGACCTATTCTCATGGAGGACAGCCGCTCGGCAGCTGGGGACGTGATCGGGAAACGCGGGAATTCGCAAGCGCCTACCGCGCCTTGCCGCGCAAACATTTCAATATGGCGCCGGCAGTACTTGATCCGGTAGCAGTACGTTATCTGCAGACGCCGGAAGGGACCTATTTTTATGCAGTAAATATTATGGCGTTCGATTGTACTGCGACGCTTGGCGGGATTCCCTCGTCGATGAGTTACAAAGACCTTTCAGACGGTAAGCTGCTCAATGGCGACGTCATAAATTTGAAGCCGTTTGAACTTCGTTCGTTTTTGATCACCGGGGCGAAAGATAGCGTAGTCAAGTGCGTTTCGACGAAAATCTCTCCGTCCGGACGCGCTTACTATGCCAAACGCGTTGCCGATGTAAATGCGGCTCTGGAAACGCTGAAGAAACTCGGACAGAATGTCGCTTTTGAGCAAGGCTTGGTGAAGGAAGCCGTAAAAGTCATGGATAAAGGTGCTTACGCCGAGGCGCACCGGCTGCTTTTCCTGCTTCCGATTCGCGAAAGTATGAATAAAAGCGGTTCGCTCGAATTGCTCAAGGAGGAGACGGATATGGCAAAAACCGGGCGTTTTGCCCTGAACTGCGGCTCGACCGAATATGTCCGTGTCGCCGACGGAAGGCTGTTCTGCCCGGATCGCATATACAACGGCAAAAGCAATAAATTCGGCGCGCTGCCGGGAAGTCAGAACGCCGCGCGTCCGTCAAATTCGAAACTTTACGGAACCGACATTCCAGAAGTGTTCCGGAGCGAGGCATGGAACTGCCCCGGATACAAATTCGAACTTCCGAACGGGAAATACAAGGTGAAACTCTATATGAAAGTCGGTTATCCGACCGGATTTGCCAAGGGACGTACCGTGCTTAACTGCACAGTGCAGAACAAAACATTGTTCGCCCAAAAGGATTTCTTCGCCATATCGAAGGATTTCAATCAGGCGCATGTTTTCGAAACCGATGCCGACGTGACCGATGGCACGCTTGATATCAGACTGTACAATATAGATGGTAGCGCCCCCAGTGCCAGATTGTGCAACGCGATAGAAGTAATACCTCAGAAATAATGACAAGAAGCCACGGCCGAGGCGTGATGAATTTGTTTCGTCGCGTACCGGACGCGGCAAAGCAGAAAGAAATCATTTCTATGAATGGAGTATGTCACAGTTGGATTGCCGGCAATGCAATTGCCTTTTTGCCGGAACCCGTCGGAAAATATTGGGCGGAATATCGCGAATTGCTGGAGAACGCGGCGAATTTTTCCGACATTTTCTGGCTGGGCGAAAATTCTTCGCCGCAATATCTGGAAAAGTACCCGGATTGGCGGGACTATGTTTTTCTTCCCGAAGACGGCGAGATGAAAATGGGGCATTATATGCTTCAACCGGCCCGGACATGTCAACAATTGACCGCCGCGGCCGGATATCTGATTTCGCGCGTTCTGTCCGAAATGCGCTCCGGCAGACACGAACGCGCCGTCAAGTTCACCGGAATACTTTCTCACATGATCGGCGAATGCGGTCAGGCGGCGCACGTGGCGGATCCCAAGATGCTGTCGGCGCTTTTTCAGCAGGAAGGGCAGTCCAGTCTCTTTCACTCGCCGATGGAAAACAACTCGCTGGTGTCTTATCCGGAACACTCCTATTCGGCGCAATGCCTCGGCGACGACGAGTCGGAAACCGTCTGGCGTTTCGTCCAAAAACTAGCGGTTTTGAAATCTCACAGCACAAAAACCATCGTCCCGATAATGAACGCCATACTGAAAAATGACTTTGCCGAAGCCGCCGTTTACGCTTCGCGAACGGTCGGAGAATGCACCGACATCATGGCCGATCTGCTTTATACGCTTTATGCGCTGTTTGAAGGCAAAAAAAAAGGACCGGACTCGGTAAGTCTGCTTGAGCTTGAACCGGAGGATTATCTTTGCGACGGGATGTTCAATTTTCTGCCGCAGCGTAGCGTCATGCCGGGGAAAAAATGGGACGAGCCAATTCCGCTTGATGCCGGAGACGGCGCTCGCCCCGGAATCGCGCTACTGCCGGAGATGTTTCCAGGACACGCCTTCCCCCGCTTCGCCTTTGTCCGGTATCGTATTCCGTCCGGGGTGTTCCGAAGATTCGACTTCGGATGCGGATTGAACCGTCTCGCCGACCGCAACGAAACATCGGGAATATTTGAGATCCGTCTCGACGGCAAATCCGTCTGGCAGTCTCCGCCGCTGTCCGTGAATTCCGGAAACGTGTATGCCTCGATCCAGCCGGGCCGGGCGGAACACCTTGAACTCTACGTGCGCGACAGCCGGACGGAAACCGCGACGACCAAGTTTTTTTACCCTTGTTTTTTTGACATGACGCTGCACCGCTCAAACAATGACCTGCCCCGCCCCAAGATATTATGAGAGACGCAGAGGCAACAGGTGCGTTTCCCGAAAAATAAAAAAGGGTTGCCTCCTGAAAATACGCGGTCTATATCAGCCGTAAAACAGAGCGAGTTCGAAGCTCAAAAAGCAGGAGGCAAACCATGAAAGAATGTACCCCTGAAATCAGAAAAGTCTCATTTTTATAGCAATGCCCGGAACTTCCGGTGCGCCGGAAAAACGGAAACGCGAAACTCTGACAAAAATGTAATTTTCAGGAAAATCCGCTTTTCCCGTATTCATTTCCACGCATTTTCCATTGTTTTTCTTTTCACAAAATGACTGTTTCTTTTGAATTCATCTTGAAAACATTCCTTCCATGAATTAAATTGACCTTCTGAATAACTGTTTTTCATCGATATAATCGGGTTGGGTGAAACGTGCATTGGACTTGTTTGGAAAAAACGAGAAAGTTGAAGCTTGCACTGTTGGCGGCGCTTCTTTTCTGGGGATGCGGAGTTCCGTTGTACGGCCAGTTCTATCACGCGGCCCAGGCCACCACTGACTTCGGTTCCATTCCGACCAGTCCGGGAAACATCATCGGAGACATGAAGACCACCGCCTCCTTTCCCAAAATGGGTTCCATTTCCTCGCAGGATATCGACATGAGCGCCGATACGTATGAATATATCGGCTCCAACCTGATCGCCCGCGGCCATGCCGTCATCCGTCTGAAAGACATGCAGATCACCGCCGACTCCGTGGTCATCAACCTGCTGACCAAGGATATGGAAGCCGCCGGAAACGTGATCTTCTCCGCAAGAGTCACCCGGAGCATCCTGGTTTCTCCTTCGGAATATGAAGCGTATCTTCAAGACCCCGCGGTCAAAATCGTGGCCGAGGGCATTTCAACCTCCCCGGACGGGAACCAGAAAATCAAGGCCACCCTGATTTCCAACAGCGCCTACATGAAGGCCGAACGTGCTTCCGGCAGTCTGGAAACGGGTTCGTTCCAGTTCCGGAACTTTTTCATCAAGGCCGGGTTCATGTATTTCACGGGCACCCTGGCGGACCGCTACCCGAACGGCACTCTCAAGCTCTTCGGCGCACGCATGACTACTTGCGAATATAAAATGGACGACAACGCCCACTACGAAGTGGAATCCGCCGAAATGACCCTCAAGCCGCGGGAGGCCAACCGGAGCATTTACAACTATAACCCGGACCACGGCGAACACAGCGTCCTGGCTTTGAACAACCTGATCCGGGTCTGGGACCTCCCGATCCTCTGGATTCCCGCATTCTACAAGCCGGCGGACTCCAATACGTTCGGTATCCGCTTCGAGTACGGGAACTCCTCCCGCTTCGGAAATTATGTCCGGACCAGCAAGGAGTTCGAGCTCCTCAGCGAACCCGCCATCGTCCGCGCGGCCGCCATCGTCGACTACTATGAACAGCGGGGACTCGGACTCGGCGGAACGGCCGACATTCTGACCAAGAAGTCCAAAACGGAATTCTTCGGCTACCTGATCAACGACCGGAACCCCTACGATTACTGGAACTCCGGGCGGAACGACGCCCCGGACGGCTACACCGAACAGGAATGGATCCAGAAACACAGCCGTTTCGAAATTCCGACCACCCGTTATGAATTGAGACTTTCCAACATCACCCACTTGACGCCCCGTTTGGATTTCCGGGGACAGGTCGACAAGATCAGCGACTACAACTTCCTCCAGGATTACTTCCAGAGCCGTTACAACAACGATATCCAGCCGCCGACCTTCGCGGCGCTTGAATATCAGGGAGACCGTTTTTCCGCCATGCTTCAGACCGTCGTGAAAGTGAACTCCTTCGACACCATGCTCCAGCGCCTGCCCGAAATCCGCCTGGATGCCCAGCGCCAGGAGCTTTTCAAGAACATTTATTACCAGGGGCAGACCTCCGCCGGTTACTACAAAATGAGCTGGCGTGAATACACATTCTCCCGTGAACAGAATCCCAACATCAATTTCAATCAGATTCTCATCGACGAGAACCGGCAGGACCTCATCCCCGTCGTCAACGCCTTCGGAAAAAACACCCAGGCGGCCGCAGAGTATCTGGTGAACGTGGACCCGCAGGCGTTCGGCCCCTATTTCACCGACCCGAAAGACTACAGCGCCTTCCGCTTCGACACGCTGCACGCATTCTACTATCCGTTCAAATTGTTCGACGTCCTCAACCTGATCCCGCGCGCCATTACCCGGTTCACCGCGTATTCGCAGTCCTCGAAAGAGGACATGGATGTGAACAAGCTCTACAGCATCTATGCGGACGACCAGCTGGACAACTGGCCTCCGTCCACCCTGAAAGTCTACAACTATGACGACCGGGGCGGAGCGCGTTACCGCTTCACTTTCGAACTCGGATTGGAAGGCAATATGAAAATCTACCGCGCATGGCAGGACGCCAAGAGCGCCTTCCTTCAGATCGACGGCCTGCGCCATGTCATGGTCCCTTACTTCAACCTCGTTTATATGCCCGATCCCACCGTCAGCTATAAAAACATCTACTATTTCGACGAAGTGGACCAGCTCGAAAAACAGGCGTTCATCCGGCTGGGACTCCAGAACCGTTTGCAGACCCGGCGGAATGACGTGCTTTATGAATGGATCTCCCTTGAAAACTACTGGGACTTCCATTTCGAAAAGGCGGACGGCTTCAACCAGGTCGGCGACCTGGGAACCATCCTCAAGTTCTCCCCCACGGAAAACCTGCTCTTCACCACGGAACTCCTCCTGGACATCGGACAGAACAACGACCATGACGCAACCGTCATGCAGGGCGATAAAGACGCCGGACGCCCCGGCATTTCGGGAAATCTCATCAACCAGCTCAACATGTCCCTCTCCTATAAAATCACCAAAGACTGGATCCTGACCGGAAGCTATTATTATTCCGACGCCTATGCCCAGCGGACCGCCTATTCCATGGGAAGCACCCTGTCCCAGATCAACTCGACCTCCTACTTCAAATCCTATTTCCTGAGGCATCAGTTCCTGTCGCTGGGACTCAACTTCCCCTCCATGATCGACGACCGGCTGAAAGGCAATTTCATCATGTCATACGACGTCGACGCCAACCTGTTCAACCAGCTCAGCCTCTCCCTCCGCCGCGACTTCCACTGCTGGTATGTGGTGGCCGGAATCGGCACCTATGCACAGAGAAACGCCAATTCCGATATGACCTGGCCCTATTATTTCAATTTCACCATCGGCATATCCGCCATGCCCGGCATGGCCTACAGCGCCACTACCAATGTTTCCACCGGCAACGAGTGACGAAAAAAAATACCGGTCCGAGTGCCGTTTTCCGGAATGTTTTTCGGGATGCGATTCTTGAAAAAAAAATGTTGCGATGTATAGTACTGATTTCAATCATTTTTCGTAAAATAATCAGGAAAAACAAAATGAATCAAGCAACCAGAAAAAAGTACCGCGCCGTCCCCGAACCGGATGAATGCAAGGGATGCGGACGGTGTGTCAGGGCCTGCCCGAAAAAACTTTTGAAAATGGGGACGAAACTGAATTTCATCGGCGTGCCCTATGCGGTTTTCGAAGGGGACGGCTGTGTCGGTTGCGGTGCATGTTTCTACGCCTGTCCGGAACCCGGCGCAATCACAGTTTACGAAATCGAAGACTGACAAAAAAAGGATTCTGTCATGGAATACAGCAATAAACTGCTTCTGAAAGGCAACGAAGCCGTGGTTTTCGGCGCGCTTCTCGCGGGCTGCGACTGTTTCTTCGGATATCCGATCACTCCTGCCAGCGAAATCGCCCAGACCGCCGCGGAATATTTCCCGAAGCTCGGGCGACCCTTCCTCCAGGCGGAATGCGAAACCGCCTCCATCAATATGGTCCTCGGCGCCTCCGCCGCCGGACGCCGCGTCATGACGGCCTCCTCCGGCCTCGGAATCAGCCTCAAACAGGAGGGCGTCTCCTATATCGCGACCATGGAACTGCCCTGCGTCATCGTGGACATCATGCGCGGCGGGCCCGGCCTCGGCAACATCGCCCCCGAACAGTCCGACTACAACCAGGTGGTCAAGGGCGGCGGACACGGCGGCTACAAGGTGATCGTCCTCGCCCCCTCCTCCGCACAGGAAATGTGCGACTTCGCCCGTCTCGCGTTTGAACTCGCCGACAAGTATCGCATTCCGGTCTATGTCCTGACCGACGGCGTCATCGGGCAGATGCTCGAATCCGTGGCCCTGCCGGAACCCCTGCCCCGCCGCGAATCCCCGGACTGGGCGCTCGACTTCCACGTCAACCCGCGCACGAACTGCCTCACGTCCATTTATATGGAGCCCGACGACCTGGAAGAACTCAATCATCGCCTCAACGCCAAATACGCCGAAATCGAGGAAAAGGAAGCCCACGCCGAGGAATACCGCACGGACGACGCCGAAATCCTCGTTGCCGGATTCGGCATCTGCGGACGCATCATCCGGACCGCGATCGACCGTCTCCGCGCCGGGGGCGTCAAAGCCGGAATGATCCGGCCGGTCACTCTTTTCCCGTTCCCCAAAAAAGCATTCACATCCAGGCTGCCGCATGCGAAACAATTCGTTTCGGTCGAAATGAACAACGGCCAGATGATCGACGACATCCGTCTCACGATCGAGTGTTCGCGTCCGGTCTCTCTGCTCAACCGCATGGGCGGAAACCTGCCCAGCGTCGAGGAAGTCGTGCGTCACTGCCGTCAGCTTGCGCAAGGAGGTCAATAATCATGGCGGAAAAAATCAAATTCGGCCGGCCGAAAGGCTTTTTCGATATCTTTGAACGCCGTCCCGGCACCATCAAGAAAAACATGTCCTACTGTCCCGGCTGCGGACACGGCATCCTTCACAAACTCATCGCCGAAGCCATCGCCGATTTCGGAATCCAGGACAAGACGACCCTCATTTCTCCCGTGGGCTGCGCGGTCTTCGCCTATTATTACTTCGACTGCTTCGGAATCCAGGTCCCGCACGGACGCTCCGCCGCGGCCGCCACCGGCCTGACCCGCGCCAATCCCGAAAGCATCATCATCGGCTATCAGGGCGACGGCGACCTGGCCGCGATCGGCTTCAACAACTTCATCCAGGCGGCCAACCGCGGCGAAAACTACTGCGTCTTCTTCGTGAACAACGCCATTTACGGCATGACCGGCGGACAGATGGCCCCGACTTCTCTCATCGGACAGAAGACCGTCACCAGCCCCTACGGACGCGACGCCCTTTCCGAGGGATATCCGCTGAAAGTCTGCGAAATGGTCGCCCAACTCCAGGCCCCGGTCTATGTGGAGCGCGTTGCGCTGACCTCCACGAAGAACATCATGAAAGCGCGCCAGGCCGTGCGGAAAGCCATTCAGAACAACATCGAGAAAAAAGGCTTTTCCCTTGTCGAGGTCCTCTCCGGATGCCCGGTCAACCTCAAGATGAAAGCCGATGAAATGGATCAATTCATCGATGAGAAAATGACCGAGTATTTTCCGCTCGGCGTCTTCAAGGACGAGTCCGCCGACCGCGCCAGAGTGGAACGGCCCGCACCCGTTTACGACCGCGATTCCGTGGTCAAGGCCATGTACCGTGAAGTCGGACACGAAGTCGGCGCGGACTACCGCTGCGAGTCGCCCCTTTTCGACCGCGAACTCCGCATCAAGATCGGCGGCTTCGGCGGACAGGGCGTGCTCAGTCTCGGCCTCATCATCGCCGCCATGGGCAAGCAGCACAACCTCAACGTTTCCTGGCTGCCCTCCTACGGTCCCGAAATGCGGGGCGGCACCGCCAACTGCGCCGTCATCGTCAACCGCGGCACCATCGGCTCTCCGATCGTGGACAGCAACTGCGATCTGCTGATCATCCTCAACCGTCCGTCCATGGAAAAATATCTCCCCGAACTGGCCGACGACGGAATCGCGGTGTACGACAGCTCCACCATTCCGGAAGCGCCGGTTCTCAAGCCGGGCCAGAAGGCGTTCGCCATCGACGGCGCGGACATTGCCGAAAAGTTCGGCAATCTCAAGTGCGCCAACGCGGTCATGCTCGGGGCCTTGTGCGCCGTCCTCAAAAAGCATTATCTCACGCCCAAAGACGCCGGAGACCTCGACAACGCCGCCTTCGACGCCCTGTCGGAATGCTTCAGCGGAAAAGAGAAGATCGTCAAGATGAACTCGGAAGCCTACAGGCTCGGCCTCGACGCCATGAATCGGAAACTCTGACCGTAAAAAGGAGACTGCATCATGAATATTTTCATCACCGGCGGCGCGGGCTACATCGGCAGCGCCTGTTCCGAATACATGCTTGACCGCGGGCACACGGTCACCGTGTTCGACTCGCTGGTGACGGGCCACGTCAAAGCGGTCGATCCGCGCGCGAAATTCATCCGCGGCGACCTCGCCGACCGTGACAGCCTTCTCGAAATCTTCCGGAACAATTCCTTCGACGCCATCATGCACTTCGCCGCATTTTCCCTGGTCGGCGAATCCATGAAGGACCCCGGCAAATATTTCCGCAACAACCTCGCCAGCGCCATCAACCTGGCCGATGCGGCCATCGAAGGGAAGGTCAGGACCTTCGTTTTCTCCAGCACGGCGGCGACCTTCGGCGAACCCAAGTCGATTCCGATCCGGGAAGACGCCGAGCAGAAGCCGATCAACCCCTACGGCGAATCCAAACTCTGCTTTGAAAAAGTCCTCGAGTGGTACAGCCGCATCTACGGACTCAAGTATGTCGCCCTGCGCTATTTCAACGCCGCGGGAGCCACGGAGAATTTCGGCGAAGACCACAATCCCGAATCCCACCTGATCCCGATTCTCCTTCAGGTCGCCCAGGGGAAACGCGAAAAAGCCATGCTCTTCGGGGACGACTATGACACGCCGGACGGCACTTGCATCCGCGACTACATCCATATTCTTGATCTGGCGCAGGCGCATGAAAAAGCGCTGTATGCGCCCCGCAGCGGACACTACAACCTCGGCACGGGCAGCGGCCTCAGCGTCAAGGAGATTCTCGAGACGGCGCGCAAGGTCACCGGACGCCCCATTCCCGCGGAAGTCGTTCCCCGCCGTCCCGGCGATCCGCCCCGTCTCATCGCCTGCTCCGAACTCGCCAGAAAGGAACTCGGCTGGCAGCCTCAATACGAGGACGCCGGACGCATCATCGAATCCGTCTGGAAATGGATGGCGAAGTTCCCCGACGGCTATCAGGACCGCTGAACCATGGCTGCCTGGCACAACATGGGACCGTTCACGGTCTTCGACCTGGAAACCACCGGCATGAGCCCGATGCGGGACCGGATTGTCGAGATCGGCGCCGTGCGTGTCGATCCGGACGGCGTCGTGACCCGTTTTGAAACGCTGGTGAATCCTTCCATTCCGATTCCGTTCTCCCTGACCCGGGTTCACGGAATCGACAACGGGATGGTGGCGGAAGCGCCGATTTTCAAGGATGCGGCCTATGCGTTTCTGGAATTTGCACAGGGATCGAAACTGGTCGCCCACAACGCCCGTTTCGATCTTGCATTCCTTCAAGAGGGGCTGGCACGGTGCGGCCTGCCCCTGTGGAAGTCCGGGGCGTACGACAGCATCGTGCTGATTCGCAAAGCCTATCCGGGACTCTCCAGCTACAGCCTCCAGTCGCTCCGCCGCGACCTCGGACTCGGCGCCGAACTGGACGAGTCGCGTCCCCATCGCGCCGGGTTCGATGCCGAACTCACCATGGAAGCCTTTTCCATGGCGATGAGAACTCTCTATTCCCTGTAAAGACAGTCAACCCGTTCCGGAAGAAAATAATTTTGTCCGTCCGTACAAATCATTCCGAATCCGGTCACATCCCGGTCGGAAGGTCGACAAATTCAGTTTTCAGGTTGAAGCGTTCCTTCACCAGGTCCATCAGGGCCAGCACGCCGGGCGTTTCGGAACGATAATGCCCGAGAGCCAGCACGGAAACCCCGGCTTCCAGAGCATAGTGGCAGGCGCTGTGCCCCATCTCGCCGGTCACCAGACACTCGATCCCGCGTTCGTAAGCCTCGCTGAAAGCGGCCGGGAAAGCCCCTCCTCCGGAAATCACGCCGACCCGGGAAACTTTCCGGGCCGGATCTCCGAAAATCCGGTAAGGCCCTTCGGAAACAAGGGCGCGGTCGAATAAAACAGCCATATCTTTCAGGCTCATTTCTTTTTTGAGGACTCCTTCAAAGCCGATGGGATAGCCGTCGTATTCGGCATAGGGCTGGAGATCGGAAAGTTTCAGCATCCCGGACAGCAGCGTATTGTGACCGAGCTCGGGATGGACGTCCAGCGGCAGATGCGCGGCATAGAGGGAAATCGAGTTTCCCGCCAGCATGGAAATGCGCCGGGCGTCCAGCGAAACGATCCGTTTCAGGGACGGTCCCCAGCTGATCCCGTGATGCACGAAAATGAAATCGGCGTCCAGATCCGCAGCCGTACAGAAAAGCGCGTTGGAGGCGTCGACCGCGAACAGGGCTTTCGTCACCTCGCGCGCGCCCTCGAACTGGAGGCCGTTGTTGGACGCGTCCCCGGGGAATTTTGCGATGGCAAGGGTATCGTTCAGGAATTCCGTGAGTTCTTTCAGTTCCGCCATTTTTCAAGCCTCCTTTTGATTGAGAAAACGATGAAAGATGATTTTCCAGCGCAGATCGCTGTCCTTTTTGCTTTCCAGCCAGGTCTTGACCGCTTCCGGATTTTCCGAACAGTCCGCCAGTTCGTCGATCTCCTTCGCCACGCACCGGAACAGGACCGCGCCGGGCATGTCCGTGTACGGCGCAAGCGCCTTCTCCGCCCGGAAGTAGCGCTTGCGGGCGAATTGATTGGAAACCACCAGATAAACCGGCCACACAAACGCCAGAATCCAGAACGGCCAGACCGGAATCCACGGCCAGTAGGCGGCGCGCCCGATCTGGACGGCCAGCAGGAGAAACATCGGCAGAAGGAACAGCAGCGCATCCTTTTCCGACTTGAAACAGTTCCCGCTGTAGCGGCGCAGCGCGCTGCGGGAGAGCGCATACGCGAAATGCTCTTCGTAGGGAATGTCGTTCAAAGGGGAACGCGCCACATGGCACAGTTCGTGCGAAGTCAGTTCCTCGCGCGAATAAATGAAGAAACGTTTCCTGTTCTGAAAATTTCTTCGGATAATGAAAAGAGCCGGAAGGTTTTCATACGCTCCGATGGAACAGCCGCCCCACAGCAGTCCCAGTCCCTGAACCGGAAAAAAACCGGGCACCCATTTGACTTCGAAGCCATAGGCTTTCCGGGTCGTTTCGGCGGCCTCTTCCAGAATTTCAGGGGAAATCTCGGAATACGAGTCGATGATCAGCCCCTTATACGGCTCCATGACTTTTTCCCGCGACAGTTTCTCGCGGAAGGCGCGAATTTTTTCTTCTTCTTTCAACAGTCTCTCCGCATACGCTTCCGCACTCTCGCCGGGAGTTGCCAGAAATCCCTGGGAGTCCAGTGCCGCGGCGGTCTCGACGGAGGTGCTCTGTTTCAGTTGTTCGATCTGGTCCAGTAACGACATGATGATCCTTTGATCTAGATGGATGTGATTGCCGCTTTAACTTACTTTTTTTCCGTCCGTTTTCAAGGCGGCGGCTGGATTTTTTTCGACTTTGGCGTATATTTTCTGCGGAAAGGGACTTCATGATCCATATCTATACAGGAGACGGCAAGGGAAAAACGACCGCGGCCGCCGGGCTGGCGGTCCGTGCGCTCGGCGCCGGACTGCGCGTTTTTTTCGCCCAGTTCATCAAGGACGGCTCCAGTTCGGAGATTGTCTTCCTGAAAGAAAAAGCACCCGGAAAATTCATATATGCTTCCCACGGACGGGGCAAATTCATTCTCGGGAAACCCTCGGACGAGGATATCCGCCTTGCCCGGAAAACACTGGATTCCCTGGAAGAAGCCCTCCGGTCCAGTCAATACGGCCTTGTGGTCGCCGACGAGATTTTCGGGGCGTGGAAAGCGGGATTGTTTCCGCTTGGACCGCTGCTCGGACTGATGCGCATTCCGTGCGGGGAAACGGAACTGGTCCTGACCGGACGAGACGCTCCGCCCGAAGCCGTCGCATTGGCCGATCTGGTCACCGAAATGAAGTGCGTCAAGCATTATTATTCGAAGGGACGCCCCCCGCAACGCGGAATCGAGATGTGATTGCAGAAAACGGGCCGTTCGCACGGAAATCGCGGAACGGCCCCGATAATTTTTTTATGCCTGATAGCGGAGTTCTCCATCCACCAGAACGCTCCGGACTTTGAAACGGTCGTCCAAAATCACGATGTCGGCCGCGTATCCGGGAGCGATCTTTCCCAGATTCTTCAGGCCGAGCGCCTGCGCCTGATTCCAGGAGGTCGTCTTGATGAGCTCTTTCAACGGCAGTCCGGTAATCTCATACACATTGCGGAGCGCATCGCAGACCTGGAGCGTGCTTCCGGCCAGCGCGCCGTTGGAAGCCAGACGCGCCGCGCCGTCCTTCACGATCACGGCAAGCCCGCCGAGCGAAGATTCGCCGTCGGGCATTCCGGCCGCGCGCATGGCGTCGGTAATGAGCTGGATCTTTTCCAGATCTTTGAGCGAGAAAACCAGACGGATCATGTCCGGGCAGAGATGGAGCTTGTCGCAGATCATCTCGATGAAGACATCCTTGCACGCAAGGCCCGCGCCGACCAGTCCGATGTCGCGGTGATGCAGCGGCGTCATCTGGTTGCAGAAATGGGTAAGGTTCTGGAGACCGTGCCGGTGCGCCGCCTCGAACTCCTCGAATTTGGCCGCGCTGTGAACACAGGACGGCGTAATGCCTTCGGAAAGCAGTTCGGCGGCGAACTCCGCACCGCCGGGCATTTCCACCGCGTAGGAAACTTTTTTGACCGGAAAGATCGCGGCAAGACGGCGGACCATTTCGATGTCCGGCTCACGCACATAGTCGGGATTTTGCGCACCGAGGCACTTCGGGTTGATGAAGGGACCTTCCAGATGAACGCCCGGAACTTTCACGCCCTTCACGTCCTTCTTCACATAGTCGGCGGCGGTCTGAAGCGCGCGGGCCAGCAGTTCCTCCGGAAGAGTCAGCGTCGTGGGAAGGAAAGAAGTCACGCCCTCCTTGAGCTTGTCCTTGCCGATGGTTTCCATCGCCTCCTCCGCGGCGTCGCAGAAATCGAATCCGGACTTTCCGTGACAGTGCACATCGATGAAACCGGGCACAGTCATCGCGCCTTCCACATCCGTGACCCGGTCCGCGGAAGGAAGCGCGTCGCCCTCCGCAAAAATCCGTCTCACGACTCCGTTTTCAATCAGGACCGCCGCATTTTCGATTTCCTGGTCGGGGGAAATCAGCCGACACTGTTTCAGCAGCCAATTCATCTTGTTCTCCTGTTCTATGGTTATTCTTTTTGAATCAAGTGGACAATATAATCGGAAGGAGAAAAAAATTCAAGCCGCGGGGAAAAGTTTTTGCTCCGGACACGATTCTTCCGTTGGAGAAAACACATTCGGATATGGAGAATAAAACGGGTGTAAAAAAACATTCCGGAAAGGACGGAAGGATTTCAATCGCCGCATCGGGAAGCGCCGCTCATTTCGCAGGCGGTCCATAAAAAAGAATGCCGTCCTTGCGAACGGCATTCTTTTAAATGTTTCAACGTACAGTTTATTTCTTTGCGACCTTTTTCGCGGGAGCAGCTTTCTTCGCGGGAATGGCTTTCTTCGCGGGAGCGGCCTTCTTCGCAGGAGCGGCCTTCTTCGCAGGAGCAGCTTTCTTCGCGGGAGCGGCCTTTACGGCAGCAACCATTTTCTTCGCAGCAGGAGCAGCTTTCTTCGCAGGAGCTTTCATTGCGGCTTTCTTCGCGGGAGCGGCTTTGGCGACGGCTTTCTTGGCAGGAGCGGCTGCCTTTTTGGTAGTTTTTGTTGCCATGTGGATAACCTCCTTTGTTAAGGTGATAATTTAATTTACTGTCAATCAATGAATTTACAAAATATTTTTTTATTTTTTTTGCGTTTTTTTTAAAAAAAATGCGATTTTTTTCAGAAAAACGGGAAAAAAGCCATTTTTTTTCATTTTCGAGCCTACTTTTTTTGACTTACAAATGACTTTTGAATTTTTTATTGTACTGATTTTTTTTAAAAAAAAATTTTTGGACGTCTTTATTCGGAAAAAATGATGCCTTCGGACTTGCAAACAACCATTCCCCGCTTTGCACCAATGATGGAAAATAAAACATCTGTACTAATATCCAGGACAGCCAGCCGTCTTCCTCATTTTTTTATTTTCCCGCTTGAAAAACATCTCCCGCGCATCTATGGTAGAGTCTGTTGTTTTCCATCCAAAAGTCAACAGGGAGAGATATGAAATGGAACAGATCATCAAGGCCATGACCTACAACATTCATTTTACGATCGGTACGGACACCCGTCCGGACTGGAAACGGATCGCGGATCTCATCAAGAAAGAAAACCCGGATGTTCTGGGGCTGGAGGAAGTCACTGTCAATCATCCGTACTCACCGGGCCTCGACGTGCCCGAAGCCATGAGCGGTTATCTCGGAATGAATATCTTTTTCGGAGACGCCATTCCCATCAACAACGGTCATGGAAAATACGGGATTGCCGCCCTCTCCAAATATCCGATGGAAGTCATCGATAAAATCTTTCTCCCGGTTCCGGAAGGACACGAAAAACGCATTTTCATCATCGTGAAAATTCGGGCTCCGAAACCGTATTATTTCATCGTGACCCATTTCTCCTATCAAGGGGAACTGGAGCACGACGAAGAACTTCGTACCGCGTGTGCAAAAATGGTGACCGAAACCGTTCAGAAAAATCATTATTTCCCGGCGGTCTGGCTGGGAGATTTCAACACGTATCCGGGCACGGAAACTCTTCAATACATCCATACGCAATGGGACGTCTGCAACGATTGCGATCCCCATACGCCGACCGCGCACTGTTCCCATGCCGGATGGCGGCAGATCGATTTCATCTGTACATATCCGAAGGGTGCTTTCGAGCTGCGCGAATTTTCCTTCATCGAAAATATTCTTGCTTCGGATCACCGTCCGGTGACCGCGCTCCTGGCACTGAAATAACGGTATGTTTTTTCCGTTTCATCGCAATGGAACAGCAGGCGAAACTTCTAGCATGAAGGGATAATCGGCGCGGAGTTTTTCGATCTCCTCCGCCGTCAGTGAAAAATCCGCCGCGGCGAGATTTTCCCGCAGATGGGAAGGCGAAGTCGAGGCGGAAAGAGTCACCACATTTTTCTGCGACAAAAGCCAGCTCAGCGCAATTTGTACGGTCGTACGGTTATATTTGCGCGCCAGTTCCAGCAGCAGTTCGCATTCCTTGAGTTCGCGCAGCGGCCGCCACGCCTCGAGGATCACATCGTTTTTCTGACACCAGGCAAGCAGTTCCTTTTCCGGCTCGCGCACCACCAGACTGTAATGCACCTGATTGAGCACGATCTTGTGATCGGCGTACGCCTGCGCCCGCTGGAAACGCTCCAGCGCAAAGTTGCTCACGCCGATGGCGCGGACCACTTTTTCATCGGCCAGGCGATCCATGGCGCGAACCGTTTCCTTCAAGGGGATTTCCTCGTTGACCTGATGGATCAGATAGAGGTCCAGCCAGTCTGTGCCGAGACGGTTCAGGGAACCTTCCGCCGCGCGGAGAACACCGTCGAAGGTCAGGTTGGTTTTCCAGACTTTTGAAGTGAGAAACAAACCGTCGCGTTTCCTTCCTTCGATCGCTTTTCCGATGAGGATTTCGGCATATCCGGCCGCATAGCTTTCGGCAGTATCGATGCGCGTGAAGCCGGCGTCCAGACCTTCCCGCAAAGCATTGAGCTGTTTCTCGTCATCGTTATCCGGGTCGTGTTCCAGGCCTCCGCCGAAACGCCAGGTGCCCATGCCGAGCGCGGGAATGGAAAACCCGCATTGCAGTGTTTTTTCGATCATGTGAAAGAGACTCCGTTTTGAAGGGATTTCAACTGGTCGCGCAGCTGGGCGGCGCGCTCGAATTCGAGATTTTCCGCCGCGGAAAGCATCTCCTGCTCCAGGGCGGCGACCAGCTCGTTGAAGTCCAGCCCTTCCAGCGAAGGAGTGTCGCCGCGGGCGAGCTTGCCGCGCTTGGAATTCCTGACCGCGCGATAAGCGGAACGATCCTCCTGTACGGTTGCGGCGGCGGACTTCAGCTCCTCCATGCTGTAGGTAACTTTCGAGGCGATTTTTTCGGACGACAGTCCAAGAACGTCCGTGATGGTTTCGCGGGCGGCCTTGAGGATGGTTTTCGGGGTAATGTGATGCGCCTTGTTGTAAGCATCCTGTTTGGCGCGGCGGGCATGGGTGGTGTCGATCAGCGCCTTCATGCTGTCGGTGATGCGGTCGCCGTAAAGGATCACTTTTCCGTCGATGTTGCGCGCGGCGCGTCCGGCGACCTGGATCAGGGAGCGGCCGGACCGCAGGAATCCTTCCTTGTCGGCGTCGAGAATGGCGACCAGTTTCAGTTCGGGCAGGTCGATGCCCTCGCGCAGAAGATTGATGCCGACGATACAGTCGAAATCGCCGCGGCGGAGTTCGGTCAGCAGCTTGACCCGCTCGATCACATCGATCTCGGAGTGAAGATACTTGACCCGCAGTCCGAGGTCGGAAAGATAATCGGCCAGCCGTTCCGCGCTCTTCTTGGTCAGCGTGGCGACCAGGGAACGCCCTCCGCTTTCCGTGCACTTGCGGATCTCCTCCATCACATCGTCGACCTGGCCTTCCAGCGGACGCACCTCCACCGGCGGATCGAGAAGTCCGGTGGGACGCACGACCTGTTCGACGACCGCGCCGCCGCAGAGTTTCAGTTCGTATTCGGCGGGCGTGGCGGAAACGAAGATCACATCGCCGAGAAGCGACTCGAATTCCTCGAATTTGAGCGGGCGGTTGTCCAGCGCCGACGGGAGGCGGAACCCGTGATCGACCAGCGTCTGTTTGCGGCTGCGGTCGGCCTTGTACATCGCCATGAGCTGCGGAATGGTCGCGTGGGATTCGTCGATGATCGTGATATAATCTTTCGGGAAGAAGTCGAGCAGACAGAACGGGCGCGAACCGGGGGCGCGTCCGCCGAGATGGCGCGAATAGTTTTCGATCCCGGCGCAGTAGCCGATCTCGCGCATCATCTCCACATCATAGGTCACGCGCTGATACAGGCGCTGGGCTTCGACCAGCTTCCCCTGCGATTCGAAGAAGGCCACCTGTCCGCGCATCTCCTCCAGAATGCCTTCCATGGCGTTGTCGATCCGCTCCTGCGGAAGCACGAAATGACGCGCGGGGAAGATCATGACCTTGTCGGGACGGGACCGCACACGCCCGGTCGTCGGATCGCACCGGGTCATGGATTCGATCGCGTCGCCCCAGAATTCCACGCGGACATACTCCTCCTTCTGCGCGAGAAAAATATCGACACAATCCCCGCGGACGCGGAACTGTCCGCGCTCCGGCGCCGTGTCGTTGCGGTCGAACTGGACGTCCACGAGACGCCGCAGAAGCTCGTTGCGGCCAATCTCCATTCCGATGGACAGCGGGATGCACATATACTCGTAATCCTCACGCGCGGTCAAGCCGTAGATACACGACACGCTGGCGACGCTCAGGACGTCGCGGCGTTCCAGCAGCGACGCGGTCGCAGAGAGCCGCAGACGCTCGATGTTTTCGTTGATGCTGGCGTCCTTGGCGATATAGGTGTCGGTCTGCGGGATGTAGGATTCCGGCAGATAATAATCGTAGTAGCTGACGAAGAACTCCACGGCGTTTTCGGGCAGGAACGATTTGAATTCGCTGTACAGCTGGGCTGCGAGAGTCTTGTTGTGGGAAAGCATCAGCGCCGGGCGGTTGACCCGGGCCAGCATGTTCGCGAGCGTGAAGGTCTTGCCGGAACCGGTCACCCCGAGAAGGGTCTGGAAACGCCGTCCCTCCTTGAGACCGCGCACCAGTTCATCGATCGCCTGCGGCTGGTCGCCCGCCGGGATATATTCCGAAACAAGACGGAACACGGCGTCACCTCATTTTTCCGGGTTGTCCAATGTGATGAGACGGTTGTCCCCGCGGTCGATCCGCTCGATCCGGACCCGGACCGTGTGAGGCGGAAAAAGCCCCTCGATCCGGTCCGGCCACTCGATCAGGGTAAAGCCGTCGGAAGCATACAGGAATTCGTCGATGCCGAACGCCAGCGCGGCGTCCGGATTGTCGATCCGGTACAGGTCCAGATGGAAAAAGACGCCGCGTCTACAGGGATATTCCTGCACGATGGTGAACGTCGGGCTGGACACCGGCTCGACAATGCCGAGGCCGCGCGCGAAGCCGGAGGCGAAAACGGTCTTGCCCGCCCCCAGTTCGCCGTCGAGGGCAAACACGGCTCCCGGTTTCGTTCCGGAGGCGATCCGCCGGGCCAGTTCCCGCGTTTCCTCCGCGGAAGAAGTCTGAAAGGTCTGCTTCATTGGAAATGATCGTATCCTGTCGGTTTTTGTGAAAGGTTCAATTCTTCGGTTCCGGCCACCTGTCCGGGGGTCCCTTCGATGAACTTGCCGATCCGGGTCAGCGCGGTCGGAAAAGACCAGGCGCGCTCCAGGCGGAAGGTCAGCGACGGAGGCACGGCGATCAGCAGTTCGTAGTCCTCGCCGTTGGTCAGGGCGGCTTCCACGGACGCGCCCCGGCGCAGAGGAACTTTTTCCGGTTCGAGCGCCAGCGCAAGCCCGGAGGCCTCCGCCATCCGAGCGGCGTCTTTGAGAAGGCCGTCGCTGACGTCCTGCATCGCATGGGTGAAATTGCCGGCGAGGAAGCGGGCCTCCTCCAGACGCGGCGTGAATTCAAGATGATGTCCGCTGTAGAAGGAGTTGCCGAACGAACCGGTGGCATAGAGAAGATCGTTCTTCTTTGCTCCGGAGCGCAGACAGAGCTTCTCGCGTTCCACCTTTCCCAGAATCGTGAGGGAAAGGACCTCCCCCGGTGTGAAAAGCCGCGCCATGTCGCCGCCGATCACGGAAATGCCGTAGACTTTTGAAAACTTCGCCATGGCCTCGTGAAACAGCGCCAGCCATTCTTCATCCATGGGATTGACCGCAATGGAAAGGAGGGCATGCGTGGGCAGACCTCCCATCGCGGCGATGTCGCTGATGTTGCGTTTCAGAAGTTTTCCGGCGACATACGAAGGGGGACATCCTTCCAGATAATGCACTTTGGAAATCACCTGGTCGACGGCGGCAAGGAACAGCTCCTTCATGCCGAGGTCCAGCACGGCGCAGTCATCGCCCGGCCCGACCTTGACGTCGGGCCCCTGCGGGAACAATGCCGCCAGTTTTTTTGTAAAACTTTCTTCGTTCATTTCAGCCCGGGTCACCTGTCCGGATGGAGCTTGAGCGCGGCGCGGAGCTTCTCCGCCGCCTCGTCGGCCGCGGCCGGAGTCTCGTATTTGAGTTGTCGCCAGTTCCAGTGGAACGAATCGTCGGCGCTGCGGGGAACCACGTGAAGATGCGCGTGCATGACCACCTGCCCGGCACAGGCGCCGTCCGCGAGATGAAGATTGAAGGCATCCGCGTCGAGGGCGCGTTTCTGCGCCACCCCGATTCGCGCGCCGACCCGGAACATGCGTCCGGCGGTGGTTTCGGGGATCGTCGACGAACTGGCATGATGTTCCTTCGGAATCACCAGCGTATGGCCGAAGTTGATGGGGCCGATGTCCATGAACGCGTAAACGAGTTCGTCTTCATAGATTTTCCGGGAGGGGATCTCCCCGGCGATGATCTTGCAGAAAATACAGTCTTTCATGGGAGCTTTCCTTGGTTGTTACAGGATAAATCCGATCCGGAAATTCAACCGCGCCGGTTCATGCCGATCGCCCGGAGGATATAATACAACAGTATCAGGAGAGAACTCAGGACCGCGGCAAGATAGGTGAGAAATGCGGCGTTGAGCACCTTTCCGGCGTCATTCCGCTCGGCCTCGGTGACGATCCCGGCAGCCACCATCAGTTTCTTGGCCCGCGCACTGGCGTCCCACTCCACCGGCAGCGTCACGATGGAAAACAGCACGACCAGGCTGAAAACAATCGCGCCGGTCATGATCATTCCACCCGCGTGAAGAATGAAGCCGACGAAAATGAGTATGTAGGAGAGGTACGATGCAATATTCGTCACGGGAACCAGGGCGCTGCGGAACTGGAGCGGGGCATAGCCGGCGGCGTCTTGAAGCGCGTGCCCGGCCTCGTGGCACGCCACGCCGATCGCGGAAAGACTGTTTTCGTCATAAACCTTCGGGGAAAGGCGCAGCGTACGCGACAGCGGATCGTAATGATCGGAAAGAAATCCGTCGACGCGTTCCACCGTCACATCGTTCAGTCCGGACCGGCGGAGCATCCGTTCGGCGGCTTCCGCGCCGGTCATGCCGGAGGAGGCATGCTTCTCGGAATACGCGGCAAAGGTTGAATGGGTGTAGAGGGAGGCAAGTCCGGCGATGATCAGGCCGGGAATGGCGAAAAGAAGATAAAACGGATCGAAAATCATGAACGCGCTCCTTTTTCAAAATATCTTTCCATACAAGTACAATGTAATCTTTCTTTCAGACAAGACAAGAAGGAATTTGTTTCTTTTTTCAAAAAAAATCGGCGGCGGTCCATTTTCCGGACAGGAAAGGGGGACGTCTCCGGCGCGCGGACAGCGGCATGTATTTTCAGAAAAATCGAGGGATATCTCCGGAATTTCATTGAAAAACCGGAAAAAGAGGGTACATTATACGCGCTTTCTTTACCAATCAGCGGGAAAGAAAGAGTCGTCGTAACCAACTCACCAAAAAACCAACAGAATCGGAGCTGGCTGAAACATGGGAAGAGCCAAGAGTATCGCAGTGGTCGGCGCCACGGGCGCCGTCGGTCTTGAAATGATGGAAACGCTGGAAAAGAGGAATTTTCCGGTGTCCTCCATAAAACTTCTCGCATCCGCGCGGTCCGCCGGAAAAA
Source organism: Lentisphaerae bacterium ADurb.Bin242 (assembly GCA_002069785.1). GTDB lineage: Bacteria > Verrucomicrobiota > Lentisphaeria > Victivallales > UBA1829 > SIG94. The sequence goes on along the minus strand of MWCA01000027.1, from coordinate 20,284 downwards.
AATTGAAGTTCAAAGGCGAAGAGATCACTGTCGAAGAGCTCACGAAAGATTCTTTCAAAGGAATCGACATCGCACTGTTCAGCGCGGGCGGCTCCACCTCCGAGGCGTATGCGAAATTCTGCGTCGACAGCGGCGCGGTCATGATCGACAACTCCAGCGCGTTCCGCATGCTTGACACGGTGCCGCTGGTGATCCCGGAAATCAACGCCGAGGACGCCCTCAAGCACCAGGGCATCATCGCCAATCCGAACTGTACGACCGCGATCATGGCGGTGGCGGTCTATCCGCTGCACAAGGCGAAGAAAGTCAAACGCCTTGTCGCGGCCACCTATCAGGCGGCCAGCGGCGGCGGCGCGAAGGCGATGCAGGAACTGATCGACCAGTCCCGCGCCGTTCTGGAAGGACGCTCCATCGAGGTCAAAGTCATGGCACAGCGGATCGCGTTTAACCTGTTCCCGCATATCGACGTCTTCAAGGAGAACGGCTACACCAAGGAAGAGATGAAGATGGTCTGGGAGACCCGCAAGATCATGCACGCCCCGGACATGCGGATCAGCTGCACCTCGGTGCGCGTCCCGGTGCTTCGCGCCCATTCCGAATCGCTGAATATGGAGTTCGAAAACGAGATCACTCCGGAAGAGGCGCGCGCGATCATTTCCAGCTCCCCGGGCGTGGAACTCTGCGACAATCCGGCGGAAAAAGTCTATCCGATGCCCATCAACGCCACCCACAAATATGATGTGCTGGTCGGACGTATCCGTCAGGACATCTCCCGCGACGACAAGCGCGGACTCGAAATGTTCGTCAGCGGCGACCAGCTGCTGAAAGGCGCGGCCTTGAACGCGGTCCAGATTGCCGAAATTCTGAACCGCTGATCGTACCGGCAACGCTCCGGACCCTTCCGGAGCGTTTTTTTCATGACACAGAACCGAACCCGTTTCAGGAGGAAAAAATGATTCCGAACTTGATCTCTTCCCTTCTCTGCATCGTGGATATTCAGGAAAAACTGATCGGCGCAATGGGATGTCCTCAGGAAATGCTGAAACGGTCGAAAATCCTGCTGGAGGCGTCGCGCGCCCTCGGCCTTCCGATGGTCGCCACGGAACAGTACCCGCGCGGACTCGGGCCGACCCTTCCTGAAATCCGGGAACTTTTCGCCGAAGGAACGCCCGTTATTGAAAAAATCCACTTTTCCTGTTTCGGAGCGGAGGGATTCCGGAGCGCAGTCGCCGTTTCCGAAGCAAAGAATCTGATCCTTATCGGAATCGAATCGCATGTATGCGTTCTCCAGACCGCGCTGGATGCTCTCGCCCTCGGCAAAACCGTGTATCTGGCGGAGGACTGCGTGGATTCCCGTTACGCTTCCGACAAGGCTTCCGCACTGGCTTACATGCGCAACGAGGGGGTCAAGGTGCTGACCAGCGAAATGCTGCTTTTCCTGTTCCTGCGGGACGCCTCCCATCCGTGCTTCAAGACCATCTCCCAACTGATCAAATGATCAGTTGGGAAGTTTGTAAGTTGGAGAGTTTGTAAGTTTGTAAGGGGAGAATCTGGCAGATTGACGGGGCGGAAAACATCACCTCCCCACCGATTCATTCCCACACCGATCACTCCTCAACCTGACCAACTTCCCAACTTACAAACTCTCCAACTTACAAACTCTCCAACTTACAAACTCTCCAACTTCCCAACTCTCCAACTTCCCAACTCTCCAACTTACAAACTCTCCAACTTACAAACTTACAAACTCCCCGATTCCCCTTTGGTATTTTAAAATCACGAAAATTTTTCCTTTCCCCCTTGACACCCGGGTTATCCCGGGTTATAATTAGATAAAGAAAGAAGGAAATGTTTATGGATTTGCGCGCGGAAAAGGTCAATTCAAAAGAAATCGCCAGCCGGATCCGGCGGGAGATCGCGACGGGGCGCCTGGTTCCCGGCGAAAAACTGGTCGGGACCCGCCTGCTCGCGGAAAAATTCAACGTCGGACGCCAGATTCTCCGTTCCGCCTTCGATCTTCTGGAGGAAGAGTGCGTGCTCGAATCCATCCCCGGAGCCGGAACATTTGTCCGCCGCAACCTTCCCCGGGAGCTGAACATCCGGCAGAAACTTTCCGTCGGGCTGGTCAACTGGAGACAGGATGTACTGGGTTCGTTCACCGTCCGCGTCCACCATACACTGCTGGCACAGACCGAGGACAAAAACTGCCGGATTCATTTCTGTATGGCGAATACCCATGAAAAGCTTGCCGCCTGGATGGACGAACTTTCCATCGACGGCCTCATTCTTACAGGCAAAGTCGACGACGCCCTAGTGCTCTTTCTGAAAAGCCGTTCCGTTCCTTTTCTTCTTCTGGGAAATTTTGAACTCAAGGAAGAGGCATGCCGTCTGGAAAAAGACGTGTATTCCATTCTTTACAATACCCTGAATACACTTTATGAACAGCATCCTTTCCGCCGCATCGTTGCGGTCACAGGCCGGAAAACCATTCTGGGAACCCGGCAGGCTATCGAAGCCATGACCCGCGTCATCGATGAAAAAAAACTGACCGGGAAAAAAGCCTTCTTCACCGAATACGCCGAAATTTCCGACTATGAGAAACTGACGGCGTTCCTGGATGGGAAACGGCTCGGCCCGACGGATCTGCTGTATCTGTCGGCCGATGCTTTCCACGCGGCGGCGCGATACATTTTCGAGCGTGGAATCCGGAAGGAGGACCGCCCGTTCCTGTTTCTGGACATGCCCGTCGAATCGGTGCCGTATCCGGATATCGTCGGATGTTTTCTCTACAAGAAAGACGCGCTCGCAGAACAGGCGCTGGACGCGTTTCTGAACGTCTACTACGGCCGGGTGCCGATCCCGTGGCGGGGCGAGTGCGTATGCGAACCTCAATTCATCATAAAACAAAGCGGAGGAAGTGCAAAATGAAAAAAATGTCTTACGAAAACCGCCCGGATGGAGCATGCTTTACTCTTATAGAATTGCTTATCGTGATTGCGATCATCGCGATTCTGGCGGGAATGCTTCTGCCCGCGCTGAACAAGGCGCGGGAAGCGGCCTACACCGCCAACTGCCGGAACAATCTCCGCCAGCTCGGCCCTGCCTGGATCATGTATTCCTACGATCACCGCGGATGGGCGCCCGGCCCGTTGCCCTATTTGGGCACACCGTCCGCCACGCAATGGCCGAAAATGCTGGCCGATCCGAAGCTGGGAACCACGCACAAGGATCCTCCGAACGGGCTGGGATATCTTCCCATCGGGTATCCGAACCGGCAGAAAGGACTGGGTCTGTGCCGGGCGAGAAAACCGCTGGTCGATGAGAGCATGGCCGCGGGCTTCATCGACTACGGAATAACGGCCAGCATGACGCATGTCGCACAGAATTGCAGAACGGTTCATGACGATACGAACGGCTTCATCCGCTACGACCTGATCAGCACCCCCTCTTTCCTGTCCTGGCTGGCGGACGCCTATTCCTACTATAACGGCATCCACTACCGTCACCAGAACGGCGCCGTGGCCTATTTCGCGGACGGACACGGGGAACTGGTTCTCATGAGCAAGGTCGCGCCGACCAGCTACCGGAAACTGAGCGACTCTTTCTTCAAAGACAACATCGGCGACCGCTACCCTTTCAACGGAAAAGCAAAATAGATGCCCCAAGCCATACAGCCGGAAAGGAGCCATATGAAGAAAATCCTTCTGACATTCGGAGCAGGCCTGTGCCTTGCTTTGTCCGCACAAGACCCGGAGCTTTCCGCCGTTACGGAAAAACAAGACGCCCGTTATAAAATCAAAGAGGAAATCGTTTTCCGGATTGAACTCAAAGACAAGGACGGCAAAGCAGTCCCCGGCAAGGAAATAGCCTATGAAATCAGCGGGGACGGCGGCCTGAAGCGGCAGGCGAAGTTCCTCTCCTCCGGCCAGCCGTTTGAGGTCAAAGCCTCCCTTGACCGTCCGGGATTCGTGCTGTTGAAAACATCCCTGACGGAAAATCCCAAAATCCGCATGGACGCCGGGGCGGGAGTCGAGCCGGAAAAAATCATGCCTTCCACGCCCGAACCCGCCGACTTCGACGCCTTCTGGAAAAAACAGATCGACACCCTGGTGAGCCGCACGCGGGACATGAAAGTATCCGTCCGGGAAATCGACGCCGGCCCGAAATGGAAAGGCCTATGCAAAATGTATGATATAAGGCTGGAAGACGGTGTTTTGAACGCCACGGGAACGCTGGCGGTACCGGAAGCGGCAAAGGGGAAAAAGTGCCCCCTCATCATGATGTTCAACGGAGCCAGCGGAATCGGCAGCGGAAGCCCGGATTCCATGAGCCAGGCGGTCAATTACAACGCGATCGTCTTTCACATGAACTTGCATGACACGTCCAATATCGTGAAAAAGGACGAAATCGCAAAATACAGAAAACTCCCGGCCATCCATCAATACCAGTACCGCGACGCCGACGATCCCGAAAAATACGGCATGAAAGACATCTTCCTCCGGGTCATCCGCTGCAAGGAATACCTGAAGACACGTCCGGAATGGGACGGAAAAACGATCATCGTCCGGGGCGGAAGCCTGGGCGGAGCGCAGGCGATCGTTGCCGCCGCATTCGATCCCAAGGTGGTGTTGTGCGTCGCCGGAGCCCCGGCCATGTGCAATCATCGGGGCGATCCGGCCGGGTGGCCGCAGCTGCTGAAAATGAGCCGTTACGCCACGGACAAAACCAGACAGGAAGCGGCCCGGAAGGTCCTGCCCTATTACGACATTGCGAACTTCGCCCGGCGCGTCCGCTGCGAAACCATTTTCAGCGTCGGATTCATCGACACGGCCTGCTGTCCGTCCTCCGTGTACGCCGCTTATAACGTTCTTCCCGCCGCAAAAAAAGTCATGAATGAAGTGCCCCGCGGCGATCACGGCGGCAATCTCGACCGGAGCAAGGACGCCAAACCCGGCGTTTTCGGATACGGCGGCCCGCGTGCGGGCGATGTCGCCCGCGAAGCCTTCCGACAAGCCAATTCCAACAACCTGTAATATCCACAAAAAAAGGAATCTTCCCATGAAACCGAAAATTCTTTCGTTCCTCCTGGTCCTTTCGGCCGCCTTCTGCGGAGCCTTCGCCGGGGAAACCGTCGCATTGGTGAAAGACGGCAAGCCGCAGGCCGTAATTCTGGTCCCGAAAGACGCCGATTCCACCGTGAAGCTGGCCGCCAGAGAACTGGCGGACTATGTGGAAAAGATCACGGGAGCCCGTCTCTCCACGGCGGAGACGGCGCAGCCCGGAAAACTTTCCGTCCGTTTCAGCCTTGCCGGAGAAAAGGGGAACCCATTCCCGCCCGCCCTTGAAAAAGCGCTGAAACAAATTCAATTCGACGGCTTTGCCGTGGAAGCGGACCGGTCCGGCGTCCGGATCGTCAGCTTCAAAAAGCGCGGTCTGCTCTACGGGACTTATTTTCTGCTCCGGGAATACGGCGGGGTGATCTGGTTCCACCCGGACCCGACCGACGAAGGGGAATATGTCCCGAAATCCGGAGACTTCGCCGTTCCGGTTCAGGTTACGGTGAAAAATCCGGTCTTCCAGTCCAGAAAGTTCATCCTGAACGGAGGCTCCCTGAAAAACGACCATGTGTATCAGTGGTTTCTCCGCAACGGAATCCAGCTTCACACGGGCTTCACGCAGAACGAGAAGTATCTGGCACTGGACCCGGTTTTCAAAGAAGGCGGCCATGACATGGGCAATCTCCTGGTCGGGTACGGACCGAACTATCCGGCAAGAATGAAAGCGCTGATGAAGGAGCATCCCGAATACTTCGGACTGGTCGGAGGAAAGCGCCTGCCCGCCGGAAACGAAAACGGATGTTGTCAGCCGTGCACCGGCAATCCGGAGGTTCTCCGCCGCATGGGCGATAACGCGCTTGCACAGATCGAACGGTTCGGAGACCTGGAGAATGTCCGGGGCTTGTGCAATGACGATCATACGGTCTGGTGCGAATGTCCGGACTGCAAAAAGCTGGATGATCCGGACGCCCCCCGGAGCAACCGGCACGCCAACCGCTGGTGGCATTTCGTCAATTCCATGGCCGGCCGGATTCTCAATGAAAAACACCCGAACCGCAAGCTGGAAACCCTGGTCTACCAGACCTACCGCTTTCCTCCGGGAAAGGTGAAACCCGACCCGAGAGTCCCGGTGGTGATCTGTCCCCATCAGCGGTGCTACATCCATTCCCTCACCGATCCGAACTGTGCCCCCAACGCCTCCACATTCAAAGAGATGTTCGACTCCTGGCACCGGGCCGGAATGAAGGCAACCACCTTCGAATACCATACGCAGCTTCCCGGCGCGACCCGTTATCTTCCGCTGGAACGCGCCTGGATCGACGACCTGAAGTATTACCGGAAACTCAATATGAACGGATACGGGCTGGTCACCCGCGCCGCCCTGAGCGACTTCGGCAAACGGAGCAGCCCGTTCAACAACCACATGTGGATGAGCCTCTGGCAGATGCACTGGCTGACGGCCTATTACTCCTGGAACATCGACGCCGATTTCAACAAGATTTCCGAGGAGATCAACTCCAAATATTACGGCCCGGCCTGGAAATTCATGAAGCCCTGCCGGGAGGAACTGACCAAGGCGCTGTATGCGCCGAAAGTCCACATGGGATACGGCACTCCGGACGCGGTCCTCGGAAAATGCTATGAGAGCGCGGGCCTCGCCGAACGGCTCCGCGGGTATCTCGACCAGGCGGAAAAGGCGGTCGCCAACGACCCGCTTTACCTCAAACGCGTCCGGCGCGACCGTCTTTTCCTCCAACTGAGCTGGGACGGCGCCCATAAACTTTATATGCAAAGCCGCCAGAAGGAATACAACGCGAAGCGCCTCCGCGGAACCGTCCGGATCGACAGCCGCCTGGATGAAGACATCTGGCGCACCTCCGACGTCGTTTCCGATTTCAAGACCGGCGTGAACGCCCCGGTCCCGGCCTCGCCCAAAACCTTCGCTCGGATCGCCTATGACGATAACGCCCTTTACTTCGGGATCGAGGCCATGAAGGCGAAGTCGGGAAAGACCGACGACAGCGCCTCGGGGGACGGCATTCCCGCCGCCATGAAGGGAAGCCATCTGGAAATCTTCCTGACCGCGCCGTCCATGAACGGGAAATACTACCACTTCGGCCTTTCCCATAATGGAAAAATCTTTCAGGCCATGACCGATTCCCCCTCCACCCGGGATGAAAACGTCAAGATCGATTTTGAATACAAGATCACGGATGCCCCCGACCGCTGGACGGCGGAAATCAAAGCCCCCGTGGCAAAATTGTCCAGAAAGATTTCGGACGGGGAGACCTGGAAGATCAACATCGCACGCAGCGCGGTGACGGACGACGGAAAAATGGAGACGAGTTCCTGGAGCAACGGAATTTTCCACGGTTCCTCCATGCACCGGACCGTGGCCTTCGGCGAAGCGGGCGCCCTTCTCAAGAACGGGGATTTCGAGGACGTCGCGAAACCGGTCATCAAAAAGCACCTGAAGAAACAATGGGACTATGTCTCCGGCACCGTTCCCCTTCACTGGGCCTTCAATGAAAACAATACCGGAAAGGTCGAGGTCCGGAACGACAATGCCCCCTCCGGGAAAAATTACCTCCGGATCGAAGGGACGAACGCTTTCTTCGGACAGTACCGCACATTCCCGCCGGACGTCCGCCAGATTTCCGTGCAGATGAAGGTGAGAGGGAAAGGCGAACTGTTCACCCGGGTCTTCGGGAAACAGAACGAAGGGTTCATGACCAAGGTCGACTCCCCGGACAAGTGGACGGACGTCACGGGAACGATCCGGATTCCGGAAAAACCGAACGCCTTCTGGCTCCGCGTGACGGGAACCCTGGACTTCGACGATATCCGGGTCCTTCCCGTTTCCGACGACGACAATATGCCGACGGCGGAAAAACACAAATAAGAGCCGCGCCGGGCCCCGCGATATTGTGCCCATTGTGCGTTTTTGCATTGACAAAACATTGACAAAACAGTGAAACCGTGCTATTTTACCCCCATCATACTGTTTTTCATAAATCGTTCAATGCAAAAGAAAGGCTTGTTTTATGTCGGGTCATAGCAAATGGGCAAACATTAAACACAAGAAAGAAGCCTCGGACAAGAAGAAAGGGAAGATCTTTTCCAAACTCGCGAAAGAGATCATGGTCTGCGTCAAGCAGAGCGGGAAAGATCCGAACTCGAATCCGCGCCTGAGAATGGCGCTCATCGAGGCCCGTTCCGCCAACATGCCGCGCGACAACATCGACCGCGCCATCAAGAAAGGCAGCGGCGAACTCGGCAACATCACCTACGAGGAAATCGTTTACGAAGGCTACGGCCCGCAGGGAACCGCCCTCATCGTCGAATGCCTGACGGACAACAAGAACCGCACCATCGGCGATGTCCGGGTCTGTTTCGACCGCAACAACGGCAACCTGGCCGCCAGCGGAGCCGTGGGCTGGATGTTCCAGCGGAAAGCCCACTTCGTCATCACCGACGAGAAAAACGCCGATGAGGAAAAGCTCATGGACATCGTCCTCGACGCCGGTGCGGATGATATCAGCGCCGGCGAAGGCGTCGCCGAGATCTGGGGTCCGCCGGAAAGCTTCGCGGACATCGCGAAAGCGCTGGAAGACGCCGGAATCGCCACCGCCGAAGCCGGAATCATCCGCCGCCCGGACAACACCGTCGAAATCACCGACGCCAATGTCGCGGCGCAGGTTCTCCGTCTGGTGGACCGCCTGGAAGAGCTCGAAGACGTTCAGGCGGTTCATCACAATGCCAACATCCCCGGTGAGGTCATGGAATCCATCGAGGAATAACCCCAGGAAGGCTGAGGATTTTTCCCGATGGTCGTCCTCGGAATAGACACGGCGCTGCGGACAACCGGTTACGGGGTGATCCGCCTGGAAGCGGGAAGGTTCACGGTGCTGGACTGCGGCGTGATCCACAATGCCCCGTCGCTGAAACACAGCGAATGTCTGCGAAGGATCCACAAGGGAATCGGCGAGCTGATCGGAATATTTCATCCGGAGGCCGCGGCGATCGAAACCGCTTTCGCCAACAAAAATATCCGGACGACCATGCTTCTGAGTATGGCGCGCGGCGTCGCGGTGAACTCGGCCACCCTGAACGGGGTCGCCGTTTTCGAGTATTCTCCCAAAACGGCGAAACGGGCCGCGGTCGGCAGCGGGAACGCGGCGAAGGAGCAAGTGGCGTCGGTCCTGGCGGCAATCTGCTCGCTGGACGCCGCCCGGATTCCCAACGACGCCACGGACGCGCTGGCGCTGGCGGTTTGTCATGCGAACATCGCCTCCAGACCCGAACTGGCGGCCCTTTCCGGACAAGCCGTCTGAATCAAAAAAGGATTGAAAAATGACTCTGACAAAATATGGAAAAACCGAATGGACGAGGGCTTCGGCGGCGGCGCTCTTTCTTTTCCTCCTCTGCCTCCTCGCCGCCGCATTCATCAATCCGCCGGCCGGAATCGGACTCGCGGGCCTTGTACTTCTCCTCTGGACGGCTTTTGTCGCATTCTTCCGCGACCCGGTGCGGAAAGTCCCTTCGGACGAACTCGTCCTGACCGCTCCCGCCGACGGGGTGGTACGCGACTGCGAACTGATCCCGAACGGCAACTGCGGCCATGAAGAACTCTCCAAACTTTTTGAGGGGCGGGACATGCTGCGGATCGGAATTTTCCTTTCGGTCTTCGACGTCCACGTCAACCGCGCCCCCTGTAAGCTGAAAGTCCTGTTCACGACCCACAAGGAAGGCGAGTTCCACGACGCGCGCGACCTCAAGGCGATCACGGAAAACGAGTCGCTGATCCTCGGCGCCAAAGGACATATCAAGGACACGGAGTTCCCGGTGGCCGTCAAGCAGATCTCCGGGGCCATCGCGCGGCGGATCGTGTGCGGGGTCTTCCCCGGCTCGGAGCTGGAAAAAGGCGAACGCTACGGCATGATCAAGTTCGGTTCCCGGACGGAACTCTATCTTCCCGCCAAAAGCAATTTTGAACCGGCGGTCAATGTGGGCGACCGGGTCTTCGGGGGCGTCACGGTCATCGCCCGTTTTCGAGAGAAACAATGACCGCCCAAAGGGCGGCAAGAGGAGAATATGAAACAACATTTTCGTGATCTTCTGGCTCGGAACCGCTGGTTGAAATGGGTCCCCAACGCCCTGACCCTGGGAAACTCCCTCTGCGGGTTCGCCGCCATCCTCTATACGCTCCAGGTCTATGAAAAAATGATGTACCGGGACGGCGCGGCGGGAATCGAGAACATTTTCGCCATCAGCGCCGGGATGATCCTCTGCGCCATGGTCTTCGACGCCTTCGACGGCTATGCCGCGCGTCTGCTCAACGCCGCGAGCATCCACGGCATCCAGATGGACTCCCTGGCGGACATGGTCACCTTCGGCGTCGCCCCGGCCGCGGTGGTCGCGGTCATGGCGCACGCGCTCAATTCCCTCCGTCCCACGCAGTTTGTCGTGGTCTGGTGCCTCTGCGCGGTTTACCTCGGCTGCGCCGCCCTCCGGCTCGCCAAATACAATGTCCACGCGATGCTCGAAAAAAAGAGCAGCGAAAAATTTTCGGGGCTTCCCTCCCCCGGCGCCGCGGCCGCCATCTGCAGCGTGATCATCTTCTATGCGGTCGAAGGATCCGAAAAACATTCCATGCACCGGATGGTCGCCTTCCTCCCTTACTACGCGGCGGTCCTCGGGCTGCTGATGGTCAGCGAGATCCCCTACCAGCATTTCGGCAAATGGATTTTTTCCATTCCCCGTCATAAAAAACGCCTGTTGATCGTAAGCGTCGTGCTGATCGCTGCCTGTTATGAGACCGCATGGACCGCCCTGATCCTGATCAACGGGTACGTCATCTGGGCTCCGCTGGCGACCATCGCCGCAAAACTCGGGCTTCTGAAATCTCCTTCGGACGCCAATATTTGAAGGAATGAAAATGGCTGCTTCTGTTCCACGCTCCACACCGTCCCGGAAAAAAAAACTGTCCGCGGTCTATGCCCGTCTTCTCGCCGCATACGGTCCGCAGAAATGCTTTCTCTCGCACGAATCGCCGTTCCAGCTTCTGGTCGCCACCATTCTTTCCGCGCAATGCACGGATAAAATGGTCAACCGCGTGACGGAACCCCTCTTCGAGAAATATTCCACGCCGGAAGACTTCGCCGCATTGTCGCCCGGCCAGCTGGTGCCGCTGATTCATGCCTGCGGCTACTACCGCGCCAAGGCGAAAAGCATCATCGGAACCGCGAAGGCGCTGGTGGAACGCTTCGGCTCGAAGGTGCCGGAAACGATGGAGGAGCTCACGTCCCTGCCGGGCGTCGGACGCAAGACCGCGAACGTGGTCCTTTCCGATGCGCTGGACCGGCCGGGCCTTCCGGTCGACACCCATGTGAAGCGGATCTCCAATCTGGTGGGAATCGCGCATTCCTCCGATCCGGCAAAGATCGAGGCGGAACTGTGTGCGTCCCTCGCGCCGGAACTCTGGGGCGAGTTCTCCCATCTGATGATCATCCACGGACGGAGACAGTGTCCGGCGGGCCGTCCGAAATGTCCCGGCTGTCCCCTGGAGGACCTCTGCGAATACGCCCGGAAAAATTCCAGAAAGAAAGTGAAGTCATGTCGCTGAAATACCGCTTCCGGCAGATCAAGAAGTTTCCGGACTGGTTCTTCTGGTTCCCGGCGAAGTTCCTGCTTCTCCTCCGCCGCGTCATGCGGACGGAAATCATCGACGACGCCGGTTCGATCGCCGCCAAAAATCCGCCGGCAATCACCGTGCTCTGGCACAACCGTCTGCTCTTTTTCCCCGCGATGTTCGATCGGTGGGAGCGGGACCATACCGTGGCTGTCATCAGCGCCTCGCGCGACGGCGAATACATCGCCGATCTCTGCCGGCAATTCGGGATCGAAAGCGTGCGCGGCTCGACTTCGCGCAAAGCGGTGCAGGTGCTGGTCGGCGCCATGAAGAGCATCCTCATGAAACGCAAATACGTGAGCTTCACGCCGGACGGGCCGCGCGGTCCGAAGTACGTCATGAGCCGCGGCCCCATCCATCTGGCGAGCGAGACCGGAGTGCGGATCATCCCGATCGCCGTGAACTACTCCTCCTACTGGGAACTGAAAAGCTGGGACGGGTTCCAGATTCCCAAGCCCTGGGCCAAAATCACCATGCGCCTGGGGGAACCCGTATCGATTCCTCCGAACCTGAAGGAAGAAGAGCTGGAACGCTGGCGCCTCGAGGTGCAGAACCGTCTCAACGCCATTACCGTGGATCGGAAAAGGAGGTCTGCTGAATCATGAAAGTGGCCGTTCTGTGCATCGGCGACGAGCTTCTCAAAGGCGCGGTCGTCAATACCAACCTGACCTACATCGGCCAACATCTTCTCACGATGGGAATCATGCCGGTTCTTTCCCTCGAGGTCCCCGATCGGCCGGCCGACGTGACCGAAGCGCTTCAGTACGCGATGAACCATGCCGACTTCATCATCACCTCGGGCGGGCTCGGCCCCACCGCCGACGACCTCACCAAACAGGCTATCGCGGAATATCTGAATTGTCCGCTGGAACTGGACCCGAGAGCCGAACAGGCCGTCCGCGAGCGCTGGTACTCCCTCAAGCGCGGCGAACTTCCGCTCCGTTTCCTGAACCAGGCGCTCATCCCGCACGGCGCCGAAGCGCTCCTCAACGAGTGCGGGTCCGCGCCGGGCATCCATATCCGGACGAACACCACGCCGGAGAAGCACATCGTCATGCTTCCGGGACCGCCCGCCGAACTCCATCCGATGTTCGACAACCAGCTTCTGCCCATTCTCAAGGCGCATCTCGACAACCGGCTCCACACCCGGCTTTTCCATATCTCCGGCGTGCCCGAATCACGGGTGGAGGAACGGACGATTCCGATCCTCGAATCCCATCCCTGCCTCTCCGTCGCCTACTGCGCCTCCCCGGAATTCGTGAAACTGTTCCTCACCTCCCCGGACAGCCTCTGCGTGGAATCCGCCGAACAGGCCGTCCGGAAGGAGTTCTTCATGGAGATGCTCTCCGACGGAGCCTCCACGGTGGCCGCGGAAATTCTTCATCTGCTGAAAGAACGGGGCGCGACCCTCGCCCTCGCCGAATCCTGTACGGGCGGCCTCATTTCGGAGCTCATCACGGATATGCCGGGCGCCTCCGCCGGGTATCTCGGCGGAATCGTTTCCTACGCGAATGAAGTCAAACGGAACCTGCTGGGCGTTTCGGAGGAAACCCTCCGGAAATACGGAGCGGTCAGCGCCGAATGCGCCGGGGAAATGCTTTCCGGCATCGTGGAACGGTTCCGTTCCGATTGCGCCATTTCGGTCACGGGAATCGCCGGACCGAAGGGCGGAACGCCCGAAAAACCGGTGGGGCTGGTCTACATCGGCGTCCGCTGCTTTGAACAGTCGCTGGTCGCGGAATACCATTTCCGGGGCAGCCGCGAACAGGTCCGGGCCCGTAGCGCCGCCACCGCGCTGAACACACTCCGGCGCATGCTCCGGGGAGAAAAACTATGAACGAAGACACGCTGTTTTCACCTCTGGCGGGCGGACAGCCCCTCGCGGACAAGCTGCGGCCCTCTTCCTTCGACGAGATCGTGGGACAGGATCACTTGCTCGGTCCGGACGGTCCCCTGCGGAGGATGATCGACAGCAAACACCTTTCCAGCTTCATTCTCTGGGGTCCCCCCGGCTGCGGGAAGACCACCGCCGCCCGCCTGATGGCCAGCGACACCTCGCTCCACTTCACCGCCTTGTCCGCGGTCTTTTCCGGCATCGCCGATCTGCGGAAGGCTTTCGATGACGCCGCCCGACGCCGCGAAACCGGGGTCGGCACCCTGTTGTTCGTGGACGAAATCCACCGTTTCAACCGGGCGCAGCAGGACGGCTTTCTCCCGTATGTCGAGAACGGAACCGTGATTCTGGTCGGCGCGACCACGGAAAATCCGTCGTTTGAACTCAACGGAGCGCTCCTTTCGCGGTGCAAGGTCTTTGTCATGAAGCCGCTGGACGACGAGGCGCTCGAAAAAATCCTGGTCCGCGCGGAAAAGGTGGTCGGACACCCCCTGCCCCTCGATTCCGACGCCCGCGCCACGCTCCGGGAACTGGCCGACGGCGACGGCCGCTACATCATCAACCTGATCGAAAGCATCTACAATCTCTCCGACGGCGAAATCCTGAACCGCGAAAAACTCCTCAAGTTCGTCCAGCAGAAAGCCCCCGGCTATGACAAGGACCGCGACGGACACTACAACCTCATCAGCGCGCTCCACAAGTCCCTCCGCGGGTCCGATACCGACGCCGCCCTCTACTGGGCCGCCCGGATGATCGAAGGCGGCGAAGACCCCCTCTATCTCCTCCGGCGCCTGACCCGGTTCGCCATGGAGGACGTCAGCATGGCCGATCCCAATGCGCTGAACATCGCCATCGCCGCGTGGGACACCTATGAGCGGCTCGGTTCGCCGGAAGGCGACCTGGCCATCGCGGAACTCGTCGTCTACCTCGGAACCGCTCCCAAATCCAACAGCGTCTACACCGCCTGGGGCGCCGCCCGCCGCGCCGCCAAACAATACGGAACCCTCACCCCGCCCGCGCACATCCTGAACGCTCCCACCAAACTGATGAAGGAGCTCGGCTACGGTGACGGATACCAGTACGACCAGGACCTCCCGGACGCCTTTTCCGGACAGAATTATTTCCCGGACAAGATGCCCCGGCAGAAGTTCTACAATCCGCCCGAGCGCGGCTTCGAACGGGAAATTGTCAAGCGTCTTGCCTACTGGGAGCGTCTGCGCCGCGAAAAACAGGGAAAGAAATAAAAACAAGAACCGGACAAGAAAAGCGGTTCCAAATCCGGATGGGCATTCCATAAGGGAAAAAACAAGATGAACTGGAGAAAAGTTCTGCAATGGGTCACGTTCATCCTGAACCTGATCGTGTATTTTGCCGTCATCAACATGGTGCTGTTGCTTGCCCTGCGAGTGGTCTCGGTGCTGGGCGTCCGTAATTCGTGGCTTGCATGGGGACTGTATATTCTGCTGGATGCGCTGGCGCTGTATTTTCTTGCGCGCCATCTCTTCAGGGAAATCGTTCCGGCGTACCCGGACGAGCGGAAAGAATGCATCGAACAGCCGAGCCGGACCGTCACGGCGCTGCGCTATCTGGCGCTGACGATCCTCGGCGCCATGCTCCTCCTTGTCGGGCTGAAACTCATCGGGCGGTTCGATCTCTTTTACGCCGGATGGCCCCTGCTGCTCTTTCCGGCGGCCGCGACGGCGGCGGTCATCCTCGGCGTCCTCCGCCCGAAAAAACGGGGTTCCAATCTGTCGGTCAGCCTGCTGGCATGCGGACTTTTGCTGGAAATTATAGGGGTGCTTGTCGTGCTCCCCTTCCTGACGATGATGCCGACCCGCTTCGAGTATCGGACATCGGAGCTTCGCCCCGGACGGTATTTCGCACTTTCGGCAGAACATATTCAACGCAGTTTCCCGCCGGAGGCGAAAAAGTGCCGCATCCGGGGGGACAGGGGATTCAGCACAACCTTCTACTGGTCCTGCGAATGTTCTGAAACGGAATTCCTCCGGTTCGCCCGCCGGAACAGCTATGAAATCCGGAAACACGACATCCCCGCCCATGGGGGGCGGCATCCGGAAAATATCATTCCTTTTGAAATTCTGCGGAAGAGCGGACTTGATCGGAAGCCGGAGTCCTTCTATTTCCATAACGAGCGCTGGGCAAACGGCGGCGGATGGACGCTGCTCTATGACCGGAAAACCCATATCCTTTACGGAAATTACGCCAACCGATGAATATTCCGTTGATAAAATCTTTGGGAGGCTCCGGTTCTGAAAAGTTCCGGTCGCCGGTAAGCGTACCGCCTCGGTACCGGAAAATGATTCCTCTCAAGAAAGGTCCGGAAAAATGATACTGCTTTTCGGAGCGTGCGGGGCGGCGTACATCTTGCTGACACTGCCCTTCTTTCTGATGAAATTGGCCGACTTGCCCCGATGGCAGAAACTGACCGGGGTGCTTCTCTACTGGATCGCGTCCTGGTGGCTCGCGGAAGCCTTGTTCTCGCTGGGACAGCTCAATCTGAACTGGCAGGAAGGATACGATTCCATGCGGAAACTGGATGCTTTCATTTCCGCGCTCAATACGGGGACGCCGCTTCCCGAAATCCGTTACGACTTCTTATGGACTCAGCAGCGACTTGCTTTCATTTCCTGTGTGGCGGGCGTTTGCTGTATTATCACAGCCGCATTGCTGGCGGTCAATCCATATAAGAAATATACGTGGATCGTTTTTCTGGTTGCGCCGCTGTGGTTCGGCGGGTCATTTCTCTGGAGCCGCACGGCGGAACGCAAGTTCATGAGCCGGGTATGGCGGACAAGTCTGCTCGCGGGTCTCAAGTTCGAGATCGAAACGGCCCGTGCGAAAGGAATTCCGGACCCCCTGATTGCAGGAAATTTGAGCGAAAGCCGCGCCCTGTTCCGTTTCGGTTATGAAAATATCCGGACAGGACGGGAATCCGTCCGCCGGACGCTGGAATCGCTCAAGAATTTGAAGGGCCGCGTCGAAATTCAGCAAGCCAAGGAGGTGTTGAAGAAAACGGATTGCATCTGCGGACCGGCAGAGGACAAAACCGCGTCTGCGACTTCCTCGTCCGCCGCCTTCCGTATTCTTTACCGCGACGCCGTGCGGAACGGCACGGCCGAAGTCGTTCGTCTGCTCGACACGGCCCGGACCAACGAGGGCCGCGTCTGTGCGATGGCGATTCTTTTCCGTCTCGACCCGGAGGCATTCCGTATGGAAACATTGGCAATCATGCCGGGAGAGGTGCATTTCCGTCGTGACGGCAAGGGCTGGACGGAACCGGCAGAGAAGATCCGCTTGCATCCGGAACGGCTGGAAAAAGCACCGTTTGACGAACTGTTTTCGCTGGAGAACGGCACAGACTGAATCGTCTCTTTTCCATCCGGATTCAAAAGAAGAACCTGGAAGCGGAATTCAGGATGATGCGTTCGGCAATCTCCGGTTTCCGGATCGGTTGAATCATGGTGGAACGGCTTTCTCCCGGCTGCCACTGCGGAGACATCGTATTCAGATGTCCTTTGTTCAGCACGAACACCTTGAGCGGTTTGGCGCGCTTCACGTCTTCGATTTGAATTTTTCCGTCCTTCGAAGTATCGGTGATTTTCAGGTATTCGAGCGACTGGAACGGCTGGAGAAAATCGGCCCGCGTCCCCCAGTAGGAAAACGCCTTCAGCGGAAGAACGGAAAGCTTTTCCCACGGGAAAGAAGAAGTGAGATTTGAGCCTTTGCGCGGACTGTCCGGCGGCATGTGATACGCCAGGCCGATATGGAGCATCTGAAGTTTCGGCATCATGGCAATCGCCTCCAGAACTTCCGGCTTCCCGAACCCGCATTGCTGGAGGGAAAGATTCTCCACCGGAAGTCCGGCAAATACGGCGGGATCGGCGATCCATGCATTGGTGAAGATCAGTTCCCGGAGATTCGGCAGGCTTTTCAGGACACCCCAATCGGTGGCTCTGTCGCCGAAAGCACCGAAAACAGTCAGTTTTTCCAGCGGCTTCCCGCGCAGCCATTCCGGATCGAATGACGCCTCTTTTCCCATCGGACGCAGGAAAAGTTCGCGTAACTTCATTTTCCGGAGGAAGCTGTAGTCCGTGAGGCTTCCTGAAAATTGCAGTTTTTCGAGCGGGAACGAATCGAGAAGCTCCGAAACTGTTTTCAGATTTTCCGAATCGCGGAGAGCAAACGTGAGTTCACGGATCTTCTGTCCGCGGAGAACGGCAAGCTGCCCGGCGGTACAACTGGACAGCGAGACGCTTTCCAGATTCCGTTCCGCCAGCGTGGAAAAGTCGAGGTCGCCCGAGTTCCCGTTCAGTACCAGATTTTTGAGTTTCGGGAGCTTCCGGGAAAGCCGGAGCAGCGGCGCATCCGAAAAAGTGGGGACGCCCACACGAAAACGGGTGTTCCGGCGGATTTCACCGTCGGGCGGCTGGGGCCTCCCGGAAAGAATCAGGGTCTCGAGCGCGGGGAGATCGAGCTTTTCCAAGCCGGCGATCTGTCCGCCGAGATGGAGGGTGCGGAGCTTCGGCAGACACGTCGAATCGAGTTCAAGCTGGGACAGCTGGGACAGGTCAAGTTCCTCGAGATCGGCCTCCTCCTTCAGCCATTCGAGCCGGAACGGATATTCGCGCTTCGAACCATCCGGGTTCATCAGAAGACGGTCGGGACCGTTTCCCGCGTTCGGGACAGGAAGGGCGCTCTGGTTGGTTGAAAACAACAGACCTCCTTTCCCGTATCGGACTTCCGGAATCATCCGGGTCAGGAAATCATACCCGGAAAACAAATACGGTTCATGAAAAAAACGGAGTGTCGTCATCCCGAATCCGATGGACCTCGTTTTTCCGTCGACCTGGAGTCTTCGGGGCTCGGGAAGGCTGACCTTCCTCTTTTCCGTAACATAGGACTGGTCGCCCATACCGTCGGAACGAGATCCTCTCGCAGACACCAGCCTCGTTTCATTCCGGAGATGATTCATTTCAATGTTGGAGTGCAAATCCTTCAACGCGGTCTTTGTCCGGTCGGGGTAATCCGGAAAATGAAATCGGAGCGTCACAAAAAGATCCTGCGTATTCACCGAACGGTAGACGCGATAAAAGTAGTAATACAACTGGCGGAAGGTTGTATCTTTGCTCAACGGGGAGATTCTTTTCGGCCCCGGGACCTGATCCTCATCCGGTTTCCCGAGAATCGCAATGACTTCTTCCGCCGTCATGTCCGGCTTCAGTGTTTTCGTTTTTGCAAAGAATTCTTCCGCCTGCCGGACGGAAAGGAGTTTCACCGGAGGCTGCTGGAATTCCGCTTTGTTCAGCTTTTCGAGTGATTTCAGGAATTCGGGAAAATTCTTTTCCCAGGCCGGCATTCCGTTCACCTTTCCGTAATCGCTGCCGTAAAGACGCAGGATTTTTCCATTTGCGCCCGACTTGAGCATTATGAAGGGAAATGAAAAAAAGCTGCCGACGGGGGTTCCGTCCGCGTCGTATTGCGAGATGTTTCCGGGACAGTCGTATCGGAGCAAAACCTTCTCGTCGGCATCGAGGTGTTCGATCCGCACGATGGAACATTTCATCCTCGGCAAAACGGAAAGAAACTCCTCCAGCTCTTTCTTCTGCGCATCGGTCAAAAGGACGGGTTTGTCGAATTCCAGACGAATCGTCTCGGTTGGGAAATTTCTCGACCGGACTTCCACCCTCTTCACTTCCCTCGGCGTAGATTCTTCCGCTTTCCCGGAAATGCCGAACGGTTCGTTCGGAACAGCCGCGGCAAGACCCGGCGGGACGGCTTCCTTCATTGCGTTTCCGTAAACGGCCGCAAGGAGGGCGGACAGGAACAGCCAGTTCATCATTTCACGTGCATCCTTATCACTTTGCAAACATATCATCCCGGGCGTCAGAAAGCGGGTCCGGAGCGTTTTCCGGTCTTTCTCAGGAACGATGCCCATGCACTACTATACTTCCTTCCTTCACAAAATGCAATCTCCGACACGGAACCGGCCCCGCAAGTCTTTCTCCGGTGCGTGCAAAACAGGATGAAAACGATCGGCGGATCTGCAAGATGCTGTTCAACAGGTCAGTAATATTCCACCTCTTTTCCCTGGGAATGAGATTCCCGGAAACGTTTGAGGAAGACTTTGAGCGTATTCTTCGGCAACGGGAAGTTTTCCGGAGGCGAGACGAAAATCAGTTCCGCATCCGGAAATTGGGCGGCGAAATGGGCGCATTCCCCGAAGAGCCACACGGTCTGATACGCGCCGGGCGGCGCACTTTTCCGGTTCTGCCACGAACGTACCGGCAGACGGTATCCGTCTTTCAGGAACGGCAGGATGGTTTTCAGGTTCCAGGCGTCGTCATACAGTGCCAGCGGCATGGAGTGGCCGGAGCGCACGACAAACCCTTTTTCGACTGTCGGGGTGCGTTCGTTTCGGAATCCGAATACGCACAGGCACAAGACCAGGGACACTCCTCCCGCGATCCCGGCGGTTTTCCATCGGAATCGTCCCGAACAGAGCCACACCCCCAGCCCGATATACAAAAGAAGAAGCGCCCACGACAACCCGAAATTGAGCGCGGAAAGATGCCCGAAGTCCCGGAAGTCGAAGAGGACTCCTCCGTCGAATATGCTGGCGGA
>MWCA01000026.1 GCA_002069785.1 Lentisphaerae bacterium ADurb.Bin242 | reverse complement strand
CGCGCGCTGGACAAGCATTCCTCCGGAATCGGATTCCGCGATGGAAACCATCCGCAGTCCCAGCTTCAACAGGGTCTCCAGGCAGGCTTCGCTGCTCCACGCCGCAGCTCCCCCGTTCCAGCCGTGAATGTCCAGAACCGCGTCCGCACTCTTCACATGGCGTTCATAAATGAGAGAGGTCAATGCGCTCTGCACGGAGTCGGGGTTACCGCCCGGCATCCAGAGGTAGTTCATGTCGCACGCAGGGCCGTAATGCATCTGATTCGAAATACGCGCCTCCTCGGACGGGAAATCCTGTATGCGCATCCGCACGCCGAGCGGATTCAGCAGCGGCATCATGACGACAGTTCCGGTCAGGGGAATCCCGGAGAGTTCAGAAAAGACTTCGGAAAGGGCGGCAATCCCATGCAGTTCGCGTCCGTGCTGCGCCGCACAGAGGAACACGTTTTTTCCGGGGCCGCCCTCCGCAATCCAGAGCGGCAGGCGGAGTTTCAGATTCCCGCAGTATTCCGGCGTTTCCAGAAATGTTTTCACGATCCGGTTCATATTCTTCTCCATTTTTATTCAATTTTTCAGGAAAACTTCAGATAACGGATTACAGAGCAATGTTTCATTGGAGGGGGGCGCCAGAACCGGTTTGCATTCGTGAAGTTTCGGAGGGATACGGCCCCTGAACATATCCGCGATCAGACGAACCATTTCAAGCGGACGAATGTCCACGGAAGCGAAGTTGAATTCACGCGACCAAGGCGTGTGGAAAAGTCCGACAATGGCCGGATTGCCATAGCCGCGTTGTTTGAGAGACGGCATGATTTTCGCAATGCAATGGTCGGAAAACATGGCGATGCCGTCGAAACGTTCAGGCGAACGCAGGATCGTATCGGCCAGACGCAGCTTGCCTGTGAAATGAACCCTGACTTTTCCTTTGAATTCGCGCAGGGCATCCTCCATGCCGGGAATCAACTCTTCGAGGATGGGTTCGAGCACGATGTTCCGGCAGCCGGAATCGAGCAGGTAGCGCGTCTGGAGATACCCCGCCTCACGCCAGTCAACCGACACCCCGGGAATGTTCGCCCGCAGGAATTGCTTTGTGGCACATCCGTAGACATAAAGCTGGTTCGAGAGTTTTTTGAATTCGTTCATTTGATCAATCGTATAAATAACGTCCTGTGTTCCTTCCATGAAAATACCGCCAAGCATTCCGGCTTTCGCCATTTGACCGAGCTTGGACATGGCCGCATCGACGGAAAAATTGGCTGCACCGACATCTTCAAGCGTGACACTGTATCCGGGCTCGTGTCCCAGAAGCGCGTAGAATCCTTGAATGTAATCCTCGAACAGATGTTGACCGCCGCGTCCAAAAACGACCAGATATTTCGGCGGCGCGCTCCGTCCGGATGCAAAACAGCCGGCCCCCTGACGGGAAACAATGATTTGTTCAAAACGCAGCCGGTTCAAAGTCTGCGCTACCGTTCCCGGCGAACTGCCGAAGCGCTTCGCAAGTTCTCTCACGGATGGCAGCCGTTCCCCCGGAGTAATTTTACCCGAAGAAATATCGTTTCTGATACTCCTGTAAATTTCTTCGTGCCGTGTCATTGTAATCTCTTTGTTTTTGATGTATTATACAGTTATCTACTGAAATGTAGATACTATACCTTATTTATAGAACTGTATTATACACTATTTGGAAGGTTTGTCAAGAGGATATATTTAAAATCAAGCGATTTTTTTTCACTTTTTTTTCGATATTTTTTTTCATGGGGGATTGTAAAAGAAAAAGTTTGTTGTATAATTTGGATGTTAACATGAACATGTTGACATTAACATTCAACAAAAAAATCACATGAATATGGAAGCAACAATCAAGGATGTGGCAAGGGAATCGGGCGTCAGCACCATGACGGTGACGCGGGCGTTCCGCAGCGATGCGCTGGTTTCGACGGAAACACGTCGGAAAGTTCTGGACGCGGCAAAGAAACTGAATTACCGTCCGAATCTGAGCGCCCGCGTGCTGCGCGGCGGAAGCAGCCGGAGCGTCGGCATCCTGTTGTCCAACCCCGCCGGCAATTCGATTGTGCGCCGGATCTCCGAAAAGCTTCTTCCGGATAACTATGTTACATATATAGTCGAAAGTCTGGGCGATCTGAATATTATTCACTCCGCTCTCCAGGAGTTCGAAAACCGGCGCGTGGATGCGATTGTCATGGAATGGCGCCCTAATTTTTTCCCGCTGGAACCCTTGATCGAAAGACATAAAAACGTCATTCTCTTTACACGGGAAGGACGCCCGGAATATCCTTGCGACTGTTGTTTTCTGGACTACAAACCGGCCATCCGCGAAGCGGTCGAATATCTTCTGTGGCGGGGTCGCCGGAATATTTATTATCTGGGACGGGAAGATACCGTGGAAATCCGCGATATGAAAAAAGTTCTGGAGGGGTTCAGGTTGCCGTTCAACCATATCGAGACCTCCCTCTTCCGGAGCAAGCCCGCATTTGCCAATTATTATGATGCCTTGAAAACAGCACTCCGCTCGGGGAAACGTCCGGATGTTGTTTTCACCTTCGGCGACATGGCTGCGATGCAAGTGTGCAGATGTGTTGCGGACTTCGGTTTGAAGGTTCCCGGCGACATCGCGGTGATCGGCCACGGGAACAATGATTTTTCAGAATTCATGCAGCCGCCCATCGCTTCCCTGGAAGGTTTTGCGGACAAGGTTGCGGAAAAAGTCTGCGACATGCTGGTGAACCGCCTGCAGAATCCCGACTCGTCCAAACGGTCTTCCACGGTGGAAGCGGAATTCATAAAAAGAGCTTCGGCGGGCTGAAAATAAAGGAAAACGGTCGGATATGAAGAAAGAAAAATCCACTTTCATTGAAAGGAGGCTGCTATTTGCATCGGCGGATGTCCATCGAACTTTTAAAGATTATTATTACAGGGGAAAAAAACATGAAAAACGGATTCACCCTTATTGAATTGTTGATCGTGATCGCCATCATCGCGATTCTAGCGGCCCTGTTGTTGCCCGCACTTAACAAAGCTCGGCAAACAGCACAGAGAATCACCTGTGTCAACAATCTGAAACAGGTTTCGTATGCCTTTTCCAACTATGCGGAAGATTATAAAGGCCAAGGGCCGTATTATGAAGGCCGCAACAGTTCCTATCTCTGGAACAAGCAATCTCTCTATGGGTATGTGGTGCCCGCGGGATTTACCGGAATCGCGAAAGGATTGGAGTGTCCCGGATTGAAGGATCAGATTGTCTCCGGCACTCTCAAGGCGGGTCAGGTCGCCACAGGAACAACCAACCGGATCGCAAGTTCATACGCTTGCAGCTTCGGTACAACAGGGGATGTGGATGATCCGGATTATTGGTTCGGCTGGCATGGAGCCACGCAGGGAGGCACTGTCACGACGCTTTCCATTCCCAATACAAAACATCTGGGACAACGTCTGACGGTCGGCAGCTGGACATGTCTTTTTCCTATCCCCTCCCAGATGCCGGTGGCGGGCGATATTGCGAATAGAGGTCTGATCTCCACGAGAAATCAGCATGACCACGGCTATGCGGCCTCTTTCTTCGACGGACATGCAAACTTCGGTACGAAAAATGAAATTAACGGTTTTGTAAATGGCAATACGGCCGCCTGTCTCCATTATAAATATTGATCGGAAAACAAAATGAAGAAACTGTTACTGATTATCACAGGAATCGTGGCTTGCTTCTGTCTACGGGCGGAATCCGTCCGCGTGGCCGACCTCACCATCAGCGAAAATCCGGCGGCGGAACGTCTCACCGCGGGCCTCAAGGCCATCTACAAAAAAGAGTTCCCCGTGGAGAAAAACGGAAAAATCACCTTCGCGCCCGGCGACCATCAAGGCTACACGATCCGTACCGCGAAGGACGGCATTGTCATCACCGGTAACGCGGAATATGCGGTTTCACACATTCTTCATTCCCTCGGGATGCGGCATTTTTTCTCGAGCCCGAACTGGCTCATCCTGCCTGAAAATCCGCCCGCAACTCTCGATTTGGACGTGAAAGAGTCGCCCGCGTGGTTCCGGCGTTCGATCTGGCCGGGCTGGGGACTCTGGCATGACTACCGGGGCGAGGGAAAAATCGACGATCTCTGGCGGCGCCAGAACCGTCTCGGCGGAGTTCCCCTGAGCACGGGACACGCCTACGGAATGTTCATTTCGAAAAACAAGGCCGAGTTCGAAAAACATCCGGAATATTATGCCCTCGTGAACGGAAAACGGGATGGAAGCAAGCTCTGCATCTCGAATCCGGGCGTGCGCAAACTCTATGCGGATTGGGCGACAAAACTGGCAAAATCCGGTCAGGAGTCGGTCTCCTGCGATCCGACCGACGGAGGCGGCTGGTGCGAATGCGCCGAGTGCGCCAGACTCGGGAACATCACCGACCGCGCATTGACACTCGCCAATGAAGTCGCGCGGGCCGTCGGACCGAATTGCCGCATCGGCATGTATGCCTACAACCAGCACTCCCCTCCACCGTCCCGGGTGAAACCCGAACCGAACGTCGTGATCAGCATTGCCACCCTGTTCATCCGTGAAGGCTGGACCGTGGACGCCCTGATCCGCGAATGGGGCAAAACGGGCGCCGTTCTCGGCATCCGCGAGTATTATTACGCGCACATCGCGCCGGGCGCCATGAGCAAGACGAAAATCGCAAATTCCATCGATTACTTCCATTCGAACGGAGCCCGGTTCATGAGCGCGGAATCCACCGACGCCTGGGGTCCCGGCGGGCTCGTCTACTACATGGCGGCGCGCCTGCTCTGGAATCCAAAGGAAGACCGCGAAGCCATCCTGGACGATTTCTTCGCCAGGGCGTTCCCGAAGTCGGAAAAGCCCATGCGCGAGTTCTATTCCCTCATCGACGGCGACAAGCCCCGTCCGTTGAGCGCCGATCTTCTCGGACGGATGTACCGCACGCTGGCGGAAGCCCGCAAGACGGCTGCCGGACAGGAACTGGCGAGAGTCAACGACCTGGTCTGCTACACCCGTTTCTGTGAACTCTTTTTCCTCCACAGGAATGCCCCGACAGCGGCTTCCTACAACAACCTTCTCCGCTTCGGGGCGGCCATCCGCGACACCCGCATGGTGCATACCTATGCGATGCACCGGGACACCCGCAATCTTCTGCACTCCTCCATTCCAAAAGACAAGCTCGAAAAAATCGAATGGCAGCGGATGCCTCCCCCGACGGATGCCGAACTGGCAAAGTTCGTTTCGGAAGGAATCGCGAACAATGCGCTGCTCGACTTCGAGGCGGTCGAATTCGGACAGGACCTCGTGCCCGTCACGGTTTCCGCAAAGAAAGAGGCCGGACAGCCCGGCCCTGTGCGCAGAACCCGCGAATTCCTGATCTGGAGCGACGGCTCCCCGCTTGAACTCAAAGTCACAGGCGGACTCATCAAGCACTACCGCAACCGCGGAAACGTGAAACTTTCACTCGTCCAGATTGGAGGCGTCTCCGAAACCGGCGAACTGGAAACCGTCGTCGCCCGCGATGAAAGCGTGCCTCCGGACGGGCAGGAACGCAACGTGACTCTTCGCCCGAAACACGCGGGCCTCCATCGTGTCGTCTCCTCCGACGGCGGCGACATGACCAACATCGTCTTCCCCGAGGATTCCCTCTGTCTCTCGCCCGGCGGCGATGGAGAACAATCCTCCCTTTCCGGCACACGGTTCTTCTATGTTCCGAAGGGTATGGAAAGCCTCGGTTTCTATGCGAAAATGACCCGCTGTTCGCTCTTCGGTCCAGACGGAAAACAGGTTGCAAAGCAAGCCTACAACGGTTACTATTCCATTCCGGCGAAACCGGGCGTGTGGAAGGTCGTCGGAGCCGGTATTTTCCAGCCCATGACCGTTCCGTCCGGACTTTCATTCCGTTCCGACAGGATGCTCCTTCCCCGGGAAGTCGCCGGGAAGGACTTCCGGAAATAATATCAACATCGACATGCGCATCTACATCGGAAACGTCTCGGACGGACGCAGCATCGGACTGTGCGACAGTCATACCCGCCAGGGCTCCTGCCAGCACAGCCATGTGCATCCCTACATGATGCCCGACAACAAATTCGTGATCTTCAACTCGATCGTCACCGGCGTCCCGCAGGTTTATGCGGCGCGCATTCCCGAAGGATTTCTAACCCAACTCGATGGAAAAGCAACATGAAGAAACTGATCACCCTCACACTGGCCGGAGCAGTCATGCTGACCGGAGCCGCGGAACTGGTCCGGGACGGCAAGCCGGTCGCCACACTCGAACTCGGCTCCATGCCCGACAGCGCCGCCGTCAAGGACCTGCAATACCATTTCAAGAAACTCTGCGGCGCTGAACTGCCCGTCGGAGAGAAAAAGGCTCCCACACGCATTGTTCTTAAAAAATTCGACGGTGACGGCTTCCGTCTGTGTGTCAAAGGCCCGAACGTGACCATCTGCGGGGAAAACGGAATCTATGAATTCCTCCGCCGCCTCGGCTGCGACTGGGTCATGCCCGGCGAACTCGGTGAAGTCATCCCGTCCGTGAAAACCCTTTCCATTCCGGATATGGACATCACGGAACGTCCCTCGTTCGCCGTGCGCTCCCCCTGGCTCTCCGGCAATGCCCGCATCTTCCCGGGAACAGAAAAAGCCGACTTCGAAGTCTGGAAGCGGCGGATGAAGCTGACCGGCCGCGATACGCATCCGCTGGTCATGCTCGGAGGACACGTCTGGGGAATCATCATCAAAAACAACCAGAAGGAATTCGACGCCAATCCGGAAATGTATGCGCTGGTCCGCCAGCTCGACGGTTCCCTGAAACGGCAAGGTCTCCAGCTCGAAACCACCCATCCACGCGTCATCGAACTGTTCTGCGAATATATCCGCGACCAGTTCCGGAAAAACAAGTGGCCGAAGGACAAACTCGTCTGTATCGGCGTCGGACCGTCCGACGGCGGCGGATATTCGGTCTCCAAGGAGAGCATGGACGCCTCGGCGGACAGAATCGACCCCATTTCCGGATACCATGACATCACCGATCTCCAGATTCTGCTCATCAACCGGATCTTCGACAGGATCGGGAAGGAGTATCCGAACCTGTATCTCGGATTCTACCTTTACGGCTGTCACGCGGATTATCCGGCCCGTTACAAGATCCACCCGCGCACCGTGATCGTCATCGCCGACATCAGCTATTCACGCCTTCACTCCACGCTCGAACCGGTTTCCACACGTGCCTATTACAAGCAGATTCTCGATCAATGGGCGAAAGAACCGGTTCCGAAATTCTTCCGCGGATACAATTGGAATCTGGCCGAACACTTCCTGCCTTATTCCAAACTCAAAATGTGGGCCGACGACCTGCCGCTTTACCACAAAATGGGCGTCCTCGGAGTCTATAACGAATCCATCGCAGCCAGTGCGACACTCGCGCCTTCGAACTATTACGAAGCGACCCTGCTCTGGAACGTGAACGCGGATATGAAAGCCACTCTCGCCCATTTCTGCCGCAAGGCCTATGGCGACGGCGCGGCTCCCATGGAAAAATACTGGCTGATGCTGACCGACCGCCAGTCGAAAGCACAGGAACAGGCCGGAAGTTTCCACTCGTTCCCGCTGATGTACGATCAGAAGTTCGTCGCGGACTCCCTCCGCCTCATCGACGAAGCGGAAAAAGCCGCCGGACTCCCTGCGGAAAAAGAACGCATCCGCCTTGCCCGTTTCCCGGTCGTCCAGCTCGGGGACTTCCTTGAATTGCGCCGCCGGATGAACGATTTCAAGTTTGCGGAAGCGGAAAAAATCTTCATCGGAATGCAGAAGGAAAAAGAAGCCTTGTTCAAAACCGGAAAAGGCGTCGTCGCGAGCGGAGCAAGCCGTATGATGACCCGCTTCCTCCAGTCTCCCCTCGAAAAATCCAGGTTCTATTCCAGTGCGCCTTACCGGATCGTCTTTCCCTTCCCCGACCGTCTCAAAACGATCTTCGATCCCTACAGCCAGGGAGAAAAACTCGGGCTGATGAACCCGGAAATGGCCGACGATGACCTCGTGACCACCCGCACATACGAATCGACCTGGGCCAGACAGGGCCTGATCAACCTTCCCAACGGCTCCGTCTGGTATCGCATCCGGACGCCCCCGATCCAGGAAAAGGCGGTCGGGCTCCTCATTCCGGGCGCGGACAACGTCGTTCGCGTCTGGTGCAACGGAAAATACATCGGCATGGGCTCCGGGTTCATGAAGCCGATGCCCTTCGACCTCACGGGAACCCTCTCCGACAAACAAGAGAACCTGATTGCGATTCAGGTGGAGCGGCGCGGCAACTCGGAAATCGGAACCGGCGGAATCATCCTTCCCGCATTCCTCTTCACGGGGCCGCGCCTCCCCGAGCGGGCGCCCGCGATCGATTCGAGTTACCGCCTTCTGCCCGGCGGAGCCATTGAAAAAATAAAGAAGTAAACCGACTGTCTTGCCCCCCTTCCCCGGCCCGGACTCACCTTCATTCCGGACCGGGGAATTTTTTATGATTCGTCCCCTCGTTCTCCTTCGGTCCGGCCGACATTTTCCGGAAGAACAACTTTACTTCACGACGGTCCTTTGTTTTGATACAAAAGAAGGTAGGTTCGTGACTCCGTCGCGAACTGAGTTGACGCAGTTCGGCAGGGGACTGCCGAATCCTATAGTTTGGCGTTTTTCATGGGTGTGTGCGAAGAATGTTTGAGTGTGAAAGCTTGGTGGTGTATACATTTTAGAGGCTTCTGACGGAGGAATTCAATATTATCCGTTTCCAGCGGATGAGATCCTTTATCCGGTTTTCGGTCAGCCCGATGTCGCTGAACGCATTTTCACGGACGGCATCTGAACGGAATTCTCCAACGTGTCGGATTCCATCGCGGAATGGTGAATTCAAGAGCGGAAGCGATGGGGGGAAATACCGGAGTAGCGCTTGAATTCTTCTGAAAAATGAAATTGATGGCAATATCCCAGCAGGTTGGCGATTTCCTTGATCGACAGGTCGCTTGAAGAGAGCAGCAGTTTGGCCTTCTCCATCCGGCAGCGGTTCCGGTAGCGGGCGGGAGAAAAACCCACCGAGGCGACGAATTTGCGGTTCAAGGAGGCGCGGCTGATGCCGAGTTCGGCGGCCAGCTGCGGGATGGTGACTTTATAGTCTTCCTCCAAACGCCGCTGAGTGTCGGTCAACAGCGTTGAGACCGGCATGGAATTGGAGGCGTTGGCCGCCACCAGGTGCAGCAGCTCATAGGTCTTTCCCATCAACGCGGCCAGCTCCTTGATGGTATGATAGTGTATAATTGCCCGCAGCTCCTCGATCAGGCTGTGAATCGATGCGGCTCCCCGTGTCAGCAAGGTTACGCCGTCGATTCCCAACGCCTTCAACAGATCGTCGAGCCCGCTTCCCTTGAATTCCGCCACCAGCTTGCGATACGCCCCGCCGGTACTGTGGGATTCGAAGGAGATGTCCTGTCGGGGCGGCACCACCAGCACCATTCCGGGTTCCAGAACAAAATCCAACGGGCCGGCTTTATAGTGACAACGACCGGAGAGCATCAGTTCCACCGTCCAAAAAGTGAACTCACTGTGCGAGGAGAATGCATACCCTTTGAAACATTCCGTTTCATGCACGACAAACGGATAGACCGGGCAGCTTTGGCGATCAAAGTCGGGGATGATGTCGACCCGCTGCTTGAAGGAAGATGAGGAAGGTTTTTTGGACATGGCTGATTCTCCCGTTGACCCGGCCCCGAAAATCCCGCCGTTTGCCGGGCGTCTCATGCAAACAGCCCATTCGGTCCGCCGCATGATGCGATCCATCGGCGCTGTTTCCGGAGATGTGTTTTTTTCGTATTCCTTTGAGCGGTTTCCGTATATTTTACACACGCAACCGGCTTGTGTCAAGCCGGATTCGGAATATATTACAAAATAAAGAGAAAACAGTTCTGTCTATGGCCCAACCGGAAAGCGAATATGAAAAAACTGCATGAGCGTGAACGTTACTTTGCCTATCGTTCGTTCCTGCCGGAATGGGAGACCATGAAGCGTTTCCGGCGCGATGGCGTCGATACCTTCACGCTGATGATTTCGAACAGTCTGAATGCCGCCGGTCAGCCCTATACCCGATACCAGCCGGTCTGGACCGGCGAACGGAAATACGATTTTTCCCCGGTCGACCGCCATGTGGCCGAGTTGCAAGCCGCCGTGCCGGATGCCAAGGTGATTTTTTATATGGACATCAATCCTCCCGCGTGGTGGGTCCGTCCGGGCCCTTGCGGACTCCGTTTTGATTCCTATATGGAATTGGGGAAAATCTGTTCCAGCCGGGAGTATCTCGACGCGGTTACCGATTATTTTCAATCGCTCCTCCGGCATCTGGAGACGCATTACGCTCCCATGGTGAAAGCCTACATTTATACCGCGGGAGCCACGACCGAATGGTTCGACCGTTCGAACGGCGAAGAGAGCATTTACCGGTTGTATGCCTATCGGCGCTGGTGTGAAGAAGAAGGTCTGCCGGTCCCCCGGGATATTCCGCCCCGGTCGGTACGCGAGCATGCGGAACATTTTCCTCCGGCGCCGGACGCGTCGAAAGAACTTGCGGAACGTGATCCCGCCCTGGCCTGCTGCGGTCCCTCCGGTCTGCTCCGGGACCCGGTGATCGACCGTGACGCGTTGAATTACTGGAAGTTCAATAACGTTCTGATCGCCGATACCGTCATTTACTTTGCCCAGAAAGCCCGCGAGGTGATCCGTCCGGAAATTGAACTGGGAACCACATTCGGTTATGTCGTGGGACTGAGCACCGCCGTCACCGATCACTGTCACCTGGATTATGAACGGGTCTTCAACACGCCGGAACTGGACTTTTTTCTTGCCCCGGGCGTCTACTGGGACCGCGGCATGGGCGGGGGAAGCGGCTCGATGATTCCAATGGAAACCCTGCGCCTCCTGGGAAAACGCATGCTCAACAGCTGCGACCACCGCACCTATACCATGCGGTCCCCGGAACAGTTCAACCCCGAAGTCAACATCTGGCGCGACAATGCCGAGGTGGCGGCCGGAATCAAACGGGAATTCTCTTTCAATCTCATCAGCCATTCCTCCACATGGTGGTTCGACATGCTGGGCGGCTGGTGGGACTCTCCCGCCGCCCGCGAGCTGATTCCGGCCGCCAGGAAAATCTGGGATGCCGAGGCATTCCATCCGACCGGGGAAGCCGCGGAAATCATGGTGCTTTGCGACCCGGAAAACATGCTGTACCTGAATGACAGAAACCCCGGCTTCGTGCCGTTCACACGCACAGCGCAGCTTCTGCTTAATCGTGCCGGAACTCCCTATGTCGTCGGCTCGTTCCGCGACCTCGAAAAACAGGATATGGCGCGAATAAAACTGGTCATCTGCCAGCATCCTTTCGAGCTGAAACCGGAAAAACTCGATCTTTTGCGCCGGCATGTCATGCACGGAGGCCGGACCATCGTCTGGTTCTTTGCTCCGGGGATAGTCAACAACGGTCAATGGGACGAAGCCAATGTTCAGCGTATTTGCGGCATCCCGTTCGGAACTCCGGGAACAAGCACCATAGAAATGGAGTCATGGCGTTCTGTTCTGGTCTCCGAACTTTCCGCGTTGACGCCGGAAGACATGCGGAAAATCGTTCGTGACGCCGGGGTGCGTCTCTGGTGCGACCGGGCGCTGCCGGTTTTCGCCAACGCCCGTTTTGCGGCGGTGCATACCGGCGGGGCCTGTTCGTTTCAAATCTCCTTTCCGATGAAGTGCCGGAAGATTGTGGAACTTTTCACCGGTGAAACTTACGAAAATACCGATTGCATTGAAATCGATGCCGCGGGACCGGATACCCGGCTTTTCAAATATGAAAGATGATAAAACTTGTTGTTCCGGTCATGCCTTTCATAAGAACAATACGGTTTGTATCATTCAAACCGGAGAGGTTTGACAGGGACAAAAACACAGGAGGAATAAAATGACTGTTTATGAAAATGTCACATCATCGAAAAATCGAACGCTTTTCGCTGCGGAACCGTCCGTTTTCCTCGGCCGTCTCTCCGGCGGAATGGCGAAATTCATGCTGTTTCTGCTGGCGACGGGAGTTTCCGCCGCTCTTCATGCCGGACCGGTTCCCGTGCTCGCTCCCTCCAAACCGGAAGATTTCACCGATCTCAGGTCCAAAGCGCCGCTCCCGTATCCGGAGCAGAACGCCCTGCTTCTGAACGAAAAACGGGCGTTTTACACGAAACTCGTGCCCGTCGATACCGGCAAGCGCTACCGGCTTTCCGGCGAATTCCGGCTGGCTCCGGACAGTGATGAACTCTCCATTGTCTTTGCGGTCTTGCCCCATACCGCCGACGGGGTCCGTATTTACGGTCCCAACATCTGTTTTGTGCCTGGTTCCGAGAGCGTGCTGGTTTCCGACGCCCCGAAAGGCGGAACCGTGTTCAAGGTGAAAGAAGTTGCAAAATGGGACCGGGCAACCGCCGCCTCCATCGGCCGGGTCGCCTTCGACACCGATCCTTCGGGAAAGCAGGGGGATTTGCCGAATTTCAATCTTTCCCCGTTCCTTTCCAGCGTGGCGGACGACGGCACCGTGACCTTGAAAAAGCCGCTGGAAAAAAGCTATCCGGCGGGAACTCCCGTCCGGCTCCACCTCGACCGTAAATTTTTCGGGATATTCACCGGTTTCGAAAAGCTCGGCGACCGCTGGAAAACGCTGAGCGTGACTGTTTCCCCCGGCACCCGGCTCCGTCCGCTGAACGCACCTGCCTTATATGACTGGTGGCCCGGCACGGCGAAGGCGGCGATATTGCTCTATCCGTTCGTTCCGGGTGAAATGCCGAAGGGAAGCGGCATTCTTTTCCGCAACATCAAGCTGGAGGAGTGTGACTGAAATATGAACAGAGGAATATGTATGGCATCGCTGGCAGCCTCGATGGTCTTTTCGGCTCTCCCGGCAAAGGAGATTCCCTGGAAACAGGATTTTCCCGTCATCATCCCGGAAGTGCAAAAGCTTGCCGCGGGAGCCGGGAGTTTCACCGTCCCGGAAAAGCTGACCGTATCCGCGCCCGCCGGATTCGACCTGACCGGCCTGGAAAAAACACTGAAGGAGCACTCTCCGGAAATTCTTCTTGAAAAGAGTGAAAAGGGATTGCTCCAATTCATTCTCACCGAGCGGGACGTCCCGGAAAATGTGGAAGGATACACGCTTACGGTCGCACGGACCGGCGTCACGGTCGCCGCCCGGCACAGACGGGGGCTTTTTTACGGAATGCAGAGCCTGCGCTGGATCGTTCGCAACAGTCCCGGAAACCAATGGAAGGCGGTCCGCATCGAGGACTGGCCGGATCTGGCCCTACGCGGCGCGTATGTCGAACTGCGCGGCCATGGACCGGAAAGCATCGGTCGGTACCGCAAGGTGATCGATATGCTCGGCATGTACAAATACAACACCCTGATGCTCGAGATTTCCGATGGTTTTCCGTTTGAAGGGAATCCCCTTTCGAACCGCAAAGCCGCGTTCAGCAAACAGGATATGATGGCGCTCCTGGAAACGGCCCGCGCCAATCAGATGGAAATCATTCCCTTCTTACAGGCGGTCAGCCATGTTTACTGGATGCGCGCCCACCCGAAATTCGAGACGGACATCAGTGAAGGCCCCGCCCGGACTCCGTGGAACAGCGCCTACTGTCTTTCCAAGCCGCTTCCGCTGGAGCTGATGAAAAAGTGCATCCGTGAAACGGCGGAGTTTTTCCAACCGAAATACTACTGCATCGGACTGGATGAAATTTCTTACTGTCCTTTCCAGGTTTGCGACGAGTGCAGAAAGCACGATCCGGCCGAACTGGTCGCCGGTCATGTCGGAAAACTGGAGGAATTGATCCGCCGGCTCGGGGCGATCCCGATTGTCGCCCATGACCAGTTTCTGGAAAACTCCCATGTCAACAGCAGGATCATCAAAATGCTTGACACGCTCGACCGTCGCAACGTCATCCTGGTCTGGGAGTATGCCCCGTATCCGCCCGCCGCCAGCACGCTTTCCTTCACGAAACGCGGGTTCCCGGTCCTTCACATGTCATGGACGCGGCGTCTGCTCAATACGGCCGCGCTGCCCCGGCAGGCGAAGGAACTCGGCAGCCTCGGATGCATCCTCTCCCAGTGGTGGGATGTCGATCCCGCTTTCGATCCGGAAAAAGCCCGCCGCGGCTCCCCGCACGGCTACGCGGGAAGCGCCATCGGCGGCGATTATTCGTGGAAGCCGCATCCGGGGTCGATCTATACCTCGCTGCCATACGATCCGGTCTATGAGACACGGCGTCTGCTGGACCCCCGGGACCTGCCCGATTTCAGCGGCCGGAAGGCGGCGGAAGTGCCGCTTGGCGGCGTGATCAATCATGCGGCCGGAGGCGGGGAGGAATTTCCGGACTTCACACCGGAAGCATTGGCAGTACTTCAAAAAGAGTTGGCTTCCGGACCGGAGAAGTTCCGGCTGATCACCAGCAAGGACCGCTATTTCGGCGTTGTACTTTCCGGTTCGAAAGAAGACGGGTACGCTTCGAAGCCGGTAACTGTTCCGGTCCATTGCAAACTGGCCGGACTCTCCTTCCTGATGGCGGCGTCCACTCTCAATGAACTGGAATACAATCAGAAACCGGTGCTCGGTTCCCTGAAGATAAACTATCTCGACGGGAAAAGCCGTACCGTTGACCTGGTTTACCGCTACAATCTGTGCAACTGGAACGCCGGAACGGGCGGTTATGACGCCCGGCTGGTCAACCGCGGCATCGACCGGCACGGATATCTTTACGGCTTCCATGCTCTGGATTGGGTCAATCCGCGTCCTGATGTCCTGGTTAAAGAGGTGGTTTTTTCCACCACGCGGACTTCCGGAATTGCCCCGGCACTGTTTGCCGTCAGTGCCATTGACCCCGAAGGAGCCCTTCCGGCGCCACCCGATGACAAGGCTGCCATCCGCGCCGTTCCCGCGTCCCGGAAAACCGTTGAAGCCGACCGGAAAGTCATCACTTGCGTCGCCGACTTCGAATCCGGCGCCGTGCCGGCGGATTTCCGCATCGGATGTCTCCCCGGCCGCAATGCCGGAATGTTGAAATCCTCGATTGCCCTTACGCCCGATGCTCCGACTCCGGGGAAATCGCTCCGGATCGACGTGCCGCCTCTTCTGAAAAACGCCAATACGGGGCGCGTCACCATCGATGTGCCGCTTCCGGAGAATAAAAACATCAGGACCCTTCTTTTCGATTACCGTTTGTCGCATCCGGAATACATCCAGCGCTTCGACGTCTATCTTCTCAACCCCGGCGGAGGAGCCGAAGCCCTGCTGGATTTCACGGAATCCGGGTCCGACAACCAGTGGCGGCATGTCAATCTGCCGGTCAGACGGCTTCGCATCCGGGAAAATGGCGGCGTCGACCCGAAAAAGCCGCTCTACCTGAGGCTTGGCTTCTTTGTCACCAACATGGAACCGATGAGCATCTCGCTGGATCGGATCGGCATTGCCGACGTGGAACTGCCGGAAGGTTGCCGGAATAAAGACGAAATGGATAAATCCAACATTTCACCATCCCTTAACCGCAAGGATTTCTAATCTATGAAAAAACATTTGCTGACCGTTGCGGCATTACTGGCGTCGCTGACATCGCAGGGCGCATATTCCCTCCAGCTCCGGATGGACAAATCCGACGCCCATTACAAGGCCGGTGAAACGGCTGTTTGCAATGTGCTGCTTTTGAAGGACGGAAAACCCGTTTCCGGCGAGAAACTCCTCTGCACGGTGAAGTGGGAGGGCGTGCCCGTGCGGCGCGACATCATTGAGTGCGGCGGCGTTTCCGGACAGGTTCCGTTCAAGGGGGAAAAGCCCGGCTGGGTCTACTTCGGATTCGAGGTGCTCGGAAAAGACGGCAAACCGCTCCGGGACCCGGCTCTCTACACGTATAAGAACAAGCCCGGAATCGCGGGCGAAGCCGGTGCAATGTTCGATGCGGAGAAAATCAAAGCGGTCGGCGAACGCCCGGCGGATTTCGATGAATACTGGGCAAAATGCCGTGCCGATCTGGACAAGATTCCCCTCAACGCCAAAATAAAGGAACTGGAACTTCCGGAGCCGCACCGGAACAAGGTCAGACTTTTCGCCGTCACGGTGGATTGCCTCGGCAACCTCCCGGTCACGGGATACCTGGCCCTGCCGGTCGGCGCCCGCCCGAAACACTGCATTGCGGTGGTCGATTTCCTGAGCTGGAGTTCCAGCGACGCCAACCGCAATGCCGCGATAAGCGCCGCCGCCGAAGGCGCCATCGGTTTTGCGGCCACCTGGCACGGTCTGCCGGCGGGACGGCCGCGGGACTTTTATGTGCAGGAATTGAAGAAACCCGAACACAATGTGCTGCAGGATTGTAACAACCGTGACAAATGGTATTTCCGGAACGTCTATTTCCGGGTGATGCGGGCACTGGACTATGTCAAAAGTCTTCCGGAATGGGACGGAAAAACGCTGATCGTCCGGGGCGGGAGCCTCGGCGGACTGGAAACCATTGTCGCCGCCGCGCTGGACCCGAACGTGACGCTGGCGGTGGCGGGCGTCCCCGCTTTCTGCGAATTCAATGGCCGCCGGGCCGGACGCCGGCGCAGCATTCCCTACCGTTCCGAGGCATTCGACCGTCGTTTCGTCGAAGAACCGGGCATCCCCGCCGCCATGGCCTACTTCGACGCGGTGAACTTCGCCCCACGGATCCGATGCGAGATCTTCGTCTGCACCGGCTTCACCGATGAGCTCTGTTCGCCAAGCAATGTCTATGCATTTTTCAACCATCTGCCGGATGGGAAGAAATTCATGACCACCGACCCGTACACCGGACACGGCGGAACCACCGTCAACGTCCAAGGCGACGAGCGGCTGCGGAAACAATTCAAGGAGATCAAGGTAAGACCATACCAGCCGTAGGCGGGACGGTTTTGTCCGGCGGTTTTCATGATTCGGACGATAATAGTTCACAAACAAAAATGGAGAAAGAAAATGATGAACTCTGAACAGAATGGGACGGTGATGAAAAAATTTACTTTGCTTGAACTCCTCATCGTCATTGCGATCATCGCCATTTTAGCGGCCCTGGTGCTGCCGGCGTTGCAGAAGTCCGTTGAATATGCGAAGACCATCAAATGCACAGGCAACCTGAAGAACAACCTGACCTTTTCCCAGATATATCTGGACGACAACAACGACTGGTGGACCGGAGCCGCAATTTCCGACACGGACATAACGGCGTGGTATGTGAATCTCAGTAAAGCCGGGTATGTAAACGGGCCCGTCACCCGCAACGAGGTTAAGCTCAATACGAAATTCAACCCGGTTTTTTACTGTCCTCTGCTGCCGCGCAACGCCAAACAGGACTGGGTGCAGCAGGGATACGGAACGCCGAATGTCGGCTTTTCCTCCCTGCTGACGAATGGACGCAATTATAAAACCACTTCCATCAGCATGAACCGGGACACCCATCCGTCGGGAAATGCCACCCGCACGAGCATCTCTCCGGCGGAACGAATCTGGCTCGGCGACTCCGGCAGTTTCACTGTCGACTACGGTGTGACCGCTCCCGCGTCGGTGCGTTACCGGGGAACCTCGGGCGCCGCCGCAACGACCTCCGCGGGACTGGCGTATCCGATCCATGCCGGACGCTTCAATGTCGGCAGCTTCAGCGGTCATGTCAGCACGATCCGCCCCATCGAACTGAGGTCATGGTACATGCCGGAGTCCGACAATGCCTGGGCACCCCAAGGGGTCGTCTGGTCGGCCAAATGCAACGCGTATCTGCCGACAGGGTCCACATTCATCGTCGGCTTGTAGTCCGGAATTTTCATACTCCGTCAGGTGATGACGTCCCAAGCTGTATCCCATCTTCGGGAACAATCCTTCCATGACTTCATTTCCATGGCAAAGCTTCCTTGTTTCCAGTTCGATCCAGCTTCAAATCCGATGTTTCCCCGCGGGGCCGGTCTTGCCTGAACAGAAGGATTCATTCGGAAATGCCTCCGGTTATCGCTTCTGCCGCGGCGGAAGCTTTTTCAGTAACAGGTCCTTCCAGAACAGAAACGAAAAGCTCGAAAGAAACCTTGTCTCCTTTTCTTGCCGGATACTTTTGCCATTTTGCAAGTTCAAGTTTGAACCCGCCATTTTCCCTTGCCGAACACAGAAGATTGACCGGAAGTTCCTTCCACGACGAAGGATCGGCCCCGATCACGGCACATCCGCAGGTGTTTTTTTCATCGCTCCATGCGACCCATCTTTCCGTATCGGGTCTCGGAATGGAAAACCACTTCGGACCGCTCCACCGGATGTAAGAGGGAGTCACGGCGCCTTTCGAGGTCTGGATGCTCATTCGCGGATTCACCCCGAAAGCGAGGGTCACATTGGAACACACGAAATCCTCAAGCGGTTCCAGTTCAAAAAAGAGTTTTGCATAAGACTTGTCTTTGAAAAGAATGATTGTTTTTGTGAAACGGGCTTCCTCCCAGGCACATTCAAAGGTCAGCAGAGCGGTCGAAGCCCCCGCTTCAAAGGAAATGTTTTCCACAGCGCCCCCGTAATAATATTCATCCCGCTGTTTCTTGTTTCCGGGAGTCATGGAGAACGTCACAAAATCAACAAGTTCCTTTCCCGGGGCCGAAATGCCCCGGACGGAGAAAAGTCTCCGGGAACCCGCAAGCTTCATCCCGATGGACGGTGACGATATCTCATATCCATCGTTTCCGGGAATGACCGAAAAAAAGGAATGCTTTCCGGTAAAGGTTCCCCCGCACTCCAGCCGGAAACTATTGACTTCGACGTTCCCCTTCCCCGACACATTCGCCGCAAGTCGGAAGGAAATTGTGTTTTCCGGCAGAATGAGTGCAAACCGGTATTCCTTCCCCTCATTTCCCGGCGTAAATCCCCGTTGAAACGAATGGGGGATCGGTTTCCCGGATGCATCGAAGCACTCGACATGAATGGAAACTTTTCCCTCAAAATCCTTGCCGGCACGGATTTTGATCATACCGTTGTATATCCCGCCGGGAACGGTTTTTTTTATCGTTTGAAAAAGGCTTCCTCCGGGTGCAATTGAGACAGTCCATCCCGTTCCGCCGTTCGATTCCATGCAGGATACGGCATTCTCCGGATGCCGGTTCCAGAATTTCATTGCCTGACTGAAATCCGGATTCGAAACGACGTCCTGCGCGCCAAGCCCGGAAGTTACAGCCGCAAGCAACACGAAAAAAGAGGTTTTGCAGTTCATTGTATCCCATTTCCTTTCCCATCTTATCCATTGGAACCAGAGGGGCAATGTTTATCGTCCGAGAATGAATTTCCTGAATACGGATGGATTTTTTCCTCCGCAGATTCCGTAAGTGTATCCCATCCAATAGTCGGTTGAAGCGCTGAGATCGGCGTCAAGTGCAACGAAATTGAATCCGAACACCTTGCCTTCGACCGGGCCAAGCGGTTTGAGAAGTTTGAACGGGATGGCGATTTCATAGTCCGTCACCCCGTTGCCGCGCCGGGCGGAGAAAAGGATTGTTTCGGGGACCGCCGGCGGAAGCGGCCAAGTTCTGGAATAAAGAGGTTTGTTCTCCTTGCCCAATGCAAAACCGAATTCAAAATCATCTCTTCCATACCCTCGCGCAAGTGCATCGTTACGAGTGTCGAAAGCGATTTGCAGACAGTCCCCGGCAAAGACATTTCCTTCTTTGCGGACATGGATGTCATCCGAAACCCTTGCGGCAAAATAAAAGTATTCGGAATCCCATCCGAGCCACGCTTTTATGCTGAGATCGGCGTTTCCGGTCCACATCCCATGGGAAACCGCATCGGGCGGGGAAAGGAAGTCGATCGTCTCAAGAGTCAGGGCCGGATGTTTCATCCATTCTGAAATATCTCCATCGATTTTCGGTCTTTCCGCAATATACGGGCAGACAATCAGCTCTACGGGCACGGAAAATTTTCCGCTTGAAGTTGCGGTCTTTGCAATCCCTTCGATGGGGGGCGACGTCGGAGCGATGTCGTTGTCGAGGCGGAGGACGACGGTTTCAATGATTCCCGGACGTAATTCCGCAAAAGGAACGGAAAAATGCTTCGGGCGGCTCCCTTTCAAAGGAACGGTCAGTTCCAGGGTTCCGGAAATGTTCCGCCGGAGCTGGTTTTTCAGATAAAACCGGATGGTTCTGGCATCCTGAAGACGCCCTTCGACCGAAAGTTCCCTGATCATGAGTTTGCCTGAAAGCAATTGTTTTTCAAGGTCGGCGCGGGATTTCTCCGTCTCAAAGAAAATCGGAGTGCCGGAAAGGAGAAGGTTCTTCCCGCCGACCGGATTTCCCATGATGTCAAACACCGCAAGGGATGAGTCGCGTTCGAAGTTCCGTAAACAAGTCTGGCAAATTCACGACCAGCTTCATAACTTGTTTGCTTACCTCCGACGAAGCTAAATGTTACATTCCCTACCTTTTGCATTTGTTCGCCTCCATTCAATGATATTTTCTTACGGCGATACCAAAACAACGGCGCCGCCAGGAATCAACGTCCCGGCTTTCTTTTTGTCTGTCTCGAAGTCTTTTTCAGAACAGGAACGCTGTCAAGTCCACAAGGTTCCATACTCTTCTCTTGTTCCTTTGCCCGTTCGTCTTTTATCCTCTGGGCCTCAGCTTTTGCGGCAGATATGACGATGTTATAAAGAGCCTGGGCGGCTTCTTCTGTAACAGGCCATTGTCCATTACCGCCGATCACGATTGTTTTGTAAGCCATCTGTCCACCTCCATGCAATGATGTTTTCTTCCCGGGAACGCCATAACACCAAAATTTTTGTTGTTATTCTGATTTTTTGTTGTTATTCCGTTACGGCGGCATTACAGCAACATGACCGACAAACCACGCCGCAAGCACGGGCAAATGCAAACCAGCCTCACGAAAATTTTTGTTGTTATGTTGTTGTTATTTTGAATTTCAAGCAGAAAAACGGCGTAAAAGCCGGAATCACGGCAAAGATGGAAGCAAGTTTTTATTTCATACGTAAGTCGTTGATTATGAAAGTGGTGGTGGGGGATGGATTCGAACCATCGAAGGTGTAACCGGTAGATTTACAGTCTACTGCATTTGGCCGCTCTGCAACCCCACCTATGATAAAAATCTGGAGCGGGTGAAGGGAATCGAACCCTCACGATCAGCTTGGAAGGCTGAGGTTCTACCATTGAACTACACCCGCAGGAATTTCATCCGGTTTGCGCCCTTTAAGATACTGTTTCATCGGCGAAAGTCAAGTTCGTTTTCATTTTTTTTCGATATTTTTTCATTCACTCAAATCTTTCGTACAAAGTTTTCGGCACTGACTTGAAAAAGGATTTTTTGAGTATATTTTATAACGATGTTGATTCAAAAATTATCTCCGGACGAAAGATGAAGAACACATTGTTGTCACAATTTCTGCGAAGACCTCTGACCACCGGCGCGGTATGTCCCAGCTGCGAAAAGCTGGCCAATACCCTGATCACCGACATCGCCATCGAACACGCAAAAAATGTTGTGGAACTGGGACCGGGAACCGGCGCCGTCACGCGCAGCATTTTGCATTCGATCCATTCCAAAGCTCAATTTTTTGCAGTCGAACTGAACCCCGAGGTGCTGATGACCTTCCGGGAACGTTTTCCCTCCGTCCGGGTTTACAACGACAGCGCCTCCAATCT
Organism: Lentisphaerae bacterium ADurb.Bin242; assembly: GCA_002069785.1. Classification (GTDB taxonomy): domain Bacteria; phylum Verrucomicrobiota; class Lentisphaeria; order Victivallales; family UBA1829; genus SIG94. The sequence continues at coordinate 38,131 of MWCA01000026.1, read as the reverse complement.
GAAAAAACTGATGGAATACGAGGGAGTTCTCCATGTGGACGCCATCATTTCCGGTCTTCCGTGGGCCGCATTCTCGGACCGGCTTCAGGAAGAGATTCTCACGGTCATCTTCGATTCTCTCACGCCGGGCGGCTACTTCACCACGTTCGCTTACATTCACGGTGTGTTTCTTCCAACCGGGCAGCAATTCAAAAAACGCCTGATGCGCATTTTCCCCCATGTGGAAAAATCTCCGGTGGTCTGGAAAAACATTCCGCCCGCATTTGTATATAAATGCCGGAAATGAAATATTTCCTTCAACATTCAGAATAAGTCTTTGAACAAAGGAGTCGTGATCATGAAAGTCGGATTGAGTTCTTACAGTCTTGCCCGTGCCGTCAAAAATGGTGAAATGGACATTTTCGGCATTCTCCGGTTTGCCGCGGAAAACGGCGCCGAGCACGTGGAAATCGTCCCGGGCGCCTTCGGCGAACTGACCGGAAACGACGAAATCATCGCCAAAATCGTGAAGTCCGCCAAGGAGAACAACCTGGCGCTTTCGAGTTACACCATCGGAGCCAATTTCGTTCAGCCGACGCCGGAAGCCACCCGCAAGGAAGTCGATCGGATCAAGCGCGAAGTGGAAACCGCCGCGAAGCTCGGCGTCACCCGGATGCGTCACGACTGCGGCTGGCGCGCACCGGAAGAGTGTCATTATGCCAATTTCGACAAGGATATCGAGCTGTTCGCCGACATCTGCGGAGAAATCGCCGACAAGGCCAAGTCCTACGGGATCACCACCAGTGTGGAAAACCACGGATTCTACGTCCAGGCCAGCGAGCGGATCCAGCGTCTTGTCCTGAAGGTGAACCGGGACAATTTCCGGACCACGCTGGATGTCGGCAACTTCCTCTGCGTGGACGAAGATCCCGAAGCCGCGACCCTGAACAACATCGGGATCGCTTCCATGGTGCATTTCAAAGATTTCCACATCCGCCGCGAAGTTCCCAATCCGGAAGGATACATCAAAACCGCGCACGGACGCTATATCCGCGGCGCCATCACGGGCGACGGCGATGTCAATCTGGCGGGGATCGTCAAGATCATGAAGGCCGCCCGCTATGACGGTTTCCTTTCCATCGAATATGAAGGCTGGGACGAGTGTAAATCCGCGTGCGCCCGGGCGTTGAAAAATGTGAAAGCCCTGGTCGCCGGAAACTGATTTTTCCGATGGCTTCCGAACGGACTTCCTCACCTCGGGGGAGTCCGTTTTTTTCTTATCCTCCCTGTGGACGCAGCGCAGCCCGAAAAATTACCCGTCCGACAGCGAAGAGATATCGCGCACGCTCTGACGTTCAAGGTCGCGTTGGGATGATTGCGCAGAGCCCGCATCACGATGGAAGTCGCATTCTCATCTCACAGGCGAAGGAACGCAAAGTAATTGACAGCGGGCAGGAAACTTGTTTTCCCCGGTTCCGGCCTTGCTGCACCCAAAACAATAGCATTCCGGGGAAGTCTTGTATTGCAGAGTTCCTGAACGATTTCTCACTTCCGCGCGGGTTCCGAAGTGCTTGCGCGTTTATGAAATATGTACGGCACCAGCACGTCGTGCAGACATTTCCGGCCGCCCGCAATATGTTTACGGATCATCGAAACGGCCGTACGCGCCATCGAATCGTAGTCCTGTTCCAGTGACGTGAGCGGAGGATCCAGAAATGAGCTTACTCCCCTGTTCTCCCAGCAGACGATCGAAATATCGTCCGGGACCCGGATACTCTGGCATTTGAGAACGTTGAGAAGGGTCCGGCAGATATTTTCCCACGGAACGATCATTGCGCTTACTCCCTCGTCATAGGCCCTCACAACGAAGTCATTGAGCCAGCGCCGGCATTCGGCGTCGGTTCCGTTTCCGTCAAAACCGAGGCTGCACCAGCCGGGAGATTCCTCCGGTTCGAAGATTCTTCCTTTGAGAGCGGGTTCCTCCGAAAGTATTTTCATGAAAGCCTTTTTCCGACGCTCTTTGCTGAAGTTGCCCTTTCCGGGATAAAGGAGCATGGAGATACGGGTATGCCCGAGACGCGCGAGATGCCCGACCGCAACGCTTACCGCCTGCGAATCGTCGGCCACGACGGTATAGATACCGTCCGTATGCCGTGTGAAATTGTTGATGCTGATTACCGGAACGGAAAAATCTTTCGTAATGGTTGCGTCCGCAGTATGATTGTAAGTGGTCGTGATGATCGAGTCGAAGGAATCGAAATTGAAGAAATGCATGTCGCCGTCGCGGATGATCACCGGCACATCGCCGGCTTCGGAAACATGTTTCATCAAGGAAAAAACAATGGCCGCATCGTATGGACCGAACGGAAACGTTGCCCCCACGACGATCGCAATGCGCCGGTTTTTCATTTTCACCGCGTAATGCGTTTCATGAACAACTTTCATTACTTTTGCACGGGTATCGCCGGAAGTTTTCGGAGAATTGTTCAGGACAAGAGAAACTGTACTCGGAGCGACTCCCGCCGCTTTCGCAACCGTGCGTATCGAAACTTTTTTCACATATCCCTCCCGAATGCCTTGACACAGATTGCCGGACACCTTCTGTAAAAATAACATGCCGGACAGCTTTTTCAAGTCCTTGCGAATGCCGAACTGACTCCGCATGTTGAAAAAAAAGTATATCCAATTTCATTTCAGATGATTTCTTCACCCTGATTTTTGTTCGATTCTGTTCGATGAAACTTCTTGCATTGGCTCTTCACGGACCCTATATTTAAACTGAAAAAATAAATATTACAGGAGGAATGATACATGTTGCATCTCAAAACCCGGAAGGCGGCAATCGGACTTGCGGCCCTGCTGCTGTGCGCCTGGACTTCTTTCGCATCCGCCGGGGACCCGGCGATGAAAATCGTCGTTCCGTGCGGAACGGGAAGCGGAGGCGGCGGGAATTCGCTCCAGGCATTCAACGATACATGGAAGAGGAAAGGCGTAACAGGCGTTTCCACCTGTGTGGCAAGGACGGCGGACCGCGTCCTTTTCTGCATTGAAAATTTCAAGGCCGCCGGAGACATCTTGCACACAAAGGCTGTCGACTTCGAAAAACAGCCAGCCTCCGGAAGCGCAAGGCTCACAGAGGTCCTTCAGGCGATGCCGAAGGACAAGGCGCTTTTCATGGAAATAGCATCCGAGGATTCCAAATATGATTACCAGATGATCCCTTCTTTGAAAAAGGCACTCGATGAATGCGGCGTCGACAAGACGCGGATCTATGTTGTTTCTCCCTATCAGTGGGTATTGCGCGATGTGAGGAAAATGATTCCAGAAACAAGAACGGTGCTGCTTGCCGAACTCGTGGACAAGCCCGGGGAAAAGCAGCCGAACCTTACCTTCAGGGCGCTCGAAGCAAAACTGAGAACGAATGACTTCGCATTCGGCGCCGTCATCCTGACGAAGAAAAATTGGTCTCCCGGGGGTGCGGCGGCGCTTGCAAAAAATGGATACGGGCTGTGCATTTGGAAGTTCCCGGCGGAATTGACTTCTTACGCAGCCTCCATCGGAGCCGCCATCGTCAGAACCGAGGCTCCCGAGACCTTTTTGAAAGCGGCGGAAAAGGCCGGGTCCGCGGAACTTCCGGCAGCGGCGGAATACGTGCCGGAATCCTGGAACAAACCTCTTCCTGCGCCGCATCCCGGCATACCGGAGAGGAATCCGCATCCATACAGGAACATCGACTGGGGCAATATCAAACAGATCCATACAACCTCGCACGCTCACAATCCGGGGGGAAGCGGACTCAAGGAGTGGCTTGCAAGAACACCCAACCGCATGGAGTTCGTCACGCTCAGCAATTATTATCCCTCGGCCCCCACCTATCCGCTTAAAAAGATGACGGGAAACTACTATCGGCTTCATCACGACTTCCCTGCGATGAAGAACGGCAAACTGACAAACGGGCCTTTCGACTGGAACAGAATAATCTCCGAATGGAAGGATTCTCTTTCCGAAAGTGCGAAAAAGGAACTCCCGTTCAAAGAGGGGCCCAGTCCCTTCATTCCGTCCGAACTGCCGCCCGGAATCCCCGAGGCCCCCAATGCGGAACACCACCATTTCACGGATTCCGCCCGTCATATATGCGCCGTTGGTTCCTTCTTCGCAACGGGGAACTTTGACCAGGGAAACCGTTTCAAGCTCAGGGATCACGGCTACGGCACGGGAACGGCAAGACCGTGGAAAGAGGCTTTTTCCCAGGCCCTCGAACAGTTGCAGTTCAAGGACGGAGGCGGGATAACGATCAACCATCCGCATTACCCGCTTTACTCGTCCGCAAAGCCCTCCGAACTGCTTGAAATGCTCGATTTCGACCCGAGAGTCCTGGGAATAGAAGTCTTCAACCTGAATTGTGTCGAAGACAACTCCGGGACGGGATGGGCAGACGACCTGTGGGACGGCATCCTCGGCACGGGACGCCAATGCTTCGGATTCTTCGTTCCCGACCACTGCAACTGGCGCGGAGGCCACAACGTGCTCCTTGTCCCGGCCCTTTCCGCGGAGGAATGCCTGCGGGCATACAGGCTCGGCAATTTTTACGGTGCGGTCTGGGGACAGTCCGTGCGTTTTACGAAAATAGCCTTCGACGGCAAAACGTTCGAAATCGCAGTAGACCGTCCATCGGAAATCCTTTTCATATCGAAAAAAGGCATCGTCAAACGGGCGAAAGGAACAAACGCTGATTTTCAGCTGGAAGCCGGAAGCGCGAAAGACCACGTGTTCCTCAGGGCTGTGGTAAAAGATGAAATCGGAGAACAGATATTCACGCAGCCGTTCATTCTCGAAAAAAGTGAAAAAAAGAAGGCGGAAAACACTCAAAAATCAGGGAATTGACGGTTTTTTCATGAAAAACCGGATCGGATGCGGCAAAATGGTTCTGATAAACAGGGAAAGGCATTGAATTATGACAATCCGGATCAATACAGATTTTCCCGGAGGAAATGTGGTTGTCCGTGGAATCCGTGAGAAAACGGTTTTGCTTCGTCAGGATGTCTGGAGAACCTCATTGGACTGGTTCTATTGGTATTTCGAGGCGGAATCCGAGGAGGACGCCGTTTACACGTTCCAATTTTATTCCCGCGTCATTTCTTCCGGCGGAGTGGCGATGACGCCCGACCGGGGAAGAAGCTGGAAGTTCATCCCGTCCGAAACCTGGGACCGTTTCAGTTGGGAAATGAAAAAAGGAGTTCCGGTGCGATTCTGTCTTGGACAGCAGTATCTACAGGAAGACCTGGATATCTTTCTTGAAAAAAATCCGGCGATCCGCCGGGACTTCCTGTGCTGGAGTCCGCGCGGGCGGGAGGTGGAACTGCTCCGGATCGGCGAAGAGTCGCCGGAAAAAATTCCGATCCTTTTCACGGCGCGGCACCATGCCTGCGAGATGCACGCGAACCATGTCCTGGAAGGCATTTTCACCGAGATACTCCAGACACCGAATTTCCTTGCAAAGTATGTCGTGTTCGCCGTGCCCTTCGTCGACAAGGACGGCGTCGAGGAAGGAGAACAGGGAAAAGGGCGGGTCCCGCATGACCACAACCGGGACTACATCGAAGAATCCATCTACCCGGAAACGATATCATTGAAGAAACTCGGGGAGGAAAAACAATTCCAGGTGGTCATGGACTTTCATTGTCCCGGACTGGCAGCAGAGAAAATTTTTATTTTCGGCAGCGAACACCCCCGGATCGAACAGAACATTGAACGATTCGGGGAGCTTCTCGGAGAGGTTGGACCCCGGTGGCTGAACTTTACGGTTGATTCCAATATTCATAAATTTGGAATCGGCTACAATAAAACATATCCGGACGGCATTCCGTGTTCCCGTTACTTTGCAGGACGTCCCTGTGCCAGGATGGCCTTCAGCAATGAAATTTCCTATGATTTCGCCAGTGGAGTTCTACTTACGCAGGAGCGGTTGCGCGAATACGGCGCCGGAATCGCGCGGGCGCTCCTGAATATGGAATTGCGTTGAAAAGGATGGAATGAAAAGAATCCCGGCAGCAAACATTCCGCGTGCCGGCTGCAATGGGTCGTGGAATCAAAAACCGGAAACCAGAAAAAAGGAAGGGAATATGAAATTGAGGCATGGAAAATGTTTGCGGCATACCGCTCGGGAACTCCCCGCAGCGTCCGGATTCGGCAAGAATATCCCGTTCCCGGAAAATGAAAATCGTGTGATTCCTCCGCACGGAAAACATCCCGGAGAGGAAGATTCTCCTTTCCGTTTCGGGGACGTAAAACCGAAATTCACCCTTATAGAGCTCCTCATTGTGATAGCGATCATCGCCATCCTCGCGGGAATGCTTTTCCCCGCGTTGAACTCCGCGAGGGAAAAAGCCCGCACGATCACGTGCATCAACAACATCAGGCAGATTGGAAACGGGTTCAACAACTACTGCTTCGACTGGCAGGACTGGTACATAGGCTTCTGGTCGATGAGCGGCACAAGGTCTTATGTCAACGAGGCCTCCACATGGGCGGGGATGCTCAGCAGACAGAGACGCGGCGGCGGCAAGTTCGCCGCCTGGAGCCATCTCGGCTATCTTCCCTGGGATTGCGGCAACTGGAGCGACAACATCATCACGGGAATCATGAAATGCCCGAACTACAACGGGAGTGGCGTCAACCTCGCCACCCTTTACATCATGAACACGCGGCCTACAGGAGACCTCACGTATCCCCTGGCGATTCAATCGGTTTTGAAGGATGCCTCTTCGACATTCTACAAACTCGGAAGCGTCCGTTCCGTCTCGTCGACAGCCGCGATCGGAGAATCGGCAGGCTATTCCAACGCCGCTTTCTATTTCAGACACGGAAAGACGAAATCAGGGAATGCGACAAACATACATTTTCTCGACGGACACGCCGAAACCGTCCTCCGGAAACGCTACAAGGGACCTTGGGAGGATGCGGTGCAAAAAACAATCTGGCCTAACAACTACTGGCCGTTTTCAACGGTACCGGAACAATGACTCCGCACCCATAACTAGAAGAATAGTTTTTTCAACCCGAAAAAAAAAGAGGTCATGATGAGATTTTTTTTCACCGCCATCATCGTTTTCACCGCGGCAGGCTGCCTCAACGCCTCCGACCCCGAACTCAAGGATTTCCGGGAACTTCCATCCGCCGGACATTCCGAAAACCTGATAAAAAACCCGAGCTTTCTCGAAGGGAACGCACACTGGATTATCCGTCCCGGAAACGGGTATGAAACAGGTCCGTTCGGTCCCAACAATGTGCCGGCTCTGCGCCAGAAGTTCGTGACAGGGGAAAAATACAACGGACTTGTGGCCTACCAGAAAATAGCTCTCAAGCCGAAGACGACATACCGTTACGGAAGTCTCCAGAAGATGGAAAAACTTCACCGGATCAAAAACGGCCAGGTCCAGCCGCGCCGCCCGAATATATGCGTTGACTGGTCCTACAAGGGGCAATGGGTCAACTCTTACTTCGCCGGCGACAAAACGGGCGGCAAAGTCGATATCGAGGGAAAATGGGCCAAAGTCGAATACGAATTTACGACTCCCTCCAATCCGGACTATACGTATCTTCTCTATGCGAACGCCCCGGCCACCGGCGGAGAAGCCTGCTGGACGAACTTCTATCTGGAAGAAGCGGTCGCACGATGCGCTTTTTTCCTCGTTTATCCGAGGTTCGGTGCACTCACCCCGGAAAACAGGATGATCGAAATCGGAACCTATCTCGAGGGAGAATTCAAATACAGGAAAGACAAAGAACCGCGGCTCTTCTGCCATCTGGAGGTTTCCGCCCAGAACGGGGAGAAAGTCCGCACCCTGCTCTCCCCTCTCGAAAGGGAACGCGTCCGTTTCGATCTCAAAGGGCTTCCGGAGGGAAAATACCGGCTTTCCCTCCTGCTGCTTGACATGCCGAACCGCTACATTCTCTCCCGCGAGACCCTTCCCCTCCAGATCGCGGGTCCGGAAAAAACGGGAAAGAACGAGGTCCGGCTCGACGCCAGGGGCAGGATGCTGATCGGGGGAAAACCGTTCATGCCGGTCGCCATCTATACATGGGCGATAAAAGAGGACCAGACCAGGGAAATCAAGTCGCTCGGGTTCAATTCGTTCGTTCCCTACGGCACCTTGACGTCGAACCCGCTGAAACGTGCTTCGCTCGGAGTTCAGAGCATGCGCGATGCGCTCGACATCTGTTCGAAATATGAGATTTATGTAATGCCGGCCGTCAGCCCGCTTGACATGCCTCCCGTCTGGGAAAACATCAGCAAAAAAGAGTATTATTCTCTGCTTGGAAAACTGATCTCCGAATTCCGGACGCATCCGGCCATAATCGCCTGGTACATCTCCGATGAACCGGTTCCATCCGCGATACGCGAACTCGAAAAACTCCGGAGCTTTGTGAATGAATCCGACGGAAAGCATCCGACATGGGCCGTTTTCAACACTCCGGCGGAGCTTCCGAAATACGCCGCGGCGACGGACATCGCCGCGATGGATCCATACCCGTTCACATACGGCAAAAAGGAATTGGAACAATATACCGTGCTGGATCAGACATCGACGCTTCAGAAACTGCTTGGCAACCTCGACGGCGAAGGGGCCTTGTGGCTCGTCCCGCAGGCTTTCAGCTGGAAGATCTATCGCGATACGCGCTCGAAGAAGTTGCAAAAGGAAAACCCCGAAGTCTACGATGACATGCCCACCGGACGGCAGATTCTCGCCATGTCGCTGATGGGGGCAATCCACGGTGCGAAGGGCTTCTGTTTCTACGAATACCAGTTCTGGAACGCTCCGGAGCTTTTCAAAAAGTTCGGCCCGCACCTGAAATACGCCGCCGGAACGCTGTCGGCAAATTCGGACCTGATCCTTGGAACCGGGAAAGCCCCCGCCGTCACGCTCAAAGAAATAAAAGGAACCGTGCGTGCCAAGGCTTTCCGCTCCGACGATGGGAAGGCCGGGATATTCATTTCGGCGGTTGGACCCGGTGAAAGCGCAGCGGAAATAACGCTTTCCGACACCTGCGGAGGTCTTTCGAGCGTCCTTGGAAATTCGAAGGAAACAAGTCCCGGGGTCTGGCTTTTCAAAGGCACCGGGATCGATTGCGACATCATCCGAAATTGAGGAACTGCTGTATTGTCCGGAACGCATAGAAGACCGTGCCGGACAACGGTTCGGAATTGTCCATTGTCCGCAGGATACGGCGTCGCCGGAGCCCACCGGCTGACCGGCTCCGTGAAAGTCCCCTTTCCGCAGGAAGTCGATTTCTTTGACGCCGCCGCCGGAAAAAAGTGAACATCCCGGAAAAAAATAAAAAAACGCTTGACTTGGAGGCCAGCTTTGTATAAATTAAAGCCGGATTTTTTCTTATCACCTTACATTTTACATCAGAGGAACCGGCCGGATGAAAAAACAAGTATGGATGCTGGCATTTCTGTTTTCCGCGGGACTTTCCGCGGCGGAAATTCATGTGGACTTTGAAAAGGGAACCCCGAAGGGCGACGGCTCGAAAGAGAATCCCTATCCGGATGTCCGGGTTGCCGCCGCGGCCGCAAAACCCGGCGACCTGATCCGTATTGCGAAGGCCTCCGAACCGATCCGGAACAATATCCTCATCAGCAAGGCCGACGGCACCAGGGAAAAACCGATCGTGGTCGACGCCGGATTCAATACCTTTCTCGGCACGGTTCCGCTGGATGCGAACAAGTTTGTCTCCATTGGAAACGATGTGTATAAAACCAGGGTTCCGCTCTCCATGAGTCCCGGATTCCGCGGCCGTTACTTTTTCCTGTATCAGGGAAAACGGATCGGCATGGGACAATCCAGCAAGACCAAGCCGGACAAGCTCAAAAAAGTCGATGAACTTCAGCCGCTGGAATGGACGATCGAGCGGCTTCCGAAATCCGACTCGAATCCGAACAGTCTTCTCTGTCATCTGTATTTCAAAGTTCCGGCGGGAAAAACGCTGGAATCTCTCCGGCTGGAGGAACTGGTCGCATCCATGGATTCGGGCATCACCATCGTGGGGAAAATCCGTCATGTGACCGTCCGGAATGCGGTGGTCAAGAATTTCTGGAACGACGGTTCCAATTTCCATTTCGACTGCCGGGGGATCGTTGTGGAGAACATCGCCGCGATCGAGTGCAACGACGACGGCACCAGCGCCCACGAGACCTGCGAAGTGACCGCGCGCAACTATCTCGTCGCCGGGTGCCAGACCGGCTTCTGCCACGTCCAGCAGGCCCAATTCTCGCATGAGAATTTCTACATCACGGACACCCTCGCCAAGGACATTTATCTGCTGAACACCGGCGGAAACAAGCTCAAAAACATCATCGTCGAAGGCTCTTCCAAAGACGGCATTTATTTCTTCGACGGAAATACCGAAATCGTCGATTCCGTTTTCATCGCCCGGAAGCCGCAGACCATCACCATGAACAAGGCGAAGAGCAAAGTCGAAGTGAAGAATACCTGGACGTTCGGCTATACGGATTCCACCGGATTGTCCTTCCTCCAGGCGAAGGACCTCGCTTCCGTGGAAAAACAGGCCGCCGCGATGAAGGCGAAGCTCCTGAAAATTTTCGCCGACGGCGGCGACAAAACCGTGGCGGACTATTTCGCGGAGAAAGAGAAGAAGTGAGACAGTGTTTCTTCTCTTTCACCGCTTCCCGGATCAGTCGGCCACGAAGATGACGCGATCCAGATATATGGCGTCCTGTTTCTGCGAGCCCGGCACATAAGACGGCCCGGTCAGCTTGACAGACGCCCATATTTCATATTGGGCGTTCGGTTCCAGCGGATCGAACACGGCGTCGCCGACATTCTGGGAAATCCACCAGGCCCAATGGACGACGAAACGGGTGCTCGGAGTCAACCTGGTTTTTCCGACCCGGTACCAGTGATATTTTTCATCGACGGCCTGTTTCTCCCTGTCCACCGCGGAGCGGAGGATTGTTTTCTTTTCGAGGTTGTCGTAAAGGAAAAATTCGAGCGCCTTTTTATGGAAATCCGGGTCAAGTTCTTTTCCCATCTTCTTCAAGTCGGAAAGCATCAGCGCCTTGCCTCCGGCGGCTTCCGGATCGTCGACGCTCTGCTGGACGGGACTGTAGGTAAATGACTTCGCCGTGAAATCATAAGCTTTCTTCTGTTCAAACTGCGGCGGCAGGGGAAGCCGGTTGCTCCATGTGTCGATTTTCTCCCCGATTTCTTTTTTCCAGGCGGCCCGTCTGGATGGCAGAACATATTTTTCAATGAAGTTTTCATAGTTGGCGCGCAGCCGCTTTGTGACTGTTTCACGATCAAAATCGATGTTCAAACGTTTCCCGAAATGAAGCAGGCAGACATCCACCGGAATCCGTTCCTGTCCGATCCTTTTGAGCAGGACGTGATCGTTCCCCGCCGCCTTTTCCGCCTCGGAAAAGAATTTTTCGGCATCGAGGAAGAATTGCCGGTCCAGATATTTTCTCGCCGAAGGCGCAATCGAACCGAGCGGTCTGCTTTCCTCCTTCATGCGGCGCTCAAGATAGCCGAGATACGCGGTCATCGGCTTTGCGGCCGGACCGTAGAAATGCTTCATGAAGTCATCGATGATCTCCCGTTCGTTCAGCCCCGGATCGACCATGAGTTTCGCCCCGAGATAATGGCGGAGATCGATGAAATTCGGCATGGCGTACGAGGTTATTTCCGCCTCGACGAAGAAATTTTTTATGCCGAGTTTTTCATACGCACGCAAATTAGACGGGATCGCCGAAACATTTGTATAGGGCGAAACGTGACGTTCCTTATACAGTATCCAGTAGTCCCACACGCTGACCTCTCTGGAAATCGTCCCCCATTCCTTGAATTTCGCGAACGCCTTTTCATTGTTCGGATGATCCAGCGGGCGGAGAACATCCCGCCGGAGGTTCGTACTGAATTCGGAATCCAGCTGGGCGACCTCGATAATCACATTCTTCGAAGGCTTGATTCCATCAGGGAGATCTTCCGTGGTGGTATAGGCCGGAGTCAATATTTTGATTCCGGGATATTCTTTCTGTATTTCATCCGCGAGATAATTGGTGAAATCAAGCATGAGACCGCTTTGTTTTCCGCCGAACTTCTTTTTGAGTTCAAGACACTTCTTGCAGACGCAGTCGTCGCTGTTGTCATTTTTGGAAACGGCGTAGATCACCGGAGCCGGTTCGCCGGGTTTCAAATTTTTGCGGTCGAGCTCGATGAATGAACGCAGTTTTTCCAGGAAAAGACGCCGGACTTCGGGATGGGTCAGACAGACCTGTCCCGGTCCGATTCCGCTGATGGCGCGCAACCGTTTCCCTTCCATGGACAGCGTGAAATATTCTTCCTTGTCCTTCGGGAAATCTTTGGAATACGAATAATAGGTATGGCATGCCCCGGGACGCCCATACTTGAAGGACCATCCATATTTCGCACCGCCCGGAAGCCCGTTCTGTTTGAGTTTGCTCATGAAAGGCTGAAGGTGCTGCCAGACGTCGCCGCTGCCGACATAGATGTAACGGCGTGTGAAAACCGGTTTCCCGGCAAGTTTGAAATCGTCCGGAAGATTCAGCTTCGTCAACTTCGGAATGTATTCCGCGTCATTGGCGAGGAAGCGGCAGCCGAGACCTTTTTCAATGAATTCGTACGCCCCGTAAAGAACTCCGCGCGGGCGTCCTCCCGTAACCAGAAGATCTCCGTTTTTCTCCCGTTGGACAAGCCATTCCTCCGACTCGAAACGGCCCGGCCGGACGATGATTGCCGGACTCCCCTCCCCTGTGATTTTCAGGTTCATTCCGGTTGTTTTTTGAATATAATCGCGGATTTCCGACGCGGCGAATTTCTCGGCCTCCGAAGCATCGCCCGGAAGGATGATCATCCACCGGTTCGTGATCTCGAAAGCGGAGACCGTCCATGCGCACATCCCGAAGGCAAGAGACAAAAAGATTTTGAGAAACATGTGGATTCCTTTCCGTTGGATCATTTGAAAATCGTGAATTTGCATTCAAGCGGGCGTATCAGTAATTCCGCGTCGGATTTGGCTTCAATTCATGGTTCCACGGCAGATACGCCCCCGAAACTTGAAGAGCCCTCACCGGAAACGACCGGATGTTTCCTCCTACCATCAGCGGAGAAATGGTGGCGGTACCATGTCTGGACATGATCGTTGTCGGCATGACGGTGGTATGCCCGTTTGTATCGGCCGCAGGATCGGAGTCGATGTTGTAGTCGGAAATCAGAAGATGCTCCGTAGGCGTCGGAATGCTCTGGAGCCGGATCGGAAAGCGGTAGGGCGTCCCGAGGACAAACCAGCCGGAGGACAGGTCGCGCATCATGTAATAATTATAGCCGTAGGACATGTAGCTGTAGTGGTTTTTCGTGCATTTGTGCTTGTCGGAAGGACACTGAAGAACCGTTTTCTTCACATCCAGCGCATAGAGTTCCTTGGAAGAGAGGTGAGGCCAGAGAAGGGTGGACCACGGAATGCACCAAGTAGTGGCTCCGTTCCGGCACCACGGAAGCCACTCGTTATTGTCGTTCAGATAGAAGTGAAACGCGGTTCCGATCTGCTTGAGGTTGCTCGTGCATTGAATTCCGCGGGCTCTCTCGCGCGCCTTGTTCAGAGAGGGCAGCAGAATCGCGGCAAGAATCGCGATGATGGCGATCACGACCAGGAGTTCGATCAGTGTAAATATCTTATACTCCCCGACGGTGCGGATTTCTTTCCGAATCCCGAAAATCGAACTGTTTTTCATGGGGCAGCCCCTTTCTTTTCTTTTATTTTGTGATGGACCAGGTTTCGTTCAGGAGTATTCTATATTCGGTATAATATTCAAGACGCGGTGAATCGCCCCGATTCAGGATGGCGCGGACGGCCAGGGAGCCGAACTGCTCGGGAAAGTAGTCGATCGAGGTGATCCGAGGCACGGTCGAATCGGTTTTCTCCACATGCCAGGCCGACAGCAGCGCGGCGTCGCGTCCGAACACAATTCCCTTCCGGGCAAGGTGTTCCTGCATGAAAATGGACCAGAAATCCGTGGAAGAGCAAAGAAGCGTGCGTTTCCGGGAGGTCCGGAGCCGTTGCGTCACCTCGTCGAAGATTTCGACGTCGCGTTGAGCCTTCTGCAACACGTCGTTGTACATGGTAAAAGCGGATTCGGGAAACCCGTTTCCGATCAGGTTTTTCCGGAAACACTCGCAGAAGAGTTTTCCTTCGCAGACCTGAAAAGCCGAGAAAATAATAAATTCTTCCGGACGGCATTGCAGCGCCAATTTTGCGGATTCCGCCGCCGCGGCCTCGGCGGGAATGGAAGTGGTCAGTACCGGCAGGGCGCTCCGGCGTCCCACAATCGCGATGGGCGTGTTTCCGATCACGGGAAACAGGTATTTTTCAATCTGCGCGTCGGTAAAACGGTGATCGAGGATGATTCCGGCGGGAGGCGTCGATTCTCGCAGTTCCTCCGCAAGGAAGCGCGCGGTCTCGTCGCTTGTGCAAACGATGTTGCGGAGAGCCATGATATTTCTGGAAAAGAGCAGATTCACCCGGTGTTCCGCACAGGCGTTGACGATTCCGCACAAAATCCGCGTGCCGAGGTTGTCGATATTGTCGATAAGTTTCGGCGGACGGAACGCACAGAAAAGGGTCGGCGGAATTTCCGGGATATCGGAGTCGGACTTGACATAATACCCCGAACCGTTGCGCCGGACCACTTTTCCCGTGTTCAGAAGCTCCTTGAACACGCGCAGGGCGGTGATCTGGCTGACCCCGTATTTCTCCGTGATTTCACGCACGGAGGAAATCCGGTCGCCGGGCGCCAGTTTTCCAGCCTGGATCGCGCCCAGAATATCATCGGTGATCTTCTGATACATCGTCATGCGGACAATACCTCCTATTATATTAGTGCTATTATCATATTTATATTATAAGTTATATTTTGGAAAAAACAAGCCCCCTTTCTGAAAAAGTGAAAGAAAATATGGAAAAATCTTCAGGAAAAGGGTCCGATCTTCAGTTTTTGCGCCCATCGGACAAGACGCCGGTCAAGTTCCGGCATCAGCAACTCCAGCGGAGTCCGTTTCAGATAAACGGCGATGCCGACGCATCCCAGAAGAAATGCAAGCGCGACAAGCTTGTTCTCGATTCCGTTGAAGTCCCAGCCGAAACTCCAGACATATTCCGTCTTGCTGAAAGGGAACCAGTAGGGAATCGTCCAGCCCTCTCCCGAACCGAGGAGGTCCATGATGAAATGCAGATGGACCAATCCCAGAAACAACAGAAAGCATTTGAGTTTATGAGTGCAGAATGCCGCCAGTCCGCCCGAAAGCAGCAGGGCGAAAACCAGATTGTGTCCGTAGATGTGGTGCGTGGACCAATACAGTTCCCGTCCGAAAAAATACGTGAGGCCGTCGAGGTCCGGCAAGGAGGCCGCAAGCATGGCAAGGAAGCGTTCCTTCGGGGTGAGTTCCAGACAGTTCGCCGCGCACCAGCCGCTCATGATATGGGTTTGTATGTGCATCTTTTCTACCTCGAATGGGCTTGAATCCGGAACTGGCGCGGCGTGGTCCCGAAATATTTCTTGAACTCGTAGGCAAAAAAAGACGGGGAGGAATACCCGCAGGCGGCGGCAATCTCCGCAATGGAAAGCGTGCTCAGCGCCAGCAGCTGCTCCGCATGTTTCAGCCGCAGGGAAATCATGTACTTCACCGGAGACTGTCCGGTCTCCTTGTGGAAGGCACGGATCAGGGAATATTTTCCCATGCCGAATTTCTTCGACAGCGCTTCCAGGGAAATCCTTCCGCCGAAATCGTTCGCCGCGCTCCGGAGGTTCGCCTCGAAGTTTCCGGAAGCCGTGCGCCCCAGAATCAACGGCCGGATTTTATAGCACAAACGGTAGAGCTCCACGGAAAGTTCCTCCAGGGTATCGCCGGAGAGGTCTTTCATGATGAGGCCGATTTTCCGGTACAGGGCCGCGATGACCGGGTCGTCGTTCCGGATGTAAATTCCATGATTGCGCACCTCGTTTCCAAAAAGGAATTCCGGGAGGGGACCGGACCGCAGGATCATGAACTCCTTCCGCATGTCCGAATTTTTCGGGATGACATATTCGTATTTGACATTCGGCGGGATCAGCAGAAGGTCGCCCGGCGTCAAACGGCAGCTCTCCCCCTCGGAGTGCACGACGGCACAACCCTCCGTCTGAAGCTGGAACACCCAGGTGTTCGACACGATGGGGAAACGGCCGCCGCGTTTGAAAAGAGAATATCCGTACGAAGTGATGTCCAGGAACGCCGAGGGCGAGGCGGACGGGAAAGCCGTCACGACGACCTGTTCCGAATGGAACTCGCCCGTATTGAGCACTTTTCTCGTGAAATTGATATTATTCTTCTTCATGGGTTCAAATAAAATAGAAATAAATGCCAATATATTGACAGTAAAACATATTGCATTTTCCGGAAAATTCAACTATCTTTATTGGAAAAAGGAGAAAAGCAATGAAACTGCGCTTTCTTGTGATCGGTTTCGGGTTCATGGGACAGACCCATGCCGGAAACCTGCTGAAGAATCCGCGCGCCGAACTGGCCGGCATTGTCGATCCGTATTCTCCGTTTGAACGGCTGGCTTCCATCAAGGGGAACAAAGCCACCGTCCACCTCACGCCGGAAGACATCCGGGACGTTCCGCATTATGCCTCGATGGAGGAAGCGTTTGCAGAATCCGAGGCGGACGCCGCCATCATCGCCCTCCCGACCAAGCTCCACTATGACGCCGTGATCCGGAGCCTGGAACGCGGATATCACGTAATGGTCGAGAAACCGTTCTCCATTCACCTGGAAGAGTGCGCGGAAATGTGCGCCCTGGCGGAGAAGAAGAAAAAGGTGCTGGCGGTGGGGTACGTCGTCCGCGGGATGAAGGAATATCAGTGCCTCCGGGAAACGGTCCGCAACGGGCGTCTCGGGAAACTGACGTTTCTTTCCATGACCCGCATCACCGGGGTGCCGGACTGGGGCAACTGGAACGATCCCGAATTCATCCAGGCGTCGGGCGGCGCACTTTTCGACCTGGTTTCCCACGATTTGGATTTTGCCCGGTACTGTCTGGGGGAACCGGCGGAAATCCGGGCCGACCCGATCCTCTGCCGCGAATTCCACGGCAATATGGTTCAGGCCGTGCTGCGCTATCCGGGATGGAACGTCAGGGTGGAAGGCGGGTTCGTTTCGCCGCCGGCCTTCCCGTTCCGGAGAAATTACACGGCCTATTTCGAAGAAGGGACGCTCCTCAGCGACGCCCCGGGCGACTTCCGGGAGATCACGAAGGAAGGCATCCGGACGGAATCGTTCGCGGATGACAATCCGTATTACACGGAGGCAGACCATTTCATTACGGCCATTCAATCGGGAGACATTTCCGGGATTTGCACCGGAGAAGACGCCTTCCGCTCCATTCAATGCTGTCACCGGATCGCCGGCCAGCTTCAATAAAATACAAAACAAGGAAAAAAATGAAACTTTGCATGATGTCGTGCATGCTGGGGGATATGCCTCCACGGGAGATTGTCCGCGCCGCCGCGGACTGCGGGATGGAAGCCGTCGACTGGGTCGCCCTCCACCAGACCGATCCGGAAACGTTGAAAAAACTCACGGAGGACGCCGGTCTCCGGATCGCCGCCCACACCATGATCAAAAACAAGTTCCTCGAACGCAAACCGGACTACATGAACGACTTCAAGCAGTCGCTGGACGATGCCGCGGCGATGGGCGCGCCGATCCTGATGCTGCCCCCCTTCGCACGCGTGAACCAGACCAGTCTGGAGGACGACCGGAAGGCGTGGATCGAATATTACGCACAGGCCCAGCCCCTCGCGCAGAAGGCGGGGGTCACGCTCACGCTGGAAAGCACCGGCATGAAACAAAGCCCGATCGTCACCGCGGACGAGGTGATGGAAGTCCTGCGCGCCGTGCCCGGCCTCCAGGTGACCTACGACCACGGAAACGTCGCCACCGCGGACGATCCGGTCGCCGCGTATCTCCGGCAGAAGGACCATGTCGTCCACTTCCACCTGAAAGACTGGAAAATTTCCGACGCCCCCTCCCCCGGCGGCGACCGGAAGCGCTGCGGCAGGTATTTCGCCAACGCCATGATCGGGGAAGGCGACCTCGACCTCAAAGGCTTCTGGAGCAGGGTCGATCCGAGGGGACGCACTCTCTTCGTCAATCTGGAGACGCTCGACTTCTCCGGGAAACTGTCCAAAGTGGAAGCGCTGAAAAAAGTTTCGGATTCCTTGCGCAACTGGTAAACTCACACAAAACATCGGGAGTGAAAAATGGCCCTCACAAAAAAATCCATGGAACTCGGCGTCCTCGCCATGCTTCGGAAAAACGACAACCCGTTCGAGATCATCGCCCGATACGGCGTCAAAACCGCGCAGGTGCAGAACTGGGACATGTCCAACCTCACGGAAGCCTTTGCGGAAAAAGTCAAAACCGACATGAAAAACGCCGGGGTCCGCCTGGCCGCGTTCTGGGCCGGATACACCGGGCGGATCGTCTGGAACTCCGCCGACGGCCCCGCCACCTGCGGGCTGGTTCCTCCGGACTTGCGTGCGCGCCGGATCGTCGAACTCAAAAAAGCCGCGGACTTCGCCGGGATTCTCGGGTCGCCGGCCATCATCACCCATTGCGGATTCATCCCGGAAAATCCGCGCGACCCGCTGTATGTGGAAACCTTGAACGCCATTCATGAGGTGGCCCGGCACTGTCTGGAAATCGGGATCGATTTCTGGTTCGAGGCCGGACAGGAAACCCCGCTGACGCTGCTGCGCACCATCGAGGACCTCCGGCTCCCGAACCTGGGCGTCAACCTGGACACCGCCAACCTGATTCTCTACGGACGCGGCAACCCGGTGGACGCGCTGGAGGTCTGCGGCAAGTATGTCCGGAATCTTCATGTCAAGGACGGCCTGTTCCCGGTCAACGGATATTGCCTCGGCCGGGAGGTCCCGGTCGGCGAGGGCAAGGCGGATTTCGACACCATCATCCGCAAGCTGTACGAACTGGAATTCACCGGCGAACTGATCATCGAACGGGAGATCAGCGGTCCGCAGCAGGCCGAGGACATCATGAAGGCGATCCGCTATGTCCGCGCTCTCGTACGCAAATATAAAAAATGATCCGGCCGGCCTTCCCTGAAAGAATTTGACGAGGCTATATTTTCCCTCCGAACATACCGGGGACTTTCCCGGCGCGGATCGTGAACGCATTGAACGGTTTTTCTTGCGAATAAAGCGATTCAGGGAAGGTTTTTACACGTTATGACAAGTTGAATATCATTTTCGCAGGATTTATAATGTCAAAGTGAAAAAACAGACATTGATGTCAGAAAGGGAACTATGTATGTTTATGACAGGAACTTCTTACTATCCTGAAGAATGGAAACACGACCGGATCGTACAGGATGCGAAAATGATGAAGGAGGCGGGAATGTCTCTGGTCAGGGTTGGGGAATTTGCCTGGTCGCACATGGAGAGGGCCAACGGCAGGTTCTCCTTTGAATGGCTTCATGACATGTTCCGGGTTTTTCAGGAAAATGACCTCAAGGTCATTCTCTGTACTCCGACCGCCAGCGCACCACCTTGGCTGATTCATGAGCATCCGGAAACTCTCAAGGCCGATGTTTACGGACAGCGCGCCTATATCGGGGTCCGGGAGCATACCTGTTACTCCGCCGAAGCGTTTTGCCGGTATTCCGCAAGGATCGTCGGAAAAATGGCTCTTGAATTCAAGGATTACCCCAATCTTTTCGCATGGCAGCTGGACAACGAGATCGGGCAGTCCATTTTTTCCTTCTGTTATTGCGACGCTTGCAAACAAGGGTTCCGGGAGTTTCTCAAAAAGAAATACGGCACGATCGAAGCGCTCAACGAAGCATGGGGCAATACCTTCTGGAGCCTCGAATATTCCGACTGGGAACAAGTGGAGATCGGCGGGCCGGACCTCCGGCTTAATCCGTCGCAAGTCCTTGACAGCCAGCTTTTCCGAAGTCAATCCATGATTGAATTTGTGAATATGCAAACAAGTATCATCCGCAAATACGGCTCCGGAATCCCGATCACTACCAATAATTATTCCCCCCTGGGGGACCGCCATGCGGCATTCAAGAATCTCGATGCGGCATCCGGCGATTTCTATATCAACCCGAAACACAGTCTTTCCGATATGGCGGCGATGTCTGACCACTATCGCTGTTTCAAACAGGACACCCCCGCATGGTTGCTTGAGATCGCCCCCGCGCCATGGAGACCGGGAAAGAATCTGATGGAATTCCTGATGTGGCAGTTCATCGCCCGAGGACATGATGTCCAAGTCTATTTTCACTGGAGATCCCATCCGGCGGGAAAAGAAAAGATCAATCCAACCTTTATCAGTTTCGGTGATAAAAAAACGGATTCCTGGCATATTCTCGCGAAAACGACGAAACAGGTCAACGCGGCGCTGGACAAATTTGGCCCGCTGCCCCAGCCCCGGTGTGAAGCGGCGGTCCTCTGCGACTTCACTTCCGACTGGATTTTCATACAGGGGGAGACTAGACGTTTCGCATGGATGGACAACGGACAACGGACGTTGCTTGACCTGGGCATCAACGCGGACATGGTTTCGCCGGAGGATGACCTGTACCGTTATAAACTGCTCATCATCCAGGTCCATGCCCACTTCACCAAAGCCTTTGCCGCAAAAATACGGATGTTCATCGAAGGCGGCGGAGTGGTTCTGATGGGCAGTCAGTCCGGGATTTACGACGGCAATGCAAAATATATTCAACAGCCGGGACCGGAGCATCTCCGGGATGTCTTCGGGATGGAGGTGGATAATGGAATCACGTTCCTTTTCGGGCGGGATGCGACGGAACCGAACGACCTGCTTGCCGAAACGGTAAGATTCTCCGGCGTTCTGGACGGCCAGGAGGTTCACGGCATTGCCGACAAATGGATCGCCTCGGTGGAGTCTCTCGGGGCCGATGTCCCGCTGCGTTTTGAGAATTCCATGTATCAGGGCATGCCGTTCATGACAGAACATGAATTCGGGAAAGGATGCGCCATGTATTACGGCGCCGCTCTCCTTGACCATCCGTCATACAGACAGATCGTCAGACATGCGGTCCGGAGAGCCGGAATTCAGGAACTCCGCCTTCCCGAAGGCGTCGAAGTCATTGAGCGCGGACCTGTTGTCTTCGTTTTCAATTACAGTGTAAACCTGGCCGCCTTCGAACTCCCCCTGAAAGGGCGTTCTCTCCTGGACGGCAGTCTTCAGGACGGGCATTTGGAACTCCATCCGCATGGATACTGTGTGATCGAAAAAGAAAAATAACATCGCCACGGCAAAAGGGGCAGCGCTGAGAAATTGTTTTTTTGTCGGACGGAAACGAAAAAGAAAAGGAAGGGAAAGCACCCCCAGGAGCGTGTAGCAGAGCAGACTCGCTCCGAACGAATCCCGGATGATATTCCCGGACGCGGGAAAAAGGACAATCTTCATTTCCGGACCCATTGCGGATTCATCCCGGAAAACCCGAAAAAGAGTCCAATTCCGGGAAAAGATGTTGCATTCTCCGGTTCGGAGGCTATATTTTCTCTCCGAACATACCGGGGACTTTTCCGCATGCAAAATGAAATGAATGAAAAATACGAATTCCGCCATGCCGTCCGGGAGGACGCCGATACGATTTTCGCCCTCTACCGTTCCCTGGCCGGAACTCCGTACTGCGCCTGGGATGAAAACTATCCGACCCGGAGCAACCTCGAGGAAGACCTTGCGGCCCGCTCGATCTACTGTCTCTGCGAAGGACGGAAAATCATTGCTGTCGCAACCGCCATGCACTGTCCGGAGCACGATGTTTTCCCGTGGAGTTCCGCCATCCGGAATCCTTGCGAGCTGATGCGGGTCGGCGTCGCGCGCGACCGCCAGGGGTGCGGCGTCGGCGCGCTCCTTCTCGGGAAAATGGTGGAAGCCTCCCGTGACGCCGGATACGACGGCATGCGGATTCTCGTCAGTCGGAAAAATCTCCCCGCGGTGAAGCTCTACCGCAATGCCGGCGCTCAATACCGGGGAGAAACCACCGCCTACGGAATCGACTGGTTCTGTTATGAAATCGTCTATTCCGAACAGAAAAGCCCGAAAGGAAACGGACCTTCATGAAACATGTTTTCAACTCCTGTTATCTGGATTCGCCGCTGGTCAGGGGACGCATTTTCGATGTTTTCGAACCGGAGGAAATTATACAGGACACCGCCATTTTCATCGTCCACGGCGGAGGCTGGCGCGCCGGAAGCCGCGAAAGTTTTCATGAGATCATGCAAGCCTGCAACCAAAGGGGATTTCTCGCGGCCTCCACCGACTACCGTCTTTCCGGAGTCACCGCTTTTGAGCAGCTCGGCGACCTCCGGGCGTCCTACGACCGTTTCATTTCCCTCCTGAAACAGAAGAACCGTCCCTTGAAGATCGCGGTCTACGGCGAATCCGCCGGAGCCCACCTTGCCTCCCTCCTGATTTGCGCCGCGCCCGGGGAATGCGGAGAAACCAGCCATCTGGAAAACGAATGGGTCCGACCCGCCTTCGGGCTTCTCCAGGCCACCCCGGCCACTTTTCTCCCGTGGGAGGACATCTTCCCTCAAATCTGGAATGCCATGCAGGACATCGCCGGAGCCTCCTATGAATCGGACCCGGAACGGTTCCGCCGTCTCTCGCTGGATCGCTATATTCATTCCGGGAATCCGCCCCTGTTCTTTCTGGAAGCGGAGAACGAACACATGTTTCCCTCGTCGATGACGCTGGAACTGGTGAAAAAACACAATGCCCTCGGCATTCCCTCCCGGTGGAAGGTCTACAAGAACATGGAACACGGCTTCTTCTATTCCCTGAACCGCAGACAACAGCGCGAAGCGTTTGAAGACATCCTGCTGTTTCTTCAGGGAAAATTTCCGGGCTGACGGAACCCGCCGGACAACATGCGGCAAAGGTGTTTTTTTCATTCCGCCTTTATTCGGACGGATGTATAAAAAGATTCCCCCGGCTTCAGGAACTTCAGGGGAGTCATCATTTCGGCGGTGGTGTTTTTTCCGATCCAGAAATAGAACTGGTTCACCTCGCCGGATGGCATGGACAGGGTAATCTTCCGCCCGGACGTCCTGCTTTTCGCTGTGATGCCGGAGCCATGAACCGTTCCCGTAATTTTTGTTGCCGGAAAGAAAACAGGTTCGCTTTTTCCGACCCCGTACAGTTGTTCCGCCGGGACCGGAGGAAGGACCTTGCCGTCCAGCAGCAATTCAATCTCCGCCGAAGGGGTGTCGCCGGGAAAAGGAAAATTGTGCGTCCAGAAAGAGATATTCCGGCTTTCCGAAGCGACGTTCCGAATCGTGTAATCCGCCTCGACGACCGCTTCGCCGCCCTGGATGGTCACCGTTTTTTCGAGTTCAAGTTCCTTGGCGGAATTCCGGTATTTCAGCAAAATGACGATCGAATCCCGGGCGGCGCGGACATCGGTTATCTCGTAATTCGCCTCGGAGGGCGTATATTTGGAAAGCGGGACCAGAAAATAATCCCATAGCAGGCCTCGGAGCGCCAGGCTGCTGTTTTGCAACGGCGCGGCAAAAGAGGTCTTCCCGACCATCCACCGCTGGATGGAGCCGCCGCAGAGCGCCACGGAAACCGTCTGAACCGGAGTCCGAACGGTAATCTCGGGTCGCCCGTCGCTGT
Source organism: Lentisphaerae bacterium ADurb.Bin242 (assembly GCA_002069785.1). Lineage (GTDB taxonomy): Bacteria > Verrucomicrobiota > Lentisphaeria > Victivallales > UBA1829 > SIG94. The sequence goes on along the minus strand of MWCA01000026.1, from coordinate 14,390 downwards.
CGATGTCGGTGAGGACCGCTTCCATGTTATTGGCGCGGAGCGGTTTGAATCCCGTATTTGAACCTGCTTTGAACAGGGAATCGTATTCCGCACGGACTTTCCGGGAGTCGATCTCCGCCAACCCGTCCGGCAGCCGGGCTTCCGCCGGAACGAAGCGGAGAAACAGGACATCTTCCGGATTGATCTTAAACACCAGCGAACCCATCTCGTCCGCCGTAAAACATTTTTTGTCTCCGTCGACAAACCGGCGTTTCCGGATCGGATCATACACGGCAACCTTTTTGCCCGGCAAAGCCTTCGCAGCCGGAACCATGGAAAAATAAAGCGGTTCGCGCGGATGGAAGTTGAAGTTCGAAAGCACGACTTCCTTTTTGCCATGATGCGCACGGAATCCGAAAAATTCCTTCCAGTCGGGCAGATGCATCACGCCTTTTTCCACCTTGAATTCGCGGTTGGGAAGACATTTCGCCGACCAGTTTTTTTCTTCCCGCGCGCCGGAAAGAAAAAGGTCTTCAAATTCAGCGATCTCGGACATGGCCAAATTGATGAGCGGAAAAAAGGAGCCGTCGATCTGTCTTCCGGGGAAAATACACAATCCGCGCGTACCGGCGGTTGCGCCGGAAAGAATCGTCTGACGGAACTGTCGCGGAGATTGCGTTTCCTCGTCCGTGGTATAGCTTCCCTGAAAAACATCGTTGCGGCTGAGGGACGGTGTCATGAAGACCGGTTTTTTGAGCGCTTTCACATTGATGTCGATGAGGTCGAACGCCTTTTTCTTCAACACATGGTAAAAGCTGGAAAAATGGGCGTCGATGCAATCTTCGTAGAGACGGGGATCCTTGCACACGCTGGTGAACAGGATCTCGAATCCCGGTTGATTGAACTCGACCGGATAGTCATAGTCGATGACGGTGAAGCCCGGATTGAATTTCTTCACCAGCTCCACGGTCAGGCGGTTGACCCGCGCGGTCTGGTCGCAGCGGAAGGCGGCCCACTCGCGGGCATATTTGCGGCGGATTTCGTCCGGCGAGGGGTTCACCCCGCCGGGAAGCGCGGCGTAAAACTTTTTCAGGCAGACCGGACAGTAACAGGTGTCCATGGCCGACCACGGTTCATAATCCATGAGAATCCAGTCTCCGGCCTTCGCGTCCAGACGGGTGAACATATCCCGGAAAAGGGCTTCCAGTTTTTCGCGGAACAGCGGGCTGTCCACATAGTATTCCGGACAGAGATTGTGCGTGCCGGTTTTTCCATTCCATTCGACGGCATACCGCTTGTCCGGCAGTTTGTCCACCATGTTTCCGACGATCCGTTTCTGCGTGTAATCCTGCATCGGACAGTGCATATTCCAGCCGCGTTTTTCCAGAATCGCATCCAGTTTCCGCAATTCGGGACGATCGTTGCGCCCACGCGACGTCAGGGCGGCTTCCTCGTATTTGCCGATCACACGAAAGAATAAAGCGGCGTCCGGAAAATTCATGTCGTGATCGCTCCACGAATAGATCCGGAAGTGCTTCGGATTCTTCCGTTTTTCCAGCGGCGGCAGGACCCGGACGGTAAACTTCCGCACCGGGGAAGTCTTCTCCCCGTCGGTCAGGCAGAAGGACGCCTCGAAATCACGCGGGAAAGGGCCTTTCGCGTCCTCCGGTTCGAACGCGGCCACCAGTTGGCGGCACCAGCGGCGGGACGGTTCCATAATGGAGAACGCGCCGGTTTTCCGGTAGGCATAGCGCTTGTATTCCACGCCGTCGCGGCGGACTGTTGTCACTTCCGGCGTCTCGCGGCGATACACTTCCGAATGGCTGCTGAAACATTCCGCCACCTTCAGGCCGGGCGGCACCTCCAGTACAAAAGCAAGGTCTTTGGTTTCATCGCGGTTTCCCCAGAAATCGAAGGAAAGCGAGTTCGGGCTGTCCGCAATCGTATGGAACACATATTTCCCCTGATGAATGATCCGGTTTCCCTCCAGAGGACTGGCAAATACCGATACCGGAAAACGGGCCGTCACGCTTTCCGGAGAAATGGTTTCCAGCGACGCCGCCAGATAGGTGACACCCCCCTTCCCCACATTCAGCAGATAGGGGCATATCTTCTCCGTGCCCGCCGGGACTTTGAAGTCGAATGCAAGAAGGCTCCAGGAACCGGAGACATCGGAACGGGAAAGCTCTTCTCCCAGTTTTTTGCCGTCTTTTCCGAAGAATTCCACCATCAGGGCGGCCCTCCCCTGCCCCGACGTCCGGAACTTCGCCGACAGCCGCAAAGCGGTTCCCGCCGGAAGAGTCTCCGCCAGCAGCGCGGGTTCGATTCCGAAACGGGCGCCGCCCGCCTTGTAAAGCAGTTCCACGCCGTTCTGCGTCGGAGTTACCGCATAGGTGCTTTCATTGGCGGACCAGAACTTCACCTGCCAGTTTTCGGGCATCTTCCCGTCTTTGGCGCCCAGCCAGCCGGTCCGAAGCAGTTCCAGCCCCGGAAACGGCTTGTCCAGCGGCTCCAGCGACGCCCGGATGTTCCGGAAGGAAACCGTTCCTCCGCCGGAAGAGATCCGGACCGAAAAACGCAGGGCGACGACTCCGGACGGAACCAGCACGACAAATGATTTCTCACTCCACTCCATATTGGAGGAAAGCGAACAGACGGACTTCCAGAGGACGATTTTCCCCCCGGTCTCGAAACCGGTTACAAGCAGATATCCGGAAGCGATGTTCCGGCAGGAAAATTCCCCTTTGACGGACAACTGCATCGGAACCGGGACCTTCTGATACCATCCGGGCGAAACGGCCTGCGCATATGTTTTTCCGCCCTTGCCAAGCAGGGTGGCCGTGCCGTTTTCAAAAGTGAGTCCGGCATTGTCGCCCCCCTTGCTCCACTGGTCAAGCTTCTCCCATTCGCCCGCCGCGCAAACAGCGGAAATCATCCCCCCGAAAAAGAGCGCAATGCTCCCGATCATCCGTTTGAAAGTCATGATATCGTCTCCTGAAAAATCAGTTGGTTGTGTGCATGATCGTGCCGGCATTCGGATCGTAGCCGACAATCATCAGATCATTCGGCGTTCCCCGGGCGGCGGCAGCCAGAAGCGGTTCGACGTGACCGTCGACATACAGGATGTTCGCCCGCCCGCTTCCCAGATACGAACCTTTTCCGCCGGGGTCTCCGTGCCGGTAGGAAAATTCCGCCTTGAAATATTTCGTCATCATGGTGTCCGGACGGAGGGAATCCGCGAACAGGATCGTCCTGGAAGGAAGTTTGACGTTCACCGTCCGGTTCCAGCAATTGTCGTTGTAGGAATCGTTGTCGTAAGGACGCCCGCTCAGACGGGCATTGATGACAAAATGGGTGTAGCGGTATTCCGTGTAAATCCCGTCTGCGGTGCTCCATCCGAATTTTTTGGGTTCGGCCGGACAGACAAAGGTCCCGACCGTCCGCTTGGAGTCGGTTCCGTAAAACACGGCGCCATGCGGAACGAGAAGGTCATGCCAGGGTTCCTGCTTGACAGATTTGTTTCTCGCCGGGACAATCCAATCCTTGTTGTCGTTGCTGTAGCCGGTAGCGGCAAGGCCGGTCTGTTTGAGGTTGTTTACACATGCGATCGCCTTGGCGGTGTCCCGGGCCCGGTTCAAGGCGGGAAGCAGCATCCCCGCCAGGATCGTGATGATCGAAATCACTACCAGGAGTTCGATCAATGTGAAATTCCGCAGCATCCGCCGAAAGCCGTTCTTCCTCAGTTCCGTTTTCATCCTAACCCATCCTTTCTGTTCCGTTATTGTATATGTCAGCACCGTTTCCAGGTTGAATCCGCATAAGGCAGCCGGCAGCTCTCCCGGATCACGAGTTCCCCCGGAATGTACTGGCATTTTTCCGGCGGAAGATGATTCGTGAGGCTTTTGAAAAGGACTTCCGCCGCCTTGAAGCCCAGCTCCTTGACCGGTTCCCGGAAAACGGTGAACGGCCTGTATTTAGGATTCCGGACATCTTCGTCCAGGAGGATCAGGGAGACGTCTTCCGGGATCCGGCGTCCGAGCTTCTCCATGACTTTCAGAAATTCGGGGGCGATCCCGTTGCTGACAAAAAACGAATCCGCTTCCGGACGGGCCAGAATGTATTCCTCAAGTGAAACCTCGGGTGGAACGGCAGGTTTCATCCGGAACAAATGCGTTCCGGGTTCGGGAACCCCGCGCCGCGCCAATTCCTCGACGAAAAGGTTCCGGCGGCGGACGAACAGCGGACCGGGAAGCGGCACGTCGATAAAATGGATCTCGCGCATCCCGATCCCCCAGAGAAAAGTAACGACCTGCCGGATCGAGTCATCATGGTCGACGTAGAGCGCGGGCACGTTCTCCACGGTTCGGCCGATCGTCACCTGCGGGATACCCGCGCCCGCCGTCCGCAGAATCATCTCGTGAGCCGAAGGTTCCGGGCGGTCATACACCACCGCATCGAATTTCAGGTTCCGGTAGCGGTCGATCATCCGCGGGGCGGTCATCTGGTCATAATAAACGACCTCCAGTTCCGAACGGTAAACGAAGGTATAATCCAGAATCCCGGAAATGAGACGCTGCGCATAATAGTCGTGCTGGGCGTGCTTCGAAGAGCGGGTCGCCAGCAGAATCCGGCGCAGCTTTACCTTGTCTTTCGGACGGTTCTCCGGCGGAACTACGAAAATTCCGAAGCCGGTCTTCCGGTTCAGCAGTCCCTCGTCGGTCAACTGCTGGAGCACCTTCCGGACGGTGTTCCGGCTCAACCGGTACGATTCCGCAAGCTGGGCCTCGGTCGTCACAGGCTCATCGTAATTCTCTCCATGGGTGAGAATCAAACGCCGCAAATCCCCTTCCAAAGATGCCCGGCGGTTTGCCGCCGGAATGTCGGAGTGAGTTCTTTTATGGAGGATTTTATTCATTTTACGCCCATTTATACATGATTGTTCCTTTTCTGTAAGATATAATAATCCGGAAAAAATAAAATGCAAATCGTTTTTCAATTATTTTTGCGGAAAACCTGAAAAACATCGCGGCGGCGGAGAGAAAAACGCATGAAAGAAAAAAAGCGTTTTTTTTCGCAGGAAGGCTTGACAAGCATTTTTATAATGGTATCTTATAGGTAACCAAACAAGGAGAGCGAAAGAATGCCGGCTTCGACACAGGTTCAAAAGAAGGTGACGGTCAAAAATCATCTGCTTCGCTGTGTGGCGCGGGCGGGCTCTGAACCGGAACTTCTTCCCGGCGAGCGGACTCTTGCCGTCCAGTTCGGCGTAAGCCGGAAAACGATCCGGGAGGCATTGAAAGAGCTCAGAAACAACGAAGCGCTGATTTCGCTCCCCGGGCGACGGGGCGTATTCACAAATCCGGCCCACGCTCAAGCCGTCCCGTACATCATCGGACTGTTTTTCAATGACGGACACCTTTCCCATATATCTTCCCCCCATATGCCCGTGCTTACCTCATTTTTCAACGAGTTGAGCAACATTACCATTGACTATGAGCTGCCGCTGCTGAACGGAGATTCCCCTGATGAAATGATAAACGACCTTAAGAATTATTCCTTCGATGCTGTTTTATGGTTTTCCGACGGGAAACCGGAAATGGTCGCAGCGCTGGATTCGCTTATAGCGGAGAATTTTCCGATTGTGGTGATACAGCCGCTGTTCCTGGATTATCTTTCCAAGACGGCAAAGAACGGAATCGGAATCGATTTCGAATCGAGCGGACGCATCAAGGCGCGGAGCATGATCGAAGACGGCTGCCGGAATATCATATATGTCGGGGAGAAACGCATCTCCGCGCATGGGTATCTGGACGAGCTTTCAAAATCCGGTCTGACGGTTCCGGATGAAAATTTCATCGAATCGCTGGATATCGTCGATAAAAAGCTTGCTTCGCTCCTCAAACACAGGAAATGCGATTCCATTTACAGCGACGGCTACTATGCGCTCCGTTACCAGAAGATAGCGGATGTGGTGAAAAGCCGTCCGGAGTGGCGAAAAATCAGAATTTACGCAGGAGCCGGAACCGTCGAGGAATCCTTCCGAAAGGCGAACCCGGAATGCGATATAACGCTGCTCGACGACACGCAGAAGATACGGTGCGGAATCGGACGTGCGGCGGCCGGAAAAATTAGAAGGATGTTTGACGGGGAGAAAAGAACCTTTGACAATATCGCAGTAAAACCATGAAGTTTTTCAAAAAGGAGGCAAAAAAACATGAGAAGGATGACAAAACAGGTGAACATTGGGAAGTTTGACGGTTTTACACTAATAGAATTACTGGTTGTCATTGGAATCATTGCGATCCTGGCGGGGATGCTGCTTCCCGCGTTGAATTCGGCGCGGGAGAAAGCCAAAACGCTCCAGTGTCTGAGCAACCAGAAACAGATCGGACTTGCGGCGGCACAATATGTAAACGATTTCAGGGAGTATTTTCCCCGCGCCATAGGCAAGGTGCTGTACAACGGAACGGCATACACGACGACCTGGGCGGGTTCACTCTTCGAATATATCGTTCCGGGGCGGACAATATTCACGACAAGTTACTGGTTCACTCCGAAGATAAGTCCTGTTTTTCTCTGTCCGGGCTTCCGGCCTGAAACCTGTACGATACCGTTCAATGCGACAAGCCACCTGAACTATGGATTGAATCAGAGCATCATAAACAGCTGGACTCCATTGGAAACACGGATTTCCGAACCGGCCGTGATGAAGTATGCTTCGCGGCTGATTTACATAACGGACGGCAAATCGGCAGAAGCTTTCAACGACCCGAACGGTCACCTTCAGGTAAGCAATAGTTCGAATCCGGCAAATTATTACACAACGTATTATACGCCGCGAATTGCGCACGGAAACAATGTAAACGTTCTTTTTGTCGGCGGAAATGCGGCCTCTTTGAATTACCGCAATCTCGCAGCTTCGAGAGACTGCCAATGGACAAAGTAAAAACTTCAACCGGAAAGACTTTCAAAATGAAGAAAATGATTTGGGCGCCTCTGATCGTGTCGGGTTTTCTTTTTCAACTCGCAGCAAGCGACTTCGAACTTGTGAAGGACGGCAGGTCGCAAGCGGCAATCGTGCGGCCCTCGGACAGGAATAAGGAGGTGGACGAAGCCATATCATTTTTCAATGCGGAAGCAGAAAAATGCGTCGGAAGAAAGTTCGATGTGCTCGAAGCCGCGCCGCGCGAAAAAAATTCGATTGTGCTGAACGTGCGCAAGGCTTCCATTCCGGAAGACGATTTTTTCGCAATCGATTTTCCGGACAAAAACACAATGCAGATAACTTGCTCCGACCGCTCGGCCCGATGGGCATTCAATCACCTGCTCGAAAAATATTTCGGAGTCCGATGGCTCTTCGCAAGAAATGCGCACGATTCCTATGAGGGCGAAATCAACCATTATCCGCCCGTGAAAAACCTGGCCGTGCCGAGGAAAAAATTCGAGAAAAATTCCTCGTTCAATCTGTACAGATGCGTCGATTTCAGGTTTACCGGTTTCGAGAAAAACTGGAATCTCAAACGTTCTTTCACGGGAATTCACTGCATGGTGATCGACGTGTTTCCCGTGTACAAATACGCGCTCGACCAGAGTTGGCCCGCAGAAATCCTGCCGGTCATCAAAGGGGAAAAATACATTCCTCCAAAAGCGAAAGGGCCTCTTTCAAAAAACATCTGGCTGGCGCGTGGAAACTACTGCATCGGATGGCAGCCATGCTGGAGCAATCCCAAAACGACCGGGATCGCGATCGAGAATATCCTGGAAATACTTGCGAAGAATCCGGATAAGCACGAGATCAATATGGATGTGAACGACTGCCGCGGCTTCTGTGAGTGTCCGGAATGCCTCAAAGCGGTCAAAGGCAAGACGAATACAATCGGATGTGCGGATTATTCCGAACTGTACTGGAAATGGGTGAACGACGTTGCAGCCGCGGTTGCCCGAAAATATCCGAATGTGTATTTCACGGCGATAGCGTATACGGAAGTCACCGATCCGCCCAGTTTCAAATTGTGCCCGAATGTCATTCCGAGAGTTTGCCTGGAACTGACCGCGATGCTTGACCCCGCGGTGTATGCCAAACGAATGAAGATGTTCAAAAAATGGGGGGAAAAAGCCTCTCTCCTGGCGTATTACGATTACTCATACGGAGCAAGCTGGTATCTTTTCCCGCGTCTTTATTTCGGCATGCATTCCGAGCTGCTCAAAATGCTTCATGCGAATCAATTCAGAAGCGTTTTCATCGAGAGCGATGCTGTAAATGCGTTCGAGGGACCGAAGCATTATCTTTTCTCGAAGATGCTTTGGGACGTGAATTCCGACCCCGAGGAAATCGTGATGGACTGGTGCAATCACGCAGTCGGAAAAAAAGCCGCGCCGTTTCTCCGCGATTACTACCGTTTCTGGGAGGAATACTGGGTCCGGCCCGAAATTGAAAAAACGCAGTGGTATAACACTCTCGAACAGATCTACATGCAGGGCGGCGAGAAAAGCACGCACACCTTCGCACTCAAAGTCGGCGATATGGAGAAATGCCGCAAGCTTATGGAAAAAGTCGTGCAGCATGCCGGAACTCCGCTCGAAAAGAAACGCGCCGCAATTTTCATGAAAAACTTCGAGCTTTCCGAGTCGGCCGCGAAAGCGCTCTTTTCCGAAATCATTCAGCCCGATTCGACGGTGGCTTCGGCATCCGACGCCGTCACACTTCTGAAAAGTGTGCCGGAAGCACTTGTTCACATCGGAAAATTCAAAGAAAATCCTTGGAACAGGCATGTGACGAAAGACCTGCTCCCGTTTTCCGTGGCAAATCTGCGTCTGATCATGCCATACATGAATGACAACGCCGTCCGTGCGGAAATCGACAAGCTCCTTGCGCTGCCAAACCTCCCGCCTGAAATGAAAGGCCAATTCAAGCTCTGGCTGGGTGCGGAGGCCGGGAACGTGATACCCAACGGCTCGTTCGAAGAACCTTCTCCTCTTCCAACGGGATGGGATGGTTCCAAACTTCCGGGAAGCAGAAGCTCTGACTACGCGTCAGACGGCAAATATTCGATCAAAAGCTCGTATCTGATGTGCGAATTCACACTCCCGGCAAAGAAGCCCGGAACCTATTTTCTGATGTTTGACGCCTTTGCACCGAAAACGAGCGTGGAAGGCAGATTGAACTATATGTTCACCTTGCGCACAAAAAAACAGAACCGGAATCATACCTATTACCGTGACATCTCTCTTCCGGCGAACAAGTGGCAGACCTTCACCGGCATGTTGTATCTGCCCCTCGAACAATCCGGAAAAATGATTGACAACTTCCAGATTCACATTTATACACGGAAATTTGAACCGGATTGTCCGGTTTATATCGACCACGTCAGGCTTTACCGCCTCGAAGATTTGAAATAATCCGCCTTTCTTTTCCGGAGGATTTCGTTCATTCTACGGAAGGAAAAAAACGGGGAACATTTTCAAGGCTTGAAAGACGGGATTCGCGCATGTATAGTGCGTTACCACATAAAAAAGGGGGAACGTATGCGCGCATTTGCCATGTTGAAAATCGGACAGACGGGGTGGATCGAGAAGGAGCGTCCCGGATGTGGAATGCTGGACGCCGTCGTCAAACCGCTGGCGCTGGCGCCTTGCACTTCCGACATTCACACCGTCTACGAAGGCGCCCTCGGACAGCGCCACAATCTGGTGCTCGGTCACGAGGCTGTCGGCGAAATCGTGGAAGTCGGCGGGGAAGTGAAAGATTTCAAGGCCGGGGACAAGGTGATCGTTCCGGCCATCACCCCGAACTGGCGGACGCACGCGATCGAAGAGGGCGTTCCCCCGCAGCATTCGGAGGGGATGTTGAGCGGCTGGAAATTTTCCAATATCAAGGACGGCGTTTTCTCCGAATTTTTCCATGTCAACGACGCCGACATGAATCTGGCGCTGATCCCGGAAGGAATGACCCTCCCGCAGGCGGTCATGCTTCCGGACATGGTCACGACGGGCTTCCACGGGGTCGAACTGGCCAAAGTGGAATTCGGTTCGACGGTGGCGGTCATCGGAATCGGACCGGTCGGGCTGATGTGCGTCGCGGGAGCCGCGCTGCGGGGTGCCGCCCGCCTGTTCGCCGTCGGCAGCCGCCCGCTCTGCGCGGAAACAGCGAGGCAATATGGCGCCACGGACATCATCAACTATAAAAACGGCGACATCGTCGAACAGATCATGGATGCGACCGGCGGACACGGCGCAGACCATGTGATCGTGGCCGGAGGCCCCTCGGAAGTGCTGGAACAGGCGGTCCGGATTTGCAAGCCGGGCGGCGTCATCGGCAACGTCAACTACTTCGGCGAAGGAGAATTCCTCCGGATTCCGCGGGAAGCGTGGGGCGTCGGCATGAGCCATAAGCAGATCAACGGCGGACTCACGCCCGGCGGACGCGTCCGCATGGAACGCATGGCCGCCCTCGTGATGCACCAACGCTTCGACCCCGGAAAGCTGGTCACGCACACATTCCACGGCCTCCAGCATCTGGAAGACGGTCTGGAATTGATGCATCACAAGCCCGCGGATATCATCAAGCCGGTCATCCTCATCTAATCCTTTTTCAAGGCGGACGGAGAAAAATTCATCGCAGAATCAGCCGGGATGAGCCCGGAGCCAGGACGGATTCCGGGCAAACCGGCGGCGGATGATTTTCGCAAAATAGTTCTGGTTCCGGAAGCCGGTTTCTGCGGCGATTTCCTTGAAGCTCCAGCTGGAGTCGCGGATCAGGGAAAGCGCTTCCTGAACACGGCAGGTGCAAATATATTCCTGCGGCGTCATTCCGGACGCCGCCCGGACCGTTCGGAAAAGAGTGGTGCGATGCACGCCCACTTCCCGGGCAAGGGAAGCCACACTCAAATCCGGATCGGAAAAATGGATTTTCACCCGTTCCCGGAACTGCTCGAAAAGCGAATTGCCGGGATCGGTTCCGGCAAAAGCCAGCGACAGGATCTGATAAGCCGTGGCGCCAGCCAGGTACTCGCCGCGGGGAGTGTAATCGCGCAGATGGTTCTCCAGATGATCGAAAAGCTCCGCCGGACAGCGTCCCGCCGGCATGATTTTGCGGGTGATTCCGAATTGCGAAATCGTATTTTCCAGATTGTCGCCGTCGAGCGTAAGCCAGTCATATTCAAACGGAGCGGTATGGGTCGTGATGTCGTGAAAATCGCCCGGCAGGTAAAAAAACACGGTATTGGGAAGCAACCGGAATACCTTGCCGCGATATCCGAAGTTACCAACGCCGCGCACACACCAGAAAAGTTCCATGAAATGTTTTTTCAACGGCTTGTCGCGCCAGGGCTTCCCGACAATGTAATGCCCGCAGGAACGGACATGAAGCGGGGCGCGGATACAGGCCGCGTCGTGCGCTTCATCCCGGTAACGGTGCAGTCCTTTCAGCAGCATTTCCTTTCCTCTCCTTTCCGAAGAGTGTAAGATACTTCCGTCCAAATAATATGTCAAACGGTTTTCTTTTTGAAGATGCAACATAATTACCCATCTTGCAACCGGGATACCCTTGGCGTTTTTAAAAGAAGAAGGTATACTATCACAGCGGACAGTTTTTCCGCCGATGCAGCGGAAATCCGCAACCGGCGGAAATGCTCTGCCCCGACGATTGCGCTGAAAACCATCAAAATGAGGAATCCCATGAGTGAATTGAATATGCAAAAACCGTTCGGCATCCGCGGCTTCAACATGTGCGAAAGCATCCTCCGGCACTCCCCGGAACAGCTGACGCGCTTTATTCGCCGGATGAAAACCCTGCACCTGAACACGCTCATCGTTCACTACGACTACGGCTGGAAACGCTACCGCGACCTGATTCTCAGGGAATGCGCGGACGCCGGGGTGGAAATCACCCTGATGACTTTCGGGCCACGCACGTTTTTCAGTTACACGGACGCCAAGCCCGAATGGTTCGCCAAAGATGAAAACGGGCGTCCTTTCACCGAAGAGCCGGAATGCGAAACCCAGCCGTGCCGTTTCCAGCCGGAGGGGTGCGAGGCATTCTACCATGGAGCCGTCCAATGGCTGAGATCCCTTCCTCCCGAAATCCGGCGCATCCACATGAGAGCGGGTGACGGCCTGATGTTCTGCCGCTGCGAAAAGTGCCGGGAACTCCCCGACCATGAAAAGTGGCAGCCTTTCGTGGAGCTCTTCACCAAAGCCGTGCTGGAGAACCGCCCGGACCTCGAATTCGAAACGGATATCTATGTCAAGCGCTACAATCTGCCTGAAAACCGTCAGGCGCATACCTCCATGCACCGGATCATGTACGACACCTTCTTCCGGCACCCTCATTTTCCGATCGGATCGGAACTGGATACCGTCAACAAGGGATACCTCGCCTATGCCGCCACGGAAAAGAATCCGGATGCGCCCACGCCCAACAGTTATCATTGGAAGCGGATACAGGAATGGGCGCAGCTCTGTCCGGGGCGGGTCTACATCCACGACAACGCCATGGCGCAGGGCCTTTTCGGAACCTTCCAGCAGAACACCGGAGCCTATCTTCAGGAGCAGGAACTTTACCGCCGGCTCGGAATCCGCGGAATCTGCTACGAAGCCTATGAACCCGGCTATTCCTTCTTCGAGAAACATTTCGAGGTCCTCTTCCGGGCCATGGAAGACCCTGCTTCCGCCTGGAAATACCGTCCGACCGAACTCGAAAAAGCCCTTGACCGGGAATTCGACATGGCGATTTTCTGCACAAAACCGGATTTTCCCATCGAAAAATACATTCAGGACCCTGTCCGGCGGCGACAGGCGGAATTTTACCGGGAGTATCACTGCAATTTCACGCCGGAGGTTTACCGGAATTATCTGGATTTCGCGTTCGAACATTCGGACATCATGGACCCTCTGGTAATCGGATTCTGCATGATGGAGAACGGACTTCACTCCAGGAAATTGAAGTTTGAATCTCTTTCCGAAGAAGCCGGGCGGTTCATCCGCTATCGGAAGCTCTGGGATTTCATGGAAAAAATCCCCCTGACGGAGGACCCCATCGCGAAAACCCGGAAATTGCTGGAAGAGCTTCGCGCCAGGGTCCGGTGATCCCCGCCGCCCCATAATGCCAGCCCCTTCTTCCCCCTGAAAAACGGTATTTTCTCTTTTTCCACTCTTGACTTTGCCTCAAACCGGAGGCATATTGAGGAAAACCGGAAAATGGTTTCAGGAAAAACCTTGCAACAAAGGGGGACATCATGAAAAAGTTGGCTGTGGCCGTCTGTTTGTTATTGTTTGTGTCGGGAACCGCTCCGCTGTATGCCCACTGTCAAATTCCGTGCGGCGTTTATGACGACGCGCTCCGGACCGTGATGATCCTCGAGGACCTGGATACGATCGACAAAAGCATCGCCGCCATCCAGCAGTTGTCCGGAGAAAAAACCATCAACTACCACCAGCTGGTCCGCTGGATCAACAACAAGGAATACCATGCGCAGAAGATCCAGACGACCGTAAGCGAATATTTCATGACACAGCGGATCGTTCCCGTCAAGGAAGGGACGCAGGGGTATGCGACCTACCTGATGCAGATCACTCTTCTCCACCAGATGCTGGTGGACGCAATGAAGGTCAAGCAGGACCCCGATCCGGCGATCACGGCCCGGATGCGGGAAACCTGGAAGGCATTCCAGAAGGTGTATCCGCCCGCGGCCCCGCACAAACATTGAGGCTTCTGCGACAAAGAACCCGGAAGAAAAAATATTTTTTCGGCTTTCAGCGGACTATTGTATCCGGAAAAATAAAGGATGCAGCATGAACAGAACGATCGACGCCGCGATTCTGAAAGCGATCCGGGTTCTGGTCAACTCAAAAACGGGCGGACAGAGCGAGGTGGCCCGGTTGACCGGCATTACCCAGAAGCAAGTCAGCAATTATGTGAGCGGCAAAACGCAGCGCATGAGTGCACAGTCATGGCGGCGTCTATACCCGGTATTGAAAAATTTCTTACCGCCGGAATACATCAATCAAAACGACTCCCTGATGCAAGCCTCTTGCCGGGGAGACGCGGTTTCCCGCGAACATCTGATCGAAACCATTCTCCGGAACGAGGAACTGGACGACCGTGTGAAATTGCGGGTGATCGGGATCATCAACAAAGCCTGACGCCAGAAGAAAAAAGCTCCGCATAAAAAATAAAATTTTTGCTTCAGAGCAGGCTATCCCTGAGACAGAGACTTTGGGTATTGCGCCCGACTTTCCCGTGCCTGAACATTGAACACCCTCACCACAATTTTGTTTTCGCCTTTTTCAGCGCGCGGATCACCGGCCTGATCGAACGCTTCAAACACTCCGCTTTGATCGTCTGCGACAGCTGGTTCGGAACCCTGCCGCTTTTGAAAAAGGTTCGCAGACACGTTGCTGAAAAAGTCGAA
>MWCA01000025.1 GCA_002069785.1 Lentisphaerae bacterium ADurb.Bin242 | reverse complement strand
CCGCCTTGAAATATCCGCCGGTTCCGTCCGCATCGAACAGAATTGTATATTCCGTGTCGTCATGAATGAATTTCACTCCTTCACGCGTACCGTTTTTGACATAACTTGACGTTGCCATTTTTTTCAGTTTGTCCGCCATTCCGACCTGGATCAGATTCAGGAAACGAACGGATTCGGATGGTTTTCTCCGGGTCAATTCGATTCGCCAGTTGCCCCACAGCGGATTCGTTATTTTGCGGGCGGCATATTCTTCCAGACGCGTTTTCCCAAGCGGATAGTTTTTTCCGTCCACCCAGAATTCCCTGCCCGGACCTCCGATTTTTTCCCGCTTGAAATCCTCCGGCAGAAATGTGCGGCAGAACAGGCGTCCTTTATTTTCACCGAAACTCACGATATCTCCCGACTCCTCCGGCTCGTTCTGCGAATGGAGCAGCCAGGTCTTGAGCTGTTCCGGCTTCACGGACTTCACCGTGTCGCAGATCACAAAGAAATCGGGCTGGACAAAGACAAACTGACGGATCATTTTCTTACATTTTTCGGGACGGTAGCACGCTGTCGAATCGCCTGAAACATAGGTATAAAAGTTGTTCGTTTCAAACGCTTTTACAATGCCGCCGGTGGTCTTGTACATTCCGCCGTGATTGGCGACGGCATACTTCGGTGCGGGCCATCCGGAAAATTTTTCACCTTCCATACGGATCGTCACCACATTGTGCGCGATGCTCACAGCGTAGTAATTATTGTCATGCCACATGTCATCGAGCCAGTCCTTGTGGCCTGAAGCGCTCCGCGTGCCCGAATCCAGAGCGAGGAAGCCTCCCTTGTAAATGATGAAATTATTTTCGTCTGCCTGCTTGTGTACCGAACTTTTTGAACCGCAGGTGAACAGGGCGTATGTGGAATCCGGCTCCCTTCCGCTGAACAGATAGGTTTGCCCGAGATTGCGGAAAAAATAGGCTTTTGGAAAATGATCGAAGAATTTCTTGTCGAATTTGTATTCGGATTGTTTCGTATAATTGTATTGGAAGAGCAGCCACGGGAAATAACCGTCGTGCCGCCAGGTGCCGGAGGCATAAATATACTTGTCGTCTTTGAAGTCATCCTGGGTCGAGATCAGAAAATCAATGATTCCGACGGCAGGAGAATCCGGAAAAAAATTCCTGTATTGGGCAAGATAACGCAGATTCATCTTGAGTTTGTTGTCGATGTGCCACGCACCTCCTGTTCCGTGCTCATAAAGTTTTCCGTCGATCCCGGTGAAGGAAGCGTAAAACAGCCAGTGCGGCAGCAGTCCGTTGGCGGGAAAATCAGTCGCAATGTTCCGCCCCGTCAGCGTCTTCCACGCATAGTAAAAAAGCCATTCGCACATCGGCGCGTCTCCGAAGGCATACCCCGGCGTGCTGTTGTTGCCGCCGCCATCCGAACCGGCCATTTCCGAACGGTAATCGAGCATTCTTATATGATCCGCGAGTCCTTCCTCCAGCAGTTTTTCCGCGGCTTTGTCGTCGATGCCCGCTTTATGAAAAGCCAGTCCCGTGTAGAACTTCATCAACGGAGTCCCGTAAAAACTGGAATTCCAGCGGCTGGTGCCTTCGCCTTTGTTTTGAAGTCCCGATTGTACGATCCAGTCCGTGTTTTGTGCCTGAACGATATGTTTCAACAGGTTTTTTCCGATGACGGCCCGGTCGGACGGCGTCATTTCATTGTAAAGCCAATCATAGGCGCAGAGGGCTGAAATCCGGGAGAAGGAAGTCCAGCTGACCGGTTTCTCTTCCTCGTAACGCTTGTTGTACCATTCCGAAGCATATTTCAGGATATTCAGCGCTTTGCCGAGATATTTCTTTTCACCGGTCATTTTATAGGCAAACGCCGCCCGCATGGCTGTCGGGCCGAACTTATCCGTCGAATAGAAAACCGCTTCGCCTTCCTGTTTCCGGCTGAAGGATGCTTCATTCACCTCGTCCGGATAAAGATCGATTTTCCGGTAAAGCACCTGCAACGCATTTCCAATCAGCGGTTCCGAGGCCGCTCTTTTCCTCATTTTTTCGAACATTGCGTCCGTGAACAGCAGACGCGGATGGGACATATCCAGTCGGTGAGCGAGTTCCTGATTGTATTTCTCGAACAGAGGTTTCAGCGGATCGGCTTTGACTTGCGGCCGGATTGCCGCCTTCTCCACGAGATTGACTTTTCCTCCGATCTTTTCGAGCTTGATGTCTTTGAGAAGGATTCCAGGCTCGGCCGAAATCGTGATTTTTGCCCGGACCGTTCCCTTCCACCATTGATTCGCGGGCGCCCCGTGTTCCGCGATTCCGCAGACGGTTCCGTTGATTTCGTGCCAGTCGTCCCAGACAATCTGCCGATAATTGGCGGCGCAATAGATTCTCCCGAGTCCGTGGGAATGCTGCCGGACTTTGGTTCCCGCCTTGAATCCCGCCCAGGCCGGCTGAGCCAATGTAATGAGCCAGGCGTTGTCCTTCCGTTCAATCTTTTTGATGTTCGTGCTGTATGAGAAGTTCGGCAGATCGGCCAGATTGTCCTTCACGTTGAAGGCGATCACGCAAGCGTTTGATTTCGTGTTCCATTTCGAAGCATCCCGAACGGTTACGCCCGTTCCTTTTGCCGGCAGATCGGAAGTCAGTTCCGTTTCGGTTTCCGGATAGATAAAAACCGCCGGAGAGCTGATGCCGCGTCCCTGTTTGTCCAGTGCTTCCAGCCCGAAAAACAACAACGGTTTCGGCGGCGCCGAAGGCGAGCGCTTGAACTTGCCGGACAGCTTATAGGTCGCTTTTGGATCGACTTCGAACGAAGTGTTCGATGTCAGACGCGAGGTTTCTTTCGTAATGAGGAATCCGTCCTCCGCGGCTGCAATTTCAGGATTCCATCCGCCGTCCCGCGACGGCAGGAATTCAGTCGCCTCGGATGCAAAAAGCATTGCCGGAATCAGACAGATGGCGGTGTGAACAACAGATCGTTTCATGATTTTATTATCTCCCGGATTGATTTGTTTCTGCTAAAGTTTTCCTGTTTTTCAGGTTGGTCCATTGACAAAGCAAACGCACGTTTTGTCAGACTGAACGCATTTTACCTTGAAAAAGCCGTGCATTGAAAACATATCTTTATTTTAAGCAAACTGTGCGCTTTAAGCTTTTTTCATGAAGCGTCCTAAAATGATCTCATCGACTCCTTCGAAGAAATGATCTCGCCGGTATCCTTCCGGAATAAAACCATTTTTAATGTAGTAAATGAGGGCTTTCCTGTTATGTGCGGAAACACAGGTGGAAATCTTACGCATTTTTTTCATCTGCCAGAATTTGTCCGCCTCAGCAAAGAGCATGGAGCCGATCCCTTTGGAAAAATACTCCGGGGCAATGCCGATGCTCTCCAATGATCCCAGGCCGTTATTTCCTGCCGCCACCTTTAAATAGCCTACAACTTTTTCTCCGTCATGAGCAACAAAAGATACTGTTTCCGAATGGGAGGCTTTCAGGTTTGAAGTTTTCCTGTAATATTCCGCGGTAAAATCTTCCTGCTTAATCCGGGTTCCTAAAAAACTTTTAAATGCCTTGAACATGATTGCCGCCACCGGTTCCGCGTCTCCGGCCTTGAATTTTCTTATTCGGATCATTTTACCACCTACAGTTTTCCTGTCTCTGTTTGTTCGCCACGACTTTCGCGTGGATGTATTGTTCAAAACTTGACCATGCACCGGATCGGTTCCATCCAACCCGGCATTCAAACTCGTTTACCTTTCCGACCTTCGCCGGACTATTGCTTCCGAACTCCAGGCGGAAGTGAATTTTTCAGGGCGTTTTTATGGACTGTTTATTCGGCCGGCATTTTGTTGATCCAGTGTTTCCAATACAGCTTGGGCTTGCCGGTGTTCCATCCGGTCCAGTCCGAGTCAGCGGCCGGCTGGTATGCTTCATATGGAGACATCAACTGCGCATGTCCGTCGATAAATGCAAAGGAGGCGCGGCTTTGACTCTTTTTCGGTGTCGTCAGCTTGGAGGAAGGCGTTGTAAAGCTGATCATTTCATTTTTGTTGCCGTGACGAAACCGGGTGAAGTCGCCCGATCCCGGATTGCTGACAATCCACGGGCGCATGCTCGAAGGAGCCCGGGAACCGGCATCCGCGGAATATATCCAGACATTATAATCGTTCGGATGACTGCTGTCGGAAAAAGCAACAATGTTCTGCGGAGTGATGACAAAAGAAAGACGTGGAGATCGCCTGGGATCACCAAGGGCTGAAAAGTCGGCCATGCCGTAGTGCATATAACCGCGCATGACAGTGGAGGCGGGATTCGGTTTGCCTTCCCCGCAGCCCAGCAGAAGTTTTGTCGGCACATTGAGCTTGCCCGGACCGTACCACATGTCTACCGGGTCATTGATGGAAGCGCCCGGAGAATCATAACGCGGCGGCAGAAATTCTTTCTGGGAATCGACATAGACCACCAGTTGAATCCCAAGTTGTTTACCATTGCTCAGGCAAGCGATCTCGCGGGCTTTGGCACGCGCCTGATTCAGTGACGGCAGCAGCAATGCCGCAAGAATGGCAATGATCGAAATAACGACCAGCAGTTCGATTAATGTGAATTTCTTCACGCTTCCCGGAGTTTTCTGAAATCTTCCTGACATCTTTCTTCTCCTCGTTTTTAGAGTTTGAATTGACTTCTATATACAGACTTTCCATATCGTTGCAAATCTTCCGCCAGGAAAAGCATACCGCCCAGACGCAAACGGTCTCCGCGCTCGAGAACGGAAAGCATTGCCCGGCGGAGAGTGGTGTCGTGAGGCGCATCCTTCGGATCGGGATAATCTTTTCCGAAAAGGAAAAAAAAACCGTCTTTTCCGTCCGACGGACAGGGGAACAAATAGCATTCGCACATCAGTTTCGCAAGATTGGAGTCCGGCAGCATTTCTTCGAACTGCGTATTGAAAATCCAGGAACGGCTGATGACGGCAGGAACAAATTGTCCGGGACGGTGTTCTCTGAAAAACCGGAAGGCAAGTTCCAGTGATTCGTGACAGGCGTCCGGAGTCATCTTGCCTCCGGAGGGAATATGGAGATCGAGAAGGATGTCGCCGCGCCGCAGAATCACATCCCATTCTTTCCGGGAACAAGTATGTTTTTCCAGGAAGGCAAATCCTTCGGGCGAGACTGGAAAGCCGGACACATGGGTGTCTGTCAGTTCAAAGGAGGAAATCCTGTCCGAATCGGACTCGCATCCGGACTGGACGATGAATCCTTTCGAATTGAACCGCATTCCCGGTTCAGCGAATAAAAGGCGGCGTCCGTCGGACTTGCTGCGGAGCATTGCCCCGAAGGAAAAAAGTTCGGCCAGCTTGTATTGAAACCGCCCGAGTGTGAAAAGCCGTCCGGCGACATAAAGCCGGTGCCAGTGTATCACCGAAGGATCGATTCCCGGAATGCCGTTGCTGCGTTTGTAGAACGCGATGCTTTCCGTGAGATTCAGCGTATCGCGGATAATTTTGTCCGGAATGTTCATTTCCTGCTGTTTTTTTACCGTGTGCGGAACCAGGCCCAGCGCCACCAGGACGTAAAACAGTCCGGCGGCATGACCCAGATGATGTTCCGGAAGCGGCCAGCCGCCGAATGAATGCGAATAATTTCCGTAAGAGAAGGGCAGAAACATCAGCTTGTAGTAAATATGCCAGGCGAAAGCGCGGAGCGCGGGGGTTTCCGCAACCACTTTGCCGACCGCCAGAATTTCCTCTGTGACCTCTTTCTCCAGACAACTCCAGTCACAGGCGCATTTAATATTTTCCGGGAGCAGAAAATCAATCTTGTCCGGCATATTGGAAACGGATTGTCCCCAGCCCGGAATAATGATTGCATACGCTTTTTCTTGAATTTTCATTTCAGCGAGAACATCACAGGCATTCATCGTTTTCCCACAGACTATTTTATTTGATTACAAATTTGTTGTTATATTTGTATTGCTATTTGTATTATATATGAAAAAATAAATTTGTCAAGGGAGAAGTGATAAAAATTCCATATTTTTTCATATCACAGGCATGAAAACAATTCTTTCCATCTCGGGAAAACGGTTCAATCCGGAAAACAGAATTCAGCCGGATAAACCTCATTGACAGGAGAAAGCTTATTTTTTAAAGTCAATTTCTGACTGATATATTCGGTCGCGCGGACTCCCATCTTCTGCAGCGGCATCTTGATATAGGCAATATCCGGTCCGTTGAGCTCCATATCCTCGAGATTGTCAAAACAAAGAACCTTGATGTCTTCCGCCGGGGAGATCCGGAGTATGTTCATCGCATAAAGCACTGAAAACAGGATCGGCGCCAGCGAAACGAACAACGCGGAAATCCGGGCATGTTGAAAATATAATTTTGCCTGAAGATATCTGTTCGTTTCCGAAGAAAAGAAATGGATGTTTTTCTTTTTCAGAGGGAGACCGGCTTCCGTCATGGCCTGATAATAACCGGCATAGCGCGTCTGATTGAACTCATCTCCATAGAATCCGTTTCCATAGTAACCGATGTCCCGGTATCCCCGCTCGATCAGTTTTTTGACACCGAGATAACTTTCTCTTTTATAGTCGACGCACAGACAGCCCACATGCCCGCCGATCTTCCGGTTGATTCCAACGCCGGGCAAGACACCCTGAAGAGCGGCCTGAACGATCGGCAGGGATTTATTCGGTTCCTGAAGGAAAATGATTCCGGCAAATTTTTCAGGGTCATCCTTCTTGTCTTTATCCAGAAAAGTAACGATCATCCGGTTGCGTCTGGCACAGGAAACAATTCCTTCGATCATCGCCCCGTAGTAACCGGGTCCGCTGCGGATGATCCCGCCTAGATAATCAACTCCGATGATCGGCAGCGGCTTGCTTTCATCCGCAGAAAAATTGCTGTTGATGAATGTCCCTTTCCGGGGGAAGCGCAGAATAAGATTCTCTTCCTGGAGACATGCCATTGCTTTCCGGACGGTTGTCCGGGAAGTTTTGAACATTTTGGCAAGTTCTTCTTCCGGGGTAATTCGATCCCCCGTTTTCAATTTGCCCTTCCGGATGGCGTCGACGAACATTTTCCGAAGTTCATCATAAACCGGAATCTCTTTGTTTCGGGCTTTAAGCTCTATTTTCATTCTGGAAATCTCCCGCTGTCAATAAAGAAAATACTATACATGCTTTTGCTTTCCTTTTCAAGAATGCGGGTAAGGAAATCCATAATTGCAAATTCTCTTACATTCTGCATGCGTCCAAGAGGAAAGAGGAAAGTTTTTTCCGGTCGATTTTGAGACCGAGCCCGGATTGGGAAGGCGCCGTCATCCGACATCCGTCAATGGTTTTTGTGTCGATTTCCGCGAAATCATCGGCGATATGCCCCCGCTCGAGTGGAATTCCGAAATCGGATGCAAGGGAACAATTGGGCAATGTGCACGCGGCAAGACGGGGGGCTTCTCCAATGGAAGCGGTAATACGGCTGCCGATCCAGTTTGAAATGTTGTTTTTCATGCAGAGGTCATGAATCGCCTTCGTGTTGCAGAGACCTCCGACGCGGCAAACTTTGATGTTGACAATATCAGCCGCCTTCAGGTTTATTGCACATTCGGTGTCGTGAATGGTATGCAGGCTTTCATCCAGACAAATCGGGTTTTTTATTTTCCTGCGCAAAAGGGAATGAAAATAGATGTCGTTTTCATCCAGCGGTTGCTCGATCATCAAAAGATTGAACCGGTCCCAGGAAGCAATCTTGTCAAAATCATCTGCTCCGTATGCACTGTTGGCATCGACCATCAGGGAGATATCCGGGAAAGCCGACCTCACGGCTTCGAGATATTCGGTGTCATGCCCTGGCGAGATTTTGAGCTTGATCCGGCGATATCCATGCGCCAGGAGTGCGGCGATGCTTTGAACCGTCTCATTCGGATTTCTTTTGATTCCGACCGCGCCTCCGCTTTCAATCGTTTCCCGATTCCCACCGAGGAGTTTCCAGACGGGGGCATTTTCCTGCTGTCCATAAATGTCCCACAATGCCGTCTCGAAAGCACATTTTGCAAAATTACCACCGCGATATGCATGACAGGCTTCATTGAATTCGTATGGATCATTCCAATCGCGGCTTTCCAGAAGAGGCACAAGCACTCTCCGGGCGAGGTCCATGACCGATCCGCAGGTTTCGTGCGCATAAAATGGAATCCCATCGACAGACGCTTCTCCCCATCCGGTAAGATGGCGGGTACGTAATTCAAAGACAAGTCCTTCCTTCTCGCGGATTTCTCCTGCACTGATTCGGAAAGGATGGTTCAGCGGGATGGAATAATGATACGCATATACCTTCTCAATTTTCATAGGCCGCGCCTCCTTTCCGGGAATATAATCCCTCTTAATCCTTTATTCAAGTAAAATATGTATGCCTATTTGTTGTTTTTAAATATATTGTGATATATATGGAATTAAAATATATATTCAAAAATATGTTCTGTTGAACAAATAAAAAAACAATTTAGTAAAGTCTGGAGGAAGTTCGGTTACACGGCGGACTTGAAAAATCCAATATTCGCTGAACACAGAGCGTGACGGAAGCTGCCCAGAGGACCAGATGAGAAATATCTTCAGATATTCCGGCGGAAAGAACTGGCGAAAGAGATGATGAAGCGCGGGACGGAAGCGTTGCCTGGAGAACTGAAACGCAAGACAGCGTCCGGACTTTTTCGTGCATTTGATATTCCCTAGATTGGGGATTACTATGTGTATTCTTCAAAAGCGAAATCACGGAAGCCCTTTTTTCAATCAAACAGGCGCAGTATCTTTCCTGTCCGCAAAAAGAACGGCGCATTGCCGGTCTTCCAGTGTAATCTCCGCAAAATCGTCATATTGTTTTCCGGTCAGGATATCCGTGAAGGATGCCTTTTCCGGCAGGATTCCGGCGTCCGGGAAAAGTGCAAAGGAAATCGGTTCCTCCGCATAATTGATCAAATATGCAATGTCCGCAGTTTTCCCGTCCTTCGTCGCCAAATAGACTCCGAGGGCGCCCGCATTTTGTTCGGACCGGATTTTGAACAGAGGGAGAACGCCGGAATTTTCGAGAAAAGAGGCAATCAATGTTCTCAACGCGGTGTTTTCATAATCGTATCTGCTTGTTGCAAGAGCGGCGAGGAACAGAGTGCGCCCTTTTCCCCAGCAGTGCGAAACAACTGCGGGAGATCCATCCGGAAAACGCCCCAGGACAGCGGCACCTTCCGAGGGTTCAATACATTCACGAAAATATTCTGCGGGAATGATCTCTCCGGCGCCGAGCAGTATCTTATCCTTCACGGGGTCAAAATACATCATGTCCGCACAGCGGAATCCGAAGACTTCATCCAGGCCGCAGCCGGGTGTTTTCCTCCAGAACTGCTCCATATTTTCGTCCTTCACTCCGAAAAGCGCCTCGGCAATCAGAATGCCTCCATTCCACACATAATCGCGCAGCGCGGATGCAAGGGACCGCGTCATATAAGGCATGAAGGGAAGAATGAGCGCGGGAAAACGGCGGAAGCGCCCATCAAGCACCATACTGTCATTCATGAATTCAGGAGCATATCCGGCATCCTGCATGAGCATGAATGCGCCATCGTGACTGTTTGTCGTGAAATTGAAAGAGCCGTGCCAGCGCTCGACAGTGGCATATCGGTACATCTTCATATCATGGAGCACGCCGCAGCGTCCGGAGAACGGCGAAGCGCCAAGCAGCCGCTCCTGGTGCCGGAGAATCGTCTGTCCGCGTGCGCCGGCAGTCTCCAGGCGCGGCGGCGTGCTTCCGTCCCAGCGCGTCATCGAAGCCTGAAGGGCATGTCCGCCGGTGATGCGGGTCCGGTGAATCCATGAGAGGATCATGTCCGCCCCGTGGGCAACAAATGTCCAATCGCGGACGGACGCCAGTTTCTGGCATCCGGGACGCTTCCCGGTCGGCCGCGGCCCGCTGTCCGTTTCAAGAATACGGATCTTGTCCTGTCCATCTCTTCCGGTGCGGGCGCTTCGAAGATACATGTTCAGCCAGAGATTGACCCGGCGGGGGTTCACGGCGAGTTCTTCGATGTATGCCGATATGCCGGGATTTGTGACCTGGAAGCGATCCATGTCATGTCCGTGAATCCCCTGGAGGTTGAACGTTGTCGTATGATCGGGGTCAAACCTGCGGACCAGAGCGGAAATCCGGTTGAATTTTTCAATGAAGCTGTCTTCGAGAAAATTCAGGAAGTCCAGCTTCATGCACGGGTCGGCATGGGCATAGGGCGACATATCGACCGAGGGACAGACATCGTCCCAACTCGGGAAGTCAATCGGGAATACGGTTCCCCAGCGTTCATTCAGCGCATCCAGTGTGCCGTACTTTGCCTGGAGCCAGGCACGAAATGCCTTGAGGGTGCACTCGCAATAACACGGATCGCCGTGCGGTTCGTTCCAAATGCTCCATCCCTCCAGAGCCGGCGATCCGCGATAGCGCAGAACCGCTTTTTCAATGAAAGCATACGCTTTCTCCTGAAGGACCGGATCATCCGCGCAGAGCATGAGGTCCGCCCCTTCATGGATGTGCGCCTTAAGCGGATCGTCGATGCGGTGCCTGCAATGACAGGCATAGGAAAGCCAGGGGGGAGGACGGAACCCCTGAATATTATTGAACATGCCGCCGACATTCAGGACAACATGAAGCACATACTTTTCCGCGAGTTCCATGGCATAATCCAATTCCGTGAAATCGCATTTCCCTTCGATCCGCTCAATCCGGTTCCATGAAACGAAGGCCCGGAAAGCATTGATCCCAAGACGCCGCATTTCACACATTCCGCCTTCCCACTCGCTCATGGGAACATGCTTGTCAAGCCCGAGCGGGACATAACTGCCGCCGAAATAAAACTGTTTTCTGTTTTTACCCATCATTTTCCAGTTCCCGGTGCGGGAATCTCTTCCCATTTGATGTTCTGAAACAGCACCTTTGCATTTTTACCCTCTTTGACAAGAATCACCTGCGCATAAGCGGCGCCCGGACGCCATTGGGACCCGCCGCGGCCGGATTTTGCCATACCCGAAACTGTACCGGAATGCTCCGTCCAATTCTCCGTTATATTGAACTGTCCGCCGGTCATCTGATACAGGTAGCCGTAATGAGCGCGGACGGCGGTTCCGGCGGGGAGATTGACTCCGACCGGCTGCCGGAACTCGATCCGCCATTTGCCGTCGTCCAGTTTCGTGCCGGTCTGTATTCCGGGAATAAGTCTCCTGTTCGGCAAGTCGCTGAAATCGGGTTCGGTATGAAATGCAAGGGAGCCGCGACGGATGGCGCTTCCGTTTTCCACGATCACAAACTTGTCTGCGGCGCAGCAGTCGGCGGAAAGTTTTGTGTCCGTGCCGGGAACGGGGGAAACAGCGTCCGCTTTGATCTCGATGCGGTCCCTGTCATAAACGCGCAGCGCCAGAGTCATCTTTACCTTTGCCGCGCCTTCCTGGCGGAAAGAACCGCTCAGCCGGTAAGTCCTGGAGGGATCGATGCGAAATATTCTGGTGGATGCAATCATTCCGTGATCCCCTGAAAACAAAAGAGCACCGTCTTTTGCTTCGGAAACGAGCGGATTGTCGTTCCAGTCTCCGGGATACGGAAATGTTATGGCATCTCCGGCGGCAAGAACCGTTCCCGCCGCCAGGAGAGCCGGAATGTACAACATGTTTTTCATGATGCTCACCTGAATTCGATCGTATTGAAGATTTCAGCTCCATGGAAATAAGAGTTCCAGGAGGATGGAGCGGCGTGAACCGTGTCCGAAACAAGACGGTTGCGCGCCACGTTCATCGGCAGTTTTTCGCCCGGTTTCGGCTGAAGGCCCAGAGCGGAAAACGGGATGGCGATCTCTGCGGTCCACCGATCCCCGCCGACCCGGGTTTTGACGACCGCCCCGGAGGAATAGGAAAGGTCGTTGTCCGGAGGGCTGAGCGAGACAGTGTCATAGAGGGTTCCCAGTGCATTGAATACGATATGAACACAGCGTCCGTCAACTGCGGGAGGCGCAAAGAAAAGTTCGATGCTGTTGTCCTGCCAGACCAGTTCATCCTGTTTGCTGCAGCGGGAGACCATTTTATCGGGAGACGGCTCCATTGCGGTAACGGCGAGATAGAGATTCTTGTCGTCATAGAGGAACTTGACAACTGTCCGGGGATCGGCGGGGCTATTTGAACTCATCGTTTTGAAACCCTCAACCACAGTCGCATTTTTCCAGACCTCCTTGTCGGAATTTCCATCAAGCACAGGCGTATTTTTCGTAACTGTCAGGTTATTTTTCCTGATCTTGCGGTAATCTGCGGCACAGAAGCTCCAGCTGTCGAGGAAACACTCTTTTTCGTATTCGACGCGTTTGCGGTATACGGAATTGGAATCCGTTTTCGCCAGCGCCTTGTCCAGCATGGACAGAAGCTCCTTTTCTTTTTCAGGCGTTTCAATGCATTTGCCGAGGGCGCGCCCGGAAGTGCCGTACATGAAATGAATCCCGCTTCCGGTAAAGGCGTCGGAAAGCTTCTGCTTGAATGTCTTGACCTCATTCCAGGCGGGACCGTAGAATTTGCTTCCTGCGTCATTGTAAACCTTTTCGAAATCGGCCGTCGCGTCCCACAGGAAATAGGCCTGAAGATAGTGGACGAAAAAGTTTGCACGCTGCGCCTCCATGACGCCTCGTCCCCAGCGTTTGGCGTTGTAGACGGCGGCATACGGGGGCAGTTCATCAATGTAAATGCGGTTTTTCAGCCGATGGTAATATTGGATGTCCCCGACAACGATTTTTTCCAGAGGATTGTAGCGTATTCTGCCGCCGGGAAGCATGTTCGTGTATTCGTATGTCCCGGTCATGATGCCGCATTTTTTCCAAGCGGCCAGATAGTCGCGGAAGCGTTTGTTCACAGGGCAGGACGCATCGTCCATGCTGTGCGCATAACAACGCTGGTGTACGGCGACCGGGACCATGACGCGTTTGTCGGGCAGGACGGCGTCTTTCGGCGGCGGCGCCTGGAAATTCTGGTAGCCGAGAACCGAAATATCGATGCCGGGGAAATACTCCATGGCGGTTTTGACGAGCTCATTGACAAGCGTCCAGTAGCGGGTGCCGATTTTGAACAGCCGCTTTTCCTCGAGGGTATCGATGCTTCTGCATCTTGCGCATTCACACCATACCTGGGAGTCGTTGTTGATGATCGAGAGCTGGTCCACGATTCCGTTTTTCGTCAGCATGTGAAGCAGGTTGGACTTCATGATACGCAGGGTTTCGGGATTTGTCGTGCACGGCTGGTTTGCCTGCGGAGTGCCTTTGATGCGTTTGCCGTTCGCGTCGATCTTCCCGGATTGCGGATAGCGCTTTCCGTTGAACAGGCAGAACAATTCGGGATTGGCATCGAACAGATCATCGGGGAGGAGGGTGCTGAAACAATGCCCGCCCTCCGAGAAATACATCCCGTATGTGTGGAAGTTCGGGTAGCGCGGGTTGCCGATGACGATCATATTGTTGCGAAGCTGCCATTTGAAGGCTTCATCCGCAAAGCCGCGGTTGTAACAGACCAGATTGAAAAAGCGTTTCGGAATGGACGGATTCGAGACAACGGTTTCCTCCGGAACAGTGAAGGTCTTTTTCTTCGGGCAGTATTCCCCTTCCTCCGTCGGATAAAACCAGCGGACATCCCCGTAGCGCTTCAGAATTTCGTAAGCGGCATAGATCAATCCGCGCGGAAGGCGGGAATAGAGATACATGCCGTCTTTCCCGGAAGCCAGCAGAAATCCGTCGTCCTGGATGTGCTTTGTCGCGGCGTATACGGCGGCGGGCATGATCTTTTGAGCCTCGGCGGATTTCAAGATCAGATGGATGGGGTATTTGCCGGGAACCGGGTCCCGGCGGATTTCGGGCCTGCCGCCGGTGATCTTTTCCAGATAGTCGGCAAGTTCACATGCCGCAAAGACGCCCGGCGCACTCACATCCCGCAGCACGATTACGGATTCTGCATGACCGTCTTTCACGAGCGGATGATCCGCTGCCCGCACTGGAAGGATTCCCGAACCGCAAAGCAATGCAGCGAGCAGAAGCCGTTTCATGTTTTTTCGTTTCATGTCAGTGATTTTCCTTTTTTATCATTTCAAATTTCAGGTTTCGGAATTCCAGAACGGACTCTTTCGGTCCCCGGTAATTCGCAAGGATCAGCACCGAGACGCTTTCAGCGCCAGGCCACCATTTTTCCCGGGGCAGCCCGCTGGATGCAAAACCGGATATGATGCCTTCGAATCCGGTCCATTCCCTGGGCGCCGTTTCGTTCAGCGCTCCGGCGTAATGGTAATTTCCGCCGGGGAAATGCTCGCGGACCCCAGTCCCTTTCCCCGCTTCCAACCCTGCCGGGCGCGACAAGGTCAGTTTCACAACTCCGTCCTTTATTTCAACGGAGCTCACCGTCCCCTTCGCAATACGAAAATTAGGAAGATCGGAAAGGTCTTTTCGTGCGCCGAACACGACGAATCCGCCTTTCTTCCAGTTCGCGCCGGAATCCAGAAAGACGACCGTATCGCTCTTTGCCACATCCGAAAGCAGTACCGCATCCGTTCCCGGCAGAATGTTTACCTGGGGGGAATTGATGAGCCTGCCTTTTTCCGCAAACTGAGAGAACCCGAAGTAGAATTTCGCGGGAATGGTGCCCGGCCCCGCCCGGAATTCACCGGAAAGCCGGTATGCCTTGCCCGTTTCAACAGGAAACTTTTGCACCGAGAACAGTTGACGGTACCCATAGACCCGGAACACTTTCGTCCCGTTTTCCTCCGAAACGGAGACTTTGTCCGGCGTATAGTTCCAAAGCCAATCCGTGACTTTCTCCGGCGAAAACAATATTTCCTGTGCGCAGAGGGAAATACAGCAAAGAAGGATTCCCGGAAAAAATACGGCGGTCAGGAAATGCTTCCGATTCATCGTCATGTCTGCTGTTCCTCCGTCCGGAGCGCGAGCGATGCCCGGCAGTTGCCCGCTTCTGCCTCAAGGAGAAGGATGCCCGCTTCTTGGCCGGGCTTCACGATGCACAAACAGCGCCCGTCACATGTACGGCAGGCGGTCGAGCGCTGATAAGTCATTTCCTCCATGGGATATCCATTATCGACTCCGGTGATGTGTCCCGCTCCGGAAATGCGGAAAGCAACCGGAATCATCGGCATACGGACAGGATGCCCGGCCTCGTCAAACAGTTCGCATGCGATGTATTCGAGGTCAAGGCTTCCCGCCTTCATCGCCGTCCCGAAATACGGAGTGAGGCGCAGTACCGCGGGTTTTCCGGAAGTATGAACGGCATCCGTTGCGGAGACTTCGTTCGAATTGTCGCGATACGCCTTGGCGCTGAGTTCGCCCGGTTCGAAGGAGACCAGCCATGAGGCGATGGCATGAACGGCTTTGGCGCCGAGGCTTCTGCCGTTCAGGAAGAGTTCGACGACGGGACAATTGGAAAGGACTTTGACCTCCACTTTGTCACCGGGCCTGTAATCCCAGTTGGTGCAGAGGCGGACTCCCGGAATCTCTTTTCTCCACATGTATCTGTAATAATAGGCGGCGTCCTTCGGAAAACCGGCGGTAGTGAATACTCCGTAGAAACTGCTGTGCGCCGGCCAGTCGCAGGGGGTCGGTTCGCCGAGATAATCAAATCCGGTCCAGACGAAATGCCCCATGACATAAGGGCGTGCCGCAGCGGAAAGATCCTGTTCCACCCCCAGCTTCAAATCCGCGTGCCGCATGATGAAATCGACTGCGCCCGGATGGCGGTAGCCGAAATCGGGGCGTTCTCCGAAGGGGAGATACATCCCGGGAGGAAGCATGGAGCGCACGGAGTGGTTTTCCGTAAGGATCATCGGCTGGCCCGGGTGTTTGGCGTGAAGCATGTCCATCATCGGCCCCCTCGGATAATTGTAGCCGCCAATGTCGAGACAGTCGATATTCTCATGAAGGAAATCATCCATGGTGACAGCGCTGGTGACGGGGCGCATCTCGTCGTGCCGGTGAACTGTCTCCACAAGCCGCCGGGCGATTGCGCCGCCGGTGGGCTTGTGCATCTGCGGAATCTCGTTGCCTATGCACCACATGAAAACGGAAGGATGGTTCCGGTCGCGTTTTACGAAATCGGTCAGGTCCTGTTTCGAGCATCGGTCAAAAATCTCCGAGTAATAGCGGGCATAGGTTGTCTGCACTTCGCCGTCTTCGAACGGCCCGATGCGGATCGGCTCCTGCCATTCGTCAAATGCCTCATCCAGAACAAGCAGTCCGAGTTCGTCGCATGCCTCGAGAAAGTCCTCGCCGGGAGGATTGTGCGCAGTGCGGACGGCATTGCAGCCGAACTCCTTCAGAATCCGGAGCTGACGGACATAACTCTTTTTGGAAACCGCGCTTCCGAGCGCACCGCCGTCCGCATGAAGGGCAAAACCATTGATCCTGCAATGCCTGCCGTTGAGAAAACATCCTTTGTCTGCGTCGAAAATCACGGAGCGAAGCCCGAAATTGCATTCAAAAGTGTCAATCACCCTGCCGTCGAGGGATATGTTTGTCTGCAAGCGGTAGAGATGCGGACTTTCGGGCGACCACAGGCGCGGATGGTCGAGCCGCACCGTATCGGCAAGCGTAACCATCATCCCGGTCCCGAGCGTATGCGGGGCTTCATATTCATATACGGCGGCGCCGTCCGCATCCTTGATCCTGTGGGAGACCATGGCTTTCAGCCGCCGGCCGGATTTGTTGTGCAGTTCGTATTTCAGGTAGAACTCCACGTGTTTTTCCGAAATGTTTTCGTTGCAGGCGAGAACATACATCCCCCAGCGTGGAATTTCCAGGCGTCTGTCACTGAACACCAGTTCCACATTCCGGTAGATACCGCTGCCGGAATACCAGCGGCAGGAAGGTTGAACGGAGTTATCGACTTTTACCGCCACCACATTGATGCCGCCGGGATCAAGCCATTTTCCGATCCGGGTTTCAAACGAGATGAACCCCCATTCCCGTCCGCCCGCGTAATGCCCGTTGACCCATATCTCGGAATTGCGGTAGATTCCGCCGAAATAAAGAGCGGCGTCATGGTTTCGGAAATCTTCCGGCAGCGTGAAACGCTTGCGGTAGCAGCCCATGCCTCCGGGAAGCCATGCCCCCCGGCAGAACGTCGGGGAATCGATGTCGAAATCATTCTCGATGCTCCAGTCGTGCGGGAGATCGAGCGTGCGCCAGGATGAATCGTCGTAATTTCCGGCAAGCATTTCTTCGGAAAAACCGCGGATGAATTTCCATCCCTTGTTGAAGTCAAAACTTGCAATCATGAACAGGGAGTCCTTTCCGGATTATGGATTCATGGGTTCAAAGTCAATGTTGTCAATGCAGACGCCGCTGCCGGAAAGCGAGATGAACAGATAGAGGATCGGAAACCGATATGCGCGGCAGTCGAAATCGAATTCAATGCGCTTCCAATTCGGCTGATCCACCTCCATGGACTGCGGCGGCGTGTCCGTCTTCCTGTCGGAGAACCGGAAGGAGGCGGCGACTCTCCCCTTGCCGCGCACATCGGCAGACACCCGGACCCTCGGATATTTCGGAAACGCCCGATAGGTCTGTCCGCTAAGCCCCACAGCCTGATAAAGAACCCCGCTCCCGGCGGCGCGAATATAATATTCCCCGCTGGACGCATCTCCTTTCACAAGCTCCGCCTTCCCGCTGCACGCCCATGCGCAGGGAACAAGATGCTCCGCATTCCGGCCGGAGCCTTTTTCCGATGGAGCCACGGATTCGAAATCACCGTTTTTCAGCCGCTCCTGCGTTCCCCTGATCACGCGTCGCGCATTTGCGGGCATCGCTTCGTTTCCGCAGGTGTTCCAGGAGCTCATCTTGCCGGAGCGCTTGCGGCTTACACCGACAGAAAGAAAACTGCGCGGCGCAACCGTTTTCTGGAGCGGACACGCGAATTCTCCCTTCCACATGTTTTTGCCGCGGAGAGTCCGCCCTTTCCAGATGCCGCCTTCCGGAATGCCGTCCGGTGTGACATGCAGTACATTCCCGGCGAAAACGACTTTCACGGAATCTTCGCCGGAGGGAACGCCGTACGCTTCAAAGTAAAGATATAACTTCTCATCGTCGAACAGAAACTTGACCCATGTCTCCTCCGCGGCGTTTTTCCCATCGGCGGTACGGAAATCATGCTGGTATTCCGAACAGCCCCAGTCCGTTTCGCTGTCGTTTCCGTCAAGTACGATCTTTCCCGCGGCAGACCCCGCAAATACCGATTTCGTTTCCGCCGCATCTTTTTTCGCCTTTGCGAATACGTCTTCAAAACGCTGTTTCTCAAATGCGATGTGCTCTTCCAGGAACCTGTTCCCGGCGGCAAGGCGCTCAGCCTCCGCGAGACAGCGCCGCAGAAGTTCTTCCGCGCGCGGCTGTTCCAATACCTTCCAAAGCATCCTGTTCCCGCTGCCGTAGCAGAGATAAAGATTGCTGCGCTCATAACAGCGGCGAAGCAGTTCGCGGTATTCCTTCATTGCAGGCCATGCGGCACCGTAAAGACGCGATCCGGCGTCCTCATATACGCTGTCGAAGTCCGCATCCGGATTCCAGAGAAACACCGCCTGGATGTAATGGGCGAGGATGGAGCCTTTGTAGGGTGTGACCGGCATCGTTTTTCCCTGGCTGAAGCCGTCAAGGGGAAGAACCTCGTCGGTGTATTTGGAATGCCCGGCCCTGTGATACCAGGCGATGTCCTGCGCAAGGATGCGCTCCAACGGCAGGTATCCCCATCCGGGCAGACAGTTCGTATATTCGTAGGTCCCGATCGAGTTCAACTTCAAATTCCTCCACGCCGCCAGCAGATCCCGGTAGCGTGCATTGTATTCACAACGCGGATCGCCCAGGGAATGGACGTAACAGCGGTGATGGACACAAATATTGACTCCGGCGCCGGAGACGGGCTTCACCCCGGAGGGCGGTTCCTGAAAGTTCTGATATCCGTGCACGTCCGCCAGAAGTTCCGGCTTGACCTCGTTCGCCCGGGCAGCCAGACTGTTGGCAATGTTCCAGAAGCGGTTTGCGGCGTTTCCGCTGTCTCCCAGCTTTGCACATTCTCCGCATTCACACCAGCCGCCCGTATCGTTGTTCAGGATCAGCAACCGTTCTGCCGCGGGGTTGGCACGGATCATTTTTTCCAGAGCATCTCCCATCGCCTTCAAGCCCTGCGGGTTTGTCGAACAGGGCTGTGCCTGCCATCGGCGCCCGGCATCCTTCTGGGGAATCCGCCTGCCGTTCACCAGCGCGAAATATTCCGGGTGCGCCGGAAACAGCGCGTCGTCGAGCAGAGAGGAAAAAATGTGTCCGCCGATCATCAGAGGCTGTCCCCACTGCGCCCAATCGTAATTGTTGCCCTGTTTCATTTTTGCGACGGATACAAGCATCTTGTTGCGGAGCATCCATTTCATGGTATCATAGGCGCAGTAGCTGGAAACAAGGTTGAACTCGCGGTATTGGAAGCCGGGATTGCTGACAAGACGGAAGTCGCCGATTGTCCAGTCCTTTTTCCTGTCGTAAAATTCTCCGTTCTTCCCCGGGAAAATCCAGCGGGCATTGGCGAAGCGCTGAAAGAACTCATAAACGCCGTAAATTGTGCCGCGCGGGATCTTCGAAACAATATAAAAACCGCTTCCGTCGCCATACAGCAGGAAGCCGTCATGCCGAATCTGCTCCGCCATGGCGCGGGCTCCGGACGGAAGTTTCAGTGCCGGATTGGAAATCACGCCGATCGTCACCGGCCAGAGCCCCGGCTGCGGCGTGCGCAGCAGTTCCGGCAGAGCTCCGGAAACCGATTCAAAGCAGTTGCGGAACTCCTCCGCGGCATTCAGCTCCACCGATGAATATTTTCCGGGAACAACCACACAGATATTCGGAACTCCGTCTTTCGCAAGTACATGATCCGCACTGTATATTCGATACGGAGCGGCAAGAAGGAAAAAGGCTGTTACGGTGAATTCCCGGATGAAACGCATGCGCATATTGTCTGCTCCTGTGATCAGTTCATGGTTTGTTATTGTTCCAGCGGCCGGAACATTTTGTACCCGCCTGAAAAGTTGACATAATATTCTTTCACGGGTCTGTCCGGCGTAAGGCTTTCCGCATGCCCTTCCAGAAATACGATGCTCAGCTTGCGTCCATGGCGTCCCATGTAGTATTCGTATCTGGCGGGATGATCCTCACCAATGTCAAGGGGTCTCGCGCCGGGAAAACTTCCTCCGCCGGGCAGAAGGAGATTCCAATTGTTGACGGAGGACGGCATCCCCTGATTCTTCAGGGTCCCTCTTCCGTCCAGGCATGCGACTTTGTCGGAAGGACGCACGACTCCGATGATTTTTCTGCCCGCCATGGCGGTCGCCGCCTGCATATTGTCCGGTGTCAGGTTCTGGGAAACAATGAACGCGTAAGAGTGCAGAGGCTGGCGCGGGAGGTTGAAGCGGCTCTTATTGTCCGGACAGATCCATGCCTTGTATTTTGTGCGCATCGTAGAGATAACCGAAGTCGTTGCGGGGTTATCTGTTCCGAAACCAAAGTTGTCTTTCGGAGCATTTTCTTTGCTGTGAGGATCCGTGATGCCGAAATACGTTTGCAGGAGATGGAATTCATATCCCTGTCCTATTCTTCCCGTGCTGTTGAGATATACGGCCGGGTACCAGTCTCTGTTGTCCGCAAAATAGGATTGAACGGCAATCCCGATCTGACGGGTGTTTCCAAGACAGGAGATTGACTGCGCCGCATCCTTTGCCCTGTTCAGGGCGGGGAGAAGCAGTCCCGCGAGAATCGCGATCATCGATATGACGATCAACAGCTCGATCATTGTAAAATCAAGCATTTTTGGATAGAATGCGCGGAACGGGACGAGCCGCGGACGGTATCTCCCGGCACCGGCGGATGCCTGCTTCCGTTTCATTTTGAAACATCTCGCGGCGAAGCATGAGGCCTTGTCTTTTTCCATTGTTTCCGCCTTTCGCGCCCTGACATGGGATGAAGTCATGGACATTGTCGTTTTCCTTTCATTTACGAGATTAAAGGTTTCGCAGAAACTTTCAGGGTTTCAGGCAGTACCGGCTTCGCGGAGTTGCCCCGATGATGCCGAATTTGTATTTTCTCATGTTCCGATCTGCCTCCTGCAGTTTGCCTGAAAAACCGCGATCTCTTATTGTATTTCATGGTTTATACTATATATTATACACAGAAAAAATAAAAAGACCATGTATATTATCACGGAGTATCATGTCAAAAACACAACCGATCATCTATGACATGGGCAATTCGCCGCGCAACAGGGCGTCGCAAGCCAGGCTTCCGTTCCACAACGATTACGGACTTTGGATCTTCCGCTGGCGGGAAAGACAGTGCGTTCCGACCTATCAAACGCCGATTCCCCGTAAATTTGAATTCTACAATATTTGCCATCTGCTTGAAGGACGGGGCTGGTTCTGGCAGGAAGGACAGAAAAAACGCGATCTGGCGCCCGGAGACGCCATCCTGAACATGCCGGGCGTTATCCAGGACTATAATGGGTATGATGAATTTTTTGTCGAGGATTTCATCTGTTTCGGGGGGCCGGTGGCCGATATGCTTGCGCAGAGCGGTGTTTTTTCACAGTCCATTGTCCGCATGGGCATGACGAGGCGTCTTCTCCCCATTATCCGCCTGGTCGAGATCACGACGAAAGCATTTCAACTCAAAGCCAATATGGCGCTCCAGAACCTGATCGTCGAACTTCACCTGGAATCCCAGAAGACTGCCGACCAGAGCCGGCACGGAGAACGCCTGGAAGACCTCCTCCGGGAAATACAGTGCCGTCCCGACCATTGGTGGACCGTATCCGAAATGGCGGAATTCATGGATTTGAGCGTGAACCAGTTCATTCATATCTTCCATTCGAAAATGGATGTTACGCCGAAACAGTATCTGGACAACTTCAAACTCCGCCGCATCGCAGAGGATATCCTGAAGGATACAGAACCTCTTTCCGAAACGGCAAAACGCTATGGGTATCTGGATTATTTTCATTTCAGCAAACGTTTCAAACAGGTCATCGGATGTTCTCCGCTCGAATACCGGAAACATTTCATGATAAAACCCGTTCCAAAGGGAAAATCATGAGCGGAATCCTTGCACCGGGCTCTTCATGAATTTCCGTGTGGAAATACCATGTTTCTTCTTGAAAAGCCGGATAAAATGACTGATGTCATAAAATCCATATTTTTCCGCGATTTCTTTGACGAGCAAGCGGTTGTCATGAAGTTCCGAAACGGCCTGCGAAAAACGGTAATTCAGTTCGAATTCCGCAAAGGGAACACCGGTCATTTCAATGAATTTTTTACGGAATCCGCTGACACTGACATTGCATACCTCCGCAGCCTCTTCCGCTGTGATCCGATGGAATTTCTCGGTTCCCAGAAGTTCAAAGGCGGGATACAGTTGAAAAGACTGTCTGCTGTTTGAACAGGAAAACCTGTCCGGCGGAATCGTGCTTACGATATCGATCACCAGTCCGACAACCGCATGCCATGAATGAAGATAATCTCCTTCCGGCAGATTGGAGTCCAGCCACGGCAGGGAGACCTGTCCCCGCTTCCATCGTTTTCCGATCCGATCCAGGACGGATTTTCCGAGAAGATTTTCCAGACAACGGAGAATTTTATCTTTCGGGACATATTTCCGGATCAGTTCCTGACGTTTTTCCGGAGGCATGGAAAGCAGCGCATCGAATTTAGCCTTTTCCCCGAGCATTTCACCCGCCAGTTTTTCGGGATGCAGGGCGGTCATGAGCCCCACCATGCCTTTCCTGGAAGAACTGTGCCCGTGCGGCTCCCAGGGAGCAGTCAATAAACAGTCAATATTTTTTAAAAGAATTTCCGCATTGCAGATGCGGATGGATTCATCGCCCGCAATTTGTATATTGAGATGAATGGAACGATGAAAATCCATATCCTTCATCGATGTCAATGCGCGGCGGAAGAAAAATTGCATGTGAACCGGATGGGATTCGGTCAAGTTCCAGTTGTAGAAATTCTGTTTCACGGATCCGTCTCCCGGAGAAATGTCAGATTATACAGTTTAATTACAAGAATATACAATAAAATTCGTTTGTTTCAAGCAATCCGGGAGGATATTTTATGCCATTATGCAGAAAACGAAAACATCTTTTCTTCGGGAGAAAAAATTATGACAGTATTTTTTGAAAAAAAATGGGATGGGATGTTTCGTCCGGGAATTCATTTTTTTACATTGGTCGAATTACTGATTGTGATCGCCATCATTGCGATTCTGGCCGGAATGCTGCTCCCCGCGCTGAACAAGGCCCGCGAAAAAGCCCGTGCGATCTCCTGTGTCAGCCAACAGAAACAGATCGGTGTCGCCTTCTCCCTGTATGGGAATGATTACAACGGATTTTATCCTGCCTGGAGAACTTATGCGGATGCGCTTGATGGAGGCGCCTATATTGAAGGAGACACCTGGCATCAGGGATTGATTTTGCTTGGGTACGCCAAGCCGATGATTTTTGTATGTTATCCGAAGAATGCGTTGACCGGTCCATCCTATGCGCCGATTTCGACGGTCACCGGAAAGACCACCGCATATATTGGATACGGCTACAATTACGGAGGTATCGGCGGCGCGGCTTTGTTTAACGGGGCTAATGCAAAATACTGCCGGCCGGCCAATGTCAAGGAACTGAGGAAACCGTCCAAAGTTTATATAATCATGGACACTGTCCGGAAGATTGCGGCGGGGATCGTCGGGAATCACCAGCTTTACTGGGGGGAAGACTGGAGCGTCGGCGTACCGGACGGCATCCGGCACAACGGCCCTGTCAATATTCTCTTCGGGGACGGACGGGTGGAAGCAATAAAGATTCTAAATCCGGAACATCCCTATTATACACTCAAGGCGTGGGCGGACAGCAGCGGGAAACGTTTTTCGTGCTGGACCGGCGGCCGCGGTGCAAACGAAGACGACTGAGCGAAAGCGGAAGTGTTTTTTCCGGGCTGCTGCTCATTGAAAATTATATCAGGAATACGGCGAGTCTTTCCAGGAAAGGGATTTCCTGTAGTGATGGGGAGAAACGCCCATGACCTGTTTGAACCGCCTGGAAAAATGATAGGGATCGGAATATCCCAGAGCATGTGCGATGTCGAATACGGTTCTCCGGGTGTTTTTCAGCTGATCTGCGGCCAGTTCCGCCTTGACACGGTCGATATACTGCTTGGGAGACATCCCTGTTTTCAGAAGAAAGACTCTGCGGAGCTGGGGCATGCTGAGACGGCACATTTCCGACAGTTCGGAAACCGTCCACCAGCGTTCCGGTGAGTCGCGGATGTTCTGGATGACCGTATCGAAGAAAGAATAGGCATGTGTTTTGGCGGAATGCGAGGAAAGAAAAATTTCCATGAGAAGCTGTTGAAGCCGAATCAGTCCGGAAAAGATCGAATCCAGAGAAGCATCCCTGATGCTGTTGACCAGCGGAATGAGGCGGCGGACATTGCCCAACGGAAAAACACCGCAGGAAAGAATGCCGGAATCATGCATCATATCCGCAACCGGACCGTTGAAACAGAGGGTGTCCTCAATATAGCTCTCCCCGTTGACGCCTCCATAGCGGTTGACGATGCCGGGCGCCATCAGGATGCAGTCTCCCTTCCGGACTTTGAACTCGCCTTTGTTTTTGATCCAGAGTTTTCCCTGTCCCTCAACCAGATGGGAAATGGAATAGACCTCAAAAATGCGCGACGGGCATTTTTCAAAGGGATTTGAGTTCGAAGGAAACGGCTCTTCCGCGATGCGGCTGTTGCCGGGATAACACCAGAGGCCGTAGCGACGGATGCAATCCGGGGGATTCCGGTTTCCATAAATCTGGTTCACAATGATTTTTTTGTCATTACCCATGATCGATTTATCCATTTAATTTTTTTTGCAGACGGATATAATATAATATACGAAGAGAAAGATTTTAAAGCAAGTATCCTGACAAAAATGGGAGCTGAAAATGAAATGGAAATGGAATTTCACATTGATCGAACTCCTGATTGTGGTTTCGATCATCGCGATCCTGGCAGGGATGTTATTGCCTGCGTTGAATTCCGCCAGGGAACAGGCCAAATCGATCCGCTGTCTCAGTCAGGAGAAGCAGATCGGCCTCGCATTCAACATGTATGTGAGCGACTACAAAGGTTATTTTCCATCGTGGCGGACCTATGCGGACGGAGCCGACTGTCCGGTCTATATCGAGGGCGGCTACTGGCATGTCGGACTGGCCCGTCTCGGATATGCCAGAAACAAAATCTTCGTGTGCAACCTGAAAAACAAGGAGAAGTATTCCCAGCTCAATGCCGATGGAACGCCGTCTGCCTTCAACGGGTATGGCTACAACTACGGAGGAATCGGGGGCGCGGCATTAATCAACGGCGGATATGCCAGTTACTCAAGAC
This sequence comes from Lentisphaerae bacterium ADurb.Bin242, assembly GCA_002069785.1. GTDB lineage: Bacteria > Verrucomicrobiota > Lentisphaeria > Victivallales > UBA1829 > SIG94. Next base: position 36,061 of record MWCA01000025.1, on the reverse strand, counting down.
CGGCCCACATCAATGAACTGAAAAAAATTTCAGGGGTTTATCTGGTCATGGACACCATCCGGAGTGTCAGCGGCGAAGATTGCGGTTCCCTGATCCTTTACTGGGGAAATGACAAGAGTGTCGGAATTCCCGATGCCGCCAGACACTCGGGCAAAGTCAATATCTTATATGGGGATGGACGGGCAAGTTCAATGAAAATCAACAATCCAGCCAATCCGTATCTGACCATCAAAGGCTGGGGAACGGAAGTCTCGAAGCATTTTGACTGCTGGACGGGCGGACGCCTGGCGGATGATCACAACTGATCTCCTCTCACCGATAAAATGAACAACCAATTCAACGGGAGTTTTTATGTGTATTTTTAAAATGGAATGTATCTTGGTGTTTTTGTTCCTGTGCCTCTCCGGCGCCCTGGCGCTTCCGGAAATCCGGTTCACCGCCGAATCGCCCTGGACCGATGGGAAAATCCGGGAGGACGTCTGGAAAAAGGCGGATATCCTTAGCGGTTTTGCGATTCCGGGAAAATTCACGGTGGAGACCTCCAGAACCGAGTGTTCCATGCTTTTCGACGATCGGAACGTTTATCTCCGGTTGAAAGGTCGTTTTACTCCTGCTTTCCAAACGGCAGACAAAAAGGAAAACAGTCTTTTTTCCGGGAATCATTTTGAAATTTTTCTGATGCCGCAAGAGCATTCCGGAGAATATATCCATTGTGCGATCTCCCGCGACGGACGCATGTATCTGGCAAAAAACGCGGCCAACAAAACGGAAAAACTCGATTCCGCCCTCGTTCAAGGCCATGTTAAAAAAGATTGGAACCAGTGGGAAGCTCTGGTCGCGATTCCTTTTTCCGTGCTGAATATGAAAGCTCCTGTGGAAGATCTGAAATTCAAATTCAATCTGTGCCGCGTGAATTCCGATCTTCCGGCAGGAAAATCGGAAAGCAGTTCCTTCGCCGTGCTGGATGCAGAAAATTTCCATAAGACTTCCCAGTGGACGGAAGTCCGGTTCACACGGAAGGCAGGGGAACCGAAAATAGTATATGCCAGCGGCGGCAACACCGGAATGAACCTGATCCCGAACAGCGACTTCAATATTTCCGATGGCCAGCAGGTGCCCGGATGGTATGTAAGCAAAAATGGAGTCACCCGTAAGGAAGTATCGGAATTTTCCAATCAATGGGTCATGCGCGGCACAGGAAAGGCGTATCAGATGCTTTCCGTTCAGGTGCCGTCGCTTCAAGAGGGAAAAATGTATACGCTCCGGATCAAGGTCCGGCAATTCGGGTCGCCCAATGCGATCGGAGTGATACAGATGCGCGGGCGTCCGGACGGCAGGGGTGTCACGGAAGGGGCATCTCCCGTCTGGCGCATGCCCGTCACCGATGATTTCCGCGAATATGCGATTCCGTTCAAGGCGGACAAAAACGTGCAGGCTCTTTCCTTCTACCGCTTCGGCCCGGACCGCGAGGACTCCGGGATCGACTATGACTCGATCCAGCTTTTCGAAGGAAAGCTTTCCGCATTCGAAATCCGGCAGCTGACCCGGCTCGACCGGAAGGCCGCGGTCCCCGGGACGGAGATGAAGCCGGGCCCGAATCCTTACGGTTTCGCAAAGGAAAAGCTCCGGGTGCTGGCTCTGTGTCCGGATTTGGCCGCTGTCCGTGAGCCGATGGAAATTTTTTCCGGGCTCAACACGGAATGGGACAGCCTCATCACCACGACGGAAAACAGCGATCTCTACTATACAGACGGGAATCCCGCAGACATTCAAAAAAAACTGGAAAGTTCTTCTTATGACATCTACTTGATCGGCTTCAATCTTGACCGCATCGGGAAGGAACTTGCTTCCCGCATTCAGGGGAACGTGGAAAAAGGAGCCGGACTTGTACTGGCAAACGCGGTCAGGCGTGGAAATTTCGAAGCATTCCTGAAAAAATATCCGCTGTCCGGAAATCCCGCCGATTCCGCGGCTTCGCAGGGATTCCCTTCTTCGTTTTTCCTTTTCGGCCAGAGTGGAAAAGGAATGGGGGCAACCCCCGGATTTCAGGAAGGATGCAAAGCCGGGAAAGGACGCATTGTCCTTTATACGGCTTCGTATCCGACCGCTTTCCTTTTCAATGAAAAAGCAGGCGCCGACAGCATGTTTCCATACGCGGACTACGCCAAAGCCTGGCTGGCCCGTCTGATCTGCCATGCCGCGGGAAAGGAAAGTCTCCTGCGGTCGCCGCGGACTTCCAGCAGCGAAATTGCGTTTTCCGATCTGAAAACGCCGGACGGAGCGGTCGCCGCATGGACGCTTTTAAATTCCGCCGGAGAACGGGTCTCTTCCGGACAGGAGAGAGTTGAGAACGGACGGTTCGCCGTAAAAACAAATCCGGTGATGAGCGGTTTCCATCTGCTGGTTCTCCACTTGAAGGACAAAGACGGCAAGGTGTTGGACTACACCGCGCTGACGCTCCGGAAAGACGGTCCTTTCATTGCAAAGCTGGAGGATGCGAAGCAATTCAATTCCATTGAACAGCCTGGGAATTTCCGCTGTGAAGTGAACGGTTTTTCCGCCGGAATGAAGCTGGAATGGACTCTGGAGGATATTTCCGGGCGAATTCTGGAAAAAGGGACGATTCCATGCTCTTCCGGCATTATGAATTTTTCCGTGCCGCTGCATTCCGTTTATACGAATCTGGCACGACTGAAAACAGCCTTGATTCAAGGGGACAGGACGCTCGACTTGAAACGAATTCCCGTGTATGTGCAGGACCGCGACAGGGAGCGCCTTCTGAACGATTTCACACCCGCGGTCTGGCCATTCGACACCAATTTATCCGCAGAATATGAAACGGACGTCTGCCGTCAGCTGGAAAATATCGGAATCCGCGCCGTGGGATTCTGCAACCGGGACCGTACGCACATTCTCGCCTCGGGAATGGGGCTTGCTGCCGGCGCGGCGATCGGAGGCGGGGAGATCTTCTGCGGGTGGAAACAGAACTCCAATATCCGCAAACAGCAGTTCAATACTCTTGAGTCGCGAAAAAAAATCGCCCGCCGTGCGGAAGAAAATACCGCAAAAGTCAAATTGTTCGGCCCTGTTTCGAATCAGGTATGCGACGAACCTCAACTGGCCCGTACGTTTGAACCCGATGAACTGGATTCCCATCCCGAAAACATTGCTGAATACCGACTGCGGATGAAACAAAAATACGGGACCATCGAAAAATTCAATGCCCGTTGCGGAACTTCCTGGAAAAGTTTTGACGAACTTCAACCGGGATTGCTCGCCGAAGCACGTAAAACCGGACATTTCGCCGAGTTCATCGAATGGCGCAACTTCAATACCGACCGCTGGTGTGAAATTCTCAAATTGCTGGCCGACAACGCAAAGAAGCATGATCCGAACGCATTGTTCGCGCTTCCGAACTCCTTCGGGCAAACATCCCTGAACGGAAACGACTACTGGAAACTTCTCACCCGGAGCGGACTGAATTTTTCCCAGGACTATACATCGATGGTGTATATGGGCGGACGCGAGAATCCGAGTCCGATCTATGACTTCGATGAGTTTTACCGTTCATTCGCCCCGGATATGCGGGTCTGGGGATATATCGGCTATGTCAACTCACCCGCGCGCCTGATGTTTCAGCCCATCTGGTTCGCGGCACACCGCTACGGCGGGTTCACCTGGTTTGCCGCCCACGGAGGGCAGGTCCGTGGTGGAAGTTTGAAAACCCCGTGGAATCTGCTGGACATTCCGGGAAACGGGTTTACCCTCGATGCCGGAGATTTGAAAAAAGGCCTGGATTCCATGCATCTGCTGACCGGATTGGGCAAACTCTGCCTGGACTATCCGTGGGCGCCGCGCGATACGGCCGTTTATTATTCCCAGGAGAGTATGCTGACTTCCTTCTGCCTTGGCAAAGAAACCCGAAACGGAGAAATTTCCAGGGAGGGCGGCCCGCATCACGATTATTATTACAGCCGTCACAGAATCCGCTACATGCTTGAATCCATGCTTTACCAGTATGATTTTATCGCGCCTGAACAGGTGACGGGCGGACATCTGAAGAATTTCAAGGCTTTGTTCATGCCTTCCATTTTTTCGCTCTCTGATGCGGAAGTCGGCGCCCTGAAAAAATTTCTGGCCGGCGGCGGAATCATTGTCGCTGACTCTCAACCGGGGGCTTATGACGAGCTCGGCATGAAACGGAACCGTTCTCCGCTCGAGGGGCTCGCCGGACTTCATGTGCTTGGAAGCATTTTCAACGACAAGGATCCTGAACAAGGCCGTAAAATCGCCGGACTTCTTGCCGGATCCGGGGCAAAACCGGTTCTGGCTTCCAGTGTTTCCGGGGCTCTGCCCGGACGCGAAGCGATTCACTTCCGGAAAGGCGGAATGAATGTTTTCATCCTTTTACGCAATCCAGTCCTGGCGACAAGCGGAAAAATGAGTCAGACGGTACAGTTTCCGGTCAAAGGACATCTTTACAATCTTCTGAACGGAAAATATCTCGGACAGACTTCGCAGGCGGAAGTGGTTCTGGATGACACCGCTCCCGCCGCAGTTTTCGGAGTCTATCCCTGCCGGATCGATGCGATTCTTGCGGACATACCGGATTCCGTCCGGGCCGGCCAGGACCTTATTGCCCGGATTCAGATGAAGGTGGAAGGCGGCCGTCCGGGAGCACACGTATTTCATATAGAACTGATTCCGCCGGACGGCAAGTCAACTCTGCTCATGAAACGGAATCTCTCCGCAGAAAACGGAACACTGGAATTCCGTTTCCGGATGGCGTACAACGATCCGAAGGGAAAATGGACGCTGCGGGTGAAAGATGTCATGAGCGGGCTGACCGCCGGGAAAACGTTCATTCTTGAAGGTGGAAAATAAGATGACGGATCCGTATGAAGTCCGTTTCACATTTTTCTGGTATAACGATCGGGAAATCTTTTTCGACACAGAGGAAGAAATCGGGGCCAAAATGAAAAAAACGGCCGATCAGGGAATCACGCACCTGATAACCTTTTCCTGCACTCATTTCCGCTGGTCCTACCGTCCGTGGTGGGAACAGATCAACGAATGTCTTGCAAAGATCGTGAAAGCGGCCCATACATACGGTTTGAAGGTCATCGAACATCATTCTTCGGAACTGGCCAGCTATCCGGATACGCCGGAACACCTCGAGCGTTTAAGAAAATATCTTCTGGACCACGGGTCCTCTCTGGAAACCTGGTCCGGACTTGTCGAATATCTGACGGGTCCGGATTCCCCGGCGCTCAAATGGCCGCAGATTCATGAAAAAACCGGCAAGCCCAACATCACAGCCTATGCCGCAACCAACCGTTGTTATAACAATCCGGAATATATCCGTGAATACCTGGAGTATCTGGAAAGCATCTACGCGACCGGCGTGGACGGCATCATGACGGATGACGTTCAGTTTTATTGCCAATGCCGGTGTGAAGCCTGCCGGTATCTGTTCAAGGAAAAATACGGGCATACTCTTCCCTCCCCGGAAAAATGGGATGAATGGTTCGGGGACATGCGCGATCCGGCATTCATCGACTGGCTCCATTTTCGTTTCGATTCCATTCAAAACTTCCATAACCAGATCAAGACCCACTATAATCGGCTGGGATTGCAGCTTTTGCGCCCAAACTACATTTCCCTGGCCATAACGCGGGATTGGACGGCTTCCTCGGTGGAGACGGTCCCGGACCTGCACTGGTTTTTTCAGGAGTGCGCGCGGGCTTGCGTTCTCCGGTATTCGTGGCTCAAATCGCTCTCCGAGGAAAAACACCGTGCCATGGTGGCCGGACAACGCGGCATCCCGCACGGGATTCTCTTCTATGCCTATGACCGCGACCAGCTGATATTTTCCTGGGGAACGGCAATGCTTTCCGGCGGATTTTACATCAATACGCCCGAAGGCGGCGGTTGTGAACTGGATGAAACGCAAGTGCGTTCGTTTGAAAAGAAACATGCCGGAATTCTTTTTCACATCGACGAAATGCCGGAAGTCGGTTTTCTCGATTCGCGCGACAACCGGTTTTTCTCTCCCGGTTACGAAATGTCGCGCATGGAGTTCTGGATGCAGTCCTGTATCGTACACAATCTCCCCTGTGCGATGCTGAACGCAGACCTTCCTGAAAGCTGGAAAACATGCCGGATTCTCTGTTTGAATGAACTTAATGTCCTTTCGGAAAAACAGATCGATGATTTGAAGGAATATGCAAATGACGGCGGGATTCTGATGATCTCGGGACTTCCGGGCAACCAGAACGAAAAGTATCTGGAACGGTCCTTGAAAGAATGTGAAACGCTCTGGGGATTCCATCTGACTGCTTCCGATGAAAAATCGTATGAAATCTTTCCCTTCGGCAAGGGGAAAATCTGTCTTTGCGGAAAGTTTTTCGGATATCCCGGACCAGAGGAGGAAATTCAAGCGGTTTTCGGAAAAAATCATTTGGATTTCCGGTTCGGAAAAATGCCGTTTGAATTTTTGAAAAGCACGCCGTTTGTCTGCGCGAACACTATTCGTTCTGAAAAAAGTGCGGTCCGGAGCAACATAGGCAGCCTGTATGAAGGTATCCGGGATATTGGAAAGCAGGTCTGCGCACTCATGGAACAGCTTCTCGGGGACGGATGCTTCTTTCATGCGGCCCTGCCGGAACTCGTGCTGGCGGCGCCGTACCGGTCCCGGAGAGAGGATTCCATTACAATCCGTCTGCTGAATGCCGGAGATACTTTGACTCCGCCCGGAAACGGCGTTGAAATTTCGCATGACGATCCGATCCCTTTTCCTGAATGGCAAGGAGAAAACGGCCTCATTACCGTGCGTCTTCCGGATACGATGAAGAATGTCGGGCATGTGGATTTTCTGAGTTTGGAAAAAATACCGCAGCCTCTGCCTTTCGAACGGAACGTCGACAAGCTGACCATGCATCTGCCGTCCGGGCTGCTGAAAGACTTCGGAATGATCTATATCCGCTGAAATAGAAAGAAACGAAAGAATGGTCTATTATTACGATTTTGAGTCGGAACGGAAATTGGGCTCCTGGCGCGAGATTTCCCGTAAGAACGGGAACCTTCTTCTTGAATGCGAATTCGAGTCGGAAGAAGGTGAGTTTCTTCTTCTCTGGGACGAATACCGCAAAGGAGCCGCCTGGGAACCCCGCATTTTGAAAGTGAATGGGGCCGATGCCGAATCCCAGGATGATTTTCACATCCGGAACCATGGCATTCGCCGGAGCATGCCCTTTCATGCAACCGCAGGAAAAAACCGGCTGACCTGTGAAATTCAGCCTCGTAAATTCAAGCTGGAAGAATTCAAAATGTATCTTCTGCCGGCCCGCCCGGAACAGAAATCCGCATCCGGCCGATGGAAACGGCATCCGCCGGCGCCGGAAAAATATCCGGATGCGGAAGAATTCCCGCGGGAAGGATATCGAAACGGACTGGGTCATGAGGTCATGCCGGGCCGTTTCGGGTTCGTCAAGGGCGACGGCCTGCTCGATTGCGCCATGTCCCGTTTCGGAAAAGTCGATAAAATGTTTCTCTGCGGACATCCCCGTTATCTGAAACCGTTCGCATGGGCTTATTCTCTGCTTCAGGAGGAAAAGGAAAAAAATGCACGGGACGAGATCCGCGTCAATGCAATGTCCGTCCGGTGGAAACGCAATTCAACCAGTTTCACCTATTCCATCGCTTCGCCCGGAATCATTACGGAAACGACTTCGGACTCCCTGCGCATCTCCAAACTTGAGTATGCAGGGAATTACCAATATGTACTGACTGCCGGCGAAACAGCCGCGCTGGACGATTTTTCCGGCGACATGCCCGAAAACTGGCTTCTCTTTTTCGGTTCCACGGAATTTCCCGATATTCCCCTGCTGGCCGTCCTGGACAGGAAACCCCGGAAAATCGAGTTCAGCCGTCTGCTGACGGGACAGCTCTCTTCCATTGTTTTTCATGGCTGTTCCCGGATGGTGACCGCCACCCCGTTCGGATTCGAAGCACTGGATCCGAAATCTCCCGGAGACAAGGCATTTCTGGAGGATGCCGTCCGCAGAAGCCGTCTGTGGAGCCGCGCTTTCCTTGCGTTTCCGGTCGGGTGCCGTGAATTTTTCAAGACGGATTATTCCGCTCAAAAAGTTCGGATCATCCAGGAATTTAAATACCGGATTTTTTCGGATGACTGGAACACAACTCCTTTGAAGCTGGCGCCGCTTCCTCCCGTTTTGACGCTCTGCGGACAAGCCCTGCCGGAAGGCCATCTCGACTTCAAATTCCCGACCAAATATGGAAAACTCCTCGGATTCGCGGGTTCCTTTTCCGCATATACGCTTTCCATGATGTGCACCGAAAGAAAATATCCGCTGCGAAATGAAAATTCCAGAATCCCCGAATTGCTCGGCGAGGATCTGGATGAATATTTTTCGTTTGAAGCCCGGTTCCCGGACAACATTCAAAGCTATGCCTATCCCGGCGCGATTCTGGAAAGTTACGCCTACGCCTGTTCCATGATCAATTTCATGCCGGAAGAAAAACGTAAATTCGTCCGGGACGAACTGCGGAAACGAATGCCCATGGCCTGCGATCCGGAGCGGAAATACGCCCTCCTTCTTACCGATCACGAACTCCTCTCCAGAACGAAGCCCGGCAAGGAGGACGTTTACAGATATTACATGTCGGGCGATATCGGAAAGCTTCCCATGTTCAACCTGTATGAACGCAGGGAACCTTTCACGAAGCGCTCCTATTTCCTCTGTTACTTCAATGTGTCCATGATGCTGAATGGCGGAATCAAGGATGGATCGAGGGAGGAAGTCGCCGCCTATCCTGAGGCATTTGTCGAGAACGACTGGGGCATCGGAATCACCTTCTATCTGCTCTATACCTCCGCGCTGGCAACGGGCGATTTTTCCGCTATTGAAAAATACTGGCACGTGATTCGGAAAATCTTTTCCTACTTCGACATTTATCACGACTGGGCCTGTATGGGGGCCGGATACGCAGAAAAAGCACGCACATGGATCGAAGGCGCCAATTTCGGCGCATTCACTTCGTTCATCCATATGGCCCGAGCCGTCGGCGACACCGGGAGCTGCGAACACGCCGTTTACCTCGCCTCAAAAATGCTGGCCTTGTGCGAGGCCCGCTTTCTGTCGGCTGCCTATTTTGCCGAACAATACGGCGTCGACACATGGTATGGCAACCGGACTTTTCAGGAGGAATACTCCCCCTGTCATAACTTCCAGTATGTTCCGAAAGACCTCAACAAGGACCGGGTCATGCCGTGCGGCATTTCCATGCTCACCACAGACGCCATTTATCCGGAACTTTTCGAATCCTTCCGGAAAACCGTTCCCGAAGCACACCGTGATATGATGAACCGTTACCGCAAAGCGCTTCGCAGCGGTCTGAATTCCAGGAACAATGTGGAGTTCAGCTACCTTCTGGTCAACGACGCACTTGATGAACGGATTCCCGTCCCGGAAATTCTGAAAAATATCGCCCTCGCCGAACAGACCGGACGTTTCTTGCAGGACTGGCATGACATTCACCGTTTCGAAAACGCCCTTCCGAAAAATTATCTGAAAGCACAAATAGCCGCCTGGCTGGAAATACGAAAACAATCACTCTGGCTCGAAAACTGGATTGGGCTCTGTGTGGAAGACGCCGTCTGGCGAACGAAAGAAAAACGTGCCGTCATCCGGATCGCCGCCACCGACGTCAGGCAAATCCTCTGCTGCGGAATCCGACGCACGCCAAAAGCCTTTTCCTTCACAGGAAAACGCGTATCGATTGTGGAACAGAATCCGGAAAAACTCGTTTTCTCGCTTAACGGTCCGGGCATTTTGACCGTGGATTTCTGAAAGGAAGCGAATATGGGGAAAAGTGCGGAAAAACTGATTCGGAGCCAGAGATGGTTCCGGGAAAATGCCTTCTGGAACTGGACCGATGGATTTTTCTTCGGAAACGGAAACCTGGGGAGTGTCGCGTATGCACCTTCCCACCTGGAGTGGATGATCAACAAGGTCGATGTCTTCGATCCGACTGTGCCCGACTCCAAATATCTCACGCACGGGAAAGTCATGAAAACGCTTCGCTCCATGCAACGGAAAAACAGTCATTTCATGGGAAAAACCGAAGCGGTCAAAGGAGGCAGCGACCGCAAAACGATGAGTGCGGCGGTTCTCCGGCTTCGCTTCTGGCAGGCAGTCGGGTGGGCCGCCCAGACTGTTCCGAAAGTCTCTCAGAACCTTTCCCTGTTCGACGGCGAACTGGAAGAGTTCGTCGACGGCCACAATCTGCATCCCGTTCTGACGATGTTCGCACCACGGGGAAGCAATTTTTTCTGTCTCCGGATTCGCGACAACGGTTCGAAACTGCCGCATATCTTCGAACTGCTCCGCCCCGCGGATGAAACGCTTCCGTTTCCCGAATGGAAAACATGGAAAGACGCCGTTGGGTTCTGCCAGGTCCTTCCCGGCGGCAAAGGCGCTTATGCCGTTGTCTTTCATACAGCCGGCATCAATTGTGAAATCCCGATGTTTCCCATCGAGTCCGGTCGGACCTTTTCCACTGTCAAGCAGATTGGAGACGCCGATTTCTTCCTTGCCGTTCGAACGACCTTCGACTCCGGCGATCCGCTCGAAGCCGCTTTCCGGGAAGCCCGGCAGGGCGCCCGAACCGGATTTGACGCACTACGGGAAGAACACCGCAGATGGTGGCATGATTTCTGGAACAAAAGCTGGATTGATTTCGGAAAATCCCATTCTGTTCAGCGTTATTGGGCGTTCGGTCTCTATACGGCGGCCTCCTCCTTTGGCAAAGCGCCCATGCCCGGCCTGAACGGATTGTTCTACGGTAATTCCGGCGTAACCGCGCCCGGTCTTTCCACCCAGGGATACACCCACGACCAGAACGCCCAGATTCCCGCCATGCCCCTGTTCGCCTCCAATCATTGCGAACTCCTTCCGGTTCTGGCAGACACTTATTGGAATGTCAGGGAGGAGCTCAAACGTCACACCCGCGCACTTTTCGGATGCGACGGGATTTATCTTCCGCTTTGCATGAATCAGCTGGGCATGGAATACCCCGTGGCGGGCTACCGTTATACCCTCTGCGGAAGCGCATACACCGGAATGCTTCTGGCACGCTGGTGGAACTTTTCACGGGACCGGGAAGCGTTGAAAAACAGAATTCATCCTCTTCTGCGGGAGTTCGTCAATTTCTATATGGCGCTGATGCATAAGAGTGCGGACGGCATGTATCATCTGGATTGGAGCATTCCGCCGGAAATTTTCACCATGACCCGCGACGACATGGCCACGCTCGCCCTTCTGAAACCTTGTCTGGAAACAGTCATTCAGGGAGCCGAAATTCTGAACTCCGACCAGGAGTTCCTTCCCCGCTGGTGTGATCTGCTGACCCATTATCCGCCATTGGCGCGTCACCCGGAAAGCGGCGGCTGGCATGGCGGTCCGGACATCCCGCCCGACCACTTCTTTTTCGGAGGACACTTGCTTTATCCATTTTTTCCGGCGGAATCGGAGATTTCCCCGGAAACCGCGAAAAACACACTTCAATACATCGAGAAAAATGCGCTGGAACGCTCCTTTACCGATTCTGCGGGCCAATGGCATTTCGATTACGGATGGAGCGCATTCCTGAATTCAGTTGCCCGCATGCGCCTCGGTTCCGTGAAAAATTCTTGGCGGGAACTAGAACGGTTTTTGTGCCTGTTCGGAAAGGAAAACGGACTTTTTTCCCATAATGTGAATTTGATTCTCCCTTCGGAAACAACGGAACGGAACATCCGGAATTCCGGCATACCGTGTCCTGTCCGGGCCAACGAGGAAGGCACCCCCATGAAGAGCCGGATTCCGGAATCCCATTGCGCTTCTCCGAATCCGGATGCGAAGCGGCTTGCACCGCCGGTATTCGAAGGCGCGGCCGCATTCGTTTTTCTGGCGATCGAGGCGGTCTTTCAAACCTATGGCGGAGTCATCAGGTTGTTTCCGTGCGTGCCGAAGTCTTTCACAGGCGGCTTTCACCGTCTGATGGCGCCCGGTGCGTTTGAAATCTCCGCCCGGATGAAGGATGGAAAAGTGACGGAAGTCCGGATTCATTCTCTGGCGGGCGGCACATTCACTCTTCTGGATCCCTTTTCCCGAAGGAAAAAATATCTGACTCGAACTCTTCCGAAAGGGAAAACCCTGATTCTGAAAAGAACCATGTCCCGTGCATCCGGAAACAAAAAATGTGACAAGGATTGCAGAAAAGAGAATGGAAGGAAAGCAACGTATGGATAAGAACAATCATTTATGGGTCTGGGGATATGTCCTCGACAAGATTCCCGGGAAAGCTCCATTTGTCAACCTCCCCACTTTTTGCAGTCTTGAAACGGCCTGTTCGTATCTGGGAGCGGACAATGCGGTATTTATGAATTCCATGGACGACCTTGCACTTCTGAATGAGGAGAATCTCAAATACCTCGCCGGAATGAGAAAGATCGTCTGCGCTCTCCGGCACGGAAATTATATCGAAAGCGCAAAAGCCGTCAGCCGGTTTTCCAGGACTTTCCCGAATATCCATGGCGCCATCCTCGATGATTTTCTGGATCGCGGCCATACATACAAAGGGCCCAGCGCCGATATGACTCCAGCCCAACTGAAAGAAGTCCGGAATGCGCTCCGCAGCGAAAACCCGGAACTGGAACTCTATGTGGTCCGCTACACCTGGCAGAATCCGGAGGAACTTCTTCCATACAAGGATTTCTTTGACGTGCTGAATCTATGGGTTTGGACCTCCACCAAGGAGTATTGGGATGCCCGATATTATCATGACATCATCCGTTACCGGCAGTTGTATGAAAAACCCATTATGCAGGGGATGTTTCTCCATCATTACGGTTTTGCCAAGGACCATTCCGCGCCGATGGCTCTCAAGCTGATGAAAACCCAAAGCAAACGAATCGGAGATGAACTGCGGATCGGCAATATTCAGGACTGGTGCATCCTCCAAAGCGGCTGGTTCTCCCGTGAAACACACCGTCGTCAGGTGGAATGGTTTCGAGATTACCTGAAGTGGTTTTACGGTACATGGTCCCGACGTTAACTCGGGAAGAAGCAAAACATAAACCCAGACGGCCTCCTGCATGGTAAAATGCAGGAGGCCTTTGAGCCAGCCATTCGGGAATCCTAATTAATTTGCGGATGCATCCTTGCGGCCAATTTTACTGCGTAAATACATTATAAGAGCCCGTCAGCTGCAGAAAACATAAACAACATTGTTCGTTTTTCCGCATGGTATTTTCGCTTGTTCAAACTTGAACGGTGGGGAATTTCCATCACCCTTTATCCTTGAAGTTGCATCAGGAATGTTTTCATTTGGCATTGCTTCCCGTCATGAATTTGCCTTCCCAAAAGTCAAAATGCCGTCTTGAATCTGGGATTGATATACTTACCAAGATGACATTTTGACTTTTTCAGTTTATCGTCCCTCTAGTTCTTTCACCAGGACAGGCATTGCCTGGTTCAGACAGTCCTGCATGGCATTGGTCAAGGTGGCGCGGAACTCTTCAGAGGATGCGGCCCAATTCACTTTGGAAGCTTTTCCGACAAAAGTCCGGCTGAAAAAAGGCACATTCTTTTCCTTCAATTCAATGTCGAGGGCAACCGTTGCCTTCAAAGACATCCCGCTGTCGCATTCCAGCGTGCGGATTGAGGTCGCGACACACAATCCAAAGGGATTTATTTCCCCGTTATTCACCTTGAATCCGGCATTTTTCAAATTCTCCGCGATACAGCTTTGCACCCACTCGGCGATGCTGTTATCCGCGAGAACGTCAGCAGTATGCATTCCATACCCATTCCTGACATATCCCACCAGATTCGCTTTCTGTTCAGTTCTCTTGTCGACCGGCGGAACAACCTGTACCTTTGATTTCGCTGTCGTTACGGAAGGCACTTTATCCATATAAACTGGATTTAAAGTCAAATGGCGGTCTCCAAAAGCACATCCTGTCATCAGTGCCATGGTGATTGACATTACGGACAACAATGCCAGTCTTACTGCTATTTTTCTTGAACGCATTTCTTTCCCCTTTCCAAGTTCAATTTCTGATTGACCCACAACGGATTTTCCTTTTTCATCATACAACTTTTGCGAACTCACCTGAATGTTTTCTGAAATCTTACGTGTTATTTTCCCTTAAAATAATCCTCCTCTCCTTCCATATGGCCTGTTTGCCCGAACAACTCATTTCGAATATGAATCCTTCCTCTTTTAAGACAGCCTCCCTCACGGTTCCCTTGCCGTTTCGTCGAGCGCCTTGATCAGCGGATACAGGATATATTCGATCACGCGGCGCTGTCCGCATTTGATTTCCGCCTGGGCTTCCATCCCGGGAATCAGGCGGAAATCCTTTTTCACCTGTTCCAGTTTGCCGCCGACGGTGATCCGGGCACGGTAATAATAAACGGGGACTCCGCCTTGTTCCCGCTGTAAAGTGTCCTCGGAAATATTGCGGACGATCCCGTCCAACGTTCCGTGTTTCTGGAAGGGATACGAGGTCAGCTTGATTCTTGCGGAGGAACCGATGGCGACCTTGCCGATATCCTGCGGGCGTACTTCCGCTTCCAGTTCGATATGTCCGGTCAGGGGCACCAGGGTAATCAGCGCTTCCGCCTCGCGAACCGCCGAGCCCGGGGAAAACGAGGAGATTTCATGGACGACCGCGTCGCAGGGAGCCCGGAGGCAGACATATTCAATCAGCTGGGCGGTCTGCGCATATTCCTTGAGATTGCCGGTCAGGTTGCGTTCCACGGTCACCATGTCTTCCGAGAGCTTGTTCCGCCACTCCTGAACGAAAGCGTTTTTTTCGGCCTGCGTCGTTCCCCGTTTATGCTCCAGCTCCAGGATATCATTGGAAAGGGAATCCACGGTCGCCTCCATGGACATGCGGTCCATGGACATCTGGATCAAATCCTTCAGCGAGGCCGCGTTCTTGGCGTGAAGTTGTTTGTACATATGTTCAAGACGGAAGACTTCCTTCAACCGTTCCTTCTGTTTGGCGAGGGAATCCTTCTTGCTCTTTTCGGAAGCGTTCCACTGTAAAAGGGCCTCGGAATAATAATTCATCTTTTCGCGGTAATATTCCTGTCTCTGCTTGAAAATGGCAAACTGCCACCGTTCAAACTGGTTCGGCCCGCCGGAATAAGGTTTGTTTTCGAATTCCGCCCGAAGACGGTTCAGCTGGGCGGTCAGCGCGTCGATTTCATTTTTCAGACGTTCCGCATCCGCATTGTTGATCGTGGGGTCGAAGGTGATCAGCGGCTGGTCTTTTTTGACAATGTCCCCGATCCGCACGTTGATTTTCTTGATGACGGAACGTTCCAGCGGTTTCATCACGATGGTCGGATTGTCCGTGACGAGTTTGCCTTCGGCCTGGACCACCACGTCCACTCCCGCGAGACACGCCCAGACGATCGCAATCATCACCAGAAGGAACGGAGCCCAGACACAGAAACGAATGGCAGGCGGCAGACGCTCATTTTTGATCTCCAGCGCATCCGGCTGAAAATCAATGATCTCACGGGGAATCGCGTCCTTCATTTTTTATTCTTCCCCCCGCATCTGCTGATTCCAGAATTCACTGTAGATTCCCCGCTTCAGAAGCAGTTCCTTATGGGTTCCATCCGAATCCAGCGCGCCGTTATCCAGCACCAGAATCCGGTCTGCGCTGCTGACGATGCTGAGCCGGTGCGAAATAATCAGAACCGTCCGCCCCTGCGCGATCGCCTTCAGGTTTTTCCGGATCACCGTTTCACTTTCCGGATCCAGCGAACTGGTCGCTTCGTCGAAAATCAGGATCGGAGGATTCGTCAGCAGGGCGCGTGCGATCGCCAGACGCTGTTTCTGTCCGCCGGACAGATTGGAGGCATTTTCTTCCAGAAGCGTGTCATACCCCCGGGGCAGCTTCTGGATGAACTCATCCGCACCGGCCAGTTTCGCGGCATAAATCACTTCCTCCAGGGCTGCGTTCTGCTTGGGCAGGCTGATGTTGGCGCGGACGGTTCCGCTGAAAAAATAGTTTTCCTGGAGAACCACGCCGATGTTCCGCCGCAGATGGACTTTGTCGATTTCCCGGATGTCGATGCCGTCCAGCTTGATGAGTCCTCTTGACACCGGATACAGCCCGATGAGAAGTTTGGTCAGAGTCGTTTTCCCGGACCCCGAACGTCCTACCAGCCCCAGTGTGGTCCCGGGCGGCAGCTGCAAAGAGAAATCCCGGATGACCTGCGGAAGATCGGGGCGGTATTGGAAGCTGACATCCTCGAATTCGATCGCTCCCTTGAACGGATTCCGGACGCCTCCGCCCGCCGGTTCGGGAGAGGTATTCATGACAACGCCGAGCATACGGACGGACAGCGCGATCTGCTGGTATTCGTGAATGAGTCCGACCATTTTCACCAGCGGCCCGGTCACACGCCCGGCCAGCATCTGAAACGCGATCAAAGCACCGACGCTGATGGCATGACTGAACACCAGGTGCGCACCGACCCAGATCACGCAGACGGTCATCATCATTTCCAGCATCTGGCTGATGCTCTGGGCGGTCATCGAAATCTTCCCGACCCGGAAATAAGACTGGATCGCATAGGCGCTCGAATCGTCCCAGGCCTTTTTTTCCACCGGCTCCAGCGCCAGGGATTTGACCGTCCGGATGCCGTGAATGGATTCGACCAGCATGCTTTGGCGTTTTCCTTCCGCCTGATACAGTTCATCCAGCCGACGCTGGAACGGTTTGATCAGGGAGGCGATCACCAGCGCCATCAAGGCCGAAAAGCCCAGCACGATCAAGGTCAGCCGCACGCTGTAAAACAGCAGGAACGGGACAAATACGCACAACGCAAACAAATCCAGAATCGTAAAGAAAAGGTTCCCCGAGAGGAATCCGCGGATTTTTTCGGTCTGCTGCATGTGTTTGAGAAGCACCCCCGAAGGGACCCGCTCGAAAAAATCCACGGGAAGCCTCATCAGGTGCGCAAAGGTCTTCATCGCCGTGGAAATGTCGATCTTGTTGGTGGCGAAGAGTAATAGATAGCTTCTTACGTAATTGATCAGCGCGTTGAACACGATCGCCAGAAGGACTCCGATCCCGATCACATTGAGCGTGTTGTACGCCTGGTTGGTGAGGACCTTGTCCACCACGATCTGAAAGAACAGCGGAATGATCAGGGAAAAAATCGTCAGGATCGCCACCATGAGGGCGATCTCCCCGAAAACCGTTCTGTTTTTGATGAATTCCGGAATGAACCAGCGCAGCGAAAACGGCTGGCTTTCATCCGAAAGTTTATAAATCTTTTTCAACAGGACAAAGTGTCCGGAAAAAACAGCCTCGAATTCTTCCCGGGCCGGAAAATCAAACCGTTCCGGAGTCGCATGACGCGGCGATTCCGGGTCCAGGACGACAGCTTGCAGATTTCCGTCATCCAGTTTTCTCATTCCGCAGAAAACAGCATATTTGCCGTTCTTTTTGACGGCAATCATCGGAAAGACCGAGGAACTTCCAGGCAAGTTCTCCCATGACAGCGCAACCCGCTTCATTTTGAAGCGGTAATCCGAAACGATTTCCCGGAACAGGGCGTCCCGGACTTCCTCTTCGCCGACCGCATACCGGTGCATGACCTCCCGGACATCCACCGGCGTATTGTGATGACCCGCCATCGCGGAAAATGCAAACAGTTTCGTTTGTTTGGAAGGATCGATCTGTGTCCGGTTCCGGAATAGAATGAATGGCTCCGAAAGCCGCTCCAGAAGTTGCGAGGACGGAACCTGAATCATTTTGGGCGGATCGCCGTCCCCGACGGCCGGATCGAAAATAACGGTTTTTTCAGAGGAGAAAATCGAACGACTGTCCAAAATCAGTATCCATTTTTCATTCGACAACTTCGCAAGGACGGGCCCGGAATAGGTCGCCAGTGCCGTACGAATTTCCGAACCCTTCTCCGGACGGAGTTTCTGTTCCTCCGCCAGCCGGAACAACGTATCATACGGAGATTGCCGGTATGCCTCCCGGATCTCCTCCGTCAGCAGCGCGGCAAAATTCACATCCCGCCGGAATTGTGCCAACAGTAACTGCAAACATCGCAGTCCACTCAAATCAGCTTTTTCTGCCATAATTCTTCTTGTTTTATCCTTATGATGCCATGATCAATATAACATGACCTATGCTGTTGCTACATATCGTTGAATGGATTCTTTTACGGGCAATTCTGGCAGTGACACTCCATTATCAATATGAATGATACGATTGCATAGTTGCTCAAGAACATTCAAAGCATGAGAAACCATAACTACAGTAATTCCCGACTGTATTTTTTCAGTTATAAGTTGTCCGGCTTTTTTTTGAAATTTTTCATCTCCCGCCACAAAAACTTCATCAATCAAAAGTGCATTTGTATGGAGATAGTAGGCAATAGCGAAACCAAGTCGAGTTCGCATTCCGGTTGAGTAAACCTTGACAGGTTGATTGATGAAATCTCCAATTCCTGCTAATTCTACGATAGCGTCCAAAATGGAATAAACCACGCTGCGCGAAATTCCCATCTGAACACCTTCCAACATGATGTTTTGACGACCGGTAAGGCGGTCTTCAAATCCCGCGCCAAAACTCAAAATTCCGATATTATCATAAGCCCGATAAATATGCCCATTGTCTGGTTCAAGAATTCCAGCAAGTAACCGTAATAATGTACTTTTCCCTGCGCCATTTTGCCCAATCACGCCAATAATATCCCCTGCTTCTACTTTGAAGTTTATGTCTTTTAAAGCTTGAAAGCGATTTTTTCGCCAAGGAAAAGTTGCACTCTTTGTATAATACATTCCGATATGTGAAACATCGTAAATAATTTGATTACTCATTTTTAAGTCATCCGTGGATATTTTTTTTCAAATTCATGAAGGAGCCAACCTCCAACGATAAGAAACAACAACGAAATAAGCAGAGGATACAATAGTGCTGTCCAGTCAGGAAATTTTCCACTGAGAATTACCCTGCGGAATTGAGTAATAATCACCGCCAACGGATTATAAAGTAAAAAATTTTGCAGTTTCATGGGTAAAATTGCCAGATCAAAAAATACTCCACTTAGAAAAATCATAAGATTTAGAAAAAAGTCCACCAGCCACATCATGTCAGGAAAAAATGGAGTCAGGGCAGCCAGAAACAAACTGGTTCCGGCAACAAGCAGAAACAGAAGAATCATCAGAAGAGGCAATGAACTCATGGCCCATGAATAAACACCACCAAGAATCCCCGTTAGGTTGAAATAAAAATAGAATTTTTGCCGACATGGATACTCTTATGTCAGAAAACACATACCGGATTTCTTTAGAACGAAAAAACTTTTCTATTGCCGATACTGAATTGGGGAAGCTTCTGCATTTTGATTGGACCAGGGGAAATACTCAAATCACTATTTCCGCAACCATCATGGAGATGAATTTCTTCAACGTTGCATACTGGAATTTCAGTCCGCAGAGAGTGCCATTCTGGATTCTTTACTGGAATCTTTCCCCTGGTGGAGAATTGTTCGTGGATGGGAAATGGATAAAAATGGAAAGCGACAAGGTGTATTTGCTCTCCCCGTTCACTCCTTTTCAAAGTAGAAATCATTCATCCTTCATGCAATTTTATCTATACATGAAGTTGTCTTCAAACATTCCGGTTGTCAGAGGACTATATGTTTTCCCATCCGATCTTCTAAAACAGAATTTTCTGTTTATTGAAGATACGCTGTCTCCTACGAAAGGGGCGCTAAGAATTATTGGAGTTTTTTGTCAATATTTTTCCATGCTGCCCGACAGTGTGTTTTTAAAAGCAGAAGAAATCATTGATTCCAGAATTTACAAGGCCTTGCAGATCATCGAAAAGGAATACAGTATGCCTCTTCCTTTAAAAAGTCTGTCACGACGCGTCAACATGTCGCTGAATAATTTTCTACGGGTTTTCAAAATGGAAATGAAGACAACGCCAAAGCGTTACATTCTGCGAACCCGCATTTCAAAAGTTGCCGAACTGCTTGTAAAGACCGATATGAAGCTTGATGAAATCGTGGAAAAAACCGGATTTTCGAACCGGTTTCATCTGTCAAAAGCGTTTAAGAGAATGGTCGGTTCTTCCCCTGGTTGTTATCGGGAGGCTACGTCCACTCGCTGTTGATGCGGTACACTTGCGGCATAGCCCGTTCATCAAACGAGGATTCGATTGTTTCTATCCGGCCTGGCAGCCATGAAAAACGACTTTTAGCGAATGCTGCCGGCATATAGAGAGTCCGAGGGAATTTCGAACCTCTTGAAATTTTGATTTGCGGGGGCAAAAAACGCCTTATTTCAGATCATGCGAAAGTAACCGCCCAATGTGATACATCTTTTACAGGATGTGAACCTGTGATAAATTAACCTCCACCAACAAAAAATGGAGGATACCATGGTACGGGAGACACGGCAATACTGGGATGAGCAATTAGGCGAATATCGGGACAGCGGCTTCACCCTTCAGGAATACAGTGAATTGCAGGAATGGCAAGATGTGATTCATCATTGCCAGGAGCGCGATGAAGAGAGCGCCGGAATCCCGGAAGGCAACGGCAATACCGCCGAAACAGTAAGAAAGCTGTAACAGTTCAAAGGTGTCGGAGAGCGCCTGTCACGGCATCTGCCCTGGGAAATCGGTGGCTTTGATGCTTCGGCACCGCAAGACACAACCGGAAGCATTGAAAATATTGAAAAAATTTAGTGATCTCTAATTGAAAAATGCGGCAACCGCATTATATTATTTCCGGTAAGGATCGGAACAATCGCGTTTTCCGGAGGGCGGTATAATGGAGAACGTGTTTTTCAGGAGCAAATAATTAGCGATAACTAATAATCATGCTTGATCGAAGGATTCTGGAAATGTCGGAAATGAAAAATTGTTCGTGCGGGTGCGGCGGGAAAAGGAAAGGCGGGCCGGGATACCGTATTCCGGCGGGAAAAGGGCTGACCCTGGCGGATGTTCCGGTCGGTTCGACCGCGACCATTGCGAGACTTCTGCCGGAAATGCGGGGCCGGAAGAAATTCGCCGATGTCGGATTGGTTGCCGGAACCGAGCTCCGGATGGAAGCGCACGCTCCGTTCGGAGGTCTTCTCCGGGTCAAGGTCATGGAAACCAGCATGGTGCTCCATCGCGATGATGCCGCCCGGATTGTCATGAAGGAAGAGTGCGAATAAAATGAAAAAACATTTCAGGGTCGTGCTGGCGGGCAATCCCAACTGCGGCAAGACCTGTATTTTCAATGCTCTGACCGGGACCCTTCCGACGAGTGAACGGCCTTGAGCATGTCGGCAACTATTCCGGCGTCACGGTGGAAAGCAAATCGGGAACCTTCACTCTGAACGGGATGCAGATCGAACTGGTGGACCTGCCGGGCGTCTACTCGCTTTCCTCCAGTTCGCCCGAAGAGGACATCGTCTTCCAGGAGCTGACCCGTTCCGGAATCGACCTGATCCTGAATGTGGTCGACTCCTCCATTCCGCGCCGGAGCCTGTATCTTACGACCCAGCTGGCGGAGCTCCACATTCCGATGCTTCTGGTGTTCAATATGAGTGACGATGCGAAGAGAAAGGGATTGAATTACGACATCCCGAAGCTGGAAAAATACTTCGGCTCGCCCATCGTCCAGACGGTCGGCTGCAGAAGCGACGGCGTTCAACCTCTGCTGGAATGTCTGGCAAAGACCCTGACCGGCCTGGAAAACCACGGCATTCCGATGCTTTCCTACGGGAAGGACATCGACGACGCGATCAGCGCGGTCGTGAAAAAAATCGATGCGCTCGGAGAAACCAGATACAAACACATTCCGTCGCGTTTCTTCGCCATCAAGCTGCTGGAGAACGATCTGTCCGCCACGCGTCTCGCGGAGTTCAAGCCGGTTCACGAGGAAGTCGAAGCCCAGATCCGGCACCTGTGGGAAAAACACGCGATCGAAGCCGATACGTTCATGGCGGACCGCCGCTACGCGATGCTTGCCGGAGCCTGTCAGGATTCCATCACCATGACGCAGGAACACCGTCGCGAGATATCCGATAAAATCGACACGGTCATCACCAACCGGTACCTGGGACTGCCCCTGTTCCTGCTGATCATCTATCTCACCTTCTACTTCACCTTCACTTGCGCGGAGCCTTTCATGGGGTGGATCGAAGCCGGATTCAGTAATCTTGCCGACTCCATCAAGGGCTCCTGGCCGGAAACGACCCTGCCGTATCTGCGTTCGCTTCTGACCGACGGAGTGATCGGAGGCGTCGGCAGCGTGCTGGTGTTCCTTCCCAACATCCTGTTCCTGTTTTTCGCGATCGCGATCCTGGAGGACTCCGGATACATGTCCCGCGCGGCGTTCGTGATGGACGGCATCATGCGGCGCTTCGGGCTTCAGGGACGCTCCTTCGTGCCGCTGATCCTCGGTTTCGGCTGCAACGTGCCGGCGATCATGGCGACGCGCTGCATCGAATCCGAACGGGACCGCAAGATCACGATCCTGATCCTTCCGCTGATGAGCTGCGGGGCGCGCCTTCCGATCTACGCCTTGATTATTCCGGCGTTTTTTCCCGCAAACCGACAGGTGTTCATCATGTGGATCCTGTATCTCATCGGGGTTGTCATCGCGCTCTTTGCCGCGCGCCTGATGAAGTCGACCCTGTTCAGCGGGGAAGGGGAAGTGTATCTGATGGAGCTTCCTCCCTACCGCATGCCGACCCTCAAGAGCCTGATGCTTCACATGTGGGACCGCGGCAAGATGTATGTGCAGAAGGCCGGAACGATCATTCTGGCGACCAGCATCCTGCTCTACATCGCCAACACCTTCCCGGAAAAAACTTCCTTCTCCATGGACTATGATACGCAGATCGCACAGCTGAAAAAAGAAAAGTCGCTTACCGCGGCTCAGGTCGGGACCCTGGAAGCCGGCAATCTCCTCGACGCCTCCGGTCTCGCGGAAGTGAAAGAAGCCGGAACCCTTTCGGACAAACAGATCGAAGAGCTTGGAAAAAAGGAACTGACGGAACCGCAGAAAGCCGTCGTTGCCGCGGCGCAGACGCTCAATGATGCCGTCGGGGGTCTGGAAAACAGAAAGAAAGCCGAAGAGATGGAATACACACTTTCCGGCCGGATCGGCAAGTTCCTCGAACCGATGTTCCGTCCCATCGGTTTCGACTGGAAGCTCACGACGGCGGGCATCGGCGCACTGGCAGCGAAAGAGGTATTCGTTTCCCAGCTCGGCATCCTTTACGCCGAGGGCGCGGCCAACGAGGAATCCGTTCCGCTCCGCGAACAGCTGGTAAAGAACTACACGCCTCTCCAGGCCTTCTGCATCATGCTCTTCTGCCTGCTCTCGATCCCGTGTCTGGCCACGCTGGCGATCATCCGTCGGGAGTTGAATTCGTGGAAGATGGCCGTCGCCGAAGCGGTCGGGCTGTTTGCACTTGCTTATATTGTCACGTTGTTCGTCTATCAGATCGGGAGTTTTTTGCAGATCGGCACGAAACTGCTCGGCTGATTCACGGAACATTCCGGAAAAGTTGCGGTCTATTGTCTATCGGGCAAAGAGGGGAAGAAGAAAATGGATCGACGTGAATTTTTAAAAAGTGTCCTGACACTGGGCGTATTGGGAGCGGTGACCCGCGTATGTCCCCTGTTCGCGGGAATGGAGCCGAAAGCGAAGAACCGGACCCTGGGATCGGCGAAATCCGTCATTGAAATCTGGATATGGGGCGGTCCCTGCCAGCTGGAGGCGTTCGACCCGAAACCTCTCGCGGACCGGAATTACAACGGCGGGCATAAGGCGATCCCGACCAATGTCGATGGCATTTTCGTCAGCGAATACCTGCCGGAACTGGCAAAACAGGCGGACAGATATTCCATTATCCGGAGCATGACTCATCCTCATCGGGGACATGAGTCCGCCACCTACCTGATGCAGACCGGGCGTATGCCCGGCGGCGGAGTGACGTATCCGGCCATCGGCGCGATTCTGGCCATGATGAAAAACGGGAATGTCCGGCATCATCTGCCCGCCTATGTCGCGCTGACCACGGCCAAGGGACGTTTTTCGGAATGCGGTTTTCTCGGGGAAAAATACAGCCCGTTCGCCACAGGCGGCAATCCCGCCGCCCAAACTTTCAATGTGGACGGTTATTCTCCGGTCGGCGGCCTTTCCAGAGAGAGCATGGAACGCCGCTTCCATCTGGCGGAGGAGCTGGATTCATTCGGCCGCCGGATGAAAGGAGCTCCGTCCGCGGGAAAATTCAATCAGGCCGGCGAGGAGGCGAAAGGCATCCTGTTCGGAAAAACCGCCGAGGTCTTTGATCTCTCCCGGGAAAGCAAGGAAATGAGGGAACGCTACGGCATGAACCGTTTCGGGCAGTCCTGCCTGGCCGCCCGAAGGCTGGTTGAGCAAGGGGTTCCCTATGTGACTATCAACGCCTCCGGCTGGGATACCCACAAAAGGCATTTCGAGACGCTGGCCCGGATCGCGCCGGAAATGGACCGGGCGGTGGCAACCCTGTTGGCCGATCTCCATGAGCGCAACATGCTCAAAGACACCGTGATCTGGTGGACCGGCGAATTCGGACGCACTCCCGCGATCGACTGGGACGCCCCTTGGCAAGGCGGACGAAATCACCACAGCAACTGTTTCTGTTCCATGGTGGCCGGAGGCGGTTTCGCCGGCGGACGCGTCGTGGGCTCTTCCGATGCGACGACGGAAAACGTCGCTTCCCGGCCGGTCTCCCCTGCCGATCTTCTCGGCAGCATTTACGAGCTCTGCGGGATCGATCCGGACCAGCCGTTCCCCGACAATCCGCTGGGATTGAAAACGCCGATCCTTTCCACGGACAACCCGAAGTCGCGCCTCCGGGAACTTTACCTGTAAGGTCGTTGTCGTATCAGCTTTCCGATGGCAAGCCGTTTTTTCATGAGGACAGAAGAAGGGAAAAATTCCGGAAGAACTGTCGGAAGAAAGCATATTCCCGCGCTCTTTTTCTCGACACAAACTCCCCAACTTACAAACTCGCTTTCAGTATGTGCCTTAGTGATTTCCGCACTGCCGGAAAAACGGAGAGAGAATATCCCAAAAATTTCCAGTTGAGTTCGAATCGTGCCGGAAAACAAACTGGTCGGATGGCAGCCTTGTTTCAGCAATCCGGAATGCGTTTCCGAAGCGGTAAAGAACATTTGTGCGCTTCTGGAAAAGGAACCGGAACGGAAATACATCTCTCTCGGTGTCAATGACATCGGCTGTTTCTGCGAGTGTGAAAACTGCAGAAAGGCGGATGGCGGAAAAACATCCTCCTTCATGGGATACCGGGACCACTCCACGATCTATTATCACTGGCTTAATAAGGTAGTTTCCGCGGTCGATGAAAAGTATCCCGGTCGACTCTACGGCGTCGTTGCCTATCGAGAGGTTATCCGCCCGCCGGAATTCAAGCTCCATCCGAATATCGTTCCGTTCATCACCCTCGATATTCATCAGGAACTGAGCCCGAAACGCCGGACGGAGAATCACAAGCTGGTCGAGGCCTGGGGACAGGTCGCCCGCCACATCGGTATCTGGGAATATTTCTTTATGGCGCGGGATTATTCGATTCCGCGTCTGACTCCGGCAATTCATGCGGATGCATTCCGGTTTGCAACTTCAAAAAATGCAGGAGCGCTTTTCATCGAAACCGGCTCTTATTCCGGCGATG
This sequence comes from Lentisphaerae bacterium ADurb.Bin242, assembly GCA_002069785.1. Lineage (GTDB taxonomy): Bacteria > Verrucomicrobiota > Lentisphaeria > Victivallales > UBA1829 > SIG94. The sequence goes on along the minus strand of MWCA01000025.1, from coordinate 10,267 downwards.
CCGTCAAACGGTATCTTGCCTACAAACTCGCGTTTCATCCGGAACTCGAGCCTTGGCGGATCATTCAGGACTGGTGCGATGCGGCCGTGGGGAAGAAAGCCGGAAAATTTCTCAAGGAATATTATGAGTCCTGTGAAAAATTCTGGACCTCGGATGAGGTCCGGCAAACCTCCTGGTTCACTCCCGGAACAACCTATTTCAAACGGGGCATGATGCGTTCTTATCTTTATGCGCTCCCGGACGGCAAACTCGAAGAATGGCGTTCAATGATGGAAAAAATGCTTGCCGCCGCAAAAGAAGACGGCAATGCCGATCAATGTTACCGTGCGGAAAAACTTTTTGATTTCTTCAAATTTCATGAAGCGGCCGCGTACGGCGGCGGGGGTGGACTTATTCCCGTCGGTGGAAAATTCACAGGGACAGGGGAAGTTATGGCAATGCTCGAGAAACTTCCCGGAGCCATGGAGTATTCCTCTGGATTTCATACCGTCTTTCAGAAGATCGCTTCCGATCGTTTCAATGGGAATTTCCATACGGATAACCTTTCTGAATATACCCGGACAGGGGCGATTTTTTTCAATGCTCTCCTCCCTTGGCGGAACAATCCCGCTGTCCGTGAAAAGGGATTTGCAACGGCCGCCCGGCCGGATGTCGGAGCCGAATTGCGGAACAAACTGCGCGACACCCTTGACTTCGATCGGAAAAAGAACCTGATACCGGACCTTCCCGATGAACTGGAAAAAAAGGAATGGCGGATTTCCTACAAAGGAGTGAAGGTGGCAATCGAGCAGGAGGATGGGAAAAAACGTATCAAAGTTTTGCAGCCGTCTCCTTCCACCTGGCTTGCGGCGCGCCGGCTTCTGCCTCTGGAATCTCGGAAGACCTATGCGCTTGAAGTCAAAGCGTGGTCCCCTTTCGGCACTGAATCGCAAATGAGCTCCCGGATTATTCTGGGCGGAGGAAAGGAAATCCTTTCCTCTTCGTTCGAGGAAAGCAGCGAATTTTACAAACCGTGTCAGGGGAAGAGAATAACGATGACTCTTGTGGCCAATACACCCAATAACTGCCGTTACGGATGGGCCTATGTGATCTGGAATGGACTGGGTCCGGATGAGTTTTTTTTCATCGAAAGCATGAAACTCGTTGAGATCGGAACCGGCGTCGAAGCAAAATAGAGCGGCAATTTCAATGATATTTGAACATGAATGCCCTGTTTTTTTTGTGTCCGACTGACTGCGGGAAGCCCGGTCAGTCTGTTTTCCGGACAGATAAAGTTCCGGAATCATTTGAATAGTCGGCGAAATGAAATATATTATCCTCCGAGTTTTTTTCATTTTTCCATTCTGTCCGGTCCATGCGAAGTTTGGCAGGGGCTCCGTCCCGTACGCGGAAGACGGCTGTTTCTGCGGGATGAAACGGTGAATCCGGGCGGGAGAGAAAAAATATCAACCGTTTTTGAAGGAGAAATCATGGGGAAGAAAGTCAAGATCGGCATCATCGGATGCGGAACCATCGGGTCCGTGCATGCGGACTCGTATGCGAAAGTCGAAAATGCGGAACTGGTCGCGCTCTGCGACATCCTGCCCGACCGTCTGGCGGAAAAGGCCAAACGCCATCAGGTTGCCAAGACCTATGCCGATTACAAAAAACTTCTCGCCGATCCCGCGATCGAGGCGGTCAGCATCTGTACCCCGAACGATGTGCACGCGCCCATCGCGATTGCCGCGTTCAAAGCGGGCAAACATGTGATGCTTGAAAAACCCATGACGCTGAATGCCGGGCTGGGACGCAAAATCCTCGCGGCTCGCGACAGTGCCGGAAAACAGCTTCAGATGGGCATGGTCTGGCGGCAGACTCCGGAGGCGGAGGTCGTCAAGGAAAGCATCGCGGCCGGACGTCTCGGAGACATCTATCACATCCATGTCAAGCTGATCCGCCGCCGCGGCATTCCCGGACTGGGCGGCTGGTTCACCACCAAGGCGAAGTCGGGAGGCGGCGGACTGATCGACATCGCCGTTCATTTCTTCGACCTGGCCATGTGGACGTCGGGCCTCTGGAATCCCACGAAAGTCAGCGCCAAAACGTATTCCAAATTCGGGTCGCCCATGAAGGACTATCACTATATTTCCATGTGGGCCGGGCCGCCGAAGTATGACGGCACGTTCGATGTGGACGACTTCGCCTGCGGCTTCATCCGTTTCGGCGACAAGGCGACCATGAGTTTCGAGGTCGCGTGGGCTTGCAACTCGGAAGAGGAGTCGTATGTCGAGTTCCTGGGCACCAAAGGCGGGGTGAAAGTCGGACGCGGGCAGACCACGATCCTGACTGAAGTCGACAACCGGATCGCGGATGTGAAGCTTTCCTATCCGACGGAAGCCGACCGTTTTACCATGGAGATGCGTAAATTCGTCGATGCCGTCCAAGGCAGGGGCAAAGTCGCCGCCACCGGGGAAGAGGGCGTCGTCGTGATGCGTCTCCTGGATGCGATCTACAAGTCCGGCGAGACCAACAGCGAAGTGACCGTCTGAGTTTTTCTCATACGCGCACTGATTTTTTCAGCCCGTTCGGGGATGGTTTTTCCCGGACGGGCTTTTTCGCCTGATGCAGCGTCCGGTATTCCCGCGGGGAGATCCCGAAATGATGCCGGAAGACGGTGGAAAAATAATTGCTGTCGCTGAATCCGCACAATCCGGCGATTTCGGTGATGTTGAGCGCGTGGTGGAGCGAGAGCAGCACCTCGCTCTGTTTCATACGCCGTTCGCAAAGCAGTTCGTGAAAACTTTTTTTGAAGTGTCTTTTCAGAAGTTTCCCCAGATAATTCGGGTTGACATTGAGCGTTTCCGCCAGATCCCCGAGGGAGACCGGCGAGCTGAAATGTTCTTCCAGAAACCGGACGCAGTTGTCGATGTAGAACGGTTCGCTCCGGCGTTTCCGGTGTTCTCCCGTCAGCTTCGCCTGCCGGAGAAGCTCGAGCACGATGAATTGGGCGATGAAGCGTCCGTAGGAATACAGCTTTTTCCGCTTGGTCTCGTCCGGAGGAACCAGCACTCCGCCCAGATAAACAATCGCGACCGTTTTCCTGTTCAGTTGAACCGGAATCGCCAGGTCCCAGACTCCTTTGGGACATTTCCCGCTGAAGGCGCGTCCGTACCGTGCGATTTCCCGGCTCCTCCGCTTGTTGTTCAGGCAGACGGAGAAATCTGCCAGCTTGTTGCGGCGGCAGACTTCGCTGTGATGAATATATTGGTCTTGAGGCAGCCGGAGGTTCCGGCATTCGGAAAGGCTGTCGTCGATGATTTCCAGCGACACGGACACGCTGCACAGCTCCTCCACCATCAAAATCAATTCCGAAAGGATCATGGGAACCCCCTTGTTTTCAAGATATGTCTTAAAATTTAAGATAAATAGGTGATTTTTTCAAGGTTTCCTTTTGAAATCCGATTATAATTATTTCAGAAAAAAGAGATTTCTTCCCCATACGGCTCCGCGGGGGAACCCGGAAGGAAAGCGGGATGTCCAATCAAACAAAATACAGCAAAATAATGGAGGGCAGGTTCCAAATGAAAATGAGCAGAACTTTCCGGAGGCCGATCCGCAGCGGAAATATTGTGCGGGAATTTACATTAATAGAATTGCTGGTTGTCATTTCGATCATCGCGATTCTGGCGGGAATGCTGATGCCGGCGCTGAACAAGGCCCGTCAGATGGCCTACCGGTCCTCCTGTGCCGGCAACCTGAAACAGTGGGCGCTGGCGTCCGCTTTCTATTGCAGCGACAACAAGGAATACTACTGTCCGTCGTTGTCTTATCAGGGAAGCACAACCTATTATTTCACCTTTCTTTCCCCTTATATTTTCGGGAAGGTCCGCACCCCGCTCGACTTCCCGAGAAGCGGCGGCGTCTACCGTTGCGGCGCGCGGAGCAACTTCACCGAAACCGGATGGCTCGGCTGGAGTTTTTACAACATCAACAAATCCGTCCATCCGCAGATCAACGCCAACGGCACCACCAATATGACGACCGCCCTGTTGCTGCCCGCTCTGCGTCCCGTTTCCATCAAGAAACCTTCCACCACCATGCAGATGGCTGATGGACAGGGCGGCAATGTTTTTGAACGTTTGTCCCATACCGCATACAGCGCCGGTTATCTCGACTTCCGGCACGATACTTCTGTTGAAGTTCTTTTCACCGACGGGCACATCGAAGCCAGAAAGGCCAACCCCTCGTTAAGCCAGGGACTCAAGAACGTTGCCAGCCAGTCTTCCGGAAACGCCCTTTATGAATAACCCCGACGGAGGTTTTATGAAACTCTTTCTCCTGTTTTTTTCCCTTGCGGCATTCTGTCTGACGGCTTCGGAGAGAACTCCTCTTTCACTTTACCCCGAGCTGAAGGGAGTTCCCGGCGCGGAGGCTCCCTGCGAGGCTGTTTTCAGCGTGGAAATACCGGCGCTTTCCCCTTACCGCCACCTGCCCGGCGAGCCGCTCCGGGACGGAACCCCGGGAAAGACCCTGAGCCTTCTGACCGCAAGGAACGAGATCGGCCACGCCGCTTTTCTGCTGTTTCCCGTGAAAGCGGAAAAACAGGCTGTCTTCGAGGTTTCCGCCCTTTCCGACGGCAAAAACACCCTTCCCGCGTCCGCGGTGGATCTCCGCATCGTCCACTGCTGGTATCAGGGCGGAACCGCATGGAGTTCTTATTTTGCGGACCCGCTCCAGAAGGAACTGGTCCCGGAGCTGCTCCTTCACGACGAAACACTGCTGAAAACGGATACGGAGAAGAAGGACAATTTTCTCCGCGTGGGTTCCCGTTACCTTTGGATCAGCCATCCGGAAGAACTTGACTACGGACGTTTCAACTATGTGCTTTCGCCGGTCCGGGATGCTTCCCGACTGGCCGCGTTCTCGCTGGAACCCGGAGTGCGCAAGCGTTTCTTCCTGACGGTCCGCCTTCCGAAGGATGCCGTTCCCGGACGCTATTCCGGAACGCTGGCCTTGAAGGCCGGAGACAAGACGCTGGAAACCCTCGGTCTTGTCGTCCGCGTGCTGCCCTTCTCCCTGCCGGACCCCGGCACGCAATACGATCCCGGGAAGAAGTTCTATGTTTCCATGTATATGCCGCCGATCGGAGAGGAACTCCGCATGGCGGACGGCAATTTCGAGCCTGTCCTGAAGCGCCGCGAGGCCATGTACCGCAACATGCTGGAGCACAATCTCGCCTATCCGCTCGTGAATACGCCCGACCGGAAGAGGCTCCCGGAGGAAGTGGCGGACCGTCTCTTCCGCGAAAACCTGCTTCTGATGAAGAAGTGCGGATTTCCGCGGGACGTCCTGATGGGCGGAATCAGCCTGATTTCATGGTACCTGATCTCCCAGCCTCCGGAGCGCCATCCGGCCGGGCATGAGGAAAAATTCTACCGCGACATGGACAACCAGCTGGCGGTGATCCGGGAAGTGATGGGCAAGGACATCCTGGTCTATCCGGTCGGGTGGGATGAACCCTCCATGAAGTTCCTCCAGGGACAGCGCCCCCTCTGGAAGCAGGCCCACGAACGCGGCATGAAAATCCTCTCCACCGCGAAGGACCGCCATCTCCAGTATGGCGGCTACAACGAGGACTTCGCCAACTATCCCGGAACTTTTTCCCGGGAGAGCGCCCGGAAGTGGCATCTCATGGGGAACCGCATCACCAGCTATGCCAATCCGCACACGGGCCCCGAAAACCCGGACTACATGCGCCGGGCCCACGGCATGGAACTGTATCAGATGGACTACGACGGAACATGCAACTATCATTTCCTCGAAGGCAGCGGGCACAACATCTGGTGTGAAAACAACCGGGAAGCCGGGTTCCGCACTTTTGCCGTCGTCTATCCCTCCGCGGACGGCCTGATCGACACCCTCCAGTATGAGGGATTCCGCGCGGCCATCGACGACATCCGGTATGCCACGCTCCTCCGGCAGCTCGCGGGAAAAGCTTCGGCCGATTCGAAAAAAACGGACCTCTACTACACCGGGAAGAAAGCTCTCCGTTTTCTGGCCCTGACCCGGATGGACACCGCAAACCTCGACGCTGTCCGGCTGGAAATGATCCGTTACATCCTCGAACTTCAAAAAGCGTTGTCGCCGGATTCCGCTCCGGCCCCCGGCGGAAAGGAGCGCTGAACCATGAACCGCCTTGCTTTCTTCTTCACGATTTCTTTTCTGCTGGTTTCCGGCCTTCTTTCCGGGGCGGACCCTCTGGCGAATCTCCGCAAGAGCATGGCCGCGGGCAGGGATGCCGCCGCCCTCGGCGAGGGAATGGACGCCCTTTCCCTTGCCGAAAAACTCGCCCCGAAAAACCGTTTGGAATTCTTCCGGAAACTGGTGTGGCTGGCCTGTAAGACGGAAAATACGCAGGCGCTGGAAAAACTGGCCGCGTGGAAGACCCTGCCGCCCGAACTCGGTATGGAAATCGCGCTGCTTTTCCGTCTGAAACCGTTGGAGTCCGCCTGGGTTCGAGACGAACTCCGCCGTTCGGAGGAACTGGCGAAACTGGAACCCGCAATGAAGTTTGCAGTCCTCCGGGGCGTGGCGAACGATCTCCTTCTGCTGAACCTTTCCGAATCCGCCCGGATCGTGTGGGAGGAAGCCGAACGCCTGAAGGCGCCCTTCAAACGGAATTCGCTGGAAGTCGTATGGGTTCCGGAGGCGCCGCCGGACGCCGGATCGTTCCGGACCGGTCCGTTCGGAAACCAAAAAGGGGCGGACGCTTTCATTCCGTATGATCTGGCCGCCCAGTCGGAGCTGACGGCCGACGCCACGGTGGAGCGGCTGGGGGCCGGACGCAAAAACCTTGATTTCTACCTCTCCCATACCCGTTTCCTCTTTCTGGCGGATTCGCGGGGACTTTCCCTGTATGTCCGCTGTGGGGAAAACGAACTGGAAAAATACCGTGCGGCGGGTTCCGGGGCGGGCGCGCTGGAAATCTTCTTCTCGCCCGGAATGGAAGCGGCGGACTACTATCAGCTGATCGTGAGCCTTCCGAACAACAAAGTGGACTTTTATCCGAAGGGTTCGTTCAACCGCACCTATCGTCAGATGGACGGGGCGGTCGAAACCCAGACCATCTGTCATGGAAAAGAGATGGTAACTCGCGTCTTCATCCCATGGAGTTTCTTCTACAACGTCCTTCCGTGGGATACCGGGAAACACTGGCGGTTCAACGTGATCCGCTGGACCCCGGCGGGCGGAATCACCTGGGGCGGACGCGTCCACGAGCTCGGCCGCATGGGAGAACTTTCTGGGGACGGATTCCTCCGGAACTCAGGGATCAGGCCCGGAAATTCCTTGCGGACCAGGCCGCGGCGAAGTTCGAAACGGACAGCAAACGTCTGTCCGAAGCCTGGAACGATCCCGAACTGGGCGATCCCGCCTTTTTCCGGACGATTCTGGAACCCGCTTTCAGGAAACTGGCGGATTCCCTTCAGGCATTCCGTTCGGGAAGCCTGGCCGACGAGTCGTTCCGCGGGGAGATTCTCCCCGATCTAGTCAACTGCGACCTTCTGGCGCAGGAATTGCGCGCCGCATATTTGAAAAAGATTTTACTGAATCCATAAGAAACAGGAGAACCCGATGAAGAAGAATTTTACGACTGCGTTTCTGTCCGCCGGACTGATGCTGTCCGCCGGAGGCGTCTTTGCGGGAATCGAGAAACCCGCGGAGTGGGCAAAGGACAAGGACAACTGCCTGGCGGTCCTGCCGGTCGGCGGCGTGTTGAAGGAAACCGTCTCCGGAGCCAGTCCGCGGCTGAGCGGCGGAAAAATCGTCAAAGACCCCGAAATGGGCGAGGTGATCGAGTTTGACAGCACTCCGAAAGCGGAGATACACATGAACTATTCCGGCGATGAAAATGTCTTGCGCGGAAAAGGAGTGACTCTGGAAGCATGGGTCAAGCCGGAAACGGAATTGAACTCGGACTTTTTCCTCAACGGCAAGTTCGGGAACCTCGGGTTCAAAAACGGCTGCGTTCAGGGGGCCTGGCTGAATTTTCCCAGAGGGAAGATTTTCGTCGAACCGGGCATGGAAAAGAAACGGCTGGATTATTACCCGCTCAGCATCCCGTTCAACGGTCTTCTGCCGATGATCCCCGGACGCTGGAACCATGTAGCCTTCACGTATGACGAACATGATAAAATCCTCCGGAGCTGGGTCAACGGCGGGATCGACCGCGAATGCGAACTCCTGCGGGACGGTCCCCAGTATATGACGCTCGGCAAGGGGCTGACCCGTCTTTTTCACAATGCGGCGAAGGTTCGCGTGGCCGGATTCCGTATCCGCTCGGGAGTTCACAATCCCGGACGGGCCCCCGTCATGAAGCCATACCTGAATCAGCTGCCATGGGCGAACAAGATGGTGCTGACGCTGGACAAGATCGACCCGTCGCTTCCTCTTCCGGTCACCGTGATGGCGATTCTGGAGGGAACCCCCGTCGTGAAGACCGAAGATTTTTCCACCCATGGCCCCATTCACATGGAGATCCCCATGCCGAAAATCTGGAGCTCCATCCGTCCGCTCTATGTCAAGGTGTATGCCGGCGGAAAGGAAGTCTTCAATACGGTCGAACGCTACAGCAACCGTCCGGTTCCTCCCAAAGGCAAGGTCCGCATCAATCCTGACAAGTCGATCTCGTATGAGGGAAAGAAAATGTTTCCGATTCTCCTTTACGGAGTGGTTGCCGAAAATATCCCGCAGGTTGCGGACATCGGTTTCACCACGGCCGGAGCCAAGGACCTCAATTCTCCCTTCTACGGCATTCCCTCGCGCGACATCCCGATGATGCGGAAGTGGACGGAGAAAGCCATCGAGAACAATCTGTTCCTTCATTTCGGCGTCAATGTCAACGAGTCCACTGCATTCGAATACGTTTCCCTTTACCGCACTCTGCCGAAGATGCTCTTCTGGTATGGCGCGGACGAACCCTGGCGCGACTGGGAACGGCTCCGGGACAACTATAATTTCATCCGGAGCGCGGACGGCGAATTCCCCGTGTTCACTGTCCAGTGCCGCGAACAGCACATGAAGAACACGGCTCCGACCTGCGACATCGTCGGCTGCGACCCCTATCCGGTGCCGGGCGTCTCCCTCCGGAGCGTCGCCGATCTCACCAAGGCTGCTTCCAAGGCCAGTTTCGGCCGGAAACCCGTCTGGACCGTTCTCGCCTGCTACGAACCGAAAATTCCGACCCTTCAGGAGCTCCGCTGCATGACGGTCATCGCCGTCGCCTCCGGAGCCAACGGACTGGGGATTTATTCCTGGGACGAACGTACCAATAAAGACCGGAAGAAATATCATGTTTCCGAGCGCCCCGAAATCGTTCAGCTCCTGACCACTTTCGTGAAGGAGGTCCGCGCGCTGGAACCGATTCTGGTGGAGCCGAACCGGAAAGATGTGCTGGTCGATGCGGAAAAACAGCCCGCCGTCCATGCCGCGATCAAGACGGCCGGAGGCAAAAGTTACCTCTTCCTCGCCAATGATCAGCGCTGTCCGGAAAAGGTCACGGTTTCAGTGCCGGATCAGAAATGGACGCAGGCGGTTCCCCTTCCTGAGTTCGGATTCAAGGACACCCTCACGCTTTCCGGCGGCAAGGGCGAATGGACTCTTCCGCCGCTGGCGGCCGGTGTCTTCGAACTCCGGTAACCATCCGTATCCGGCGTCCGGAGTCCCCGGGCGCCGGTTTTCCGGGAAATTCGGCAGATTGGAATTTTCAGTCCCGTATCTTATGAAAATTCGGCGGTTTCATCCCGGTTGACCGCTACGATTTCCAGTCTTGAATCCGGCGTTCCGCCCGTGGAAAAAACACTTCGGCATGCATCCGTTTTTCATTCAATAACGCGGTCGGCAATGGACGCTGGAAAGCATATGGATACTTCGGGACTTCCCCTCTCCGGCGGTGTGCCGGAGCCTGGACAAGCCTGGATGCCGTCCACTTTATTACTGTTCGTCGGATGCCGAATTCAAGAAACCGGGCATCGGACTGGCCTCCTGCCGGAAAAGCCGCTATGCCGGGCTGAAGGCGGAAAGCAACCAGGAAGGTTGTCTTCGCACTCGTCCGTTCAGGCTTACCACATCTTGCCGCCTTCATTTTGAACTGGAAACAGGCCGGACGGGGAGGCTGAAATGGACATTGTTGTCCATGAACGGTGAAAAAATCGGATAGTGTCAAAAGTAATATGAAAGAATGAAAGAAAAAGAGTTGTGGAAGGGAGATACATCCGAACCCGTCCGCAGT
>MWCA01000024.1 GCA_002069785.1 Lentisphaerae bacterium ADurb.Bin242 | reverse complement strand
CTGAAAAAACATTTGGAAACGGAGAGGAACCGCACATCATGAATCAGAGGCGCCGCGTCGTTATCACTGGAATCGGAGTGACGTCTCCGCTTGGGAATTCTCCGGACGAGATGTATGCAAGCCTGAAAGCCGGAAGGTGCAGCATCCGTGAAATCTCCGAATGGGAAATCGACAACTGGAAGGACAGTCATTTTTTCGGATCGCCGGTGACGCTTCCCCCCGACTATGCGAAGACTCTGCCGCGTTCCATCCGGCGTTCCATGAGCAGCATTTCACTGTATGCGGCCTATGCCGCGCAGCAGGCGGTGTCCGATTCCGGCCTCCCTCCGGAGGAGGTTGCCGGCGGCCGCTGCGGGTGCATCGTCGGTTCGACGATGGGCGGTTCGAGCGCGATCGAGGAGGCCTACCGGATTTTCATCTCCGGGAAGGGGATGGAGGAAATGTCTTCCATGCAGTTTTTCAAATGCGTTTCGCATACGGCCGCGTTCAACGTGTCGCACCTGTTCAACGTGACCGGCGTGGTCCAGTCGCCCGCGGCGGCTTGCGCCTCGGCGGTTCAGGCGATCGGGCAGGGACGCGACCTGATCGGCAGCGGCGTGCAGGACATGGCGATCTGCGGCGGAGCCGAGGAGCTTGCCCCGGAGGTCTCCGGCTCTTTTGAAGTCATTTTCGCCGGGGTCAAGCGGGCGGACCGTGATCCGAAGACCTGCTCCCGGCCGTTCGACGTTGCCCGGACGGGGCTGGTCTGCGGCGAAGGCGCCGGAATCGTCGTCCTGGAAGAGTATGAACACGCGGTATCCCGCGGCGCGAAAATCTATGCGGAAATCCTGGGATACGCCACATGCGGATGCGGGAACCAGATCAGCCAGTCCGACCATCTCTCGATCCTCCGCTGTTTCGACCTGATCTACAAGGATGCCGGGGTGGAACCGTCCGGGACGGATTACATCAATGCGCATGCCACTGCGACGGTTCAGGGAGACATGGAGGAGGCGATCGCGATCCGCGAATTTTTCGGTGGAAACGTGCCGGTCAGCAGCCTGAAGGGACACATGGGGCATACGCTGGGGGCGTCCGGTTCGCTGGAACTGATCGCCGCGCTGAAAATGATGGAGCATTCGGAACTGATCCCGACCCTGAATCTGGAGAATCCTTCGGAGGAGTGCTCCGGCATTTTCCATGTCCGGGAGAGGATGCCGCATGACATGAAAGTGTTTCTGAAGAACAGTTTTGCGTTCGGCGGGATCAACGCCGGACTTCTGTGTGCGAAAGCCGGATGAGAATCGATGAGAATATTGAAACAGAAAATAGGCAATAAGTAACAATCGGAGAAAGAAGATGACAAGAGAAGAAATCATGGAAGCGGTCAATGCCACATTCGTGGAGATGCTGGAGGTTCCCAGAGAGGAGCTGAGCCCCGAAAAGGAGATTTTCAAGGACCTCGGACTGGACAGTCTGGACATGGTGGACCTGATGATCGGGCTTCAGCGCCGGTTCGGCGTCTCCCTGCGGCAGAACGAGGAAATCCGCAAGATCGTCACGCTGGGGGATGTGTATGACTTCTTCGTGAAAATGGAGGCGAAAATGCGGGAGCAGGGGATCGACACCAGCAAAGGTCTCGGCGCCGCCGCTCAGGAAATGGAAAAGAAAACGGAATCTCCCGGGAATCCTCCGGACAACCCGGCCTGATTCTGTTATTTCAACCGGAAGCGGGAAGATGTTCAAACGCGGGAAGGAGCCTTTCAGGAATGGTGCTTTCATTCATAATTTACGCGCAGGCGTTTCTCTGCACTGTGCTGTATGCGGTTTGCGCGGCTCCCTTTTTCCTGCTCGGCGTAATCTTCCTGACCGGATTCAGGAAAGAAAAGGTCGCGAAGGTGGCCCGTTTTTTCATCCTATGGTATGGAAAATTCATTATTTATGTCGCCTTGAAGCCGTATGTGCGGGTCCGGTTCGAAAACTTGTCCGGGGAAAAATGCGGGGCGGGGATTTATATTTTCAACCACCGTTCCTCGTCGGACCCGTTCCTGGTCAGCGCCGTGACGAATCTGCCGGTGGCCCAGGTGGTGAACGACTGGCCGATGAAGCTCTTCTTCTTCGGCTTTTTCGCCCGGATCGGCGAATACATCGATATCAAGTCCCTGTCCTATGACGATGCATTGGCGAAAGCGCGTTATCTGATCGGGCGGGACGTTCCTCTGATGGTGTTTCCGGAGGGGACCCGTTCGGGCGGGCGCCACATGAATCCGTTTCACGGGGCGTTTTTCCGGGTCGCCAAAGAGTTGAATTGTCCGCTGATTCCCGTCGCCATTGCGGGGAACGAGCGGATTCCGACACGGAGCTTCAAAATGCACTGCGGCCGAATTCGGATTCACCGTCTGCCCGCGATTCCGCCGGAAACAGTTCAGGGGTTGAAGCCTTATCCGTTGAAGAACCATGTGCGCCGGATCATCTATGAAGAAACCGTCCGGATGGACAGAAAGCTCGGAAATGAACAATAACAAGTTTGTGTTTTCACCGGAAACCGATTTTCTGAAACCGGACGAAATCCGTGCGGTCCAAACCCGGTATCTGCGTTCCCATTTGCAGTACTGCAAGAAATATTCCCCGTTCTACCGGAAGCTGCTCCGGAACATCCCGGTCGGCCATGTAACGCCGGAAACGCTCAAAGAACTGCCGTTCACGACCAAGCCGGATATTTCCGCCCGGCAGGACGATTTCATCGCGTGTTCCTGGGACGAGATTCAGGATGTGGTGTTTTCCTCCGGGACGACCGGCGAACCCTGCCGGATCGTGTATACGGGATCGGATATGGAACGGACCGCTTTCAACGAGCAGCGCTCTCTTTCGGCGGCCGGAATCACGAAATCGGACCGTGTTCTCCTGACTTGCACGCTGGACCGCTGTTTCATCGCGGGCATGGCGTACTTCATGGGACTTCGGAAGATCGGCGCGGCGGCCATCCGGAACGGGCTGTGCTCCATCGAGAGCCATGTGGGCGTGATCCAGCGTCTGAAACCGACCGCCGTAATCGGGGTCGCGTCGTTCCTGCGGAATCTGGGCGAGGAACTCCAGAAGCGCGGCGTAGACAATTCCGGCGTCCGCCTTCTGATTTGCGTGGGCGAGCCGCTGCGGGACGAGACTCTTCAGCTGAACAGCATCGGACGGCAGCTCCAGGAACGCTGGAAGGGAGCGCGACTGGTAGCGACGTATGCGTCCTCGGAAATCGCGACGAGTTTCTGCGAGTGTCCCGAAGGATGCGGCGGACATCTCCTGGCGGACCTTGCGTATCTGGAGGTTGTCGACGAGCAGGGGAACAACCGGGAGCCGGGCGAGGTCGGGGAGATCGTGGTAACCCCGATGCGCGCCACCGCGATGCCGCTGATCCGTTACCGGACGGGGGACGTCGGATTCATGATGACGGAGCGCTGCGCCTGCGGAAGATATACGCCGCGGCTGGGACCGATCCTAGGGCGCAAGGCGCAGATGCTGAAATGCAAAGGAACTTCGATTTACCCGCAGGTGATTTTCAATGTGCTGATGTCCATTCCCCAGGTGGCGGAATATTATGTGGTCGCCGGCGGGGAGGACCTGTCGGATACGGTCGAAGTCTTTGTGGCGTTCAACACGCCCGGCGGAGATCTCCGAATCATCGAGGAAAGTCTTCAGGCCAAGTGCCGGTTGAACATCCCCGTCCGGGAGGTTCCGCTGAACGAGGCGCGGGAGCTGGTTTTCGGGATCAACCGGAAACCCCAGCATTTCTTCGACCGCAGAAGATAACGGAAGGCCGGGAAGGAAGGACCCCATGCGGGAAATGGCGCAGTTGAATCTTTCGGAAGAGAATCTGGCGGCAATGAAGCCGGACCAGCTGTTTGTGCTGGAAATGGAATTCCCCGGAAGCTCCGAAGAACATCTTTCCATGGAGGAGTGGAAGAAACTGCTGTCGCAGGCGTCCGGATGCGGCGTCCGGAAGGTGATTTTCCGCGAAGGCGGAAGGCTTCTTAGCCGTCCCGATGCGGAGTTCCTGTTCGAGCTTTGCAAGGAGAAAAATTTCCAGGTGGAACTGTTCCTCCGGGACGTTGTGCCGGATGCGGAAATGTGCGCCCGGATTGTGAAATACGGTTGGCATGTGGTGTTCGAAATGTTGCCCGGGACTTCCGCGGAAAAAGTCGCGGAAGCGGCCCGTCGGTTGCACGAAGCGGGCGCGGGGCCGGTGGAGGCTTCGTTTGTGCTGCCGGAAACGGAACCGGATACGGTGGTGTCGGATTGGCGTTTTCTGCGTTCATCCGGAATTGCGCCGCGTCTGGGATGCACCGCCTTGTCCGAGCCGTCGCCGGACGCCCGCTGCCGGACGATCCGTGCGGAGCTGAAACGGCTGGAAGAAGAAGCCGGAAACGCGCAGAACCCCCGGACCCCATTTGTGGGCGGAGCCTGTTTCAAGTTCCGCTATTCGTGTTTTGTCGGCGCGGACGGGACGGTGTATCCTTGTTGCGGCCTTCGGGTGGAGCTGGGGAACTGCCGGGAAAAACCTATGGGTGAAATCCTTGCGGACGGTTACATGCTGCAGAAGGTCCGTTTCTACCGCAAGGAAGTCAAGGAGCCGTGCAAAGGATGCGATTCCTTCGCGGAATGCGCCGGATGCCGCGGCCGCGCGTGGAAATATTCCGGGGACTACAATGCCGCGGACCCCGGCTGCGACCGGATCGCAGGACAGCTCGACAAGGTGGTCATCCTGCCGCATTCCTCTCCGGAGAACTATATTCCCCACCGGAAGCCGGTGCGGATGATTGCATCGCTCTGCCGGGTCGGGAACAATGACAGCGACCTGGAGAGCGTGATCACGGAAGACAACATTTTTCTCGGGGAGGACGGGGGGATGGACCCGGCGGGTTTCATTGAAATCGGCGCCCAGGGGCTCGCTTTCCTGGACTCCTTCATGCGGTCCGACAAATATCTGAAGGGAATGCTGGTGGAAGTCAACCGTTTCGTTTATACCGGGCGGAAGGTGCGCGCCGGCGACCGCATCCGGGTCCGCACCATGCGCAAATACGACTTCGAGCCGTGGCATATCGCCTTGTTTTCGATCACGGACCTCGACGGGAATCTCATTTCGGAAGGAGAATTGAAGGTATGTCAACTGGACGAATCCATGCTTGCGCTGTTTCCGCAATCCTGATGCTGCCGCTGTTTTCCGGCTTCTCCGCGGAGAACGACCGGAGCCGTCTGGCCGAAATCGAGTCGGCGATGAAAACAGTGTCCACCCTTTCGGCCGATTTCGTGCAGGAGAAGAAGATCAAGTTCCTGCGGCACACGCTGGTGATCAAGGGGACTTTTCATCTGGACAAGGCGGGACGGATGGCGTGGCGCGTGAACAGCCCCATTCAGTACTGCTGCGTCATCGAAAAAAACCGTCTCACGCAATGGGACGCCGATTCGAACCGGGTGATCGCCATCGACACGAGCCGGAATCAGATGCTCAAGTCCCTGCTCGATTCCATGGGACTCTACTTTTCGGGCGCATTCATGCAGATGGCGGACACGTTTGACATCACCTTTCCGGGGCCGGATACGCTGAAAATGATTCCGCGGAAAGGGAACATCGCCGGGGAATTCATCACGGTGATGACGGTGACGCTCTCCAGGGATTTGCGCCACGTCACGGAGGTCCGGATCGAGGAGCGCAACGGGGATTTGACCCATATCGTGTTTTCCGGCTTCTCGATCAATGTCGCCCAGCCCGGGCGTGTCTGGCAGGCGGGGCCGCCATGAAGAAGTTTCTCCGGGAATTTGTGTTTTTCGCTCTCCGGCATGCCGCCTGGGGGCGAATCCTGACGGGGCTTCTTCTGCTGTTTTCCGTCGGGCTGATCCTCCGGGGGACGTTCACGTATGACGCGTTGAAAATCCTTCCGGCCGACTCCGAATCGGCCCGGACGTTCGCCTCTCTGGCCGACAGCGGGATGTTCAACCGGATGGTGGTGATCTTTTCCCTGAAAGAGGGAACATTTGCGGATTCGGCCCTGCCCGCGTTCCTGGACAAAGCGGCGGCGGAATTCAAGGCCAGTCCGATGATCCGTTCCGTGACATACAAAACCCTGTCGGCGCCGCTGTCGCAGGGAATGGCGGAACTGACTTCCTTCCAGACGCGGCTGGTTTCACCCGACGTCTTTCCGCAAACGGACCGGGAGATGGAGCGGCTGGTCGGAAAACTTCATTCCCGGCTGATGCTTTCAGGGGTCGGCCAGACGGAGATGATCCGGGAGGACCCCTTTTCCCTGAACCTGCCGTGTCTCCGGAAACTGGAAGGGTTCCGCCGCCTGTCCGGACTGGAATTCCAGTTCCAGTCTCCGTATCTGGTCTCCACGGACGGGAAGCATGCCCTGATGATTTTGCGCACGTCGGTTCCGATCGCCGATCCGCAGGAGAGCCGGGCGCTGGTGGCATTCATCGACAGGACGCTTTCCGGCGCGCCCGGGAATGTTCAGTGCCGTCTCATCGCCAGCCATCTGCATTCCATTGCCAATGAGGAAGTGCTGAAAGCGGACGTGCAGCGGCTCGGGGTGGTCTCTCTGGTGCTCTTCCTGTCGCTTTTCATTCTTTTCTACAAGAGCAACTTCCGGACATTGCTGATTCCGTTGATTCCCTTTCTGGCGACGATTCCGGCGCTGGCCGTCATGACGTTGATCTTCAAGGAAGTGCTGCTGTTCACGGTCGGAATGGGCGGCGTGATCGTGGGGGTGGGGGTGGACTACGGAATTTATATTTTCTCCGCGATGACCGGCCGCCAGCCTTATCGCAGCCTGATCCGGCTCCTGCCACCTCTTTCCGCGGCGATGCTGACCTCGGTGCTGGCCTTCTGCATGTTCATGATCTCCCGGGTGGAAGCATTCGTCCAGTTCGGTTTTTTCGCCGCCGCGACGTTGTTCCTCACGTTCTGCCTGATGCTGATTCTCCTGCCGGCCGTGTTTGCGCAAAACCATAAAAGGGTCATTTTCCGTTTTTCTCCGCCCCGGTTTCAGAAACGGCATCCGGGCTGGACTCTCCTGATCGGGACGGTGCTGATTCTGGTGCTGGGGGCGTCCGCGGTCCGGCTGCGCTTCAACCCGGACATCCGGCAGTTCGACGTGGCCGACCGGCAGTTCGCCGAACGGGAAAACCTCTTCAAGCAGGTGTTCCAGAAGGGCCCGCGGTCCGGGTTCCTTCTCATCACGGGAAAGACGCGGGCGGAGGCCCTGGAGAATGCGGAACGGGAGGTCCGTTTCCTCCGCTCGAAGCTGGACTGCGAATTCTTCTCTCCGACCGATCTGCTGGGCACGGAGGCTTTCCGGGAAAAGAATCTGGATTCCTGGCGGAGCTGGGAGCGGGCCGGCGGCCTGGACAGCCTTCAGGAACGTCTGGAACGCGCCGGAGAGAAAAAAGGGATCGACCGCGAGTTTTTCCGTCCGTTTTTCGACCGCGTCCGGCACGGATTGAAAAACTCCTCCGCGGAAATTCCGTCGTTTTTCTCCCCGATCGCGGAAGAGATGATCCATACGGGGAAAAACGGGGTCACGGTGGCGGTCATGATTCCGGATGATGACCGGGCCCTGACGGAAAAGATTCATTCCCTGACCCGGGCGGTGATGCTGTCGAACACCCGGACGGCCGAACAGATGTCCGCCGACGTCACGGCGGGAATTTTCGGAATCGGTTTCTGCGTCTGTTTCTTTGTGTTCCTGACCGTGCTGGCTTTTTTCCGGAATCTGTGGAAAACCGGGGTGGCGCTGACGCCTGTTCTGGCTTCGCTGGCGGTCATGGGAGGAATCCACTCCTTCTTCCGGAGCGAGGTGAATCTTTCCGTGCTGGTGGCGGGAATCGTCGTGGTGGGGCTCTCCGTGAATTACGGGATCATCATGACGGGAGTTTCGGAGCGGACGCGGGAGAGCATTTACAACGCGGTGACTTTTTCCGCGGTGACCTCGATCGCCGGAGGCGTGACGGTTCTTTTTGCGAATCACCTGATGCTGCGTTCGGCCGGGTTGACGCTGGTGACCGGCATTGCCGCGGCGTGGGCGGCCGGAGTGTTCCTGATCCCCGTGCTGGACTCGCTGCGGTTTGAGAGAAAGCCGCTTTTCCTGCCGGTGGTTCTCGCGGCGGTGCTGGGACTCTCCGGGTGCCGGACGGAACCGTTTGCCTATCCTGAATTCGAACCGGTCCCCGCGGACTTCCAGCCGGCGCCCCGTCCGGCGTTCAGCGGCGTGGTGGAGTCGAGCGTCGTTCTGGAGGTATGGTTCCGCAAAATCACGTTCCTGGTGCTGGCCCGGCTGGACGGGAAAACCGGGCGGGTGGAGCTTTACGCCGCCAGTCCCGCCGGGAGCCGGCTGTTCGAGGCGTCCGGCACTCCGGAGAAGCTGGAGGCGTTTTCCTGGATGCCGATCCCGTTCCCGGAGGAAAAATATCGGAAGATGGCGACAGAGATGATCTATTACGGGGTGTGCCGCGCCTACTGGGACGCCGTTCCCCCGCGGAATGGAAAAGGAGTTTGGAAAAACGGTCGTTTCGAGGAATCGGTCTTTCTTGACAACGGTGCTGAAATGGAATATATTTACGCCGGGAAAGTTCCCGTGCTGATCCGGAAACGGTTTCTGGAGAACGGTTCGCGCCGGTGGGAGGTCTCCTGTTACAGGTATGAGTCCTGCGGCGGTGTACCGTTCCCGTGGAATATCGTTTATGAAAACCGTCAGCCCCGATACCGGCTGATCATCCGGACGCGGACGGTCGACCGGGAAGGAGGGAAGCCATGAATGCGAAAAACGCGATCGAAGAAAAACTGGTGCTGGAGAAAGCCGCGGACGGCGCGGCGGTCGCCGGACATGTGACGCTGGGGGCGTATTTCCCCGGTTTCCAGGGGCATTTTCCGGGCAATCCGATGCTGCCGGGCGTCTGTCACATCCTGGTTGCGGAAGTCTTTGCCGCCCGTGCGACTTCCCTGCGCCTGGAGCTGGCCGAACTTCACAAAACCAAATTCTTCGTCCCGGTCAAACCGGATACCCCCCTGACGGTCTCCGGGCGGTTTGAACGCACGGAAGACCGTCTTGCCGCCGAAATCACGCTGATGAGCGGGGAGACCCGGGTGTCCGTGGTCAAATGCCGATTCCGGGTGATGGAATGAGCCGCCGGAAACCCTATTTCGAGCCGGTTCCCGGTGCGCCTCCTCCGGTGACGGCTTCCGTTTCCTGCCGGATCACGATCGGGGAGGTGGATGCGCTGGGCATCGTCTGGCACGGGAACTATCCGTTCCTTTTCGAAAAGGCGGCCGCCGAGCTTGGCGACAAGTGCGGGCTGACCTATGCGGCCTACCGTGCCGCATCCATCGGCGCGCCTCTGGCGCAGTTCCATGTGGATTACTGTTCCCCGCTGTATCTGGACGAAATCATTGAAGTCAGCGCCTTCCTGCACTGGAGCGAAGGCGCCCGGCTGAATATGGAATTCGCCATACGCAATTCCAAAGGGGAAACCGCATGCACCGCGTACAGCGTCCAGCTTTTTGTGGATCTGGCGACCCGCGAGCCGCTGTTCTGTTCCCCGGAGCTCTGGGAAAATTGCAAAAAACGCTGGCTTGCGGGAGAGTTCCACCGTGAAGAATGACGTTTACATCACCGCGGCGGAATTGGTCACCGGATACGGTTTCGGCACGGCTCCCTGTATGGACGGCCTTTTTGCCGGGAGGCACGCCTTCCGGAAGATCACGCGTTTCCCGACGGAGCCGTTCGGGTGTTCCCTGGCGGCGACGATCCCGGACTATGCGCCCCCGGAAGACCGTTCTTTTCTGGAGCCGGTGCTGGAATTCCTGGCCGGATCGCAGATCCGTTGCCCGGCGGAAGCGGAACTTTTTTTCGCCGCGACCCTGGGGGAAGCCGACCGTCTGGAAAATCCGGAGAACCGCTGGACCGCCGACACCCTGTTTGAAAAGGCGCTGAAGATTTTCCATAAGAAGGGCGGAATCCTCTATTCGGGCGCGTGCTCTTCCTCGAACATCGCGATGGCCCGGGCCGCGTCGATGATCCGGAACCGCCGGATTCCGGCGGCGCTGGTGGTCGCGTGCGATTATGTCAGCGAGTTCGTCTATTCGGGATTTGCGTCGCTGGCGTCCATGTCGCCGGAGCCGGCGCGCCCGTTCGACCGCGACCGCCGGGGGCTGGTCCTCGGGGACGCGGCGGGGCTGCTGGCGCTTGCCTCGGAGGAGACGGTGGAAAAATATTCCCTGCCCGTGCTCGGCAAAGTGGGCGGCTGGGGAATCACCACGGACGCGCTCCATGTGACCGCGCCGGATACGGAGGGGCGTCAGATGGCCCGCGCTATGCGTCTTGCGATGGGGGAGGCGTGCGCCCCCGGAGACGTCGGGCTGGTGATCGGCCACGGAACGGGCACCCTGTTCAACGACGAAATGGAGATCCGGGCGGTCAATACCGTTTTCCCGGAAGGGATCCCGCTGGTTTCCACGAAGGGCGGCACGGGACACACACTGGCGGCCGCCGGAATGATTCAGGCGGCCGCCGCGCTGGAAGTTTTGAAACGGCGCGCGGTTTTTCCGCAGACCAATCTTCAGGTTCCCGCGTCCGGAGCGGAGTTTCTGGTATCCGAGGAGGTCCGTCCGCTGGAAAAGCCCCGGATTCTTTCCCTGAACGCCGGATTCGGCGGCTGCAACGCGGTTCTGATGCTGGAGGCGGCCCATGCGTGATTTTCATACAGCCGGTTTTGCAAGGGTGTGCGGATTCTGCGCGGAGGTTCCTTCCCGGAAGCTCCGGATTCAGGCGGAATCCCTGTCCAGCCTCCTGGACGAGGTTCTGATGCTGGATTTCATGCCGAAATACGACCTGCCCAAGTTCAAGCGCGCGGGGGAGCGCTCCAAGGCGGCCATCCTCGCTTCGATCCTTGCCGCGGCCGAAGCCGGAATGTCTCCGCTTTCCGGGAAAACCGCCGTGGTCGGGGCGGGACGGGACGGCTCCCATCCGGAAAATCTTCTTTACTGGACGGACTATGTGCAGAATGGCCGGAGCGGCGGGCGGGGACACCTCTTCGTGGGAACCCTGCCGTCCACGCCGCCGTGCGAGACCGCGATCGCCCTGAATGTGCACGGCCCTTCCTGTTACATCGACACGCTGGGCGACGGGACGCGCATCGCCCTGGAGATCGATTCGCTTTTCGACGACCCGGAACTGGAAACGGTCCTGCTTCTTTTGTGCGACGGCATGAGCACGGATGCTTATTGCCTGGTGCGCGGAAGAATGGCCCCGGACGACCCCTTCCATTCCATTCAATCCCGGAACGGTGATTCATGAACATTCTGCTGATTTCCTCCAACATCTGCGTTGAGCCCTTTGCCGTGTATCCGCTGGGCATGAGCGTGATCGCATCCGTGCTGACGAACGAGGGACATGACGTGACCCAGTTCGACATCCTGCCGCAGGGCATGGAGGAACTCGAAAAACGGCTGAAGGAAAAAAAATTCGATCTGATCGGGCTGAGCATCCGCAACATCGACACCGTGAACAGCCGCAGCAATACCCGCGAAATCATCCGCACTCCGCTGCGGGTGATCGAACTCTGCCGCAAACTGTCCGATGCGCCCGTCCTGCTCGGCGGTCCCGGTTTCTCCCTGCTGCCGGAGGAGATCATGCGTATTTCGGGCGCGGACTACGGGATCGTCGGAGAAGGCGAGAAGGCGGTCGCCGAACTGGTTTCGGAGATACAGTCCGGACGGACGGACCTTCCGAAGCTCCGCATGGGCGAGCCCCTGCATCAGGCCGTTCCGCTCTATTCCGGCGAGCTCATGGCGTATTACTACAGGAATGTCCACATGATCCCGGTCCAGACGAAGCGGGGCTGTCCGTTCCGCTGTGTGTACTGCACGTATCCGCTTCTGGAAGGACACCGGATCCGGCCGCGCGACGCGGACCCGATTCTGGACCAGATGGAGAAGATGTTCGCCGAAATGCCGGAAGCTATGTTTTTCTTTGTGGATTCCGTGTTCAACGATCCGGACGGACACTATCTTGCATTCCTGAAGCGCATGAAGGAACGCAATCTCAAACTTCCGTTCGACGCTTTTCTCGCCCCCGGAAACCTCTCCGACGCCGATATCGACCGGATGGTCGAATGCGGCCTGATTGCCACCGAACTGGGGCTGGACGGCGCCACCGACACCACGCTGCGCGGTCTCCAAAAGAATTTTACGTTCGAGGAGGCCCGCCACGTGACGCAGGCGCTGATGGAACGCAAAGTCGGGGTCAATACCAACCTCATGTTCTGCGGTCCCGGCGAGACCTACGATACCATCCGGGAGGGAATCGACAACATTTTCTCGCTGATCCCGGCCTACTCCGCCGTGTTTTCCGGAATCCGGATTCTGCCCGGCACTCCGCTGTATGACCTGGCCAGGGAAAAGAAGATGGTTCCGGACGACTGGAACGGAATCGACGAACTTTTCTATTTCGAGCCCGGCCTTGATCCGGAAACGGTCAACACCATGCTGGAGAAGGGATTCGGCGGGAACGAATATTGCGTGTATCCCCCGAACCGTTTCACCCGCGCCCTGCGCGCCATTCACCGGATCGGGTATGTCAATTACCGCGAGTTCATGGGAAAGGATTGAGGGATGGCCGGACTCCGGGACAGAATCTATTGCGTGATTCCCGTCTACAACAACGCCGCCACGCTCCGGGACATTGTTTCGCGCTGTCTGGAACAGCTCGACCATGTGCTGGTCGTGGACGACGGCAGCACCGACTGCGATCCGGCGGAGCTCCTCGCGGGGCTTCCGGTCCGGATTCACCGTCACGAACGCAATCTCGGGAAAGGGGCCGCTCTCCGGACGGCCATCGCTCTGCTGAAGGACAAGCCGGAAATCGACTACATGATTACGCTCGACGCGGACGGACAGCACTATCCGGAGGACATCCCGCTGTTTTTCCCGTTCATGGAGGCCAACGACTACTCCATGCTCATCGGCTGCCGCGACTTTTCCGGCGAGCATGTGCCCGGCTCCTCCAAGTTCGGACGCTCCTTCTCCAACTTCTGGATGAAGGTCGAAACCGGAATCGACGTCGCGGACTGCCAGAGCGGATTCCGCGCCTATCCCCTGCATTATATCTCCCGTCTCCGTTTCCTTTCCCGGCACTTCGATTTCGAGGCGGAAGTCCTGGCGCGGGCGGGGTGGGGCAACCTGGAATTCCATGACGTCCCGATCCGCTCCTTCTATCCGCCCTCTGCGGAACGGATTTCCCATTTCAAGCCGTTTCCGGACAATCTCCGGCTGACCCTGATTCACACGCATCTGGTAATGCTGCGGCTGCTGCCGTTTCCGAAGAAGAAACTGCGCCGGAAGCCTATGGACTTTTCCATTTTCCGCCCGAAAGAACTGTTCCTGTATCTGTTGAAGGAGAACTCCTCGAACGGAGGGCTGGCGGCTTCCGCGGCGGTGGGGTCCTTTCTGGCGGTCCTTCCGATTTTCGGGTTCCACATGGCGGTGATCCTCTATGTGACGGCGCGTCTGCATCTGAACAAGCTGATGGCGCTGTCCATTCAGAATCTTTTCATGCCGCCGCTTTCGCCGTTCCTGTGCATCGAACTGGGGTATTACCTGCGCTACGGCCGGTTCTGGACCGAGATAAACTGGAATACGCTCGTGAACGAATTCCATCTCCGGGCGTTCGAGTGGCTGCTGGGGAGCCTGATCCTCGCGCCGTTCTGGGGCGTGGTCATGGGGGTGGCCGTGTATTTTACGGCGAAGGCCTTCCGCGCCGTTTTCAGGAAGGAGGGGAAAATGCCTGAAAAGAAAAGTTTGAGCGACACGCGGGGAAACTCCCTCGGAATCCTGTTTTTCATCGGGATGCTGAAACTTTTCGGCGTCAATCATGCCTGCGGAATGGTCTGGATGGTCTCCTTCTTCTACGCGGCCTTCGACGCCCGCGCGCGCCGTTCGGCGATGCCGTATGTCCGGCACCGTTTCCCGGATGCGGGATTCTTCCGGCGCTTTTTCCATGTCTGGGCGCTGTTCACCAGCCAGGGACAGGCCATCGTGGAGCAATATGCCATGCACCTGGGCAAGCTCCGGCTGGAGCGGGATCACTTTGAACTCTACCGGAAGGCGGAGACGGAATATCGCGCCCACATGGTGGCGTTTTCCCATTTCGGGCCGTGGCAGGCCATGCTGTCCGGGGTGGGCATCTCCTGGAAGCCGGTGAACATTATGATGAAGCCCGACCGCAACCGCAGCGTGGACAAGTTTTCGGCGGTGGCAAAAGACCCGGAAGAGTCCAAAATCAAGGTCATCTCGGTGGATGATCCCATGGGAGGAATCCTCGAGGCGGTCAGTGTGCTGGAAAAAGGGGAGGCCGTCGGGATCATGGCCGACCGCTGTGTCGAGGAGAAGGGCGTCCCCGTGATGTTTCTGGGGGAGGAGGCGATGTTTCCGACCGCCGGGTTTTTCATCGCCGCGCGCTGCGGCTGCCCGGTGGTCTGCGTTTTTTCGCACCGGAAGAAAAAACACGAGGTTTTCACGGCCGAGTTCGGGCCGCTGATCCATCCGGTCATGGAGGGACGCCGCCGCGAGACGCTCCGCAAATATGTGCAGGAGTATGCGGCGCGGCTGGAGGAGATGTGCATGAAATATCCCTATGAATGCTATATTTTCGAGGATATATGGAAAAAATGAGTTTCCCCGATTCCAATGCGGTCGTCATTTCCGGAATGGGCGGGATTTCCCCGGCCGGGCGGGACTGTGCCGAGACGCGGAAAAATCTGTATGTGCCGCCTCCGCCGCCGAACCGGCGGTATCCCGTCCTGAACATGCCCTTCCGCCTGCTGGTTGTGCCGGTCCCGAAAGGACGGAAAAAAAGCGATGTCCTGCTGTCCATTGCTCTTCGGGAAGCCCTGTCGGATGCCGGACTGACGCCCGGGGAGGAGCGGATGCGCCGCGCCGGGATCTGCCTCGGCTCTTCCGGCGACGTCCAGTTCAACGATCTCTATTTTCTGGATGATTTCCGCAAAAACACCCTTGTCAACGAATCGCTTCTGCGGAACTTCACGAGCGGGAGCATCACGGAAAAGTTTGCGGAGGAACTCGGGATTGAAGGTCCCGTTGCAACCATTTCCAATGCCTGCGTGTCCAGCGCGGACGCCGTTTCCTTGGCCGCCATGTGGATTCAGTCGGGGAAATGCGACATCGCGCTGGCGGGCGGCGTCGACCGGATTTCCAAAATGCCTCTGACCGGATTCCATGCGCTGGGGGTGACTTCCGACGGCTCCTGCAAACCGTTCGACCGCGACCGGAACGGGCTGAATCTGGGGGAGGGCGCGGGAATCGTCGTCCTGGAGAGTGTCCGTTCCGCCGCCGCGCGCAAGCACAAAAGCCCTTTCTTTCTGGCCGGGTTCGGAGCCGCCGGGGACGCATTTCACATCACGGCTCCCCACGCCGAAGGCCGGGGCCTCGAACAGGCGATCCGCATGGCGCTGTCCCGCGCCGGGATCGGGCCGGAGTCGGTCTCTTTCGTCAATGCCCACGGAACGGGAACCGAAGCCAACGACCTCTGCGAAGGCACGGTTCTTTTCCGGATTTTCGGGGAAAAGCTCCGGTATTTTTCCACGAAATCGATCACCGGGCACGCCCTGGGCGCGGCCGGAATCCTCGAACTGATCTTCACGCTGATCATGCTGGACGAACAGCGCATCCCGCCCAGCTGGAATTGTTCCGTTCCGGACCCGCGCCTCCCGGCGCCTCCGGTGATGGAAGTCACCCCGGTCCGCGGCTCCTATGCGATGTCCACCTCGCTGGCGTTCGGCGGCTGCAACACGGCCTTGATCGCGGGGAGGTGCGGATGAGCATATATGTCGCCGGATTTTCTTCCCTGATGACGGCCCGGACCGGAGACGGCGGGGCGTCGTGTCTTGCGGCTGTCCGGAAGGAATTCCAGCTTCGGCGGATCGACCGTTTCACGCTGCTGGCGCTGGCTTCCGCCGCGGGCGCCGCCGAAGATTTTTCCGGAAAGCGGGAACTGCCCGGCGACACCGGCATTCTTCTTGCGAGCTCCTTCGGTCCCGCCCGGATTATCCTGGAGTATGTGTACGACATGCTGGATTATCCGCCGGACCAGATGGTCCCGGGAAAATTCTCCCATTCGGTCCACAATGCGGCCGCGTCGTATGTCGCAAACTGCCTGAAGACCTGCGGACCGGAGATTTCGCTGGCCGGATTTGCCGGTCTCCGCCGGGAGGCGTGGTCCGCGGCGGACACCTGGCTGCGGTGCGCCTATTGTCCGCGCGTTCTGCTGATTTTCGTCGAGGAACTGATCCCGTTCACCGCCTTTTCAAATGAAAAAGGATATACCCGGATCGAGGACGGTTCGGCGGCTTTCCTTCTGACTTCGAGCGAAGAAGAAAACCGGTACGGCGAGGTTTTCTGCGATTCCTCCGCCGACAACACCGACGCCGTTTTGGAACGCCTGATGCAAAACAGAACCTGAAAGGAGTCATTCAGTATGAACAATGTTTCCATTGAAGAAATCGCCCGCGCCCTGCGGAAAGAGATGTCCGTGATTACCTCCAGGGAGATTTCAAAGATCGACCCGGAGGCATCCCTGGCCTCCAACGGGATCAATTCCATGGGGTTCATCGAACTGCTGCTTTCCGTGGAACGTCTCTGGGATGTCAAGCTGGTCGAGGCCGGCCTCTCCATGGCCGACGTCCGGACCGTCAACGCGCTGGCCGGGAGAATCCGGCAGGAAATGGACAAGTAGA
This sequence comes from Lentisphaerae bacterium ADurb.Bin242, assembly GCA_002069785.1. GTDB lineage: Bacteria > Verrucomicrobiota > Lentisphaeria > Victivallales > UBA1829 > SIG94. The sequence continues at coordinate 45,701 of MWCA01000024.1, read as the reverse complement.
ACATGGTATTCCGTCTGGATGGAATGTATGTCGACGGCCTTGACCGGATGGCCGCCTTCCTGAATTACACGGCCTCCGGCACGCCCGAAAAGGGAAATCCTTTCTCCATCGTGCTCGAGGTGGAGGGTACCCCGGACGAGTCCGCCGTCCGCGAACTGCTGGAGCGTCGGCTTGCGCCGGTTCTGCCCCTTCTCCACGGGCATCTCTCCAACCATTTCTGGACGTGGGCTCCGTGCTGGGTGAAGGGAAAGCCTTCTCCCGTCCCGTTCTCCGCGGAATCCCCGGGCGATTCGCCGGACGCTGCGGTGGAGATATTCGCGACCGAACCCCTGCCCGGAGACGCGCGGATGGCGGTGAAACTGTTCCGGGGCGAACCCGTTTCCCGGCTCGTCTTCAAGTTCAGCCACCTGCTGTTCGACGGACGCGGCGGCGAACTGGTGATCGACTGCCTGCTGTCCGGCGCCGGAGACCTGGCCGCCGTGCCTCCGGGGTATTCCCATCCGCTCCTCAACGAGTGGGGGAAACAGTTCGCGGGCGGAAAAATCGTCCAGCACTATGGGAACACGGTTCTTGCGGAAGGCACCACCGCCTCCCTGCCGGGCGGGAGCCTCGGACGAACCCGTTTTCACCGGATTTTCCTCCAACCGGAGGAATACGGGAACCTGACCGCTTCGGCGGAGCGTCTTTTCGGTCCGTTCATGCTTACGCCGTTCCTTCTCGGAGGGATTCTGCGCCGCTTCAATGCTCTGCTCGGACGCCTGGGGGCGGAAGGTGAAAGTCTCGTGATTCCGATGTCGGTGGATATGCGCAACACTCCGGACGTTCCGGCAAATCCGTATTTCTTCAACCAGTGGAGCATGATGCCCGTCAAAGCGGCGCGCCGGGACCTCGCGGAGTTCCGGAACGGGGTCGCGGCTCTCCGTACCCGGATTTTCCGGGCGATCGCGGCAAAACTTCCGCATGCCTACCGGGTGGCTCCGCGCCTGACGCGTCTGGTTCCGTTCCCGCTAATGGCCCGCGCATTCCGCAAAAAGGGGGCCGCCTCGACCGGTTCCATGATGTTCTCGTATCTGGACAGCGCCCTCTCCGCGCCGGGCACACTCTGCGGATACCCGGTCCGGAATCTTTATCACATGCCGGTCATGCCGCCGCTGAACGCCTTGGGAATCTTCGCCAACTCATTCAACGGACGGTTGAACCTGATCGCGTCCTTCCGGGAAGGAAATCTACCGGAAGAGGAATGGAACCGGTTCCTTTCCGAGCTTGAAAACGACTTGTCCGCATTGGGAAAGGGGATGGAATTATGAAGCGTATCCGGTGCAGGGAATTGCACGAACGGGCGTGGTGTCCTTCCATTTTCCGGGATTTTCTGACGGATTTCCTGAGCTGCGTCTGGAAGTCGGGCGTGTATACGAACGCGCTGGACATGATTGCCGAACAGATGAAGAAAACCGGCAAAAAACAGATGGTCGACCTCTGTTCCGGACGCGGGGAATACGTCCCCGCCTTTCTGGCGAAAATCCGGAAGAAGAACGAATGCGGCGACCTCCATGCGGTCCAGACGGACCTGTATCCGCATCGTGTCGCGTTTGAGAAGCCGGCCGAGGGCGTTGAATACTGCCGGGAAAGCCTGTGCGCCGAAGATGCCATCAAAAAGTTCGACGGCGTGGCGGTGATGTTTTCCGCGCTTCACCACTTCGACGAGGAGGACCTGGAACGGATTTTCCGGACCGCGGCTGAATGCAATCGTCCGATTGCTTTTTTCGATGTGTCCCAGCGCCGTTTCTTTCGGGACATCCTTCCGAACATCGGGCTTCCCGTGCTTCTCTTTCTTTTCACCCCGTTCATCCGTCCGTGGAGCTTCCGCCGTTTCCTGTACACCTACCTGATCCCGGTCATGCCGGTCCTGATCCTGGCGGACGGGACCCTCTCCCGGCTGAAAGCCTACAAGCCGTCGGAGATCCGGGCGATCGCGGCGGAAGTCGAAAAGGCGTATCCCGGCTATCGTTTTGAAGTGGGGAGATATCCTCTTCTTTTTCATTTGCAGGATGTTACATATATTGTCGGTTCGGGGAGGACGGAAAGTTGCTCCGGAAATGAGAGGAATCCAGAATGAAATTCGCAGTTGGTTACCAGCAGCATCCCGGGATCGAGCCGTTCGTCAATCTGGTCAAAAAGTACCGGGAACACATCGATGAGGTCTATTTTCCGTGGATCGGGGTTCCTTCCGGACGCGCCATGCTGGGCTCCGCGTATTCCCTTTCGCTGTATGGAAAGCCTTACAACGGGAAAATGACCGGGGAAGACTTGCAGAAACAGCTGGAATGGGAACTGGTGGAATTCCGCCGCATGGGGATCAAGCTGGACATCCTTTTCAATGCCAACTGCTTCGGGGAGGATGCGATCAGCGTGGATTTCGAGAAGCAGCTCTGCTCCCTTCTGGGGCATCTGGACTCCCTCGGGATTCTGCCGGACGCCGTCACCACGACGTCTCCCTTTGCGGCGGACCGCCTCAAAAAGCACTTTCCCGCGATCGAGCGCCGCGCTTCCGTGAACATGCGGATCGACTCCATCCCCGCGATGGAATATCTGGCGGACATTTTCGACTCTTTTCACATCCGTCGGGACATCCAACGGGACATTCCCGCGGTCGCCGCCTTTCATGACTGGTGCCGGAAAAACGGCAGGAAGCTCTGCATGCTGGCCAACAGCGGATGCCTCCGGTATTGTCCCGCACAGATTTTCCATGACAATATGATCGCACACGACGCGAAGCTCTCCAAAAAGGAAAACGCCAAGGATTTTTCGCCGCATCTCTGCTGGAAAACGTTTTCCGATCCGAAGAATCACATCGAGTTTCTGAAAGGGGCGTGGGTCCGGCCGGAGGACCTGCATCATTACGATCCCTATTTTCCGGTCGTCAAGCTGGCGACCCGCGTCAACGCGCAGCCGGGACGCCTGATCGAAGCCTACATCCGGCGGAAGTTCGACGGAAATCTCCTGAATCTGATGGAGCCGGACCTGTCGCGAATTTTCGCCCCGTACATCATCGACAATTCCCGGTTTCCGGAAAACTGGTTCGGGGACTGTCCCGCGAATTGCGCCATGACCTGCGCCCATTGCGGGAAATGCGAGGCGGTCTTCAGACAGGTGCGGGTCCGGAAGGATTCCTGACGGGGAAAATTCCGGGAGCGCCGTCCGCCCGGGCCGTATCCAGGACGATACGCCACATTTCCAGTTTTTCCTCATAGCTGAAACGGGCTGCCGCCGGACTGGTCGACGGCAGGCGGAGGATAGTCTGTTTTCCGCGGAAAAGCGGGGCGTGATAGCGTTTCAGGAACTGGAAAGCAGCCGTTCCGTTGCAGAAGATGTGCGTGATCGAGACGTATTCGGCCAGAAGCCCGGCAATGTCGTTGGGCTCGGGAACGCGGATATCGGAGTCCAGACTGCCCTTCCGTTCGCAGCTTGCCAGCGTATCCCACAGCGCGACCCGGCACTTTTTCAGGTGCGCAAGGCGTTCGGGGTAGGGGAGGCCGGGGGAAAATCCGAAAAGCTCGCCCATGATCCCCCAGAACGCGTTCCGGGGATGGGCGTAATACTGTTGCCGCCGCTGGGACTCCTCTCCGGGCATGGAGCCGAGAATCAATACGCGCACGCCCGGGGCCGCCGACGGCGGAAATGATCGCAGCGCCGTCATTTTGAGATCACGAAGATACAGTTGGAGGCGAAGAGGTTCGGCCACAGGGGCGTGAAGAAACGCAGAAAGTCGCCCTCCTGGGAGATCGGAATCTCTTTGATGATCCGGATGCCGCGGTCTTTGCAAAGGTCCCGGAAATCGCCGAGCGTGCCGGGATGGATGTTCTCGGTTTCATACCATTTCACCGGCAGGCTTTTCGTCACGGGCATGTTGCCGAACAGCAGCTGGAGGCGCGCCTCCAGCTGTCCGAAGTTCATGAAGCTGATGATCCCGTGGGTTCCGATCCGGAGCATTTCACTCAGAAGACGGTCCGGGTAGGTGACCGTCTGAAGGGTCCGGCTCAGGATCACATAATCGAAACTGTGGTCCGGAAACTCGAAAAGGTCTTCATTCAAATCGGCCTCGACCACGGGAACGCCCCGCTGCACGCATTCGATGATCTTGTCCTGATCGCGTTCCACGCCCATGACTTTGGCGTTGCGGAGGGTTTTGAGCGCTTTCAGGAGACGTCCCGAGCCGCAGCCCAGGTCGAGGATTTTGGCCTCCCGGGGGATCATCTGCGCAATGGCGGCCAGGTCGGAGCGGGTGATCAGCGCATCGGCTTCCTGGAATTTGACGTTCAAGGTCATGAGGACACCTCCTGCGAGATATTGATCAGGAATCCGGTGATGAGCCTGCCCAGCGTTTCATATTCCAGCAGGAAGGCGTCGTGGCCGTATCCGGATTTGATGTTGCACAGGGTCACGTCGTTGCCGTTTTCGAGCAGAATGCGGGCGAGACTCCGGGACTGGTATTCGGGGAAGAGCCAGTCGCTGGAGAAGGAGACGATCAGGAAAGGGCACTTGACGTCCCGGAAGGCTTTCGCGTAGTCCCCTCCCGTTCCGTCCGACACGTCGAAATAGTCGATGGCGCGCGTGATGTAGAGGTAGGAATTCGCATCGAAACGCTCCACGAAACGGCTGCCCTGGTAGTTCAAATAGCTTTCCACCCGGAAGTCCATGTTGAAGTTGAACGAGTAGTCTTCGGCCGACTGGAGTTCGCGTCCGAATTTATTGCTCATGGACTCGTCGCTCAGGTAGGTGATGTGCGCGAGCATCCGGGCGATCGCCAGTCCCTTCTGCGGCTGCTCGGTGTAGTTGCCGTGGTTCCAGCCGGGATCGGCCATGATGGCTTCGCGCCCGACCCAGTTGAAGGCGATGGACTGCGCCGTGATCTGGATGGCGGTGGCGATCGGAGTAACGCTCCGCACGGCGTCCGGATACAGGATGGGCCACTGGACGGCGAGCATTCCGCCCATGGAACCGCCGACGACGGTCAGGAGTTTTTTGATTCCGAGGTGGTCGATCAGCCGTTTCTGCGCCCGGACCATGTCCGCGATGGTGATGACCGGAAAATTCATGCGGTAGGGTTTGCCGGTGTCCGGATTGATGGAGCTGGGACCGGTCGAGCCGGAGCAGCCGCCGAGGATGTTGCTGCAGATAATGAAATATTTATTGGTGTCGAAGGGGCGTCCCGGCCCGACCATGGGGTCCCACCAGCCGGACTTCTTGTCCGTTTCCGAGTGGTAGCCGGCCAGATGGGCGTCTCCGGTCAGGGCGTGTTCCACCAGGATCGCGTTGGACTTGTCGACATTGAGCGTGCCGTAGGTTTCGTAGCGGATGTTGACTCCGCGCAGCGTTTTGCCGCAGTCGAGATGGAGGACGTCCTCCGGGCTGTCGCCGAAATGAAAATCCTGCGAGGAAACGAGTCCGACGCCGGGTCCGGAGGGTGCCTTGTCTTCCTGTTTCATCGTTGGATTTTCCTTTCGTATTCGTAAAAAAAGAACCGGAGTTGGATTTTACCTCAAGCTCCGGATGGATTTCTGAAAAGTGAAAATATCAGGAAAGCGTCTTTCCGCTCAGCGACTTGAGGGCGCTCAAATATTTATCACGCGTTTTCATGACGATCTCCTGCGGAAGCTCCGGCGCGGGCGGAGTCTTGTCCCAGTCCAGCCCTTCCAGATAATCCCGGACGAACTGTTTGTCCAGGCTTGGCGGACTGCACCCGATACGGTACTCGCTCTTCGGCCAGAACCGGCTGGAATCGGGAGTGAGAACTTCGTCGATCAGAATGATTTCGCCGTTGAAATCTCCGAATTCGAACTTGGTGTCCGCCAGAATGATGCCGCACTTTTCCGCATGGGCGGCCGCTTCCTTGTAGATCCGGAGGGTGTAGCCGGAGATTTTTTCCGCTCTTTCTTTGCCGACGACCTTGCAGGCGGTCTCGAAACTGATGTTTTCATCGTGTCCGGAGTCCGCTTTGGTGGAAGGCGTGAAGAGCGGTTCGGCCAGCTTCTGCGCCTGCTGGTAACCGGCGGGAAGGGAGATTCCGCAGACTTTGCCGGTCTTCTGGTAGTCTTTCCAGCCGCTGCCGATCAGGTAGCCGCGGACGATGCATTCCAGCGGAATGGTTTTGGCTTTCTTCACGATCATGGAGCGTCCGGCCAGATCCTTTGCGACGCTTTTGAGGGAAGCGGGGAAGTCGGCGGCATCCCAACAGAGCAGATGGTTCGGCATCCACGAAAGGAACTCGAACCAGAAAAGCGACATGGAAGTGAGGACGCGCCCCTTGTCGGGAATTCCGTTGGGCATCACGCAGTCGAACGCGCTGATGCGGTCGGTCGCGATGAAGAGAAGGGAGTCGCCCAGATCGTAGATGTCGCGCACTTTGCCGCGGTGAGGCGCCGGAAGTCCGGGAATCTCCGTGGCAAGCAAGGCTCCGTTGGAATCGTACTTCATCGGATGCACCTCAGGCAATGGATGTGATTTTCACCTTGGTAAGTTCCTGGCGGTGACCCTTGCGCTTGCGTTCGCCTTTGCGGCGTTTGATCTTGAAGGCGATGAGCTTGGGGCCGCGGAGATGTTCGACGATTTCCCCCTCGACTTTCGCTCCGGCCACGGTCGGCGTTCCGACTTTGAGGTCGGCGCCTTCGCCGACGGCGAGCACTTCGCTGAATGCGATTTTCGTTCCGGCTTCGCCTTCGAGGCGTTCCATCGTCACGACATCCTGTTCCTGGACTTTAAACTGTTTTCCGCCACTGGCGATGACTGCATACATAAGAAACTCCTGACATTTAGTTATCTGTTTTCCGTTTCTGAATTTTTCTGTTCCAAAGCCTTTTAATATACTTCACAGCGGGCCATATTCAACTTTTTTTTAACGAAAAAATTGTTTTTTATGAAAAATCTGCCGCCTCTGTCAGAAAAAGAGCCTGCCGACCTGATAGACGATCAGCGTCAGGAAGTAGGCCGCCAGGGTCAGCCCCGCGAACTGGAGGAAGGTCAGAAAGCTGGAGCCCGTTTCGCGCCGGACCACCGCCATCGTTCCGACGCAGGGAATCGAAATCAGGCAGAACAGCATGATACAGAAAGCCTGGAGCGGAGTATATTGTCCTTTCAGTTTCGCCTGAAGCGACGAAGCGCCCCCGTCGCTGTCCGCCACGGAATACAGGATTCCCAGCTGCGAAACGAACAGTTCCTTGGCGGCGAACGCCCCGATCAGGGCGGAACTTACCTGCCAGTCGAATCCGAGCGGATGGAGGATATGCGAAAGCCCCCGTCCGATGCGTCCGGCGAAAGAATATTCCAGCTTTTCGAGGTTCCGTTCCGCCTGGAGCGTGCGGATTTTCTCCTGAATTTCCGGCCGGGCCGGCTGTTTTTCCAGGGCGGCGATCTGCTCCTCGTAGTTTTTCGAGTAGTGCGTCTTGACCGGCAAGGTGTTGAGGAGATACAGGACGATCGATGCCGCGAGGATCAGGGTTCCGGCCTTTCTCAGATACAGGACCGTGCGCTCCCACATGTGCAGCAGGAGACTGCGGAACGTGGGCATCCGGTAGGGCGGCAGTTCCATCACGTAGACCTCGTCGCCGCCCTTGAAGAGAGTGGATTTGAGGATGCGCGCGCCCGCCAGCGCCACTAGAATGCCGATGATGTAGATGGTCCACATCATGAGCGCCTGGAACTTCTCCGGGAAAAATGCGGGAATCAGCAGCGAGTAGATCGGCAGGCGCGCCCCGCAGCTCATCAGCGGCAGGACCATGATGGTGGTCAGACGGTCCTTCTCGGATTCGATGCTCCGGGTGGCCATGACCGCGGGGACCGTGCATCCGAATCCGAGCAGCATCGGGATGAAGCTCTTGCCGTGGAGGCCGAAACGGTGCATGAAGCCGTCCATGACATAAGCCGCGCGCGCCATGTATCCGGTGCCTTCCAGAAAGGCGATCCCGAGAAACAGGAACACGATGTTGGGCAGAAAGACCAGGACGCCGCCCACGCCGCCGATGATTCCGTCGGTAAGAAGAGCCCGGACGAAATCCATCTTTCCGGAGGGCCAGAACTGGTTGATGGTCTCCGCGAGAGAGCCGAAAAATCTTTCCAGGAGGTACACCAGCGGCTGGGCGCAGGAGAATGTCAGGAAGAAAATCAGGAACATGACGCCGAGGAAGATGGGAAGTCCGAGATAGCGGTTGGTGAAGAAACGGTCGATGTCGTCGGAAATCTGGCGGCGGCGTTCGTTGGTGATGCGGATGGCTTCGCGGCAGGCCCCGGAGATCATTCCGTAACGGCTGTCCGGCAGGATGGTTTCGATTTCGGCGCCCAGACGGACCGCCAGTTTTTCACGGGTTTTTGCCGTATCGTCCAGCAGAGGGGCGAACGGGGGCATGCGGCAGATGGCCTCGTCGCCTTCCAGCAGCTTGATGGCGAAGTACCGGGCGGGAATCCTCGAGGTGAACGGCGGTTCGAGCGACTCGATCCGGGCGGTCAGCTCCTGGATCGCCGGGTCCAGATACGGACCGTAGCGGAGAGGGGAAGGCAGCTTGCGTTCCGGGGCGGAGAGCTGATGTCCGAGCACGTGTTTCATGTGTTCGACGCCGATCCCTTTTGCGCCGACTGTGCGGACGATCGGCACCCCGAAGTAGTGTTCCAGAACCGGAAGGTTGAACTTGAGGCCCCGCCGGTAGGCGTCGTCCGCCATGTTGAAGACCAGCAGCATGGGGATGCCGAGCTCCGCCAGCTGCGTAGTGAGATACAGGTTCCTCTGCGGATTGGAGGCGTCCACGATGTTCAGGATCAGGTCCACGGGGGTGTTCATCAGCTCCTTGAACGCCACTTTTTCCTCCGGCGAAGAGGAGGAAAGACTGTAAATGCCCGGAAGATCGATGACTTCCACTTCCAGAACGCCGATATGAACCGTTCCGCTTTTCCGTTCCACGGTGACGCCCGGATAATTTCCGACGTGCTGGTGTGCGCCGGTCAGAAGGTTGAAAATCGTGGTTTTCCCGCAGTTCGGATTTCCGGCCAGGGCAACACGAAACGTTTGTTTCATATATGTGATCAGATCCTTATAGAATGATTTCCTGAGTATGGTCGTCGGAAATTCCCTTGGCGAGATGGACCCAGATCTGGGCGGCGTCCCGGGAGCGCATGGAAAGGCTGCTGCCCATGACCCGGACTCTCATGAGGTCTCCGAAGGGAGCGTGCCCCTCCATGGTCAGAAGCGTTCCGGAGACCAGTCCGAGATCGGCGAACTTCTTGATGCCGCGGAGGTTGCTGCTGACATGGGCGACGACGCCGGACTGTCCGACCTCCAGAGTGTCCAGCGGCACCACGTCTTCCGGCGAGTTGGCCGAAATGGTCGGCATGGAGGTATTCAGGTATTCACGGAGGCCCGCACAATCCGGCCGGTTCAGGATGGCTTCCGTCAGCGTGACGAACCGGGACATGACTTTTTCGCCGACGATATGTTCCACTTTACAGGCCGTTTCATTCGACTCCTTTTCCTCCAGCTTCAGAAGCGTGCGGAAGAAATTTTTCAGCGCGGCATGCCGGAGCCGGATGACCGCCGCCCGTTCCGTCCCCCGGACGGTCAGCGTGACCGGGGCGTGGGACTGGTAGCGGATCAGCCCTTTAGCGGCAAGCATCTGGATGGCGTTGGTGACGGACGGCATCTTGACGTTCATGCGGTCCGCGATATCTTTGGTATGCGCATGTCCTTTGGCTTCAATGATCTCGGCAATCGCTTCGAGATAATCTTCCAGGCTGCTGGAAATCGGTTCATTCTGCATATTGTCGGCTTCTTGGGGTTATCATTTTGTTTTCCCCGGTAAGATACACCCGGTGTTCCATTTTTTCAACCGGCGCCTTTAGAAATGTCTAATTATTTCGGTACGTTCCGGTTCCGGAAGAAAGGAAACCAAAAAGATCATTCGGCGCGGCGGAGCGTCAGAAGGACGATCTCCGGCGGACACAGGAACCGGGCCGGAAGCAGGGACGTCCCCACTCCGGCCGTGATGAACAGCTTCTGCTGTCCGGCGTCGAGCAGCCCCTTCGCATGTTCCTTCCCGTAGTCCGACGGCACGAACAGCGGCCCGAGGAAGGGCAGGGCGATCTGCCCGCCGTGGGTGTGTCCGGACACCATCAGTTCGAAGGGAATTTTCACCTCCCGGAAATAGTCCGGCGAATGGGACAGCACGAGAGTCGGATGGTTTTCATCCGTTCCGGCGATTCCTTTTTCCAGAATCCATGGCCGTGTCTGGCGGTCCGGCAGGCCGAGGATGTTCAGCTTCTTCCCTTTGATCTCGCCCAGGACGCACTCGTTTTCGAGCACGGGGATATGATATTTTTCGAGGGCGCGGCGGACCCTCATGCCGTCGTACCACCAGTCATGGTTGCCGAGGACCGCGTAGGTGCCGTATTTGCTTTTCAGTCCGGACAGCACTTCCGCGGTGTTTTCCGGCGTGGAGCGGCGTCCGGCTTCCCCGATGTAGTCGCCCAGCAGGAACACCAGGTCCGGTTCGCACCGGTTCGCCATTTCCACAATCTTTTCGAGACGGGCGAAGGCGGCGGGGGTTTTGCCCTGATGGATGTCGCTGATCAGCATGACCCGGAGACCGTCGTGCTCCGGACGCCAGTTCTTCAGATAAATGGTCTGGTTTCGGAGGGTGATCGTGTTGGGCTCGACCTCGAAAGCATAGTAGCCGCTCCCGGCCAGCGTGAAGAACACGAACAGCAGGAGACAGATCACTCCCGCTTTCCACAGGCGTCCGGGGGAGGACCGGAAAAACGAGAGAAGAGAACGTTTCCGAGGGATGGGTGCCATGAAAAATCCTTCTATTCTGCCGATTTCAGTGGTAACGGAGAGCCATTTTCCGCATGGCTCCGGTGATCGCCGCGACCTCGTCCGGCGCGGTGATGAACGGCGGCATCGTGTAGAGCCACGACTCGAAGGGCCGCAGCCACACGCCCGTTTCCAACACGATTTCCTGAATGGTTTCCGGAGGAGGCGTTTTCCGGAGTTCGACCACGCCGATTGCGCCCAGCACCCGGATGTCCTTCACATTCGGAAGGGCGCGGAGGGGTTCCAGTTCGCGGCGGAGCTGGTTCTGGATGGATTCGACCCGTCCGACCCAGTCGTATTCATCGAACAGGTCGAGCGAGGCGCATCCCGCGGCACAGGCCAGCGGATTGGCCATGAACGTGGGTCCGTGCATGAACTTGCCCGGCGCGGTTCCGGAAATGGTTTCCGCCACCGTTTCCGATGCGATGACCGCCGCCAGCGTAATGGCTCCCCCCGTGAGTCCTTTCCCGACGCACAGGATGTCCGGAGCGATTCCGGCGTGTTCCATCGCGAAGAATTTTCCGGTCCGCCCGAACCCGGTGGCGATCTCGTCGAGGATCAGGAGAATTCCGTGCCGGTCGCATTCGGCCCGGAGCTCTCGCAGATACTGCGGATGGTAGAAACGCATCCCGTTGGCGCCCTGAAAAACGGGTTCAAGGATGACCGCTGCGATGTCGCGCGATTTCCGTTCGAGAAGCTGTTTCATCGGGGCGAAGTCGGCGGGGTCCCATTCTCCGTCGAAGGGCGTCTCGGGACGCGGCGCGAAATGATGTTTCGGGAGGATGCCCCGGAACATTTCGTGCATCCCTTCGGGATCGCTGAGGGCCATGGCTCCGGCGGTGTCGCCGTGATATCCGCCCCGGACCGAGGCGAGATGTTTCCGGCCGCGGCGTCCGGCGGCGATCTGATACTGGATCGCCATTTTCGCGGCGCATTCGACGCAGACCGACCCGGAGTCCGCGAAAAACACCTTGTTCAGTCCCTTTGGCGTTTTCCGGACCAGTTTTTCGGCGAGACGGATCGCCGGTTCGTGCGTGAATCCGGCGAACATGACCTGGGAGAGTTTTTCGGCCTGCGCCCGGACCGCTTCCACGATCTTCGGGGGATTGTGTCCGTGGCATAGGCACCACCAGCTGGAAATGGCGTCGATCAGTTCCCGGCCGTCGGCCAGCCGGATGCGCGTCCCGGAGGCGGAAACCGCCAGATTGACCGGGGGCGGCCGGGTCATGGATGCATACGGGTGCCACAGATGGGTGCGGTCGAGCCGGAGAAGGGCGTCGGATTTATTTGGATTCATGGGAGCCTCCCGAAAATGGGTGAAAAGTCGATGTCCGGCCACGGTTTTTTCACGAACGGCATCCGGACAAGGAGGTCGGGCTGCTGATAGCGGAGCAGATATTGGCGGATCATGCGTTCGGAATCGCGGTCGATGACCGGATCGGCGCCGGGCGAAGTGTTGTAAACGACTCCGGCGATGCGGATTTTCCGCGCGGTCGCCGCCTCGATGGAGAGAATCGTGTGGTTGAGGCTGCCGAGGCGTCCGGAGGTGACCAGGATCAGCGGCCAGCCCTGTTCCGCGATGAAATCGACGGTCAGCCGGTCTTCCGTCAGGGGAACGGCCAGGCCGCCCGCGCCTTCGACCAGTACGGAATCGAACCGTTTTTCCAGTTCCGCAATCGAGTCCCTGATCCGGTTCAGGTCCAGCGGACGGTTGTCCAGCGCGGCGGCCAGATGCGGCGACGCCGGAAAGGAGAAGATTTGCGGAGCCGTGAGGAAATCCCTGTCTTCCGGAAACGGTTCCACCTCCATGATTTCACGGTGCCGGGCGATGTCTTCCGAAAAACCGGTATTGCCGGTCTGCACCAGTTTGTGCGTGATGACTTTTTTTCCGTTTTTCTGAAGAAAGCGTGCGAGCATGCCGGTCACGACGGTTTTACCGATGCCCGTGTCGATGCCGCTGATGAAAAAGGCGCTCATGATTTACTTTCCTTTCGCAATCACGGTGATGGGATGATAGGTCAGATGAACGGTTCCGTCCGCCGAGGAGAAACGGGACCGGTATTCCCGTTCGAAGCGCGTCAGGCGCCCGCGCGTCCAGAGCGGCTGTTTCCGGACCGGAGCCGAAACGCCGGTCTGTTTCATGTGACGGAGAATGGAAAGGGGGTCCTTGAACGGGACGACCTCGATTTTTTCGGAGACGGCGAGGACCTCGAATCCGCCCGGATCGCGAAGCAGTGCGGTCAGTTCCCCGAGTGTGCGGTAGGGCAGGGCGTTCCCGGTGAGCTCCCGGAGCTCGCGGAGGTTTTCCGGTCCGAACGTGGTGAACGCGAGGATTCCGCCGGGACACAGATTCTTCCGGAGCTTCGGGAAGAACGAATGCACGTCGTGGAACCACTGGAACGCGGCGTTCGACAGGATCAGGTCGTATGGCCCGTTCAGTTCGACGGTTTCCGCGTCGCCCGCCACAAACTCGGCGTCGGGACGGCGCAGATGGTATTTCGCACATTCCGGGACGATATCCAGCAGGACCAGTTTGTCACGGACGAGCTGTTTTTCGAGCAGGTCAGTCAGAATCCCGGAGCCCGCGCCGATTTCCAGAATCCGCGGATAACGGTTGTTTCCCGTGATGCGGAGCAGTCCGGCGAGAAGCTCCCGCGCCATTTCGGGCTGGATCGAGGCCGTCCGGGCGTAGGTCGGCAGTCCGCGCGAGAAGCGCTTTTTCACCAGTTTTTTATCAATTTTTTCCAAGGTCGATCACCTCCAGCCAGGCCGACAGTCCGGCAAAGGGATAATGCGGCAGGTCCCGTTCCGCAAAGGGAATCCGCTCGGCTTTCCAGAACGCTTTCTGTGCCGGCGCCGGAAAAATGCGGTCCCGGCTTCCGATCACGGCGCGGGTGTAAAGATTGGGCGGCTGCGGAAGGGCGGCTACCGCTTCCTGAAGGGCGGCCAGTTCATTTTTCTGGTTCTCCGGAGTCCTGTCCGGAACGGGGAGGGCTTCCAGTTCCGCGGCGGACCCGGCCATGCGGCGCAGGAACCGGGCGCGCGCGGCCTCGTCGTCCCAATGGGTGATCGTGCCCGCGAAAATGTCCGGGGCGATTCCGAACGCGGCATCGATTGGGCGCAAAGTCCCGTTGATCGCGAGGGCGCTTTCCAGTCGGACAGGAAGGTCGAGGAATACCCGGGCCGCGGCCCACACGCCCAGGGACCAGGCCGCCAGATGAATCCGGGAATATGGCCGAACCTTTTCCCATACGTCGCCGTCGAGCGTGGTGTAGTCGCTGACCTCCAGCACGTCGAATCCTCCGGCGTCGAGACGGGGCGCGGATTGCGCGTCGCGGCTCCAGCCGTTGAAGAATACCAGCAGCCGATCCGCGCCGGTCTTATGGAGAAACGTTGTTTTCACAGAATCTTTCCCATGGCTTCGATGTCGCTTTCCTCCAGCGCCGCCGACAGGGAGAAGCGCAGACGGCAGGTTCCCTGCGGCACGGTCGGCGGGCGGATCGCGAAGACCAGGAAGCCGTTTTTCTGAAATTTTTCCGCCGTTTCGAGGGCCGGGCGGTCCTCACCGACCACGAGCGGAACGATCTGCGATTCGCCTCCGGTGACGAGTCCCGCGTTCCGGAAGAGTTCCCTCAGACGGTTCCCCATCCGGCGGAGTTTTTCGCGGCGGCCGTCCATGGCGACGCAGCGTTCCAGCACGAAACGGCTCCAGTTCAGGATCACGGGCGGCAGTCCGGTCGTGAAGATCAGCGGACGCATCTTGTTGACCAGATACGAGCGCATTTCCGGGGACATGACGGCATAAGCGCCGGTGGACCCGAAAGCCTTGCCGAAGGTGCCGATCAGCACGTCCACGTCGTCCGCGACGCCCGTTTCGGCGGCCAGTCCCGTTCCGGCGGGTCCGCGCACGCCGACCGCATGGGCCTCGTCGACCACCAGCACGGCGTCATATTTCTTTTTGAGTTCGACCAGCTTTGCAAGATCGGCCGCGTCGCCGTCCATGCTGAACACGGATTCGGTCACGAGGAAGACCCGGCGGTATTTCGGCCGGAGGGACTTGAGCATCGTTTCGAGCTGTTCCATGTCGAGGTGACGGTAACGCTTGAACTCGGCGTCGGCCAGGCGCATGCCGTCGATGATGCTGGCATGGTTGAGCTTGTCGGAGAGGATCAGGTCCCCGTCGCCGGACAGCGCCGGGAGAATTCCGATGTTGGCATGGTAGCCGCTGTTGAAAACCAGCGCGGCCCGGTGGTGATACAGGGACGAAAGCGTTTCCTCCAGCCGCTCGTATGCCGGCGTGTTGCCGGTCAGCAGGCGGCTGGACGCGCTCGACTGGGCCAGTTCGGGGGAGGCGATGTCGGGATACTGCGCGTAGAACGCCTTCCGGAGATCCGGGTCGCAGGCGATTCCCATATAGTCGTTGCTGGAGAGGTTGCAGTAAATTTTACCCTCGAATTCGGCGCGTCCGCCGGGGAGGGGCGCAATGGTCCGCAGGGAACGGAAACGGCCGAGTTCCCGCAGTTCCGCCAGTTCCGCGGACAATTCTTCCTGAAAAGCCATGAAACGCTCCTTTCCGCTAAAACGCTTCCAGCTGGCGGAGGAAGACCTTATCGTCCTCAACGCTCCGTCCGCGCGTGGTCAGGTACCCGCCCGTGATCATACTGTTGAGACCGGCCAGCATCAGAAGCCCCTGAAAATCCTTCATGATGGTTTCGCGTCCGGCGGCGAACTTGATCATGATTTCCGGGTTGACGATCCGGAAGAGCGCAAAGGCTTTGGCGACGTCGGCGGGCGGCATCACCGGCTGTCTTTCGAGCGGAGTTCCGGGAATCGGAAGAAGGACGTTGAGGGGACAGCCGTCCACGCCGAGCTCCCGGACCGCGAACGCCATTTCGATTCGATCCTTCCAGTCCTCCCCGAGACCGAGAATGCCGCCGCAGCAGAGGGTGACTCCGGACTCCTGAAGATGGCGGATGGTCCGGATTTTCTCCTCGATGGTGTGTTCTCTGGAAATGAGTTCGGCATAGCGCGAGGGGGCGGTCTGGAGGTTCATGTTGTAGCGCCAGACGTGATGTTTCGCCAGCAGTCCGGCGGTTTTCCGGCTCAGGATGCCGCTGGAAACGCAGATTTTCAGGTCGGGATACCGCTCATGGATTGCGTCCAGCGTGTCGAGGATCGCCTGAAATTCCCTCGTGACGGTTTTGTAGCCGTATCCGCTGGTGACGTATCCGAAGATGCGGACGCCGCTCTCATACACCTTCCGGACGGCCTCGAGAACTTCCTCTTTGCCCAGCAGGGGATAGGTTTCGATTCCCGTATGATGACCGGCCGCCTGGGCGCAGAAACGGCAGTTCTGGCGGCAGAGCCCCGACTTTGCGTTCAGAATCGAACAGGGGATGATTTTTCCGGCATATTTTTTGCGGATTTTGTTGGCCAGCGAAATCAGGTCGAGAATATCTTCGCCGGAGATTTTTTCCGCGATTTCAAGCGCTTCTTCCCGGGAAATGGATTGTCCGTCCAGCACCTTGTACGCGTTTTCAATGAGTGGATTCAGCATAAACAGCACCCTCTGTTGCAAAATTGGAACCGAACCATTACTATAGCACGGAACCCCCGATTAATCAAAGAAACGGCGGAGATTCCGCGGAAAATCGATGGATGTCATCGGGAGAAATCCGTCCGGGTAAACGTGTTTCCGGAAAAATTCAAACGCTTTCTCCCCGGGCGCCGAATAACCCGGCGGATTTTCGGAATTGCTGCGGGTTCTGTCCGGTGTTCTTCTTGAACACCCGGGAAAAATAGAACTGGTCGCGGTAGCCGCAGCAGAAACTGATTTCATTCAGTGTTTTATCCGTGTTGAGAAGCAGGGATCTGGCGTGGCGCAGCCGCAGTTCCGTGAGCAGATGGATCGGGGTGATCCCGAAAATTTTTTTGAACCGGTTGGAGAAATAAGTCGGCTGCAGATGGATCACTCCGGCCAGTTTTTTCAAGGACAGTTCCGGATTGGCAAAGTTGGCGTCGAGATACGAAAGAACCGGTTTCAGACGCTGGGCCGCCGGAAATGGATTGTCCGGTTTTTCCCATTCTTCCGGAAGAAACGGACCGATCAGGCGCAAGAGTGCTTGAATTGCATCGAGAAATTCCGCCGGACCGCGTGCATCGAGTCCGGTCAGAATGAGCGGGAAATCGGTCTCCGCCGTTTTCGGCGGCAAAGCTTCATGTGCGGAACCGAAACGGGAAAAGAACTCGATTCCCGGCAGATATTCCAGGCGGAAATGAAACCAGCACAGACGCATCGGTTCCAGGCACTGATACCAGGCGGTCAACCCGGCGGGAAACAAATAGAGCATTCCCGGAGTCAGAATGACCGCCTGATTGCCGAACCGGACTTTCGCCCGTCCGCTTTTCAGCAGGTAAAGCCGGGAAAAATCGTCCCGGATTGCAAGCTTTCCGGCTCCGCCCCAGGTTTGATCGTAATTCCAGTCGCGCCCGTCCAGCAGTTCGACCTGGATTTTCCGGAAAAGGTCCATGGTCATTGTTGCAATTCTCCTGAAATATGTAGAAAGTGCATCTTTTCCTGTAAATAAATCATAACATAGTTCCAAAAGGATGGGTATAATATAAGAGTTCTAAATCGATTCGTCAATAGGAGAAGCAAAATGTCGTATGCGAATGGCTGGGATGCGTTGAATCTGCATTTTTCGTCCAAAATCCCCCGGACCGAATATTCAGTCCATGCTTATCACTGGGCGCTGATGAAAGCGGTGACCGGAATCGATACCGATCAACTGGAACTGCGTCCGGCCGCGCAGCGGAAGTTTCTGCAGGCGTGGGATTATTCCATCATGTGGCGCACCGACGTCAGCAGCAGCCAGCTTGCCGCGAACGGCGGACGCATCACCGCCATGGGGCACGCCGTGTACGGAGAAAATACCTCCGGAAAGGGCGATTTCAATCCGGAAGTCGTCTGTCCGTTTGCCGACGTCGAGGATGTCTACGCCCTGGACCCGTGCCGTGAATACCGCGAATTCGACCGGGCGGAGCTGGTCCGCTTTTTCGAAGGGAGATATGCCGATGCGCAGCAGATTCTTCCGGACACGGTCAATATGGGCGGGGTTTACGTTTCCATGTTTTCCGGACTGATCGCGATTTTCGGGTGGGAGCTGCTGCTGGAGGCGATTGCATACGACGAGAAGAAGTTCGGGAAGGTGATCGAGGGATATTATCAGTGGGTGAAACAGTTCTTCGACGCATACGCAGCCTGTTCGATTCCGGTGATGATGATGCACGACGATCTCTGCTGGACTTCCGGACCCGCCGCATCGCCGTTCTGGTACCGCCGGTATATTTTCCCGTACCTGAAAAAATTGATCGAACCGCTCGAGGCCGCCGGGAAGAAAGTCATATTCACTTCCGACGGGACGATCGACGAGTTCTTTCCTGACATTGTCGACCTCGGTGTGGATTCGGTGGTGATGGAGCCGTCTTCGAACATGGCGCTGTTTGCCGAACGCTACGGGGATCATGTGGGATTTGTCGGCGGCATGGACTGCCGGACGCTCACCTTCGGGACCCCGGAGGAAATCGAATATGAAATGAGCCGGGTGATGGCGTACGGACGGCGTTATCCCGGATTCATCCTGGCGGTGGGCAACCACCTTCCCGCCGATGTGCCGGTGGAACGCGCCCTGCTTTACAACGAATTGTATGAGCGGTTCGCCGCCCGCTGAATACGGAGCGAAGGAGGTCAGTGTTTCCACTTGCGCTGACGGGCCGCTTCGTAGAGGAGAAGCGTGGCCGCCGTGGCGACGTTCAGGGAGTCCATTTTACCCAGCATGGGAATGACGACCTTTTCAGGTTGCGGGCAAGGCCCTCGTTGGATTTTTCCGAGGCCTTTGGAATAAATCGGCCCGACGTTGAGACGCAACTGTAAAAATACAAGTTATGAGCACAAAAAATCAAAATAAATTGGACTGTCCCGATCACAGCCCAATCACAGCAAAAAATCGCATTGACAAAAAGCAAAACCGGATTAATTTAACAACGAGAGGTTCTGGAATCGTGAAGAAAGAGGATTTTTATCCATAAAAATTCCAGAAGCGCTATTTTCTTGAGATTTTCTGTCCGTAACGTTCCAACTGCATATAACCAATATGATCCAATATTTTCAGAAGATCAGCATTAGAAGGCCGTCCGCTTGACTCTTTTGGTGAAAACATGCGTTTTCCGCTAAGAATCCCGGAAACAAACTCGTTCATAGCGTTGCTGTTCAACATACGTTGCAAATGATTTTTTATTTTATCGTCTTCAATGCGTTCCAAGAGTTGCTTCTTTAATTTTTCAGGGTCTCCTTTCCCTGAAATAAGATATGCAACAAAGACATCGTAAAAATAATCATATTTTAACTCTGGACGCTTGCTGAGAACATCATCAGAATATTTATATATCCCTATCTTATCCCAGAACTCTGTTGTGAACGCTTGATTTATCAGTTGCTCTGCTTCCTTAATGTTCCTTCTTGACATAACTCCTGCAGCAATCCATAGGTTTGTATAAAAATTTGTCTTCCCATCAATAATCTTTTGTTTAATAAAAGAAAAGTCCTCCTTTGTTCCAATCATTCCAAGAAGCTTACAGGTGGAATCAATATTGACATCTATGCCACTGCCTATTATTTTCCTGACTGCCGGCAAAGCATTTTTGTTAGCCCCATGATAAGCATTCCAAATATCGAATAAATCGCAATTGGTAAGACCTAAGGTTTGTTGTTCATCTAATTCAAGTTTTTCCGTAGCATAAGTGTCGCTTGAGAATACAGAAAGCAACAGAACTAATTTTGCCAGTATTATCTTGAATTTCATAAATTACTCCATATAAGCCTGGGCTTGTGATTCAGTTAATTTTACTGCAAGGTGATAATTAGAGCCAGTGGACTGCATCACAAAGGAAATCAGTGTTTCCACTTGCGCTGGCGGGCCGCTTCGTAAAGAAGAAGGGTGGCGGCCGTGGCGACATTCAGGGAATCCATCTTTCCCAGCATGGGAATGACGACTTTCGTATCGGCCGCGTTCATCCAGAAATCCGAAAGCCCGTATTGTTCCGCGCCGACCACGATCGCGGTGGCGCATGTCATGTCGGTTTCCGTATAGATGAGATCGGTGTGCGGGGTCGCGGCCAGCGACCGGATGTGATTCTTCCGCAGCCATTCGGCGACCTCCTCCGAGGAGGTTTCCGCCAGCGGCACCGAAAAAATCGCCCCGGTGCTGGCGCGGATCACGTTCGGATTGAAGAGGTCCGTCTGACGGTTGCAGAGGATGACGCCGGTTGCATCGACCGCGTCGGCGCTGCGGAGGATCGAACCCAGGTTGCCGGGTTTTTCGATGGTTTCCGCCACCAGATACAGTCCGTTTTCCCGGACGGGAATGGACTCCAGCCCTTTCTTCTTCATTTCGGCGATGGCGATCAGGCCTTCGGGACGTTCCCGATAGGCCAGCTTGGACAGGATTTCGGGGGTGGTCTCATAAAGAGTCGCGCCGGAGGCTTCGATCGAGGCGAGAAGCGCATTCTCGTTCCCGCCCAGATACAGCGCCGGACAGCAGAAGCATTCCCGGATTCTGATTCCCAGTGCGTGGGCCCGGGAGAGTTCCCGGTAGCCCTCCAGCAGGGTGACTCCCTCCCGGTCGCGTTCGCGCCGCTCCCGGAGGGAAAGAGCATATTTCACCTTCGGGTTTTTGGCGCTTGTGATCAGGAGGGCGCCCATGACGGATCACTCGTTGAAGAAGATTTCCGACGTGTAGACGCAGCCGTCTTCGCCTTCCAGCGAAAGATACGCGGCGGTCCAGTTCGCGGGGAGATCCCCGATGACCGTTCCGTTTTCACGGTTCAGTTTGGCCGAAGAGGTGCGGAAGAAACAGTCGTTCCAGCAGCCGGAGGCCCGGGTCCAGACGATAAAGGCATCCTTGATCTTGCCATCGGCACTCCACTTGGCGCCGAGCTGTTCGGTCTCTTCGTTGAGTTTGATCTTTTTGAAGCCGGGGAATTCACTGCCGGACAGGACGGCTTTCGCGAACGGCAGGATTTCGGCGGGCGCTTCGCCGTCGTGTTGTCCGTGCGGCATGTTCACGCGCAGGGCGCGGTAAGAGTCGGGCGCAAGTTTCGCGGAGTTGTTCCAGTTCCGGACGTCGAAGGCGGCATCGGAGGTCCCGTTGATCCAGAGAATCGGCATTCTGGCTTCCGCAAGGGTATTGTTCGGATCCCAGAGGGAAACCCACTTTTTGAGGTTTTTCACGGAAGTGTCGCCGGGAACCAGCGCAAGCGTTTCGAAGCCGCCGCAGCCGTAGACGGGCACGACGAACTTGAAACGGGGATCGTATCCGGCCGCCAGGGAGACCGCGAAGCCGCCCCAGGAGATGCCGGTCAGGCCGATTTTTCCGGCGTCGACTTCTTCGAGGGAGCCGAGAAAGCTGTTGGCGGTCATGATCGCGGCGACCGCATGATAAGGCCACTGGTTTTCGGGCGCTTCCTCCACATTTTCGAATTGTCCGGCGTGCCCGGGCCCCGAGAACTCATGACGGGGAGACTCCGGAGAGAAATTTTTGTAGGAGCCGTCTTTTTCCGGCACTCCGCCGAACATATCGATCGCGATCGCGGCAAATCCGCGGTCCGTCCATTTTTTCACCCAGGGGGCATAGGCTGTTCCTCCTCCTCCGTGGACCAGGACGATTCCGGGAACTTTGGCATCTTTGGAAGCTCCTTCGGGAAGAGCATGCCAGGCAAAAATACGAGTTTCTTTTTCCTGATATCCGGGACCGGACAGAAAGACTGCCTTTACACCGGGCGTCGCACTTTGAAAACCTTCGGCTTCAAACGTTCCGGGCACATTCATAAACCTTTTGAAATCCAACATGAGTCTTTAACTTTCTTTTTTAATTGGTTTTCATTGTCGGAAATCCTTCAATTTAACCGCGCCGGGAAAAATTGCAATGCAGAAAAAAGTTTTTTTTAGAGAAAAAACTGAAAATTTTTCGCGGGGCGGAAGAGAACGGATTCCGGATTCGCGGATTCCTCCCGCACAGATTTTCCTCCCTCGTTCCGTCAAAAAACAGGGTCCGGTCCGGGTCCGGGAAAAAGCCGGAACGGCGGGCTGCCCGGGTCATTGAAAAATTCATTTTTCCCAAAACTTGCAAAGCGGAAAGAATCGGTTATATTAGCGGAGAAATCCCGTGGTTCCATCCCTTTTTTGCACGGGATGCCTGACTTAGACCGAAGGAGTATGGAATTATGCCTTTTGAAAGCGGAAGCACGGCTTTGACCCTTTGTTCCCTGAGCGAGAAAATGCCGAAGGATTTTCTGGCGAGACTGGCGAAATACAGCGCCGGCAAACTGGACGACGTCCGCGACGAGCCGGTCATCGGCTGGGTCAGCGGCCGCCATCTTCTGGAAAGCGAGATCAACGAGACGACCTCCCTCTGCGGCGGCCATCTTTACGTGAATTTGCGCAAGGCGGAACGGAAGATCCCCGCCCAGCTCCTGAAGGCGATCTGCCGCCGCGAGGAACTGGCCTACATGCAAGCCAACAACACCATCTCGGTTCCGAAGGCGGAACGCCGCCGGATCAAGGAGGATGCCGTCGAGCGCAACCTCATGAAGATGCCGCCGACCATCGGCGCCATCCCGGTCGTGGTCGACATGGCGCAGAACGTGATGTATATCGGAAGCGCCTCCCGCAACGCCATCGACCTGGTTGCGGCGGCATTCCTCAAGGCCATGGAGATCGAACCGATCCCCCTGACCGTCGGCGAACTGATGTTGAAACTTTTCAAGCGCGGAGAGACCGATCTGCCGCTGCTTTCCTTCAACGGACGCCCCGGCGGGGAGGCGGTCCCCGGACGCGATTTCCTGACCTGGCTCTGGTATTATTCCGAGACTTCCGAGGGAAAAATCAAAGTCGGGGAGCTGGGAACCTTCCACCTGATCATCGAGGGTCCGCTGACATTCGCATGTGCCTCCGACGACGCTCCGGGCGCTTCCGAGAGCGTGGTGAAGAAAGGCTGCCCGCAGATGTCCGCCGAAGCCAAGGCCGCGCTGTCCGTCGGGAAAAAACTCAAGAAGGCCAAAATTCTGCTGGCGCGCGGAGACGCCGACAAGTGGACGTTCGCCTTCGACGCGGACATGCTGACCATGACCGGCCTGAAGCTGCCCGAAACCGAGTCGCAGGAGCTCAATACCCGTTTCGAGGAGCGGGTCATTTTCCTGAACATCCTTCAGAAGGCGCTGGAGGAATACTTCAAAAAATTTGCTTCCGACATCCTTTCCGGGGAGAAAAGTGTTCTGGACAAAATCACCAAATGGGCTTCCGAACGCGAATCTTTCTAAAAACGGGGAGTATGAAACATGTCATCGGTTTTTGACGCGAAAGCACAGCTTCTGAGGGTTTATGTTCCGGAGGGCCGGATGAAGGACGGGCAGGGAGCGGCCGAATGGATCGTGTGCCGGGCTTGCGAACACGGCCTGGCCGGAGCGTCGGTGCTTCGCGGGATCGGCGGATACTACATGAACGATCCGGTGGTCGCTCCGGAATTCTTCAATCTCCGGATGTCCCATCCCGTGATCGTGGAAATGGTGGACCAGCCGGAGAAGATCGAGGAGTTTTCCGGATTCCTGAAGAAGGAAATGTCCGGACTTCTCCTGTGCCGGAACGAGGTGGATATTTGTGTTTCCTGAAAGGCCGAACGGCGGGGAGCGGGACGATGGCGATTGAAATCGAGCGCAAGTTCTTGCTGAAGGATGATTCATGGCGTTCCGCCGTTTCCTCCCGGGCTTTTTACAAGCAGTCGTATGCCCGTTTCGTGGAGCATCCCCGGGCGACGTTCCGGGTCCGGATCGTGGGAGAGAAGGGATTCTTATCCTTGAAGGGACCCGTTTCGGGCTGTTCCCGGTGCGAATTCGAATACGGGATTCCTCTTGCCGACGCGGAGGCTATTCTGGAGGACTTCTGCTCCGGCAGCCGGGTCGAGAAATACCGCAACATCGTGTATTACGCGGGGAACCGCTGGGAGATCGACGAATTCGAGGGCGACAACCGGGGTCTGATTGTTGCCGAGCTGGAACTCCGGACCCCGGATCAGGCTTTTGAAAGGCCGCCCTGGCTGGGCCCGGAAGTGACCGGCGAGTTCCGTTACTTCAATTCGTCCCTTCTCCGGAATCCATATAAAAACTGGAAAAAGGAATCATGAAATTCCGGTCGGTCATTTTGCTTGTTTTTTTCTTCGGTTTTGCCGTTTTCAGCGGCGAATGGTATGACAATTACCGGACCGCGCGTGCGGACGCGATCAAGGAGAAAAAGAAAATCCTGATCTTTTTTTCCGGATCGGACTGGAATGAACCCGGCCGGCGGCTGGAGCGGGATCTGTTCAAGACGTCCGAGTTCAAGCGGCTCGCGGCCCAAAAATATGTGCTGTACAATGCGGACTTCCCGAAATATTCCCGTCTCGGGCAGGAGAAAGAGGACCGGAACCGGCAGCTTGCCGCCCGGTACGGGGTCTACCGTTTTCCCGCCGTCGTGATCGTGGAACCCGGAGGCGGAGGACTCCTTGCCAAACAGGTCGGGTTTCAGGAGGTCACGCCGAAAGAATTTTTCAGGAAACTCGAGGCGACCGCCGCCACCGCCGGAAAAAGTCTGTGAACGCTTCGGAACCGCCGGAATCCGGGCGGAACTTTTTTTGCCGTTTTATGAAAAAATCCTTCAATCCAGCTTGAGAATCGTCCTTTTTCATGCTACTATATAATCCATGACAATGAATCAGGAAGCGGAGAAAGAATGACAGAGGAAACCCTTGAGAAGCTTTTCCCGTTCAAGCGGCACTACATGGAATTGGAAAAATGCAGAATCCATTATGTGGATGAGGGCGCGGGGAATCCCATCGTCCTGTTTCACTCCTGTCCGATGTGGTCTTTCGCCTACCGCGCGCTGATCCGGGAATTTTCCGCCACCCACCGGGTCATCGCCTTCGACCTTCCCGGCTTCGGCCTTTCCGACAAGCCCGCCTCTTTCGACTATACCTTGAACGGATACATCAACCTGACGGAAAGTTTCCTGTCCGCGCTGAACCTGACAGACATGACTTTTGTTCTTCACGGCTGGGGCGGGACGGCCGCCATGGGATACGCGGTCCGGCATCCGAAGCGGATCGCGTCGCTGGTCATTCTCAACAGCATGGCGTTTTCGGACTACTCGATCCCGTTCCGTTTCCGGATCTGCCGTCTTCCGTGGCTGGGGGCGAAGCTGGTGGTGGACATGCGCATTTTCCTTGTCGGCAATCTCATGAAATACAAAAAGGAAGTTGTGGAAGCCTATGAGTATCCGTTGCAGGACCGGAATGCGCGGCTGGCTGTTTACCGTTTCATGAAGGATATTCCCATCGTTCCCGAAGCGGATTCCGCGCTGGTCATGCTGGAGATCGAAACCGGCCTGTGGATGTTCCGTTCGAAGCCGGTCACCCTGATCTGGGGAATGCGGGACTGGCTCTACACCGCCCGGTCCCTCGATGCGTGGCGCCGTTATCTGCCGAATGCGGAAGTGAACCTGTTGGCAAAAGCCGGGCGCTACCTTCAGGAAGATGCTTCGGACGAACTCATAAAAATCATGCGCGACTTTTTGAACCGCAACAACCTTTGAGAATCATCCATGAAACCATCCGGAATACAGCTGGAAATGAATTTTGACGGTCCCCGGGGGAACCGTTTCAAGGAAAAACTGGACAACGGCATTTTTCAACTGCTGGTCGAAATCAATCCGCCGCAGGACAACCTTTCCCTGGACGACGCTGTAGCCCGTTTCTCCGAAATCGAATATGTGGTCTCCGCCAAGCAGGATTTTCCCGCCGCTCTGGCTTTCACCGACCGTCTCGCCGCACCCGGCAACGGAATGGACACCGTCCGTTTTGCTTCCGCCCTGTGCAAGACCGACCGCGACAAGCACCTTCTCTGTGTCAGCGGACGCGACCGGACAGTAGAGGAAATCGAAAAAATCCTGGCCCACGCCTCCCATGAAGGATTCCGGAACATCCTGGCTGTATCCGGAGGCAGCCTGCCGGGCGACACGCTCAAGGAGGTGCAGTCCCGCCTTTACACGGAAAGTGTTCACACAATCCGTTCGGTCCGGGAAAGATTCAATCCGCTTCTGCTGGCCGGATGCGCCGTCAATCCCTACCGCTACACTCCGGGCACGGTCTTTCCCCAGTATTTCAAGCTGATGCGGAAGATCGGGGCGGGCGCCTCCTTCATCGTCACGCAGTTCGGCTGGGATATGCTCAAGCTCCAGGAGCTGCGCTGGTCCCTTGCGCGGAGGTCCATGCACCTTCCTTCGATCGCGCGCTTTCTCATGCTGACCCCGGACCGCGCGGAGGAGATCTGTTCCGGCAAGGTGCCCGGCGTCCATATTTCGCCCGACCTGGAGGCCATGCTGCGGCGGGAGATGACCCATTCTCTGGCGCAGTTCGAGGCAGCCCAGTGGCGCCGGATCCAAATCCACGCCGCGGGCGCCCGGTTCCTGGGATACAGCGGGGTCCAGATCGCCGGCGCTGAACGGGCGGATCATGTGAACATCCTTCTCAACCGCATTTCCGAAGCGCTCGCGGAGTTCAGTTCCTTCGAGGAGTGGCGCAGCGCCTATTCCGATTATTACGCTCGTCTGGACATGGCTCCCTATCCCTATCGTTTTTATGAGTTCGAGGGTCTTTTCTCTTCCGCCCAGCCGTCGGACTCCCCGGTGATGAGTCCCGCCGAGTTCCTTCCCTTTGAGGGGCTGGAACTCTTCAAGCACCGTCTTGCCCGGCGGCTTTTCGCCCATGCGGACGCCATGCCGGCCTCCGAAAAAAGGCTCACGAAAAAACTGCTGGTCTCCTGCCGCTCGTGCCCGGCATGCCGCCTGCCGAAAACCGATTTCGTCTGTCCGGAGACCTGTCCGAAGGGGATGGCGAACGGCCCCTGCGGTTCCGCCCGGGCCGGAGGCGAATGCGAACTGTTCCCCCGGGAGTGCATCTATTCCAAACGGATGCGGATCGCCTCGCATTACAATGAGTTCGGCTCGCTGGAAGAAGGCCTGGTCGAACCGGTTTCTTCCCGAAGATAAGGAGCGCCGGCATGAGGTGTCCGATCGATCTCGCTCCGTGGCATGCGGAAATCAACCCCGACTGCGGTGCCCTTCTTTACAGCCTCCGGCACGATGCGTCCGACTTCGAGCTTCTGCGGACTCCTCCGGACGTCCCTTCGATGCTGGAGCGTCCCATGCTGTGGGGATTTCCCGTGCTTTTTCCTCCGAACCGGATCGCCGGAGGCGTGTTTTCCTTCGGCGGAAAGACCTACCGGCTTCCGCTCAACGAGCCCGCCCGGAACAATCACATCCACGGGATTCTGCTCCGTGCGCCCTGGACGTTCCGGCGGACGGAGAACGGAGCGGTCATGAGCCATTTCCACCGCGCGGACGAGTGCTGGCCGCATGATTTTACGGCGGAACTCCGGTATGAGTTTCTGCCGGACAGACTTCGCCAGACCATCCGTTTCGTCAACAATTCGGATTCGGAAATGCCCTTCCTTTTCGGTTTCCATTCCGCGTTTCATGTGACCGGCGACTCCATCCTCTCGCTGTCTCTCGGACGGGAGGCGCTGGAGCTGGAAGACGATTCCAAACTTCCGACCGGGAAACGGGTCCCGACTCCGTCCGAATGGTTCGCACCGCGGCGGATCGGCGATCTGGGGGCCGTGAGTTTCCATGTTCCGGTCTCTGCGCCGGACGGGTTCCGGGGAATGACTCTCCGCATTCCGGGGAAGGGGATCGGAGTTCGCTACACGCCGGATGAACAGTTCCGTTTCTGGATGCTCTGGAACGCGTCCGGACGTGAGGATTTCTTCTGCGCCGAACCGCAGACGTGCGCAGTCAACGCCCCGAACGGGCCGTTCTCTCCGGAAGAGGCCGGATTCCGGACAATGGTTCCCGGCGGGGAGGTCTCCCTGACAAGTCAACTGGAAGTCTTTTTGTTGTGAAAATGTTCACGAATTATATGAAAATGTTGGATTGCCCGATACGGAGATGGAATATCTCCCGCGCGGCAGAAGATGCCGTCGGCTGTTTTGGAATTTCATCCGATTTTTTCCGATTGCCCCCGGGACGGATGCCGCCGGACCGGTCCGGCTGTGAAGAGAATCACAGGAATATAAAAAAACGGGAAATAATTCGATATGGGTATTGACAAATCGTCAACAGCAGTGTATCTTGTATAGTATTTTTGGTTTCCTTACTAAGGTTTCTTATTTCAAAGTCCATTGACAATAATTTAAAGGAGTCAAAACGATGTCCAAAAAAATCACAGTTGACGGTAATTATGCCGCGGCGCATGTGGCTTACGCCCTCAGCGAAGTAGCCGCTATTTACCCTATCACTCCCTCTTCCACCATGGGCGAATGGGTGGATGAATGGGCCAGCCAGCACAAGAAAAACATCTGGGGCAAAGAAGTATCCGTTGTCGAAATGCAGTCCGAAGCCGGTGCGGCCGGCGCGGTGCACGGGGCGCTTGCCGCCGGGTCCATGACCAGCACGTATACCGCCTCCCAGGGTCTCCTCCTGATGATCCCGAACATGTATAAGATCGCCGGCGAGCTCCTCCCCTGTGTTTTCCATGTGACCGCCCGTTCCCTCGCCTGCCAGTCCCTCGCGATCTTCGGCGACCATTCCGACGTGATGGCCTGCCGCAATACCGGTTTCGCCATGACCGCCGCCGCTTCCGTCCAGGAAGAAATGGACATGGCCCTGGTGGCGCATCTCGCCACCCTCAAGAGCAAAGTCCCGTTTCTTTCGTTCTTTGACGGGTTCCGCACTTCCCACGAACTCCACAAGATCGATGAAATCTCCTACGAAGACATCGCCAGGCTGGTCGAACCCCGATACATCGCGGAATTCCGCGAACGCGCGCTCCGCCCCGAAAAACCGGTTTGCAAAGTCGGCGCACAGAACCCCGACGTTTATTTCCAGGGCCGTGAAACGGTCAACAAATTCTATGAAGCCGTTCCCGCCATCGTTCAGGAATACATGGACAAAGTCGCCGCGGTGACCGGCCGTCCGATGCATCTCTTCGATTATGTCGGCGCGCCCGATGCCACGGATATCATCATCTCCATGGGCTCCAGCTGCGAGACCATCGAGGAGACCATCGAGTTCCTCAATGCCAAACGCGGAACCAAATACGGATTGATCAAAGTCCGTCTCTACCGCCCCTTCTCCGTCGAAGCCCTCAAGGCGCTGGTTCCCGCCACGGCCAAACGCATTGCCGTCCTCGACCGCACGAAAGAGCCCGGCGCCATCGGCGAACCGCTCTATCTGGACGTCAAAGTGGCCCTTCAGGACCTCAACCTTTCGATCATCGGCGGACGCTACGGGCTCTCCTCCAAGGAGTTTACTCCCTCCATGGTCCTCGCTGTCTACAAGCATCTTGCCAAGGGCGGTTTCCACGGCTTCACGGTCGGGATCGAAGATGACGTCACGAAGCTCTCCCTCCCGATCGACGAGGAGATCACGACCGAGCCGGAAGGCACCACCAACTGTATGTTCTGGGGGCTCGGCGGCGACGGAACCGTCGGCGCGAACAAGAGCTCCATCAAGATCATCGCCGAAAACACCGACAAGTATGCGCAGGCCTATTTTTCCTATGACTCCAAGAAGTCCTACGGCGTGACGGTCTCCCATCTCCGTTTCGGCGACAAGCCCATCAAGAGCACCTACCTCATCACCAGCCCCGATTTCGTTTCCTGCTCCAGCTTCGCGTATGTCGGACGCTATGACCTCCTCAAAGGCATCAAGGAAGGCGGCTCTTTCCTCCTGAACAGCCACTACAGCAATGACGAGGTCTTCTCCAAGCTGACCCGCGACATGCAGCAGACGATCATCGACAAGAAGATCAAATTCTACAACATCAACGCCGAAGGCATCATCAAGAGCCAGCCCGGGCTCCGCGGCAAAGGCGCCAACACGGTCATGATGGTGGCCTATTTCAAGATCTCCAACATCGTTCCCTGGGAAAAAGCCTACGAAGGCATGCGGACCATGACCGTCAAGACCTTCAAGAAAAAAGGCGATGACATCGTCAACATGAACCTCGCGCTCATCGATGCCGCCGCCGACGCCTGCAAGGAAGTCGCCGTGCCCGCGTCCCTCGAAGGCGTGCCCTTCTATACGCCTCCGAAGCTGATCCCGGAAGACGCCATCCCCTTCGCGAAGAATGTCATCGAGCCTCTGATGCACCAGATGGGCGACACGGTTCCCGTTTCCGCCATGAGCGTGGACGGCACGCTGCCCACCGGCACGGCCTGCCTCGAAAAACGCGGCATCGCCCCGCGCGTTTCGCACTGGAACGTTGAAAACTGCATCCAGTGCAACATCTGCTCCCTGGTCTGTCCGCACGCCGCCATCCGCGCCAAACTCATTGCGCCGGAAAATCTGGCGAATGCGCCCGCCGGGTTCAAGACCAAGGAAGCCATTCCGAAAGACGGGCATCAGTTCCGCGTTCAAGTCTATATTGAAGACTGTACCGGTTGCGGCGTCTGCCTCGATCAGTGCCCGACCAAGCCCGAAAAACGCGCCCTGACCTGGTCCACCCTGGAAGAGGAACGCGCCGCCGGGCAGAACGCCAACGAAAAATTCTTCGAATCTCTTCCCGACAATGTGATCGGCAAGAATTCCCCGACCTCGGTCAAGGGGGCCATGCTCCGCAGGCCGCTGTTCGAGTTCTCCGGCGCGTGTGCCGGCTGCGGCGAGACTCCGTATGTCAAGCTGATGAGCCAGTTGTTCGGCGAGAACATCATTATCGCGAACGCCACCGGCTGCTCCTCGATCTACGGCGGAACCTTCCCGACGATTCCGTATGCGAAGTCGAAAAACGGCAGGGGCCCGGCCTGGGCGAACTCCCTGTTCGAGGACAACGCGGAGTTCGGCTTCGGCATGCGTATGGCCGTCGATGCCAACCGCGATCTCCTGAAAGACTGCGTGGAGAAAGTCCTTGCCTGTCCCGATACCGATGAGAAACTCAAAGGCGCGCTCAACACGGCCCTGAGCTTCTGGGACAACTCCAAGACGCCGGAAGCGGCGGCCGCTCAGGACGCCGTCAAGGCGATCCTGCCGGAATACATTGCGAATGCGTCCGCGGAATGCAAACCCACCCTTGAAAAGATCCGGGAACTCCAGGATTACTTCTGCGACAAGTCCGTCTGGATCGTCGGCGGCGACGGCTGGGCCAACGACATCGGCTACGGCGGCATCGACCATGTGGTCGCGCAGGGCAAGAATGTCAACATTCTCGTCCTTGACACCGAAGTCTACTCCAACACCGGCGGGCAGGCCTCCAAGTCCACTCCGACGGCCGCGGTCGCCAAGTTCGCCATGGGCGGCAAGAAGACCTACAAGAAGAACATGGGCTTCATGTGCATGAGCTACGGTTATGTGTATGTGGCGTCCGTGGCGCTCGGCGCCGACCGCAACCAGGTGTTGAAGGCCTTCCAGGAAGCCGAAGCGTATAATGGACCGTCCATTATCTTCGCCTACTCTCCCTGTATCGCGCACGGAATCGACATGAGCAAGACCCAGACCGAGCAGAAACGCGCCGTGGAAGCCGGTTACTGGCCGCTCTACCGCTACAACCCGGCCGCGGAAAAACCGTTCTCCTGGGATGCCAAGGAGCCGACCGGAAACTTCCAGGAATTCATCCGCAGCGAAGGCCGTTACTCTTCCCTGCTGAAAACCAACCCCGCCGCGGCGGAGGAGCTCTATGCGCAGGCGGAAAAAGACGCTGCCAAGCGGATGGAATTCTTCCGGAACATCGGCGAAATCATGAAGTAAGCCGGGCTTTCACAAAGGTTCGAAAGCGCATTCTCTTTGACGGGGAATGCGCTTTTTCAACATTTCGCGCATCCTTCCGTCCGTCCGGTTCTGCCGGAAGGCTTCGTTTGTCTGCGGAATGGATGCGTTTTCCGGTTGATTTCCATGCAAAGCAGTGTATAGTATAAGCCTTTTGAATTTTCCGGGAAGATTTAACGGGAGCGAAATCATCGTGAAGTTGCTGTATGCGGCGAACATCCTTTTCATGTGCGGGGGTCTCCTTGCTTTGTGGATGAGGCGGGAGAATCTTTTTGCCGCGGCTGCCGGGTGCCTGGCCTCGCTGGCGGGATGCGTCTGCCTTCTGATTCCTGTTACCGGGATTTTCTTCGGACCGGCGGCCCCGGTCTCCTCGAAGATGCTTCCGTTTTCCTTCGACTTGCTTTCGGCGATCTTTCTTCTGCCGGTCGTCATGGTCGCGATCCCGGCGGCGCTGCACTCCCTGGGCTACCTGAAAGGGCATGACTCCAACGGCAAAGGCGGCGTCTACTGGTTCTTTTTCAACATGACGCTGGCGTCCATGACGCTGGTCACGCTGACGCCGAATCCGCTGTTTTTCCTGGTGGCGTGGGAGATGATGGGGCTCATGAGCTTCGCCCTGGTGGCGTTTGAATACAAATCGGCGGAGACGATGCGGGCCGCGCGGACCTATCTGTATGCCTGTCACGCGGGCGCGGCGTTCCTGATCCTGCTGATCGTCCTTCTGGACGGCGAGCCCCTTTCCGGAGCGATGGGGCTGGCGGTGTTCTTTTTAGGGCTGGCCGGGTTCGGACTGAAAATCGGGCTGTTCCCGCTTCATGTGTGGCTCCCGGAAGCCCATCCGGCGGCGCCCGCGCCGGTATCGGCCCTGATGTCCGGCGCGATGCTGAATCTTGGATTTTACGGACTGATGCGCCTGGTGATCCAGCCGTCGGGTCCGCTGGAGGTGTATGCCTGGAGTTTTCTGGTGCTCGGTGCGTTCGGTTCGGTCGGAGGAATCCTTTTTGCGGCGGGACAGGACAACCTCAAGCGTCTGCTTGCCTATTCGAGCATTGAAAACATGGGCGTGATCTCCCTCGGGCTCGGACTCGGATTCCTGGGCGGAGCCGCCGGTGACGTAATCATCGCCACCCTCGGATTTTCCGGCGCGATCCTGCATCTTTTCAACCATGCCGCGCTGAAAGGCGGACTTTTCCTCTGCGCCGGATCGGTTTACAAGGCCGCGGACACCCTCCGGATGGACCAACTGGGCGGACTGTTGAAGCGCATGCCCTGGACAGGGACCCTGTTCACCCTCTTTTCCCTTTCCATCAGCGCGCTTCCGCCGTTCAACGGCTTCCTGGGTGAATTTCTGATCTATCTGGCGGCCTTTACGGGAATCGCCACGGCGACGGGATCGATGTTCGCCGCTTCTCTGCGGAGTCCCGAGGCGGCGGATGCGAAAAGCGAAAAGCCGGGAATGGTTCTGGCGATCGGCATTTTCGCGGTTCTCTGTCTGGCGATCGCCCTGTGGTCGCCGGCCGTCTGCCGGAACGCTTCCCCGCTGATCCACTACTTCACGGAGCTTCCCCCGGAAGACATCAACAGCCAGCTCCTGACGGTTTCGACCTATCTCCACAAACTCGGGATTTTTTCCTGCCTGATGCTGGTCCTGTTCGGGCTGGCCGCCCTGTTGCGCGCCTTCCTTTCCCGCGGACGCGAGGAACGGACCGGGAGAACCTGGGATTGCGGGTATGCCGCGCCGGGCGCCCGGATGGAATATACCGGCAGCGCGTTCATCCAGCCGACGGTCGACTTCTTCTCGTTTCTTCTCCATTCCGTGAAGAGAGTCCGCAAACCGGAAAAGCTCTTTCCCGAAGAAGCCTCGCTGGAAGTGGAGACTCCCGACGGGGCCGGACGTTTCCTCTGGGACCCGCTCTTCCGCCTGGCCGGAAAAATTTCCGACAAGGTCCGCATACTCCAGTCCGGATATCTTCATCTTTACATTCTGGTGATGATCGTTGCCCTGATCCTGATGCTGGTCTGGGGATTTGCCTTCCATCCGGAGACCTCCGCCCCCGGAGCGACGGAGGACAACGGCTACCTTGAAGTTCAAACGGCACAAGCCGGAGGGGGACGGCCATGAGTCAGTCGCAATTCGCCTGGGGGATCTGTTTCCTCCTTTCCCTGATCCTGTGCCCGCTCTATCCCGCCGTCATCAACCGGACGAAGGCCTTTTTCGCCGGCCGGCACGGACCGCGTTTCCTTCAAGTGTATTATGATATTTACAAACTGCTCCGCAAGGGAAGCGTCTACAGCCGGACTGCGACGGATCTTCTGCGTCTGGCGCCCATGGCCGTGTTGGGAACGCTCCTGACGGCGGCGCTGCTGCTGCCGTTCGGAATGGCGGAGGCGCCCCTGGCTTTCAGCGGAGACATCATCCTGTTCTTTTACCTTCTCGCGTTTGCCCGCGCGATGATGGTTCTGGGCGCGCTGGACACCGGTTCGAGCTTCGAGGGGATGGGCGCCAGCCGGGAAATGCAATTTTCCGTGTTCACGGAAGGCGCGGTCTTCTGCATCCTCGCCTTCCTGGTGCTGCTGACCGGTCGGCTCCACCTGACCGGGGTTCTGAACGGATTCGATGTGGATGCGTGGATTGTCAGCGGAACATCGATGCTGTTTGTCGCCGCGGCGTTTTTCATCGTGATGCTGTCGGAATCCTGCCGGATGCCGTTCGACGATCCCGAAACTCATCTGGAGTTGACGATGATCCATGAAGCCATGATCCTGGACTACGGCGGACCCGACCTCGGGATTATTCTGTATTCGTCTTCCCTGAAACTTTGGATGCTGTCCTCCTTCTTCGTGATGCTGGTCCTTCCCGTGAGCAGCGGGGACATACTTTCCAATATTCTCGCGTATTTCAGCGGCATGACGCTGACGGCGGTCGGGATCGGGGTTCTGGAATCCATTCTGGCGCGGTTCCGGTTTCTGAAAGTCCCGCAGATGCTGATCGGCGCCTTCTGCATTGCCCTCGCGGGGATCATCCTGATGCTGGTTTTTGAAGGAGGCATCCAATGACGGGACTTCCTGAAATCATTCTTTCGGCGATCCTTGCCACGGATCTGGTGCTGGTTTCGGCGAGCCGCCTGCTGCATTGCATCCGGATCGTGGCGATCCAGGGATTCCTGCTGGGAATCCTGCCTTTGGTCCTGTGGCAATGGAACGAGGCGCTTCCGCATACGGAGCTTCTGCTGGTTTCCGTGGTGAACCTCGGGGTCAAGTGCTGGCTTCTGCCGTATCTGTTGAAACGCACCATGCACTCGGCCAATGTCAAAAGGGAGCTGGAGCCGCTGGTGGGATATTCCATTTCCCTGATGATCCTGCTGTGTGGAATGGTCTGTGCGTTTATTTTCGGCTCCGGTCTGCCGGTCACGGACTTCTCGGTCTCTCCGCTGGTGACTCCGGTCGCGTTCACGACGATGGGGGCCGGAATCCTGATGATCGTCGGCCGCCGGAAAGCAATCACCCAGGTGATCGGCTTCCTGGTCTTCGAGAACGGGATCGGAATCTTCGGAACCGGAATGATGCTTCAATACGGCCCGATCGTGGAACTGGGCATCCTTCTCGACGTGTTCGTGCTGGTCTTCATCATGGGGATCGCCGTATTCCGCATCAGCCGGGAATTCGAGCATATCGATTCCGACCGCCTCAACCGTCTGGGCGATTTTCCGGCGGAGCTTCCTCCGCAGTCGGGAGATGACAAATGACGCAGGGTTCGTTCTTATTTGCGGATTTTCCGATCATCGCGGCCTTGATCCTGCTGCCGGTTCTGGCCGCGGTCATGGCGTTCTGCGCCCAGGGACGCCACCGCCTGGTCCGTTTCACTCTTCTGCTGGGCGCCGTGACCCACACCCTGCTGACCGGGATGCTTTTCTTCGCCGGAAAAGACCAGGACCCGATCTACAAAGTGACCTCCCAATGGGTGGCCTTCGACGACGTCGGCGGAATCTTCCTGGCGCTGACCAGTCTTCTTTTCCTGGCGGTCGCGGTCCATACGGTGTTCTGGCTGCCGCTGGAGGAAAAAGTGGCGTACAGGCACGAACCTTCCGGCGTCATCCTGATGCGGGACCATACTTTCGCGGCATGCCTTCTGGCGTTCCTTTCCATGATGACGCTGGTGCTGGCCTCGCGCAATTTCGGTCTGCTCTGGGTGGCGGTGGAAGCCACCACGCTGGTCAGCGCTCCCCTGATCTGCTTTCACAAGGGGGCGCATTCGCTGGAGGCCATGTGGAAATACCTGCTGATCTGTTCCGTGGGAATTGCCCTGGCGCTTTTCGGAACTTTTCTTCTGGCGCTGGCGGCGCAGAATCTGCCGTCCTCTTCCCTGGGGATGGATTCGCTTGCCTTCCACATGGAGCGTCTGCATCCCGGCTGGTTCAAGGCGGCGTTCATTTTCATTCTGGCCGGATACGGAACGAAAATGGGGCTGGCTCCGTTCCATACCTGGCTTCCGGACGCGCACAGCGAAGCGCCCGGGACGGTGTCCGCCCTTCTTTCCGGCTCGCTGCTGAACTGTTCGTTCGTGGGAATCTACCGTTTCCTGAATCTGTCCCCTTCCATGCTGCGGCCGTTCTGCGGCGGACTTCTGCTTTCCCTGGGACTGTGTTCCCTGGCCATTGCCGCCTTTTTCATCATCCGTCAGACCGACTACAAGCGGATGCTGGCTTATTCCAGTGTGGAACACATGGGAATCGCCGCCATTTTTCTGGGGCTGGGACTGGGCAGCGAACCGCTGGCGATGCTGCATCTCTGCGGGCATTCTTTCATCAAGATGGCTTTGTTCCTGACCGCCGGGAATATCCTCATGGCGTGCGGGACCCGTTCCATCGCCGAGGCGGGGGGCATGCTGGGAACCGTCCCCCGCAACACCGTCCTCTGGCTGGTCGGCCTGATGATGATCAGCGGCGTGCCGCCGTCTCCCCTGTTTGTCACGGAATATCTGCTGGTCAGTTCGGGCCCGCTCTGGCTCGGCGCGACGGTCCTCATCCTTCTTTTCGCGGTCTTCTGCGGCATGGCCTCCGGTTTCCTGAAAATGGCGATGGGCAAGGGCGGCGTCCTGAAAGAGACGGATTTTTCCGCCCGGCAGGCCGAACGGCTCTGGTTTATTCCCTTCCTGCTTCTTCTGGCGGCTCTTCTGGCCGGTTCCTATCTTCTCTTCTCGTATGAACTGATGAACTTCTGGATGAAATCATGAAACTGTTTCTGGAACTGAAAAATGCGTCAAGCGCGCCTCTGGCGGAACTGCCCTGCCATCTTTTTTCCGATTTCAGGGACTTCCTGCTGAGCCGCGTGAACAAGGGATTCCGGGTGCTCTCCTTTTTTGCCGTCCCGTGGAAGACGCCGGAGGAATTTCTCCTGATCGCGGTCCTCGCCGATCCGGAGAAGGCCGTGCTGCATCTGGCATCCTCCCAGGTGAGCGGCCGGTTCGAGTCCCTGACCAAGGACTGCCCGCAGTTCCACTGGTTCGAGCGGGAGATCGCGGAACAGTACGGGCTTCTTCCGGCCGGCCATCCGTGGCTCAAGCCGATCCGGTTCCACCGTCCGCTGAGCGGCGTATCCGACGCCTGGAACCGGAAGAGCGGCGAGGCGATTCCGCCCGGCGTTCCGGAAAGTTTCCGCATGGATGGCGGCGCCGTTCACGAGGTGGCGGTCGGCCCGGTTCATGCTGGCGTGATCGAGCCGGGACATTTCCGTTTCCAGTGCATGGGCGAGGAGGTTTATTTTCTGGAAATTTCGCTGGGATACCAGTACCGCGGCATTGAAAAGGCGCTGACCGGCGGTCCATCCAAACGCACGATCCATTCCATGGAGACGGCCTCGGGTGACTCCTCGATCGCGTCCGCAACCGCCTACTGCTCGATTCTGGAGGCGCTTGATCCGAAGATCGTCGTGACGGAGCGGACTCATCTTCTCCGGGCCGTGGCGCTGGAGCTTGAACGGATGGCGAACCACATAGGCGACCTCGGCGCGCTGGCGGGGGATGTCGCCTATCTGCCGACGCATTCCTTCTGCGGACGGATTCGCGGAGATTATCTGAACATGACCGCGCTTCTCTGCGGCAACCGTTTCGGGCGCGGCTTCGTGGTTCCCGGCTCCACGGCGTTCGACATGGAGCCGGAACGGGCCGGAGAGCTTTTGAAACGGATG
Source organism: Lentisphaerae bacterium ADurb.Bin242 (assembly GCA_002069785.1). Lineage (GTDB taxonomy): Bacteria > Verrucomicrobiota > Lentisphaeria > Victivallales > UBA1829 > SIG94. Next base: position 7,761 of record MWCA01000024.1, on the reverse strand, counting down.
GACAAGAATTATCCGGAATTGGAAAACGCCCTCGATCTGATGTTCGACGAACCCTCCGTGCTGGACCGTCTGGAGAACACCGGCACCGTCGACCGGACAACCGCGCGCGAGATCGGTCTGGTCGGGATGGCCGCGCGGGCCAGCGGAATGGCCGTGGACGCCCGCCGGTTCTTCCCGTGGGGCGCTTACCGCCGCCATTTTCCCGAGGTTGTGACGGCGGTAAGCGGCGACGCGTTTGCCCGCGCACTGGTCCGGCGGAAAGAGATCGGGAATTCCGACGCGCTGATCCGGGACATGCTGGAAGCTCTTTCGCAGCTGGAACCGGAATCCGAAGCCGTCCCGGAGCAGAAGCCGGCTTGCGCGCCCGATTCCATCGCGGTCTCGCTGGTGGAGGCCTGGCGCGGCGAAATCTGCCATACGGCGGTCACCGGGCCGGACGGCCGTTTCCTCCGCTACAAGATCGTCGATCCTTCGTTCCACAACTGGTTCGGCCTGGCCGTCGCGCTGCGCGGGGAACAGATCTCCAACTTCCCCATCTGCAACAAAAGCTTCAACCTGTCCTACTGCGGACACGATCTCTAAGGAGGATGCGGCATGTTCAAGGCATTGAAAGCCCGGTTTATCCAGGGATACCGCACGGGAAAGTTTCCGACTCATGCCCCTCCGGTGCTTCCGGACCGTTTCCGGGGGCTGCCCAGAATCAGCCCGGAAAAGTGTTCCGGTTCCTGCGGCGCTCCCTGCGGTGACGTCTGCCCGTCCGGCGCCCTCTTTCTCGAAAACGGCAAGCCCGTGCTGGACCTCGGAAGGTGCATCTTCTGCGGCAAATGCGCGAAAGCCTGCGGGGATGGCGTCGTTGAATTCACGGATTCCTACCGCATGGGCGCGATGAAACGCGAAACGCTCCTTCTCCGCGGACAGGATTTCCCGCTGGAGGTTCAGGAGAATCCCGATGTCAAACGGCTTTTCGGGAATTCCCTCAAGATCCGTCAGGTTTCCACGGGCGGCTGCGGCGCGTGCGAACTCGACTTCAACGTGCTCAATACGCTGGCGTGGGACATGGGACGTTTCGGGATTCAGGTGGTGGCGTCTCCCCGGCATGCGGACTGTCTGCTCGTGACCGGCCCGGTCACGGAACACATGCTCCTGGCCCTGGAAAAGACCTATGCGGCCGTGCCGAAGCCCTCTCTGGTGATCGCCTGCGGCGCGTGCGCCATTTCGGGCGGCATTTACGCTTCGCATCCCGAAACCCGGGGCGGACTGGAAGGCATCCTCCCTGTCGACCTGTATGTTCCCGGATGTCCGCCGCATCCCGCCACCCTTCTGGAAGCGATGCTGCGTCTGATGGGCCGGAAGTGATCCGCGTATGAAATCCGATGATGAAAAATCAAAAGAACTCCTGCGGAAGATTCCCCTTCCGCTGCTGGACTGGTACGACCGTTCCGCCCGGGTCCTTCCGTGGCGGCTTTCCGAAAGCGATCCCTACAAGACCCTGGTGTCGGAGATCATGCTCCAGCAGACGCGCGTCGAGACGGTCAAACCCTATTTCGAGCGGTTCATTGCGGAGCTTCCCGACACGGCCGCGCTGGCGCGCGTCCCGGAGGACCGGCTGCTGAAGCTGTGGGAGGGGCTGGGCTATTACTCCCGTGCGAGAAATCTTCAGAAGGCCGCGCGGAAGGTGGTCGAACAATTCAACGGGAAAATTCCTTCCGGCCGTGAGGAACTGCTTTCCCTGCCGGGGATCGGGGAATATACCGCGGGCGCAATCGGGTCGATCGCCTTCGGGCTGCCGACGCCCGCCGTGGACGGCAACGTTCTCCGGGTCTGCTCGCGCCTGCTGGACTGTCATGAAGACATTGCCGACGCCTCTTTCCGCAATCTTATCGCCTCCGCTTTGAAGGAGGCCTATCCGCCCGCCCGCTGCGGCGACTTCACGCAAAGCCTGATGGAACTGGGCGCGATGATCTGTCTGCCTGGCGCCGCCTTGAAGTGCGACCTCTGCCCGCTGGCGTCGCTCTGCCGGGGCCGGGAACTGGGAACGGCCGCGGAGCTTCCCGTGAAAAAACCGAAAAGCGTCCGGAAGATCGAAGAAAGGACCCTGTTCCTTCTGGTTTCCGCGAACGGGCGGACCGCTCTGGACAGACGTGCCGGCAAAGGCGTTCTGGCCGGAATGTGGGAATTTCCGGCCGTGCCGGGCGTCCTGAAAGAAGAGGAGCTCGGACCCGTCCTTGAAAAATGGGGAGTGGAAGTCCGTTTGGTCCGGGATGCCGGGAAAGGCAAGCATATCTTTTCCCATCTGGAATGGCACATGAACGCATGGCTGGTCTGCTGTGCAAACGAATCCGCGCGCTTCACCTGGGTCACGAAAAAAGAATTCTGCGAAGAGTGCTCCATTCCATCCGCCTTCAAGACGTTCACGCGCTTTCTTCTCGGGAAGCTCTGACGGTCCGGCTTACGGATTGGGCTGTTCGGGCGGGGCGGAGAGCAGCGGCATGATCTCTTTGGAGATCAGGAATATATAGCCGTTGTAATACCGGTTTTCGTAGTCGAAGCGGGATTGGAGCGCCTGGAGCCGCTGCTTTTTCTGGGCGGGAGTCTCGCCCGGGACGTCGACGGACGACTCCGGCTTGAAGGCGACTTCCAGCGAGGCGATGTCCTGATTCTCTCCGCCGTCGGCCAGGTGCAGCGTGTAGCGGAACCCGTCCGAGCAGACGATCCGCAGACGCCGCGTATAGAGAATCCGGACGGTCGGTTCCAGGCAGAAATCCGAACTGAACGGCTTGGAGAGCTTGTCCGCCAGAACGGAAAGGGCCCGGTTGTCGGCTTTTTTCCCCGGCGGGAAACCGAACTCGAAGGGCTGGGCCGTGCTGCCACGCGCCACCGACCAGAGAACCGACGATTTGCCATCCTTTTCCGTGAAGGAAGTGATCTGGAGGGCTTTGCGGAGGTCTCCCAGGCGGAGCGGTTCCACCCACGCGCCGGGCACCGGATGGCAGTTTTCAAAGACTTTCGTGATCAGATAGGCTTGGTTTCCGATCCGCACATAGCGGCCCTCGGCGTTCTGCGAGGGGGGAAGTCCGGGTTCCGGACGCACGAAATGCCCCTTGCCGAGCAGAATGTGGAAGAGCTCCTGTCCGGCGGCGTCCCGCAGGACGACCCGCACGCCCGGAATCTGCTTCGGATCGTCGTCGGTCAGACGCAGTTCGGCAAGGATTTCCTCGGTGCACGGCTGGAGGACTTTCACCGGATACAGCGACGACAGGGAATGGAGCAGTTCGGTGATTCTTGGAACCGAGGCGGGGCGTCCGCCGCGTTCCTCGATCCCCCAGCGTCCGCCCTTCAGAACGAGATTGGTGCGGACGTTCCGCCACGAAACGGTGATCTTCGCCACGTCCTCCGGCTTGAACGACGGGATGCTGCCCCGGATGTTCCGGGCGGAATAGCGCCGGGACGCCATATCGCCGTATGTCAGCGCCGCGACCGCCAGAAGGGTGAGCGCCAGGAGAAACGCCGCGGTAAAGATTGCCGATTGTTTTCTTGTCATGAACGCCTCCTCCATTTTGAGAAACGCACGAACGCCCAGACAATGCCCGTCAGCGCGACCAGCAGAGGCACGCAGACCATGTTGACGATCCGCAGGACCGTATCGATCCGGTTCATGTCGGCGCGCAGACGCTGGCGCACTTCCTTGAGTTCGCGCCTGACCTGGGACAGCTTGAAGGAATAGTCGCGGAGCTGGGCCTGCTGTTCGGGCGTGAGTTCCAGGCTGCCGGAGGAGGTCTTGACCTCGTTCTGGATCATTTTGACCTTTTGTTCGGAGAGCCTCAACTCTCTTTCGAGGTCCTGAATCCTGTTTTTATAGGAGAGTTCGGCCCGTGCGCGGATTTCGTTGTATTTGGTCAGCGGACGGCTCATCGGGTTGCGTCCGCGGATTTTTGCGAGGGAGTCGCCGGTGCGGGAGAGCTGTTCCATGATGTTCTGGAGAAGCGCGGCGTTGTCATTCAGCCGGACCAGCGTCTTCTGCCCGTAGGCGTCGTTCACGGTGCGGACGCAGAGGTCGTTGAACAGCATGTCGCTGTCCCCGAAGAGGAAGACGACACTGTCCCCGGAGGAACGGGTCAGATGCGGCTGATTCGTCACCAGCGGCGCCCCTTTCGGATAGGCGCCGGGGAAGGTTCCGGAAAGACGCAGCGCCAGCGGGATCGCTTTGCCGGACGGCTTGAAGTTCCGCAGGACCAGCTCGGGGCGTTCGGCGATATAAGCGCTCACCAGTTGGGAGTTGGGCGACGTGGAGACCAGCACCTCCGCCTTGAGTCCGGGCGGCGGATGGATTTCGAGCGGAGCCGTGAACCACATGTGCAGCGACTGGAGCAGGGAGGTCAGCGGCGTTTCCCGGGAGATGGCGTCGCCGTTGAGTTCCAGCGCGGAGGGATTGGAAACCATGCGGTCCGGGAGCATGCGGCGGTGCGCATAGACCAGATCGGCGGCGATGATGCTGGGGTTGTAGGCGAGGCCCCATGCCGCGGTCAGGGGTTCCAGCGACGACGTGATCTTTTCCGACATGGAATAGTCCTGTTTCAGTTTCAGCACCGCGTAGAAGGAGAGCGGATCGAGGAAAACCGCCATCTTGCCGCCGCGCATCAGATACTGGTCCAGCGCATAGAGCGCCCGTTCGGTGATTCCGGCGGGATGGATCACCAGCAGCGCCGCAAGGTCCGCCGGGATTTCCCCCGCGTCGAGCGGGACCCGGACCAGATCATAGTCCGCCGCCAGTTCGGAGATCACATACCAGGAGTGCTCGAACACCTTCGGTTTTTCGGCGTCGTACTGCTGGAGCCCGGAAGCGATCGGTGTTCCCATCACGTTGAAGGCGCTCATGACGCCGATTTTCGGACGCTCCCGGCTGGTCGTGTTCAGAACCGTGCGGATGATCTCGTATTCCAGCAGGTTCTCCCGCTGGAGCGAAAGGAACGGGATCGCAAGACACTTGTCCGCGCTGGAGACCGACAGCCCCATGTAAACGCGGTCGCCCGTATGGATCTTGATCGGCGCGATCCCTTCCAGATACGCGGCCTGCTCGTCTTCGGAATCGGGTTCCGGGTCCAGCACCTGAAGCGTCAGCTTGCCGTGCGAGGCTTCGCACAGGGACCGCAGCAGCCATTGAATCCGTTCGGCATAGTGCTTGAAGGCGGCCGGCATCTGCGCACTGGAGGTCGAGGCGTAGAAACGGATCACCGCCGGGGTCTTGAGCTCCGCCGCGAACGCCTTTGCTTCCGGAGAAAGCGAATACGCGCCGTCCATGCTCAGGTCCGCCTTGAACTGGAAGGCGGAGCCGCCCAGATTGACGCAGACCAGCGCGTAGAGCGCCAGCAGGATTCCGGCGAGGAACGAACGGATCGCGCGCCGCGTGGAACGTTCGGAGAGTGCGCCCGGTGCAAAAAGGTTTCCCGTTCCGGCCGCGGCGAAGGCCAGCGAGCGTTCCGCCAGATACAGGAAGAAAAGGGTGGTGCTGAGGCAGTACACCAGGTCGGAGGAGTCGATGAAGCCCCGCTGGAACGACTGATAATGGGGAAGGAACGCGCAGTAGGCCAGCACGTTGACGAGAGTGTCCGGCAGATACAGGCTGGCGGCCTCCAGCACCTCCGGCGCGCCCGCGGTCATGAAAAGAGTGCAGATGACGAGCGACAGCAGAAAACTGGCGGTCTGGCTGTGGGTCAGCGAAGAGCAGAAGCATGAAACCGACAGGCAGATGGCTCCGAGCAGGAACGCCCCGGCGTATCCGCAGAAGATCGCGCCTGCGTCGGGCTGTCCCAGATACAGCGCGGTCAGCGGGATCGACGCGGTCAGCAGAAGCGCGATGCCCAGCTGGGTCAGACCCGCCAGAAATTTGCCCGCCGCCAGCTCCCGCAGGGTGGCCGGGAACGAAAGGGAAAGCTCGAACGTGCCGGTCCGCCGCTCTTCCGCCCAGAGCGGCATTCCCAGCGCCGGGACGATGAACAGGAACAGCCACGGCAGCCAGCGGAAAAACGGTTCCAGATCCGCCTGTCCGTAGGAAAACAGCCCGCTGACGATGAACGAAAGGAACGCGGCCAGTTCCAGGAAGATCACCAGAAACACCCAGGCGGCCGGAGACGCCGCGGCGGAGAAGAATTCCTTCCGCCAGACCGCGCAGATGACCCGGATGGAACGCTTCATTGCCCGTCCTCCCCCGCCAGCTTTGCGAACGAGTCTTCCAGCGAGCCGCCGGAAACGGCGCGGAACTCCGCCACGTCGCCGTCGAAGACCTTGCGCCCGGCGGAGATCGTGAGGACCCGGTCGCAGACCGCATCCACTTCCTCGAGAATATGGGTGGAAACGATGATGGCGCACCGTTCCCGCATCGTTTTGATGAGCGCCCGGATCTCGCGTTTCTGGTTCGGGTCGAGGCCGTCGGTGGGTTCGTCGAGAACCAGGATGCCGGGTTCGTGCAGGATGGACTGCGCCAGGCAGACCCGGCGGCGGTAGCCTTTGGAGAGGGCTTCGATCTCCTCATCCGCGACCGTGCGCAGGGAACAGCTTTCCATCACCCGGTCCATGGCGAATGTCCGCTGCTTTCCGCCCATCCCGCGCATGGAGGCGCAGTAATGAAGGAATGAACGGACCGTCATGCTGCCGTGAAGCGGGGCGTTTTCAGGGAGATACCCGATCTGCTGTTTCGCGCGGACGGGGTCCGCAAGAAGCTCCATCCCGTTGATGAAGACTTGTCCGGAGGAGGGGGACATGATGCCGCAGAGCATCCGCATGGTCGTGGTTTTTCCGGCTCCGTTGGGACCGATGAACCCGAGGATGCAATTGTGTTCCAGCGTGAAACTCAGATCGGAAACCGATTCCTTGCTCCCGTAACGCTTGACCAGGTGATCGGCGGCAATTCTCATTTCTGCTCCCTGGGATCCGGCGGAGTGCCGGACGATCCGTTATCCGTGATGAAAAACCGTGCGTCCGGTGAAAAGGAGCCGCGTTCAGCGGGCGTCCTTCGCCAGCTCGCGCTCCTTGAAGAAGGCCAGTGCCCAGAGGGTCCAGAAGCCGATATAGAACAATACATACAAAAAGGCCCAGAACAGATACACGGAAGGAATCTCCTGCCGTGCCGCGATCGCGTCCGCCATCCAGAAATACTGCCAGTTCGGCAGAAGGGTCCGGACGAAGGAGGAGGCTATTCCGTCTCCCAGCCACTGGATTGCGAAATATTTGGAGATCAACCCGATCAGGAAGATCACCGAGCAGACCGTCAGATTGGAAACGAGTTCGATCCGGGTCGCCAGCGCGGAGGCGATGGTTCCCATGGTCCAGGCCGCCGGGAAAAGAAGCAGCAGGGCCGGCAGAAGGTGGCGGACCTCGATGAATTCCTCCGGATCGATTTCCGCCGGGGAATGGAAGCCCCGGGTTCTCAGAAAATAAAACAAGGCCGCGATGATCGGGATCAGGACCAGCATGGCGGTGATCGCGTGGGAGGTGAACGGCTGCTGCTTGAAATAGTTGCGCATCCCTCCGTAGACGGCGGAGACGGCCAGCGCCGAATAATAGACTGTCATCAGGAGGTATTCGAGGCGGAACTGGTCTTTTGCGATCAGCACGGAGATCAGGGAGGCGCAGTTCAGCAGGAACAGGAACACCGTGACGGCCGCCAGGACGCCGAGGACTTTGGAAAGCACGAAAGCCAGGCGCGTCACCGGCTTGGAGAGGAGCAGAAGCACCGTCCCGTTCTTCATTTCCCGGCTGATCGTG
>MWCA01000023.1 GCA_002069785.1 Lentisphaerae bacterium ADurb.Bin242 | reverse complement strand
TGCCGAGACGCCCGTCTGGAATCCGCTGTCGGGGAGTTCGGCGATCACTCCGACGCGCAGGCCCCGCAGCACATCGCCGCGCGCCCCCTCGCGAGCGGCCTCGGCGAACGACGGCCACGCGTCGGTCAGCGACGTCGAGTCGTGCGGATCGTGGCCGCCGATGACGTCGTGGAGCAGCCCCGCGTCGAGCACGGTGCGCGTCACGGGGCCGACTTGGTCGAGCGACGAGGCGAGCGCGATCGCGCCGTAGCGGCTCACTCCCCCGTACGTGGGCTTGAGTCCGACCGTGCCCGTCACGTGCGCGGGCTGGCGGATCGAGCCGCCGGTGTCGGACCCCAGCGCGATGACGGTTTCACCGGAGGCGACCGCCGCCGCCGAACCGCCGCTGGAGCCGCCCGGAACGCAGGCCGTGTTCCAGGGATTGCACGTCTTCTGAAAGGCGCTGTTTTCGCAGGAGGAGCCCATGGCGAATTCGTCCATGTTGGCGCGTCCCATCAGGACGAGTCCCGCCTTTTTCAGCTTTTCAATCACCGTCGCGTCATACGGTGACACGAAGCTTTTCAAAATTCTGGAGGCACAGGTACAGGGCTGTCCCTTCACCGCAATGTTGTCCTTGATCGTGACCGGGATTCCGTCGTACGGACCGAGCTGTTTTCCGGCGGCGCGGCGGGCGTCGGATTCCCGGGCGTGGGCCAGCACGTCCTCCGGGTCCAGCGACAGCAGCGCTTTCAGGGACGGTTCCAGTTTTGCGATCCGTGCCAGATACACGCCGCAGAGTTCGAAGGAGGAAACCTTTCCCTGCTCCAGAAGGCCGGAGGCTTCCGCGAGCGTCAGTTTCTGCAAATCGTCCGTCATGACATCTCCTCGCCCGGCAGAACCTGCGGGACCTTGATGAGTTCATTGTCGATCGTGGCGGGAGCATTGAACAACATGGCCTCGCGCCCGGCGGGCGTTCCGGAACGGTCTTCCCGGAGGACGTTGGAGCGCGGCACGGCATGGGCGGTCGGTTCGATGCCGGAGACATCCAGCTCGGAAAGCATCTCGACATAGCCAACGATGCTTTCCATTTCCTTCCGGAGCTTCTCCGCCGCGCCCGGCGCAAGTTTCAACCGCGCAAGCGCGGCAATGTGAGCCACATCAATCCCTTTGGCCGGAGCGGACATGGATTATTTCCCCTTTTCGAGCGCCAGCGTGATCGTGGTGATGTCCGCGACTTCAGACGGACCGAAGAACTGGATCGGGCCGGGATACACATAGCTGGTCTCGACCGCCCATTTGGCGCGCTTGGACGACAGTTTCCTGAACGGAGCTCCGTCCAGTTCGACCAATGCCTTCCGGATGACGGGCTTGTCTTCGCCGTGACGGCGTTCCATGTTCATCATCGCGGTCAGCGGAATGGCTCCGGCGATCCACTTTTCGGCGGGTGCGGTCAGGTTGCGGACGGAGGACATGTAGCCGGTCTTGCCGGTGCGGATGATCGCGGCGGCGTTGAACCCGAGACTGTAGCAGTAGTCGGCGTCGAAGTTGGACGGCATGGAGCAGCGTCCTTCGTAGCCGAAGAAGTGGGTCTGGGTGGAGAATTTGCCTCCGAACTTGCCGGCCTTCTTCCAGTCGGCGAGCTTGTTTTTGACCAGTTCGACCAGCAGTTTCTCCGTTTCGATGCGGGAGACCTGAACATTGCCGTGGGGGTCGCGGTCCATCGTGAGCTGCATCTTGATTTCCATCGGGAGGGAAGCGAAGACGGCGGCGGACTTTTTGGAGAGTTTGCCGAGGATGAATTCGGCCTTCTTCTCGTTGGACGGCAGGGCCGCGTAGGCATCGGCGTCCTTGGCCAGGAGATCGTTCAGTTCGGCGATGAGGACTTTGAAGTCGGGGATGAACTCGATCAGACCTTCGGGGATCAGCGCCACGCCGAAGTTTTCACCGTTGGCGGCACGCCTGGCAACAGAGTCGGCGATGATCGTGACGATCTCGTCGAGGTTCTGCTTCTTCGCTTCGACTTCCTCGGAGATGAGCGTAATGTTGGCCTGGGTGCGGAGCCCGCATTCCAGCGCGATGTGGGAAGCGGAACGCCCCATCAGCTTGATGAAGTGCCAGTATTTCTTGGCAGAATTGGCGTCGCGTTCGATGTTGCCGATGAGTTCGCTGTAGACTTTGGTGGCGGTATCGAAGCCGAAGGAGGTTTCGATGAACTCGTTCTTGAGGTCGCCGTCAATGGTCTTGGGACAGCCGACGACGAGGATTCCGGCATTTTTGGCCTTGTAGTATTCGGCAAGGAGGCACGCGTTAGTGTTGGAGTCGTCGCCGCCGATGATGACCAGCGCGGTGATCCCGAGCGCCTTGCAGTTGATTTCCGCCTTGTCGAACTGTTCGGGCGTCTCGAGCTTGGTGCGTCCGGAACCGATCATATCGAATCCGCCGGTGTTGCGGAAGTCGGCCAGGAATCCGGCGGTAATTTCAACGAATTTGTTGTCGACCAGACCGCTGGGACCGCCCTTGAAACCATAGAGTTTGGACTTCGAATGAAGGCTCTTGAGTCCATCGAAGAGACCCGCGATGACGTTGTGTCCGCCGGGCGCCTGTCCGCCGGAAAGAATCACGCCCACGTTGACCGGCTTCTTGAGGGTCGCGCCGGAACCGGCGGAAAACTGGAGGAGGGGCATGTTGCTGGTATTGGGGAAACGCTCCTTGATCTTCTTTTCATCGGCGAAGGGTTTCATTTTCTTTCCTTCCTTGCAAACGACGTTCGCGCCGGAACGGAGAGCGGACGGAAGTTTGGGGGCGTAGGCAAGTCTTGCCTTCTGAATCGGAGAGATGCAGCACTTCATGATGAATGTTCCTCATTTCTTGAATTATTGTGATCCAAAGTCTGGAAAAATCATCCGATACTGTACTGCCGGAAAGGGATTTTATCAAGCGGGTGAAGAAAAAAAGATTCAATATGCCGGATTTTGACACCGGGACAAATCCGCCGCAAATTTCTCTGTCCGCGGAAGGAAACCGAAAAGGGAAATCCGCATCTTATGCAATTACTGAATTCCGGCACAGGGCACGGAGTGCGCCAAAATCATTTTTCAATTCCGATTTGCTTTTTTTAATTTTGGAAGTAAGTTACGACCTTGTCCGTTGTTTAGACCGGAACAACGGACAAGGTTATTTTTTCAAGAATAACTGTTTTGACGCAGTCTGTTCCTGTTTTTTGGCGGAAGCCTCTGCTGTGATGCAAGATGAAGAAAAACCGGAATTTTCCGAATTTCCGCTTGAAAAAGCTGAACATTATGTTATTTTACAAAATGACAAAGGAGAACCCGATGCTGAAGTTCAAAAAGAACTGTTGTAAAAAAGAGGCGGAAGTATTCAAGGCGCTGGGACATCCAACCCGGCTGTGGATCGTGGAACAGCTTGCCGACAATCAGGAACATTGCGTCTGCGAATTCGTGGAGGCGGTCGGAGCGGATTTCTCCACGATTTCTCAGCACCTCGCGGTACTGAAGCAAGCGGGGATTCTCGAAGACGACAAACGGGGAAAACAAGTCTATTACAGGCTCAGCTGTCCCTGTATCCTCAGTGTAATCCAATGCTTCAAGAACCGGAAATAATTTTTTCGAAAACAATTTGTCTTTTGGCAAAATATAAGAACGTATAATATGGCGTGAACAATGAAACCGTCCGGCAGGTCTGGGAACCGCCTTTCTTCCGGCATTCGGCGCGCACAAGGATGACCGGGTTGCCGTTTTTGAAACAACGAGCCCGTCAAATCACCGGAATTCTGTTTCCCGCCATTGGAATATGGATGGCATTCACCATCACATTGGAGGTCGGATTATGATTAAGATTTTATTTCTGTGCACCGGGAACTCCTGCCGCAGCCAGATGGCGGAGGGATGGTGCCGTTTTCTGAAAGGAGACGTCATAGAGGCTTATTCCGCCGGAATCGAGAAGCACGGCTTGAATCCGTATGCCGTCCGCGTCATGAAGGAAAAAGGTGTGGACATTTCCGGCCAGCGCTCAAAACGGCTTTCGGAACTGCCGGAAACCGAATTCGATTATGTGGTGACAGTCTGCGGCAATGCGAAGGAACACTGTCCGTTCTTCCCTGCCCGGGTCAAAGTTGTTCACGCCGGATTCGAAGACCCGCCGCGGCTTGCGGAAACCGCTTCGAATGAGGAAGAAAAACTCGATTGTTACCGGCGTGTCCGCGATGAAATCCGGCATTTCGTGGAAGGCCTGCCGGAATCGCTGAGGGGAAAGAAGGAGAAGGAAAAGATGAAGGAAGAAGTGAACTCCGGGAATGACCGGAAAATGACGAATATTTTCGAACGGTATCTGACATTGTGGGTCGGCTTGTGCATTGTCGGAGGAATTGTTCTCGGCAAGCTGGCACCGGGGCTGGCGACCCGGCTCGATAACATGTCCGTTTTCGTGCAGGGAGCGCCGGTGGTTTCCATTCCGATTGCCATCTGCCTCTTTTTCATGATGTATCCGATCATGGTCAAGATCGACTTCGCCAGCGTCATTCAGGCCGGAAAAAGCGGAAAACCCGTCTGGCTGACACTGTTCATAAACTGGGGAATCAAACCGTTCACCATGTATGCGATTGCGCTCCTTTTTCTCGGATTTCTGTTTCGTGGACTGATCGGTGCGGAGGCGGTCGATCTTGTGAAAATACCGTTCGGGCTGGACCTACCGATCGGAGCGTATCACGGAGCGGGAACCGTCGTGCTGCATGACGGCGTCAAAATGCTCCAGATTCCGCTCTGGAGAAGCTACTTCGCGGGGTGCATTCTGCTGGGAATCGCCCCTTGCACCGCGATGGTGCTGGTCTGGGGGTATCTGGCGCGCGGCAACGACGGCCTGACTCTGGTGATGGTGGCGATCAATTCTCTTTCCATGCTGGTTCTTTACGGCATTCTCGGCGGTTTTCTGCTGGGCGTGGGACGATTGCCGGTCCCGTGGCAGGCTCTGTTTCTGTCCATCGTCATCTATGTGGCCCTTCCTCTGACGGCGGGATACTTTTCCCGCCGGTGGATCATTGCGGCGAAAGGCAGGGAATGGTTCGACACCCGCTTCCTTTATTTTCTCACGCCGGTCACCATCTTTGCGCTCCTCACCACGCTCGTACTGCTGTTCAGTTTCAAAGGCGAAACCATCATCGCGAATCCCCTTACCATCCTCTGGATCGCGATTCCGCTGTTTCTTCAGACACTGTTCATTTTCGCACTGGGCTACGGTCTCGCGAAACTCCTGAAACTCAAATATAAGGATGCCGCTCCGGCGGCGATGATCGGCGCCTCCAATCACTTTGAAGTGGCCATTGCCACCTCTACGATGCTTTTCGGATTGTCGTCCGGAGCCTCCCTGGCAACAGTGGTCGGCGTTCTGATCGAAGTACCGGTGATGCTGATGCTGGTCAGAATCTGTCTGAAAACCCGCCATTGGTTTCAGCGGTAGGTTTTCCTTCCGGAGGGACCCTCGCAACGGCAAGAAAACGTGAGAAGAAAAGCGTTTCCCGGTTACAAGAGCATTCTTTATTCAGAACTTCCGCGGAGTCATCCCGTGACGGACTGCCATCAATCGTTGTTTTTTCAAAGGAGGATTTGCTTTTGTGCTTTGCCGTGATATATTTTCCATCATCAAATAGTCCATATCCGGCAAAAAGAGAGGTCCGTTCCGGAAACAGAATCATTTCTCCCTCGGAGGAAGCGTCGCCGGAGCCGGAAAAAAACAAGCGGAAGAGATTCAGAAATGGCCATTCCGAAAACAAGTCTCGTTCAGGATCTGTACAGGATCGGGGTATGCGAAGGCGACGTCCTGCTGGTGCATTCCTCCCTGCGCGCAGTCGGGGCGGCGGAAGGCGGCGCGGACACGGTGCTCGACGCCCTCCTCGAAGCGGTCGGGGATTCGGGAACGCTGCTGATGCCGGGATTCCAGAGCGGAAGCGAATATGTTTTGGCCTCGCAGGGGGTCTGTTTCGACGCGGCGGAAACACCGTCCGGCTGCGGATTCCTGACCGAGCTTTTCCGGAAACGTCCCGGCACGATACGGTCCCTCTCCCCCACTCATTCCCTGACCGGACAGGGAACGAAAGCCGAAGTCATTCTGTCCGGACATGAACGGTGCAATGTGACGGCCGGCTGGGGCTCCCCCTTTCAGCGCATTCCCGAACTCGACGGAAAGATTCTGATGCTCGGGGCGACCCGGCACAGCAACACCATGATGCACTATCTCGAGAACACCGGCGGGGCGCCGACCTTGTGCGCGATCCAGTTCAAAACCAGCGTCGTCGACACCGCGGGCAGGAAAACGGAAACCCTGATCTACCCTCACATGCCCGGACTTCACCGGAATTATCCTCACGCGATCGACCTCCTCGAAAAAGCCGGGGGGCTGACGCGGGGAAAAATCGGCGAAGCGGTCTCGGAACTGTATTCGGGCCGCCTTCTGGAGAAAGTCGTCCGGGAGGCGCTCCGGAAGAATCCCTGCGAGTTCATCCAGATTTTCACCCCGGGTCCGGAGCCGGAAGGATGACCCCGTATTTCAGCCGAAACGGAGAAACTGAATCATGAAAACCGATGGAATGACGTATTTCGACGACATCACATTCGTCCAGGCGGGCAACCCCGAACACCACAGCGCCTCCTGTACAAAGCGGATGTTCGAGGGGTATTATGGAATTCAGTTTGTCTACGAGGGCAAAATCCGGATTTCGGTCAATGAGAATCCGCCGGAGTTCTCGGATCAGCCGGTCGTCTTTTTCACCTATCCGGACGCCGCCTTTTCCTATGGGTGTCCCGAGCCGGGAACCTTCCGGTCGCAGGTGCATATCTGCTTTTCCGGGAACCGGGTCTCCTCCTATCTCTCCGGCGGACTGCTGGAATTGAGGGAAAAAGACTTGCTGATCCCGGTCAGGAAACCCCATGAGCTTCTCACGCTGATGCGGGATACGATCGGCTGCATGAAGATTCCTGACCGCTATCACCGGGCGCTGTCCGTCCTGAAACTCGACGAGATTCTGCTTTACATTGCGACCCAGGCGGACACCGTTCCGAAACGCAACAGCAAATACAATGTCCGGATGCAGGAACTCTCGCACAGAATAGCCGCCAGTCCGCTCCGGGATTGGAACTTTGAAAAAGAAGCGGAAAAAATGTTCCTTTCGTATGTCCATTTCCGCCATATTTTCAAAAATGTCATCGGCATGTCCCCCTGGAATTATGTGCTGGAATGCCGAATCCGCTACGCCGCCGAACAGATTGCCACGACCCCGAAGCGCATCAGCGACATCGCGTTTGAAACCGGGTTCAACGACAAATTCTACTTCTCCCGCAAGTTCCGGGAACGCTTCCAGAAATCACCGTCGGAACACCGCAAGCTGTTCATCAATCCCTGAACCGGAAATCCGGGGCGGCGTCCCTCGGCCGCGGTACGAAAAAGCACATCATTCCCGGAGGAAACGCCCGGCCTCCCGGCGGAGGATTTCTTCCGCCTCCGGCGAGACGATCGCACAGATGCTTTCATAGCCGCCGCGCCGGTATTCCTCTCGCGGAGGAATATACATGACGGTCCGGCCGTGCTCCGTAACCGTCGCCACCTCTTCTTCCATCCCGGCGGCCGTCGCGGTCGAAGAAAAAGTCTCCCCCGGAAAAGCAAGAATTTTCCGGGCGTTCAACCGCAGAAGCCCGAGTTCCACTTCCACCGTGCCGGAAAGCGTTTTTTCGCCGCTCCGGTATTTTTCGAGCAGAAATTCGAGGGTATCCGCAAAATGAATTCGCTCCAGATGTCTTTTCCGTTCGGAAAGAGAGGCCGGGAGCCCGGCGGCGGGCAAATCGACTTTGCCGGAAATCACTTCCGGGCGGACCGGCAGCCGGACGGTCCGGCATCGGTCCTCGAAGATTTCGAGAGGCTCGAACGGTTCGTTCCGGACAGCGGACAGCGCCGTTTCCGCCAGAACCGCGCGAAGGTGCTTCCGGTCGCGGCGCAGCCGTCTCGGGAGCCATTGTTCGCCGCCGCTGGTTTTGCATTCGATGCCGGGCGCAATTTCCGCGCACGGTCCGTTGAAGAAAAGAGTGATTCCGCCGAATCTTCCGGAAAGAATCTTCCGGACATGCCACGGATAATCGCTTGAATAAAAACCGGGCTGGTTGCAGCACACCGCATGCGCGGCGAAACGCACGAAACTGCCGAGCGGACGACCGTCCGAAGCCGAGGCAAACTCCATGATGAAAAGCGTCGGATCGCCGCGTTCGAATTTTTGAACCGGCCGCCGGGTCGGCATCCGCCCGGTATAAGCGGTCTTTCCCAGGGACAGTTCATGAAGAAAATGTTCCACGAAAGGCGAGGAATCGAAGCCGTTCCCCAGACACGGACCATAAAAACAGGTGGCGGAACCGTCGAGTTCGGGGATATAGATTCTCCGTCGGTAATTCACCTGTTCCCGAACCTCCGCAAAGGCCGAGCGGACGACCGCGGGCGCCGCGTTTTTCTTTGCCGAGACCGCGGCCGCAGCAACGCTCCGCGCAAGAGCCTCCCGGTCAGCCTCGCCGCAGGTCACGGCGCCATGGTTGTGCGTGGTCAGGATATGAACATGCTTCCACTCCACGCCCGCGGCCCGGACAACCGCCTCCTTCAGCCCGTTGACGGACGGCAAGTCGAAATCCATGAAGTCCAGCACGGCCCACAGTGCCGTTTCCCGCCCCGACTCCGCATAAAAAGTTTTGACTTCACACCGTTCCCGGATCGGCCTTTTGACCGGGAAAACGGCTTCAAGGTCTTCCGATCCGAATCCCGCCCGAATCATTTCAATCGTCCGTTTCTCCGCCGTCTTCCGCGGCATTCCGTTTTATTCGGAAATACAGTAAACCGCGAACCGGCTTTTTCAAACCGCAGCGGAGCCGCCGGAGCCAGAAAAACCAAATAATGCAACAAATCACCAAAAACGCTATTGCAAAGACGCAAAAACAAAATATATTGATTGGAAACTCACCCAAGGAGTCCAAATTTATGAAGAATATGTTCCATCTGGCGGTCGTGGGTCTCGATACGAGCCACGCCGTGGAATTTCCCAAGCTGATGCAGGACCCGGCCGTTCCGGAACCGGAACGGATCGCGGGCCTGAAAGTCTCCCGATGCCTGCGTTTCGAAACCCCGTTCCAGAACAAGGCCGGGCTCGACAAGCGGCAGGCATATCTGGAAAGCATCGGTGTCAAAGTCACGGAGGATTTCAGCGAAACCGTGGCGGACTGCGACGGTATCATGATCGAAATCAATGATCCGGCGCTTCATCTGGAATATTTCGAGAAGTGCGCCCCGCTGGGCAAGCCGATCTTCCTTGACAAGCCGTTCGCCGACACCTTCGCCAACTCCCTGAAAATCGACGAACTCGCCAAAAAGCATTCGATCCGCTATTTCACGGCTTCCGCCCTCCGCTTCAACGCGGAACTGGAGGAAGCCCTCGTCGGGACCTCCCGTGTGACGACGGCGACCGTTTCCGGCGCCATGGGAAAAGCCGCCGCGGGATCGTCGCTGGTCTGGTACGGCTGCCACTCCTTCGACATGCTCGAACGGATCATGGGACGGGGCGCCGTTATGGTTTCGACCGTCACCGACCGCAAGGGACACGTCTGCGTGGTGACCTACGCCGACGGCCGCCGCGGGATTGTGGAGCTCTCGACGGACGTATGGATCTACGGAGGCAAATTCGTGGATGCCGCCACCGGGACGATGAAGAATTTCACCTACTCGGGCAAGATTCCGTTCTACCGTTCCCTGCTGGACAACATCCGGGGCTTCTTCCTCGAAGGAAAGGAAGGGGTCGCCATCCCCGACTGCCTGGAGGTCATCTCCCTGCTCGACGCCGCGGACCGGTCGGCCCGGAGCGGAAAGCCGGAAGCCGTCTATTCCGCCTGAAACAACAGAACAGCCTCCCATTCAACCTACCCATATTGACAGGATACAGTGAACATGAGAAAAATCAAAGTCGGAATCATCGGACAGGGCCGGAGCGGACGCGATATTCACCGGCACCTCTTCGAGACGCAGTCCTCCCTGATGGAACGATACGACGTGGTCGCCGTGGCGGACCCGATTCCGGAGCGCTGCGCTCCCGTGAATCCGGGCGCAAATCCGAACTGTAAAATTTATTCGGACTACCGGGACCTTCTGAAAGACAAAAACATCGAACTGGTCATCAACGCCTCAAGGAGCCACAAGCACGTGGACATCTGCATCGAGGCGATGGAAGCCGGATTCGACACCATCTCGGAAAAACCGCTCGCCCGCCGCGTCGCGGATGTGGAACGCATCGAAGCCGCCGCCCAAAAAACCGGACGCTTCTTCACCGTATTCCAGCAGTCCCGCTTCCGTCCGCTTTACCGGAAGGTTTTCGAGGTCATACACTCCGGCGTTCTCGGAAAGATCGTGATGTTCAAGATCGCCTACAACGGCTTCGGAAGACGCTGGGACTGGCAGACCATCCAGGACCTCTGCGCGGGCGAACTCCTCAACACGGGCCCGCATCCTCTCGACCAGGCGGTCGAAATCTGGAATTCTTTCGGGGACTGCGATCCGGAAAAAATCTTCTGCTCCATGGCGCGCGTCAACAATTTCGGGGACGCCGAGGACCATATCAAACTCCTCCTTTCGGGCAAAGACCACCCGACAATCGATTTTGAAGTCTCGAAATGCATCCACTACACCCCCTACACGTACCAGGTCTACGGGTCGAACGGGTCGCTGACCGCGATGGGCAATACGATCGAATGGAAGTATTTCCTTCCCTCCGAAGCGGAGCCGAGAGTTCCGCAGATCGCCCCGCTGGAAGGTCCCGGACGCCTCCCGAGCTACTGCGGTGAAAAACTGAACTTCTATGAAGAAAAATGCGTGCTTCCCGACGCGGCCGGCGGATTCGACCACTGGGGTTCGCGGTACTATGAGAATGTCTACGACGCCTATGTCAACGGAGCCGAATTGGTCGTGAAACTGGAACAGGTCAAGCGCCAGGTCCGCATCATCGAGGAGTGCCACCGGCAGAATCCCCTGCCGAAGTTCGTGAAAGTGCCGGAAGGAACCGTCTGACGGTCCCTCCGGAGGAGGTTTTCGCGTGGTTTTGAATTACAGGAAGAAGTATGAGGTCGTGGTCGCCGGGGCCGGTATCGCCGGTGTGGCGGCCGCTCTGGCCGCGGCGAGACGCGGACACAAGGTCGCGCTGGTGGAGAAACAGACGCTCATCGGGGGACTTGCCACCGCGGGGCTGATCTATGTATACCTGCCCCTCTGCGACGGCAACGGAACGCAGGTGACCTTCGGCATCGCAGAAGAACTGTTGAAGCGGAGCCTGAAATATTCCCCGTTCGATCTTCCGGAGGCGTGGGGCGGACGGAAGAACGGCAACTACGGGTGCGGACGCATCCGCTACATGTGCCGCTTTTCGCCTGCGGGCTTCACGCTCGCTCTCGAAGAAGCGCTGAAAGAGGCCGGAGTCGATCTCTGGCTCGACACGCTGATTTGTGCTTCGCAAACGGCATCCGACCGTACGGTCACGGGCCTTGAGGTCGAAAACGTATCGGGCCGCGGCCTGCTGGAAGCCGGCTGTTTTGTCGATGCGACCGGCGACGCGACGGTCATCCGCCGGGCCGGAGGCGCCTTCGAGACGTCCGAAAATTACCGGACTCCCTGGATCATGGAAAGCGCGCCGGACACGACATTGTATCCGGTGGTCGATTCCATCCATATTCAATGTCTCGGGGAGTGGTCGAAAGAGTTTGAAGTCGAAAATGCGCTCGACTCCCGAACGGTCACGGATTTCACGCGCGGCTCCTGGGCCATGGCGAGAAAAGCCTACGACGATGCGTATGCTTCCGGAAAATGCGACCGTTACCATAACTTTCCGATCCACCTCCCGGCCATGCCGCAGTTCCGCAAGATCGCACGGATCAAAGGGATCGAAACGCTCCGGAGCGGACAGGAATGGACCTCCTTCGACTCTTCCGTCGGGCTTTGCGCCGACTGGAGGCGGGGAGGGCTCGTCTGGGAAACCCCGTTCGGTACGCTCGTTCCGGAGGACGTCCGCGGAGTCTTCGCCGCGGGACGCTGCACCGGCACGGACGGCGATGCGTGGGAAATCTTCCGTGTAATCCCGGCCGCGGCAATGACCGGAGAGATCGCGGGGACAGCCGCCTCGCTCGCCGTCGAAAAGAAACTCGACGGCGTGGAATTGGATGTGGATTCCGTCCGCGCCGAACTCCGGAAAAACGGTTTCAAATTCCATTTCGAAGAACTGGGTCTCCGCCGCGGCAATGCAACCTTGGGTGCGACTCCATGAAGGAGAGAAAACGTTCTCAAAAAGCTCTGTTTTCAGTTCTTTCCCTGGAAAAGAAAGAAAAACGGGTTCTCCCGCAAAGGGGCTGTTCGAGAACAGAAGGACCGGCTTTCATTCGTTCTGAATACAATGAGGTACAGTTTTTATACGGAAAAGTACAGAAAAATTGTTCCCCGGATGTTTCCGGCGTTTGTATTTATTGAAACGGCAATTATGTTTTCCTTGCAGAAGCAAAAAACAGGAAAAAGACAAGGATTTCAGTGGACGTTGGATGACACATGTCTGTGTAAACAGAAAAAGCACTCTGCCATTCAGCGTATAATATTCTTTACGAGCAGAAAACTTATAACGCCGAGGAGAAAAGTCATGACTGCATTCCCATCAACGCACCGAAGAAAACAAAGTCCGGATTCCGGAACATCCCGCAGCCGAAATATTGGATTGTGCCGGTTCACTCTTATTGAACTTCTGGTCGTGATTGCGATTATCGCCATTCTGGCGGCGCTGCTGCTTCCGGCGCTGAACTCGGCAAAGGAAAAAGCGAGAACCATCAGTTGTCTCTCCAATCTCCGGAGCATCGGAACTGCGGCGAACCTGTATGCGGACGACTGGCGCGAGTATATCCTGCCGTCCGCCCAGGGGCAATGGAACTCGGCAACGTATCCGCTCCTCTGGTGGGGCATCCTCGCCGGCTGGGGCAGCGGCGGCAAGAATTACGGGGTCTCCTGTAAAACGTCGGCCATCACCGATCTGAACAAATCCTCCTTCCGCTGTCCGTCGGAAAGAGTTGAAATCACAGGTGCGGCCGCCCAGAAAGAATATTGCCAGGCTCAATATATCCTGAACGCCAGTTTGTCCGGCTATCCGCCGCTCTCCGGAACCGGGGACGAAAGCCTGAATTTCATCCGGAAGTTCAACTGCCTGACACGTCCGAGCATTGCGATTTTCGCGGTGGACTCGCTGCGCATCTCCGCCTACAACGCCATTGCGGATCGCCAGATGATGCTCGTCGGATTCAAGCACGGCAGCTATGACGAAAGACCGTCCTCCGGCATCCTCCCCGGCAGCAAAAACCGGGGAAACTTCCTTTTCATGGATTTGCATGCGGAAACCCTTTCCTTCCAGGATGCCAATCGCGGAAACACGTCTTCCGACAAGAATTTCGCCCGGTTCGGCGACTCCCGGTTCTGCGGCTTCAACCGTTCCCAGGGCACGCTTCTCAAATACGAATAAGAATTCATTTATTTTCAGGAGGAAAAGAAACATGAAAAACATTCCGCTCGTCCTCGCCGTCTCCCTGTGCGCTTCAGGTCTTCTGGCCCAGGAGACTCCGGAGCCGCCTTTCCGCAAAATCAAACTGGAAAATCCGGACTTCGCGATTCCGGCCGACAACGGAGTCATCGGCTGGAGCGCCTACAATCGCGACTGGCCCGGCAAACTGGAGATCAAAGACGACGAAAAGGAAGGAAAATATCTTGTCATTACTCCCTTGCCGAGCCCGACCCAGAAAGACAAGTCCGGCCAGATCATTCAGGTTCTCGTAAACAGTTCGCCTCATTTTACGGCCGCGGTCGGCGACAAGGTCAAAATCGAATTCGAATTCCATCTTGCCGATGCGAAAACAAGCGGCGGTCCGACTTTGAACGGTCCGTCTCTCGCCCATTGGCTTCCGAGCTTCAAGGCAATGAGGCCGAAAACGGGCGAATGGACAAAATATTCCTGCGTTTATGCGATCAAAGAACTGCGCGACAAAGTGAAAGGCGGAAAATATTCGCTCGGTTTCTGCGTCTCCAACTCGCCGGTGGAAATCCGGAAAGTCGCCGTTTCGCTCCAGAAACAGGGGAATTGATTCTCCCGTCGAACCGGTCATTCCGGGACAGGAAACGTCCCGGTCCGTTCATGCAAAAAGTTTTTTTGCCGGAACACGCGAACCGGTCGTGTGCGGACGATATTTCATTTGACATCGAAACATACAAAGACAAGGAATACTCATGATTCTGAAAACAACTCTCGGTATGGCGCTGGTCCTGGCCGCAAGCCTTGGGGTCGCGGATGCCGGAAACACCATCCAACTCTATGCGGAACCGGTCGACGGCAATGTCACTTTATGGAAAGGATACCGGAGGCTTTTCCACTCCATCCACGGGTCCCCGAACAACCTCGTATTCGGATTCAGCATTCCGAATGCCGCAACCCGGTTTGAATTGAAAGACCCCTCGTTTCAGGTCACGGTCCCGCCCGGAGTCAAAGCGGAGGAGTTCCTTGCCGTTCACCGGAACCCGAACACGGGATATGCGGAGCGGTTTGACCTGAAAGTCGAGTCGGAAAAGTCCGCCGATGGAACGGTGGTCTTCCGCTTTCCGAATCTGAAGGATTTTTTCGAAATATACCGTGACCGCGGGACACGGCCCGCCGTAAAAGAAATCGATGTTTTTTTCGAACCGGAAAAATGGGACCCGGCAAAAGAATATACGGTCTTTTACGATTTCTCGAACGGCGGAGTGAAGCTCAACCGGCGGCACGTAATCCTCAAATTTCTCCCGCCGATCAAGGAAAGCGGAAAACTCCCTTCGCGATTCGTTTTCCGGAACATGACCAACTTCCTGTGGCAGTTCAAGGTCCGGGACAAGGCCCTTCTTCAACGGATCATGAAAAAATACGAGGCCGCCGGAATGAATTCGAGCGGATGCCTGAATCCGGACTGGGAGAAAGACTACGAAACGGTCCTCCGCGATGCCGGATGGAAGTTCACGCAGATGCTTGTCTGGGACCCTTTGATATACAAAATTCCGGAACCGGTAAAACCGGCTGTCCTTGCCGACGGGACAACCTCAAAGACACATCACTGTATCACAGCCGCGCTCAAAAACAAGCAGCTCCTTGACGCCGTCGCCTACCGGAATTTCAATTATGAGCGCATCCTTGACGGCGACGAGCTCGTGATAGACCATGAACCGTTCGGATACATGAAGTCAGCCTGCTTCTGCAAGGATTGTCTCGATCGATTCGCCTCCGATTTCAATCTCGACCGGG
The DNA here is from genome assembly GCA_002069785.1 of Lentisphaerae bacterium ADurb.Bin242. GTDB lineage: Bacteria > Verrucomicrobiota > Lentisphaeria > Victivallales > UBA1829 > SIG94. The sequence continues at coordinate 47,166 of MWCA01000023.1, read as the reverse complement.
TCGCCCTGACTTCCCCGGCGGTCATTGAAAAGAAATTTGCAAGCCAATGGCTCGAGTTCTGCTCCGCCGAACAGTCCAAGCTCATGGAGTCGAGAATCAGGGAGTTCAAACGCCGGTATCCCCATTCCAGGATTACGGCCTACAACTATTTCCTGCCGTTCGACGACCCGGAAAAACTGGCCTGGCACCTTACGGGCTGTCCGCTGGATCCGAGGCGGATGGACTCTTATATCGACATCCATCTCCCGAGCACCTACTATCATCATGGAAAAGTCCTGATCAACGCCCTCCGCAACCAGAAGAAACATCTCCGGAAACCGGTCGGAGGCACGATCTCGACCGACCGCGCATTTTCGCTTTTCTCCCGTTATCTTTCCGGAAGCGACATGCTTTCACCTTCCGGAACCCGGCTTGAACTGCTGACGATTGCATCGCTCGGAGGTCCCGAGGTCCAGAATTATTCGCAGCACTATTCGCAGGACGGCTGGACGTTCGTGAAGATCGCCGGGGCGCTGCGGGAAATCGCCGTTTGCGAAGACTATTATCTCGACGGCGCTGAAACAGACGAAGTCTCCGCGTCCGTCAACCGGGAATGGAGCCGGAAATATGAGGCGGAAGACCTCAATGACGGTTTTGCCGTCATTGCCAAAAAAATCGGAAACGGCGTGCTGGCCACCGTATTCAACTATGGACGGGAATTTCCCGTCAAGGCGGATTTTCGTTACTCTGGCGGCCTCAAGACCTTTTACGTGTCCGACCCGGTGAAAAAAATCCGTTATCTCTGCAATGGGAAAGAATCCTGGGACGCCGCGTCGTTCGCCTCGCTGTTCCACTGCACGGTTGCGCCGGAGGACGCGGCTTTCGTGCGGATCACACCGGAGCCAACGGATTCGGATTCCTTCCGAACGGAAAACGTTTCCGGAATCGCGACGACCGCATCGGAAACGGCGAAAGACCTCAAGCCGGACATCGCCGCCGAAAAGAAATATATCGGCGAACAGTTCGCGCGCGATTTCAAGTCGCGCAGACACCAGACCAGCGAAATCCTCCATTCGGACGGGCGCATCACGGTGAACACCCCTGTCCAGCAGGTCATTTTTTCAGAAAAGTCCGGCCTGATCCTGTCCTGGAAAACGCGGACGGACGGCAGGGAAATCTTTCCGGAATTCGATCTCTCCAGATACAGTTTCTCCAAAGGAGGGGCATGGGCGGCTGTCCATGCCCCGAACCGGTACGCGGAAGGTTTCCTGGGCTCGCACCTGCCCTACCGTGTGTTCGATGAAAATATTGTGGACGATGCAAGCGTGGTTGTCAAACTGGGGTATCTTCACGAGGATTTTTTCTTCCGCAAGGACTTCGAAATTTCACCGACCGAAACGAAAATAAAAGTCACGACCTCCCTGAAAAACCTTACGGAATATCCGCTGAAAATGTCCTTCCGTTTCCGCAACTGTTTCACCTCGCCGCAAATCGTCTGCTCGCTCGACGGCAAGCCGGTCTCCCTGAAGGCGTACAACAACTTCTTCTATCCGGCGTCCAACGCGGACGGACGGGCGAAGCATGAGCCCAAAAAGGAGGAACATGTCGGCGGGCTTTTCAACGGAAATGCGGCAACGGTCGGCCTTCCGGCGGGAAACCTTGCTTTTTCATGGCAGGGAAAGGACCTCGCCTCGCTTCTGATTTACAAGGATGAGAAAGTTTCGACCCTGGAGCTCATCACGCTTGACAAGCTCATCCGTCCGATGCGGGAATATTCGTTTTCCTATGAAATGACTGCAAAATGATACGCTGAACAAAAGGAGGCTTTCCCCGATGAAAATATACATCTTCGCCGACATGGAAGGGATCAGCGGAATTTCTCACGAAAACTACACGGAGCCGGGCGCCGTCCATTATGCAAGGGGACAGCAATTTCTGACGGACGATGTCAATGCATGTGTTCGCGGATGCTTCCGGGCCGGAGCGACCGAAGTCTTGATTCAGGACGGACACTGGTCCGGCTACAATATTCTGTGGGAAAAACTCGATCCGAGGGCGGAACTGTTACAAGGCGGCATACAGGGGATGCGTTATCCGGGACTGGAGGGCTCCCGTGCGCTGATTCTGCTCGGATATCATGCGAAAGCGGGAACTGCCGCCGCGTTTCTGGATCACACCTATTCCCCGCGCGGCATTCAGAATAAATGGCTCAACGGGATGGAAGTCGGCGAGTTTGCGCTCGATGCCGCTGTCGCCGCTGAATACGGCGTTCCCGTCATTATGACGAGCGGCGACGACAAATTATGCCGCGAAGCCGCCGAATGGCTCCCTGAAGTTGTGACATGCCAGGTCAAAAAAGCCTATGCCGTCAATACCGTTTGCATGCTTTCCGCGGAACAAGCTCATGCTCTGATCGAAGCAAAAACCATCGAAGCCATTGACCGGATCGGGAAAATCCCCCTCCGCAAGGCGGACACTCCGGTTGTTGTCCGGACACAGGGCGCACAGCGGAACTATGCTCCGGTCAACCTGCCGAACTATAAAATGATCGATGCCCGGACATGGGAAGTCACCGCGGCCACCGTGGAAGAAGCTCTATGGAAAATGTGAGGCTTTCTCCGCAATCCCAAGGAAAATATGAAAAGGACCCGGATAAAAGTAAATTTCCGGGACTATCTGGAATTTATTATACGAATGTTAAAATTCTTGCATTCTGAAACCCCGGATGTGAAGGAAGAAAAATGAAAGATACAATCAGAATCTGGCGGTCGCCGCACAGCGACTTCGCAACGGATTATGACACGGATCTCATGGATGAAACCTGTACCGCCGTGGATGTCTATACCGACGAAGAACTTTCCGGAATCGCAAAAAACGGCTTCAATGGAATCTGGGTTCATGCCGTTCCCCATCACATCGTTTCGGCCTTACCCTTTTCCGAACTCGGGAAAAACGCGAAAACCCATCAGAAGAAGGTCAATGAACTGATTGCGCATGCGGCAAAATATGGAATCGACGTCTATTTCTACCTTCAAATGCCGCGGGCCGTACCGCTCTCCGAAACAGAGTTCTGGGAAAACCATCCCGACTGCGGCGGAACCATGTATGAATCGAAGAATGCGAGAAGTCTTTGTGTATCGGTTCCACGGGTCCGGGAATGGATTGAAAACGTTTCCAGGGAAATCACGGAAACAATGCCGGGACTTGGAGGACTGTTTCTCATCACCGCCTCGGAAATGCCGGCCCATTGCTACAGTCACCGGCAGAGAAAAAACGATCCTCATTTTGCGATCCGATGTCCCCGCTGCGGTGAAAGGGAACCCGCCGGAATCGTAACAGACATCATTCTTGCGATGCACCGGGGAATCCGCTCAAAGAGTTCCTCTTTTGAGTTCATTTTGTGGGACTGGGGCTGGGATATGTGGGGCTATCTTCCTCCTTATCGGAAAATTCTCGACAACCTGCCGTCCGATTTCACCCTGATGACCACTTTTGAAATAGGAGGCTCCCTGGACCTCTGGAAGCATCCCCGAATGCTCATAAACGAATACAGCCTGATATTCCCGGGCCCATCGGACAAATGCGTTGTCATGAAGGGATATGCGGACCGCCGCGGAATGCGGAGTATTGCAAAACTCCAAATCGGCACGACGCATGAACTGGCAACCGTGGTGAGCCTGCCTCTCATGGACAGTGTTTACAAGAAAGCCGTCCGGCTGAACCGGATGGGGTTCGACGGTTTTGTCGGATGCTGGAATTTCGGCAATTTCTATTCCGCAAATACCGTCGGGTTCACGCGGTTCCTGACCTTGAAGAGAACGGAAAATGAAAAAAATGAACTGGCCTCCTTTGCCTCGGACTATTTCCCCGGATGCGACGGAACCAAAACAACCGGCGCATGGGCGGCTTTCGGCAAAGCCATGCTCTCTTATCCGTTTTCAATGCCATTCCTCTACAACTCGCCGGCAAACTATACCCTCGGTTACCACGAAATCTATGAACGCGGCTCCCTGAGCGGAATATCCTGCGGGCCATCGCATCTGGATGCAGTGCGCGGCGACGATCTTTCCCGGTCGGTGGTTTGCGACACGGACAACGGATTGCTTCCGGAAAACATGTTCCCGCTTGACGAAGTCATCGAGCATCTCGAACACCTTGCAGAACATTGGGACAAAGCAGCAGAGCTTTTCGCCGAAGCAGTGAGCGGCTCGAACTCCGAACATGCCGAACTGGAACTCAATAATATCCGGCTGATCGGAACCATCTGGCACAGCCTCGTCAACACCTACAAGGCATACCGTCTCCGGCTGAACTGGAACGCCGGTTCAGAAAAGAAGCTTTCCGCCCTTGCAAGGAAGGAACTCCGCATCCTTGAAAAAGCACTGGTTTTCACGGAAAAAGACAGGCGGCAGGGATTTCACCCGGAAGCGCACGCCCGCCTTTTCAGTCCGGATCATATCCGGCGCAAAATGGACCGGCTGAAAATGCTGTACTCATGAAAAAATGGATTTCCCGGTTGCCTCCGTCCAAAAATGTGATACATTATTCAGGATCGGGAGAAAAACAGGACTGCTGAACAACAGCGTGAAATCCAACAAGGAGCCAGGATTGATATGACGGTCGAAAACACGATTCCGAAGGTCTGGAACAACATTTCCGGGAATGACGGCGAACTCGCATTGCGCATGGAGGCGTCGAGACGTTTCCGCCAGTGGGCGGAACTCCCGTGCGGTTCGAAAAAGGAGTGGAACGCGCACCGCCAGTTCCTCCGGAAAACGATCTGGGAAAAAGTGGGCGTGAAATACGATTCGGAACTGCCGCTGGACTGCCGCGAATACGGAACGGTCCGCATGAAGGGATATTCCATCCGGAAGCTTGCGTACCAGAGCCGGAAGGGATTCTATGTCACGGCCAACTTGTATGTGCCGGACGGCAAGGGCCCCTTCCCCGGCGTGATCAATATGCACGGTCACTGGCAGCAGGGCAAGATCGCCGAACGGGTCCAGGCGCGCGGACATCTTCTCGCGCAAAGCGGCTATGTGTGTCTGTGCGTCGACGCCTTCGGCGCGGGCGAACGCGCATCCGAACACAGCGTCTTCGAGTATCACGGAAGAACGCTGGGGGCTTCGCTTCTCAACATCGGGGAAAGCCTGATGGGATGCCAGGTCGTCGACAACATGCGCGGGGTGGATCTGCTCTGCTCCCTTCCGTACGTGGACAAACAAAAAATCGGCGCAACCGGCGCCAGCGGCGGCGGCAACCAGACCATGTGGCTGACCGCGATGGACGACCGGATTCAGGCGTCAGTCCCGGTGGTCAGCGTCGGTTCCTTCGACAGCTATGTGCACTCCATCAACTGCGTCTGCGAACTTCTTACGGACGGCCTGACGTTCACGGAGGAGTCCGGCGTGCTTGCGCTCGCAGCTCCGCGGGCGCTCAAAATCTGCACTGCGCTGATGGACAGCAACGAGGCGTTCCAGGCGAAGGAGATGCTCCGTTCCTGGGAGAATGCGCGCAGGGTGTTCCGCCTCCTCGACAGCGATGAAAAGTTCACCTATCAGATTTTCAATACAACCCACGGCTACTGGGCGGAAATCCGGGAAACCATGCTCGGCTGGTTCAATCTTCATCTGAAGGGAAAAGGACTCGGCATGCCGGAGGCCGAACCGCCGTTCGAGTGTGTCCCGGAAGGAAAACTGATGGTGTTTCCGAAAGGGGAGTGTCCGGCGGAGGTTCGTTCGATCGCGGCGCACTGCCGGATCGAAGGAGCCAAATTACGGGCGGCGATGCTCCGGAAAAAATCGTTCGTCCGCAGGGAAAAAGTCCAGGAGCTGAAAACGATTCTCCGGATGGGAGCTCCGCTTTCCGTCGCGGACGCAACGGAACATAACGAGCTCGACGGCTGGAAGCGTTTTACGCTCACATTCTCCGATGGACGGCAGCTACCGCTGGCGGTAAAGCCGCAGGGAAAAGAATTCATCCTCATGACGCATCCGCACGGCAAAGAAAAAATCGCGATCCCGGATACAGACGCTTCGCTGGCATTGGCCGATCTTTCCGGACACGGCGAAAACCAGCCGAATCCCAACGGGATCACCCCGTATCACGACTTCGCCCGCTGGCAGTTGTGGCTGGGGCGGACCGTCATCGGCGAATGGGTGCGGGAACTGGAAGCTCTCCGGGGGTTCCTGACGGAACATTTCAAGGCGAAAACCGTTACGCTTCACGGCGCGGGTGAAACCGCCGTGGCCTCGCTGTTCGCCTCGATTGTTCACGGAAAAATCGACCGCGTCGTCTATGAGGACGCTCCGGGCAGTTATCTTTTCTCGGGGACAGGCATTCCGGAATATTTCAACATGGCGATGCCGGTGCCCGGATTCCTGCGTTGGGGCGACATTCCGCTGGCAATCGCGCTCTCGACGGCCAAAGTCGAAATCCTCCGCCCGAAGAAAATGGATGGCAAACTTTTCGAGGCGGAAGAGCGTCTGCGGAAGGAAATCGAACAGCTGCGCAGGGAGCTGACCGGCCGGTCATAACCGTTTCCGGCGGAAATCTCCGGGGGTCATGCCCCGGTATTTCCGGTAAATCCGCGAGAAATAATAGGGATCATGGATTCCGGCGCCGTCGGCGGCTTCCGCGATGCTCATTTCGGGGTGTTCCGACAGCCGTTTTTCCGCCCGTCTCAGACGTTTTTCGATCAGCAGTTTCTTGAAGCTGGTCTCATTGTTTTTCTGGAGAAAATGAGACAGCGTGGAGACGCTCCGCCCGAGATGCCGCGCGGCATCGGCGATCGTCACATCCCGGGACAGGTTTTCCTCCAGATACCGGTTCAGCGCGCGGAAAAGATAGTCCCCTCCCCTCGTGACCAGTTCGCTCCGCACGATATAGCCGACCAGCATCTTCATGAGCCCGGTCAGATTCTCCATTCCGTCCGGCGACAGATACGGCAGGTCCCGGAAAGCCTTCTCCACCGCGGCCAGCTCCTTTTTGGAAGGCGCCAGCTTGCGGATGTTTTCCGGGAGTTTCTCCGTGCTGCGGAACTGTCCGAACATCACATATCCGAGCAGTTCGCCTTCCGGCATCACCGCCATGACCGCCTCCCACAATCCCGCATGACACAGATACGACTGGCATTTTCCGGTCGTACGCGCCAGGCGCTGCTTCTCCTTGTCCAGCCGCTCGCACCGTCCCAGCGTGAAATACTTCTGCATATATTGGCAGAACCGGCAGTTTCCTTCGCTCCGCCCCTGCCTCAAAACCTCGCCGTCCGGCCCGAAAAAAACCACATGCGCCCGCATCACCGAGGCAAAGTTGTCCAACAGCTGCTGCACCTCATTGTGAAGGATCAGTTCCAGGGAAATATTTCCGGCCATACGCCCTCTCTTTTTTAAGAAAAAACTGCATTTTTGCAGAAAAGTCCATTCTTTTGCCGATTAATCTATTTACGGAACGGCTTTTTGCAAGTATAATAATTGCGAAAATGCGGAAATTGTTTTTCCAATCCAAATGCAGGAGGATGAAAAAATGAAAAAAGTCAGAATCGGTTTGATCGGTCTCGGATTCATGGGCAGCACACATTTCCGAATTTACGAAGCCATGAAGGACGCGCAGATCGTGGCGCTGGCCGACGTGGACGCGGCCAAGCGGAAAGGCGATGTCTCCAAGGTGGTCGGCAACATCGGCAACGCGGACAACTCGAAGCCGCTGAACCTGACCGGCGTTCAGGTCTACAAGTCCGGTTTCGACCTTGTCAAGGACCCGAACGTGGACGTCGTCGACATCTGCTGTCCGACGCCCGATCACGCGGACTACATCATCGCCGCCCTTGCCGCGGGAAAGCACGTTTTTTCGGAAAAACCCCTGTGCCGGGACCTGAAACAGGCCGCCCGCGTGGAAAAAGCCGTCAAAAACACGAAGCAGTTCGTCAACTTCGGGATGTGCGTCCGCGCCTGGCCCGAATACCGCTATACGTATGAACAGTTCAAGGCCGGAGTCTACGGCAAGGTCCTCACCGCCACCTTCCGCCGCCTCTCGCCCGACATCGCCGGCAACGCGTGGCAGAACTGGTTCATGGACGGCGCCCGTTCCGGCGGCGCGCTTCTGGACATGCACCTTCACGACACCGACCTTGTCCGCTATTTTTTCGGACGCCCGACCGCGGTGACCTCCATCGGCGCCAACATCGTCAGCAAGGGCGGCACGGACCACGTCATCACCCTCTACCACTTCGACAACGGCGCCCTGGTCGAAGCCGAGGGCGGCTGGAGCGCTCCCCGGACCACCCCGTTTGAAATGACCTTCCAGATCATCTGCGAAAAGGCCACCGTCCGCCTGATGGCCGAAGGCTTCAAAGTCTACTGGAAAAACGGCCGCGTGGAATCCCCGAAGGTGGAAGCCACGACCGGCTGGCATAAGGAACTGGCCTATTTCGTCGATTGCGTCAGGAAGGGAATCACGCCCGATAAATACCAGACATTCGACGATGTTCTCGACAGTTTCAAAATCGCCATGGCCGAACAGAAATCCGTGGACACCGGCAAGAAAGTCACAATCAAATACTGAGGAGGGACTGCGATGTACAAGGCACTGAACTACTGGGTATTCGGCGGTTTCGACGGAAAAAAGACCCCGTACGAATTCATCGACTGGGCCGCGAAAAAGAAACTTGACGGCGTGGAACTCACGGTCGGCGACGCCCTCAAGATCGATATCACGAAAGAAGAGTGCGAAAAGATCGCCGCCTACGCCGCCTCCAAGGGCATCGGACTGCGCACGCTCGCTTCCGGCGCCGGATGGAGCTGTGCCCTTGCCGCGGATGACAAAACCGAACGCGCCAAGGCGCTCGCTTTCGTGAAGAAATATCTCCAGATCGCGGCCTGGATCGGCGCGGAATCCATTCTGGTGGTCCCCGGTGCGACCCGCGTCGCCTGGGACCCGTCCCGCCCGGTAATGAGCTATAAGAAGGTCTGGAAAAACGCCACGGCCGCCATCCGCAAACTGATCCCGCTCGCGGAAAAACTCAAGGTCAACATCGCGCTGGAAAACGTCTGGAACCGCTTCCTGATCTCCCCCATGGAATGGAAGTTTTTCCTGGATCAGTTCCAATCGAAATACGTCGGAATCTATTTCGACGCGGGCAATGCCTCCCTGACCGGGCGCGCACAGGATTTCCCGGAGATTCTCGGCAAATACATCAAGGCGGTCCACCTCAAGAATTTCGAGGAGACCGACTGCGCCGGGGGCCTTCACAATTTCGGCGACGACCTTTTCAAAGGCGTGGTCGATTTCAAGGCGCTCTTCGCCGAACTCGACAAGATCGGCTACAAGGGTCCCTTCACGGTGGAAATGATCCCGTTCAGCCGTCTGCCCGACCTGGTCCTGCCGGATGCCGCGCTCGCCGACAAAATGGCCAGCCAGATCGCGAAACTCTGAAAAAGTTTCCCGCAAAAAAGACTTCTTCCACCGCCCCGGCCCGAACCGCCGGGGCTTTCTTTGCCGAAAAAATACGGAGTCCGTTTGCAAAAAACGCTTTCCGTGCTACGTTTCCGCAAACGGAGTTGTCCAATGAAAAAGAAGATTTATGCCGTCATCGGCTCGCCGGTTGCCCACTCGCTCTCTCCCCCGATGCAGAACGCGGCGTTTCAGGCGCTGTGTGTGGACGGGGAATATATCGCGGTCCACGTTCTCCCCGAGGAACTGGAGGATTTTGTCGCCGACGCCCGCAAGAGACTCGCGGGCTTCAACATCACCGTCCCGCATAAAAACGCGGTCATTCCGTTTCTGGATGAAATCGATCCGGAAGCCGCCCCGGCCGGGAGCATCAACACCGTAACCAACCGCAACGGACATCTGTCGGGAACCTCCACCGACGGCTACGGACTCGAAAACGCCCTGCTGGAAGCGTTCCGCTACCGGATCGCCGGCAATACGGCCGTTTTCCTTGGCTGCGGGGGAGCCGCCCGCGCCACAGCGTTTCATTTCGCCCGGAAGGGCCTCCGGAAGCTGTTTCTCCTGAACCGGACCCTCTCCACCGCAGAGGCGCTGGCGGATGAAATCGCCGCGCATTTTCCGTCTCTGGAAATTCATACGGCGTCCCTCGCCGACCTCTCCGCCGTGGAAGATTTCCTGAACCGTTCGACAGCGGCGATCCAGTGTACCAGCCTCGGCCTGAAAACAGACGATCCCGCCCCGATCCCGCCGGAACTCCTCCCCGCAAAAATCTGCTTCTTCGACACCATCTACAAGCGGACGCATCTGCTCAAATACGCGGAGGAAAAAGGAATTCTCCATGCCGACGGCCTGGGCATGCTGCTTCACCAGGGGGCGAAGTCGTTCTCCATCTGGACCGGACGCGACGCACCGCTGGAAGCCATGCGCAAGGCGCTGCAGGAAGCCCACGCCCGGCAGCATTAGAATCCGACAGAGTTCGCCGAGCGTAGTCAGAAAACATCAGGGGCTGCCTGACGGTCCCGGCGATCACGCCTTGAGCATCACCAGCATCATTTTGAATGCGGTGACGGAGGCCAGCGCATGCGGAATGTTGGCAGGCATGATAATGCTTTCGCCGCTTTTCAGGTGATGCGGTTGTCCGCCGATGGTGATTTTTACTTCCCCGTCAAGCACATTGACCAATGCGTCGAAAGGTGCGGCATGTTCGCTTAAACCTTCACCGGAGGCGAAGGCAAAGAGCGTCACCGTGCCGCCGCGGTTCTCGAGGATGGTGCGGCTCACCACCGACCCCTCTGCATAGGCAACCAGTCCGGCGGGAGAAAAAACCTCGGCCTTATGCTGTTTGGAACAATTTGAATCGGAACAATGTTTCATGATTTTCCTCCTCCGTCTTTCCGGTTGAACTTTGCGTTTCTCCTGCAAAAAAATGCTTCGGCGGCCATTCGCAACGGCGAATCTTTGCCGGAGGATACTCTAATTCATCCGACTCGTTTTTTCAACTCCCTGCCCCGAAATTCCGTCATGTTTGCCGGAAGGCTGTATTGCGGGCGTGAACGGTCAGGAATTCGTCCCGACGCACGGAATGCATTTCTGCGTGTGAAAATCAAAAAAAAAAACATATTTCATCGAACGGATTCATGGAAAAAATCATTGTTCTACGAATCCGGGAACGGAAAGAAAAACTCTTTCAATTTCACAGGTTTGTTCTTCCGGATTGAAAACCTCGATATTCGCCTCATTTCCGGGAATGGCGGAAACGGGTGCTTCCCAGCCGCCCTGCCGGAAAACACACGGAATTCCGTTGAGGGTAACCTTCATGGACTCCGGTACTTTGTCAAAGTATAACTTGAGCATTTTTCCGTCGCTGACGGGCCCCGTGAAAATATGAAACTTCTCCGATGTTCCCGGATGGAGGAATCGTGGAAGCTGATAGGGATATTTTCCCTGTTTCTGGAGTCCCCCGCGCCACTTGCCGAAGTAAGTATCGCTGCCTCCGGCGCGCCAGCCGGAGAAGAAATCATCGTCGGACATATCCAGGTCATTGTAGGTGATTTCATAAGCGCGTTCTTTTCCGCGAAGGGCATCCACGCTGCGGCAGTCTTCGAAGATGGCCCGGAATTCAGGATTGTTCCGCATCCACATGAAGTTGAACAGATAGATTCCGTCCGAACCGCGGTGAAAGGCATTCCACGCGGCGCCCCGCACAAAAGGAATCCGCTTTACGGTCGGAGGGTCGAATGTCCAGACACCCTGCGCGGCGTTTCGCGGGTAGCCGGGATACGGCTGATAGGCGTGTTCAATGCAGATTGTGACGGGAAAATTTTTATCATGGATCGCGTTCCGCCACGAAGCGGCGTCGATGGTATAGTCACGGATATATTTCGGAGAAGGGACAAGTCGATCGACGAGTTTCCGGTTCGCCCATTCCACACCGTCCATACCGTAATAGAGAGCACGTTGAATATCGGACGGGATCCGTGCGATGATCTGGATGGAATGTCTGCGTCTGTCTTCCAGTTTCCGGGCTCCTTCGCGGATTTTTGTCATCATTTCCGTGAGGAGGGGAGCATGAGTTTCTCCTGTGCCGTCGTCGAAATAAGGCAGATGGCGCATCCAGTCGATGACATATCCGTCCGCATCGTAAAATTCCATCGTTTCGAGGACGAATGCGAGAAAAGTTCTCCGGACTTCTTCTTTCGCATAGTCGAAGGCGCCGGGCGGATACATCCTGCTGATCCGAAGGTCGGGACGATCCGTCCACAATTTCCAGCGGAGCGGCCAGGGGCCTTTGGCGTTTTCGTTGCCGTGCTGGTCGTTCATTCGAATGGTGACCATGGGGGCAAGACCCTTTTCCCGGGCACGGTCCAGAAGATATTGGTTGGAATCGATTCCCTGTTCCTGAAGCACGGTCATGTTGGCGCGGAAACGGTACGGCCACGCCTCAATTTTTCCTTCCTCCTGGAAAAGACCTTTTTTCATGTCGAAGCCTTCCAGCACAGGCTGCATGATCCTGCTTGGAAAACAGGCTCCAAGCCCGTTGACGCCGACGATAAAATATTTCACTCCGGTATCTTTCAGATGGTCGACCAGACCGTCGAGATCATCGCCCGTCATGGTTCCTGCTTCCACGCCATGGAAACGTGCATTACAGTCTTCGTCAAAAAAAATCATTTTTCCGCCTTTCTCCTGAATCCGGGCATTTTTTCCGTGAACTTACTTGTTTTTATATGCATTGCGAAAAGAAATTGATAACACCGAAAAATTCATTGAATTCAAATCTTTAACTTCGTCCGAGTCCTTTTTCATGCGGAAGCAGATCGGTCGGCAACGGATTTCCTTATGAACAGTTTTCCGATGAAAGGCTTGGGAGTGTGACCAGGCAATGATTCGGGTTCAATTTCGCGATAAATATCCTCGAAAGCGCGCCATCCGCACTCATAACGCATGTCGTCGACGGAGGTCAGCGGCGGCGAGGCGCAGGAAATGCCGCTGCGTCCGAAACTGATGACGGAAAAAGTCTTTGGAACGAAAAATTCACGCGAATAAAGAAAACGAAGCAGATCGTATGCAAAAAAATTGCTGACGCAGAAAACGGCTTCGGGTTTTGCATCGAGAAGCTCATCATATTCTCCCATTTTGCCGGTACGATAGTCCGACTTGAAACGAAAATATTTCGGCTTCAGATGGTTGCGGAGCATGACGTTTCTATAGCCTTCTTCCAGACGGCGCACATCGCCGGATTTGTCCGTAAAGCAGACAATTTTGCGGTGTCCGCGATCCAGAAGATAATCCACCGCGGCTTCGGCCGAACGGACAAAATCGAAAATCGCCTCATTGGAAGCGTCGTCAAGCCCGATGACAGGAATCCTGTAACGGTAAAAATCGGGGCGGATCAGCTTCCAGTTCTCGCGGGGAATATTGACCGCATAAATGCCTTCGACGCGATAGGAAAGCGCGGACATGAGGGTGTCGTTTATGTTTCTGGCCGCTGCGGAAATGATTCTTACGGAATATCCGTACTTTGCGGCCGCCGCACAGAAACCGTCCACATTGGGCATGACAAAATCCTCCAGAAGAGCGACCAGCGCCACGGAACGGCTGCGTCCGTTCACAATGGAATTGGCCAGCTCGTTGCGGACATATCCAAGACGGGCCGCGGCAGTCCGGATTTTTTCCGAAAGTTCGGGAGAAATCCGCATAACGTCCTGTCGTCCGTTCAAGACGAAGGAAACCGTTGTGCGGCTGACCCCGAGCTCTTCCGCGATTTTTTTCATGCTGATCATCGGGTGACTCTCCCTTACTTACTCAAGTTAGCATAAAATATCACAAGAATATCGATAGTCAAGATTTTTTTTCGAAAAAAAAGAAAAAATCGCAGATTCCTCAAAAAAAATGGAATTTTTTCAGATCGACTCTTGACATGCCGAATCTGGTATGATATATTTATTGCTAACTCAAGTAAGCAATGAGGCATCCGTAAAGAAATCAGGAATGTCCGGTTTACTGTCATTGCCCGTTGAGGGGCTGGAAGCGTTTTATGAAGAATTCGTTGTGTTGGAAATATTCATACGGTATCATGAAACAAATCGAAACGGAGGCGGAAATGAAATGTTGCGTAAAAAAATGTTTTACAATGATCGAACTTCTGGTCGTTATTTCGGTGATCGCCATTCTGGCCGGGCTACTGCTGCCCGCCCTGGCGGTCGCACGGGCCAAAGCGCATGAAATCGCCTGTGTCGCCAATATGAAAAACTGGTCGCTGGCATTCTCTGCCTACAATGCGGATTTCAATGAATTCTTTCCCCCGTGTGAGGCGGCTGGCGGCGGAGAACGCATATGGGTGAAATTGTTAAGTACAGGAACCGATAAAAAAATCGGAAACGGCTGGGTTAAAAGTCTGGGATATCTGCCGGAGCCGGAGCCCGCCTCGGGAAAAATGATCTGCGAACCCACCCGAATTTATCTTAAGACCGTCGGCGTCAATTTGCTGGGCTATTACTATTCTTATGCATATTTTGCCGGAGGCACCTTTGCGGATCAGAAGCTCGGCCTTGGCGGGACGACAGCCGGGAAAGATATGCCGAAGATCGCCTATATCCGGTCTCCGTTGTCCCGAACCGCGCTGCTGGGGGAACAAGCGCAATGCGCAAACATTTTCAATGTCGGCGCGAATGGACTTGCTGTCTATCCGATCGGACGGCATGGAAAGAATTTCGAGCGCGCCAACCAGCTTTTTGTGGACGGTCATGTTCAGAGTTACCCGTCGAAAGTTCTCAATGCCGTCGCGTCACGCTGGAATGAATGGAACCCGCCGTATCTGTTCGGCATGTATAACTACATGTTCTGCACCTCGCTGGGGCATTACGGCTATACCGGCGCGACGCTTTGAAGAGAAGGCGGCAGGCATGGAAAAAAACGCTTGATTTTCAGGGAAACGATAAGAAAAACGGAAAAGGAGCCATACATGAAAAAAACGATTTTTGCCGCCACCGGAATCGGTTTGGTGCTTGCGGCGACAACAGCAACGGCACAAAATGGAAAAACAGAAGAAGACAACCTGCTTCTGAATCCGACTCTTCAAAGCCGGGACGGGAAGATTCCGGACGAATGGACTGGTACAGACGGAAAATTTCTGCGCTATGACCCGACGGGATTCAAGGGCAGCCCGGCGGTTGGCATTGTCGGGGAAGTGACCACCCCTGTGATCCTCCGCCAGCTTACAATCAAGCTGGTTTCCGGGGAAAAATACAATATTTCCGCCTGGTTCCGGACCCAGGGCTACAAGCCCAAAGGCAAAGGAGGCGTCGGCCTTGTCAATACCGGCTGGAACCGGGATTCCGGGATCTACAATCTGCCCGCCGATTCGGACTGGACTTACTATGAAAAGACCATCGAAGCACCCCCTTCGAAAGACAGCCTTTTTTCGTTCGCATTCTTCTCCTTCAAAATGTCGGGCGAACTTTGGGCGGCGGATTTCAAGCTGATTCCGCTTTCCGAAAAAGCAAAAAAAGAATCCGCTCCGTTGTCCCGGAAAATTCAAAAGCCTGCCGCCAAGGCGCTTCCCGCGCTTGTTCCCGGGAAAAACCTTCTTGTCAACGGTGTTTTGCTCAGCGAACAGGGAAATTTTCCGGATAATTGGAACACACGGGACATCAATCATTTTCAATATGCCCGCTCCGGGGGACCGGACGGCAAAGCCTTCCTCGGAGTTGTCAATGGAGACGGCATTTCCACCTATGATGTCCGGCAGGGAGGCTACAAATTGATTCCGGGAGAGCTGTATCGCATCGGAGCATGGGTCAAAACCGACCATTTCAAGGCATCCCGGGCGGGCGTGATCATTTTGAATGACGGCTGGAGCAAAAGTGCCGGGATCACGGAGTTCCCGGAAAATACGGACTGGAAATACTTTGAGGCTGACATCACCGCTCCGACGACGAAAGAAGGACATGCCTTTGCTTTTTTTACCGTCAAGGCGACAGGATCGATCCAAGTGGCGGACTTGTCACTGTATCCGCTTTCCGAAAAAGCAAAAAAAGAATCCGTTTCCCCTGGAACGGCGGATTATTTCAATATCATCCCGCTGCGTCCGAAACTTTTCCGGATTCCCGTCTCCGATCCGAAGCTCACATTGACTTTTCCCTATCTGAATGATCGCCAAAAAATTGGCAGGATCACTGTCACGAGAGAGGATGGCAGCGTGTTGAAAAATTTTTCCGTCCCAGTCACGGAGACCGGCGAGTTTGAAGCGGATTTGAAAGGGATTCCGGAGGGCGAGGGACGCCTGAAAGCCATGATTCTGGATGAGAAAACCAATGAAAGGCTCTGGACGTCGGAATATCCGATCCGTCTTGTCCGTCTGCCCAAAACGGAAGGCCGTCACCGCCGTCTGAACGCGTTGACAGTGTCTCTTCTGGAAACCGGTGCAAAGATTCAGTCGCCGGGGAAACGGGAATATACGTTCGTCAATCCGCGTGACGGCTGGGTTTTCATCGGCTTGTTCCAAAATTCCGCGCGGAAAGCGGAAAATGTCCATGCCGCACTTTCCGGCGTGGATGGCGTGGTCATTCGTTCTCCCGCCGAACCACTGGAAACCATGCGCGATCTCCCCGCAGGCGAATATCGGTTGACGATCCGGGCCGACTTCCTCGATGCACGGCTTGTTGTCCGTTCGATTCCGGAACTTTTCTGTTATGCTTTGAATGAAAAACAACTGATGGAAAAACATGTGTTCAACAATCTGAATATGCATTCCGGTCCCGCCCGGATTCCGGAGGAATGGTTTCTCGCCGGCAAAAAAAATCTGGCAAATATGAATATAACATGGCTGAAAAAAGACAAGAATCCCGATCATGTGATTTCCCGTATGAAAGCGCTGCTTGCCGAAAAAGAACCCGTAAACAATGGGCTGGTCGCAGATGAATTCGGTTTTTACACGGAAAGTTCCGTTTTATACGCTTATTCGCAAGCCTTGTGGAAATTTGCATTGCCTCAGGGAAAACGGATTTATACCTATATCATTGCAAAGCCGTTCAACCGTCTCCACACGGATTTCATTTCCGCCATACTCAATGCGAGTCAAGGCAGGGGACGGATGCTCTATGAAGCCTACTGTCATCCTCAGCCGACGGAAACACTGGCACGAAAATACCTGAAGGACAAACTGGATATTACCTCGTTCAAGAATTTTTACCCGGAAGCGGTCGCTTCGCTCGAGGTGATTTTTGCCGTGTTCAACCTTCCGGATTGTCTGCTGGAACATTATCCTTCCCTGGACAACAAGTATTACCTCGACATGCAGCTGAACCAGTTGGCCAACGACAAAGCCGCTTATGGTCTCGCCGGTATCGGATGGTGGGGCGCCCATTATACCGATGAAGAAAAAATCCGTTGGATATTCTCTTTGTTCCGGCACTATGCGATTGAAGGAAATACCTCCATGCTTTCCGAGAAATACAATTATCACTACGAGGCCGGACACCTGAAAAACTGCGATTTTGAAGAAGGATTGAAAAACTGGACAGCCGAACCGGCCGAACCGGAAAGCATTCGGGCGGGAACATTTCCGGGCTATGGGCGGCAGACCCGCTGGGCTCTGGCGGGGGAAACCGGCGACACTTTCTGTATTCTGAAACGCTCCGTCAAGGCTCCGAACCGCGTCACGCAAATTGCAAAGAATCTGGTGCCCGGACAGCTTTACACCCTGCGTTTCATGGCAATCGACTACCACGAAATGAAAAACAAGATCGTCCTTCCGAGACGCCTTGCCGTCCGCGCCGAATTCGATCCTTCCGAAGCGGAGGAAGTTTCCGACAAGTTCTCTCTGTTTATCCATACGGCCGCGGGTTCGCGCAATCCGCCCAAATACGGCCGCGTGAATATTCCGAAATATGTTTTCAGGGCGAAGAAATCCGCGGCAAAAATCACAATCACTGACTGGATGTCGACAATGGAGCCAGGCGGCCCCGAAAAACAAGAACTTGCCGTCAACTACATACAGCTGACGCCTTATTTTTCCGATTGATTTTCTACTGGACGGGATATTGAAAATCTTTTTCGGCGTGACCTTCTTCTCCTGGACAATAAAGATATGGAGTAAATACAGACCGCGTATTTCCCTCGGAAGACGGAAAGGCGCGGCTATTTTTTGTCGCGGCCGTACGGGAACGGAAGGAAAACGGGACCCTCCGGCCGGGACGGACCCGAAAGGCAGGAGCCGATCGTGTAGACATACCGGAAGCTGTCCGCGCTGACCGCACAGGTGAACAGCAGGGCGGTGGCATAGCGCAGAAGCATCGGGACGGTCCAGAATTCAAAAGTGTAGTTCTTGTGGTCGCACGGAAGATAATCCCAGTCGTTGGCGGGGACCAGAATATTCCTCGCGTCGTCCAGCAGGATGAAATCGGTCTCGGCCGATTGCGTGATCCGCAAGTGCAAATTCCAATGGGCGGCGATCAGGCATGCGATCGAACACATCATGAAGTCCGCGCCGGCGGCATCGTCCAGAACCGTTCCCAGACAGATGTGGTCGGGATCCAGGTCATCCTTGTGCGTGCACGCAAAGTTCATTTTCCGCATGAAATACGCCAGGGATTCGAGGGTGTCCGGACGGTATTTCCTCGCCCCGGCGACCAGTTTGTTCCATTGTTTCCGGAGCGACCCGGAGGAATCGTTGTCGAACCAGAGGAGATGAAGCTGGATCAGGCCTTCGAGAAGGTTGAGTTTCTTCTCGGAAAGATTGCAAGAAAAGGATTTCCGTCTGCGGCGGAGGAAAATCGTCGACTGGAGCTGATGAATCCTTTTCCGCAGACGGGGATCGGAACTCTCCTGGAGCTTGCGCAGCACAGGTTCCAGCTGCTTTTCATCCCGGGAAAGAAGCTCCGCCATAGCCATGCTGGCGGCCTGGTCGTTCTCGTCGTCCAGCAGACTCAGCAAATGTTTATAGTCGCCATTCATGAATATCAACTACCCCTTTACCGGAAAGACTCCGCGGAGCGCATCGGAGGCGATATTTTTCACTTCGGGACTGAATTCGGAACGCATGATCCAGCGGAGGAAGTCCGGATTGTCGATCGCGATTTTCCGGAGAGGCGTGCCGGCGTTGCGCCCGAAAGCCACAACGGGTTCGCCGTTTTTCCACCGGAAACGGCCTTCCGGATCGATGGCGTCCATCTGGTTCTGCGCGCAGAACAGATGAATCTCATCCAGGGTTTCCGGAAACTTCTCCACCTCCTCGGGCAGCTGTTCTTTCGAGTATTTCGAATAGCGTGCAAGCTCCCCTTCGAAAATCTCCACGGTGGCCAGCACATCGGCCTCCGCGCTGTGGGCGTCCTTCATGTCCTTGCCGCAGAAAAACCTGTAAGCCGCGGAAAGGCTCCGGGGTTCCATCCGGCAGAAGATCTGATACGCATCGACGATCCGGCGGTTCGCGGTGGAGAAGGTGAGCCCCACCCGCGAAAATTCCCGGGCCAGCATCGGGATGTCGAACTTGGAAATATTATATCCGCCCAGGTCGCAGTCCTCGAAAAAGATGTAGAGGTTCTTGGAAACGGCCCGGAAAGTGGGTTCATTTTCAACGTCCTTGTCATAAATCCCGTGAATCGCACTGGACTCTTCGGGGATGTGCATTTCCGGATTGAGGAGACGCGTACGGACTTCGCGGCTGCCGTCCGGGGACAGTTTGACCACGGAAATTTCCACGATGCGGTCCGACAACAGGTTGACGCCGGTCGTTTCGAGGTCAAAAAAGATCATCGGGCGGTCTTTAATCAAATTCTGCATTTCGCAATCCTCAGTTTTCTCCGGAACAGCCGGACATCCCCGGCTTGAACTTTTCAGAGAGAATTTTTCTTTTCAATCAGTTCCAACGCTTTCGCCAGCGAAATTTCTTCACTGTGGAAAGCAAATACATTGCTGTGCCACAAGGAAACTTCAAGAGAATACTGCTTCAGCATTTTAGAGACCTCCACAATGTTGGAAAGATCCATATTATCCTGATTTTTCCGCAAATAATTCGCATACACATCCAGGACGTCCCCCGCCAGAGCGATCTCCCCCTTGTTCAGCGAGGTCGGCGCGGGAACACGGCGCACCTGCCGACGGAGATAATCCGTCATGTTCAGCATCTGCTCTTTCGCCACATGCTTCTGTAGAACGCCTTCCCTCTGGAGCTGGATCGGCACCCAGAAGATCAGATAGAGTTCGAAAATCACGATCATGATGAAAAAAGCAATGGCGAAATACGTCACGAAATCGCTCTTTCGCTTGCATGAATAACATTGTTTTATTTCTTTGCTGATCATGAGAACTCTCCGGCAGTCCCGGCTGAATCACGGGAAAAATATAAAAAGGGAGCCTCCCTTGTGACAGAGGGCTCCCCGCGCATTCAAAAGCAGCGATCCTCAACGGATGGCGTTGCCGCTGACCTGGATGTCGTTATACCAGAGAACCAGGAAAATCGGAATCCAGACGGTGGTTCTGTTGGAAGTCATATCCGTGACGGCGGTTGCTTCGAAATCGTTCGCAGCCTTCTTCGTGATCATGGAGACGACTTTGTCCATGCGCACCGTGTCCGAGAAGACGGCGCATCTTCCCGGCTGATTGGTGCTTCCGGAGAAGAGCGGCAGGTTGAACAGGTAAATGCCCCACACGTCCGCATTGATGTGAGCAACGCTTGCGGGCGTTTCCGAACTCGTGAGTTTCATGTTGTTCAAGGTGGAACCGACCTCAATGGAAGAACAGGCGCTGAAAATCATTGCCGAAGCAAGAACCACAGCCGCGATCGTCATTTTTCTGAACATTTCTCAATCTCCTTCATTAATATTGTTGTTGCCCGTTTTGTTAACGGGTAAATTAATTCATTTTTTTAAACATGCAAGGCTTTTATTGAAAAAAAGTGCGTCTTTATTTCCGGCGGATCGCGCGATGCGCGATGTCCCGGCGGAAATGAACGCCTTCCCAGCGGATCCGGGCCACGCCCTCGTATGCCTTCGCGGCCGCCGCGACCACGTCCGCCCCGCTCGCAGAAACGACGAGGACCCGTCCGCCCGAGTTCACGAGCTTCCCGTCCTTCATCGACGTTCCGGCATGAAAGACGATCACGCCGGAGGCTTCGGCCTCCTCGATCCCCGTAATCTCGAATCCTTTCTTCCCTTCGCCCGGATACCCTTCCGAAGCCATCACGACACAGACGGACGGATGATCGCTCCACCTCATGCCGATCTCCGAAACCCGGCATTCCGCCGTCTTCATGAGGACATCGAAAAGACTGCTCTCCAGGCGGGGCAGAATCGCTTCCGTTTCCGGATCGCCGAAGCGGACGTTAAATTCCAGCACCCTGGGACCTTCCTTCGTCACCATGATCCCGGCGTAGATGATCCCGCGGTAGTCCAGTTTCTCCGCCTGGATTCCTTTCAGGAAACGCTTCAGGACCGTCTCGGTGATCTCGTTCATCAGAGCCTCCGTAACCACCGGCGCGGGCGAATAGGCGCCCATGCCGCCCGTGTTGGGCCCCTTGTCATCGTCCAGCAGGCGCTTGTGGTCCTGCGAGGAAACCAGCGGAAGAATCGATTTGCCGTCCGTAAGCGCCAGGATCGAGGCCTCTTCGCCGTGCAGAAGCTCCTCGAGGACGACCACGTTTCCGGCCGCGCCGAACGTTCCCGAAAAACAGGAGCGGACCGCCTCCGCGGCCTCCGCTTCGGAAGCGGCGACAATCACGCCCTTCCCTGCGGCCAGCCCGTCGGCCTTCACCACGACGCCGCGCCCGGCGGCGTATTCGGACTTCACATACTCCAGCGCTTTCGCACAGTCGGTGAAGGATGCGTATTTCGCCGTCGGGATATGATATTTCATCATGAACTGCTTGGAGAAATCCTTGCTGCCCTCCAATCGCGCTCCGGCCTTGGACGGGCCGAAAACCGGGATTCCCCGGGCCCGGACCACATCGGCCACACCCTCGCAGAGAGGAAGCTCAGGTCCGACCACCACCAGGCCGACTTTTTTTTCAGCGGCGAAATCAGCCACGGCCGCCAAGCCGCAGGAGGGAAGCGTGACACACTCGGCAATCTGTGCGATCCCGGGGTTGCCGGGAACGCAGAAAAGCTTCTCTACCTCCGGACTCAGACGCAAACCGCGGCAAATGGCATGTTCACGTCCGCCGCCGCCCAATACCATGACATTCATTGCGAGAACTCCCGGATGATTATTTCTTCGCAGGGGTCGGCGCCGCGGGTTTCTTCTCCAGTTCTTTCACCGGCGCGGGAGCCGAAGGCGAGGCGTTCTTCCTGTCGGACGCGGGCTGGACCGGAGCAATCGCCGCGGGAGCCGGCGCGTTCTGCAAAAGAAGCGAACCGTCGGTCGTCACGGTTCTGGAACGATGGCCGGTCATCACCGCCAGAGTCAGCGTCAGGATAAAGAAAAGCGTCAGGAGGACAACCGTCAGTTTGGAAAGCTGTCCCATGGCCTGTGCGCCGAAAACACTTTCCCCCACGCCGCCGAACGCGGACCCGAAGCCGCCGCCCTTGGAGGGCTGGACAAGAACAAGTCCGATCAGAAGCAAGGCGATCAGCACAACGGCTGTATAAAAGATAGCACTGACAACAGTAAACATCCGGGTTCATCCTCTTGTTAAATTCCGCATAAAAAGCCTTAAGGTTGTAAAATAACATGCTCCGGGTGATTTTTCAATCCCCGAAGCCTGTTTTTTCAGAATAGTTTCAGGAAAAATCAGCCGATCGCGTTCTTCACGAGGTCGTAGAAACTGTCCGCCTTCAGCGCGGCGCCGCCGATCAGGCCCCCGTCGATGTCCTTTTGGGCAACGAGCTCCTTTGAATTTTCCGGCTTCATGCTGCCTCCGTACTGGATCACGGTATCTTCCGCGGCCGCCGCGCCGTAGAGTCCGGCGAGAACCTTGCGGATGAACGCATGGGTGTCCTGCGCCATGTCGGGCGTGGCGGTTTTTCCGGTGCCGATGGCCCAGACGGGTTCATACGCGATTACGACCTTTTTGAAGTCGTCCGCGCCGATGGAGACAAACGCGCCCTTGATCTGTTTTTCGAGGACCGCCTCGGTTTTTCCGCCTTCGCGCTCTTCGAGGGTCTCGCCGATACAGACGATCGGTTTGAGGCCGCTCCGGAGAGCTGCGACGAGACGTTTGTTGACCGTTTCATCGGTTTCGCCGAAATACTGGCGGCGTTCGCTGTGCCCGATGATCACATATTCCACGCCCAATTCCTTGAGCATCGCACCGGAGATTTCGCCGGTGAACGCGCCGTTGTCGGCCCAGTGGATGTTCTGCGCGCCGACCTTGATGTTCGTGCCTTTGAGCTCGGCGATCGCGGCGGAAAGACTTGTGAAGGTCGGGCAGACCGCCACTTCCACCGAACAGGGACAAATATCCGCGAATTTTTCTTTCAGGGCCCGGCAGAGGACGGCGGTTTCGGCCGCCGTCTTGTTCATCTTCCAGTTTCCCGCGATAAAGACCTTTCTGGCCATTCTGATACTCCTCGATTCGTAATGAAAACTCAACGATTGCTCAACGCATCCACGCCCGGAAGCACTTTGCCTTCCAGGAATTCGAGGGAAGCGCCGCCGCCGGTGGAAATATGCGACATCCGGTCGGCAAGTCCGCTCTTGTTGACCGCGGAAACCGAATCGCCGCCGCCGATGATGGAAACGCCGCCTTTGTCCTTGATTCCGGCGACCGCCTTGCAGACGCCCAGGGTCCCGGCCGCGAATTTCGGCATTTCAAAGCATCCCATCGGACCGTTCCAGACCACCGTTTTGGCGTCCCGGATGGCCTTGGCATAGAGTTCGACCGTCTTCGGACCGATGTCCAGAGCCATCCAGCCGTCCGGGATATCCTGTCCGACCGTCTGCGTATTGGCCTCGGCGTCGAACTTGTCCGCCGCAATATTGTCGACCGGGAGCAGGAAGTTCACTTTCAGCTCCCCGGCCTTCCCGATCATCTGGCGGGCGTAGTCGAGCTGATCCAGTTCGCAGAGGGAGTTGCCCACGCTGTGGCCGAGCGCTTTCAGGAAGGTATAGGCCATGCCGCCGCCGATGATGAGGGTGTCGACCTTGGTCAGGAGGTTCGCGACCACCGCCAGCTTGTCGGAAACCTTGGCGCCGCCGAGAATCGCCACGAACGGACGAACGGGAGCTTCGATGGCCTTGCCGAGGTATTCGAGCTCCTTCTCCATCAGGAATCCGGCCACGGAAGTGCCGATGTATTTGGTGATGACCGCGGTGGAGGCATGGGCGCGGTGAGCGGCGCCGAACGCGTCGTTGCAGTAGATGTCGCCGTAGGAAGCCAGCTTCCCGGCAAGCTCTTTCTGCTTTTCCTTGAGGGCCGCCTTGGCCGCCTTGAAATCCTCGTCGGACTGGCCTTCCGCCTGTTTGAGCTTGGCCTGCTCTTCATTGTAGTAACGGGTGTTTTCGAGCATCAGGATTTCGCCGGGCTTGAGGGCGGCGGCTTCCTTGTCGGCCTTGCCGCAGTCGGGCGCGAAAAGGACGGGTTTTCCGAGAAGTTTGGCGAGGTATTCGGCCACCGGTTTCAGGCTGGTGTCGGCGGTAATTCCTTTTTCATCGGGACGTCCGAGGTGGCTCATCAGCACCAGGGAGCCGCCGTGGTCGAGCACGTAGTTGATGGAGGGAAGGGCCCCTTTGATCCGGGTATCGTCCTTGATGACGCCTTCCTTGACCGGGACGTTGAAATCGACGCGCATCACAACGCGTTTTCCCTTCAAATCGACATCGCGCAATGTTTTCTTATTCATTGTTTATATTCTCCGACTTGCTGAAATGTTGCAAAAAAAAGGGCAGGCGGCTTTTTACCACCCGCCCGAAAAGGCTGTGCGAAAACCATTACCCGGCAATCACGCGGACCATTTCCAGAACCTTGTTGGAATAGCCCCATTCGTTGTCGTACCAGGAAACGACCTTCACGAAGGTGGGGTCCAGAGCAATGCCGGCGCCGGCATCGAAGATGGAGGTGCGGGCATCGCCGACGAAGTCCGTGGAAACCACTTTGTCTTCGGTATAGCCGAGGATGTCTTTGAGATCGCCTTCGGAGGCGGCCTTCATGGCGGCGCAGATTTCGTCATAGGAAGCCGGCTTTTCGAGTTCGACGGTGAGGTCGACCACGGAAACATCGGAGGTCGGAACGCGCATGGCCATGCCGGTGAGCTTGCCGTTCAGGGCCGGAAGGACTTTGCCCACCGCCTTGGCGGCGCCCGTGGAGGACGGGATGATGTTCTCGAGGATGCCGCGTCCGCCGCGCCAATCCTTCTTGGAGGGGCCGTCGACGGTCTTCTGTGTGGCGGTGGCGGCGTGGACGGTGGTCATGAGGCCGCGCTTGATGCCGAACTTGTCATGGAGGACCTTCGCGACGGGAGCGAGGCAGTTCGTGGTGCAGGACGCGTTGGAGATGATGTCCTGGCCGGCGTAGGACTTGCAATTCACGCCGTAGACGAACATCGGGGTATTGTCCTTGGAAGGAGCGGACAGGATGACTTTCTTGGCGCCGGCCTGGATGTGGGCGCGGGCGCTGGCATCGTCCAGGAAGAGACCGGTGGACTCGACGACCACTTCGGCGCCGACTTCGCCCCACTTGAGGGCGGCCGGATCTTTTTCCGCGGTAAGACGGATCTTCTTGCCGTTCACGACCAGCATGCTGCCTTCGACGGCGATTTCCCCCTGGAAAATACCATGGACGGAATCATACTTGAGCATGTAGGCGAGATAATCGGGATCAAGCAGGTCGTTGATTCCGACAATTTCGATGTCCTTGCTGAAATTTTCAACCGCCGCACGGAAAACCATGCGTCCGATTCTTCCGAAACCATTGATACCGACTTTGATAGCCATTTTGTCGTTCCTTTTTATTGTGGGTTTTGTGTTCATTATCGAAGGGGTTGACATCATTCTTAAAGCCCAATAAAATAATGCGTTTGGAAGGGTTTGTCAAGCCTGTTTCACAAATTTTCCGGAAAAGACTTTCCGCATCGGGAGGAGGCGTTCCGCATCCCGCCGCCCGCCGGAACCGGTCCCGGAAGCAAAGCGAAAAAAAAAAGCGAAAAAATTATAAACGGATGATGATATTTTAAAAAAATGGATTAGGTTACTGTGTCTGGGTTTGAGCGCGCCCCGGCAATCGTGCCGGAGAGGATCGTGAAAGGGATAGGGAGATATGAAGCAAAGGTTTTCGGAAGGCCTTGATAAAGAAAGTCTTGAAACAGTCCAGAAGGAACCGCCCCTGGCCGAAGGGGTCACGCTGTGCATCGTCGCGCTGATCCTGATGCTGTTCGGATTGGCCGTGCTGTATTCGACCTCGTTCGGAATCAAAGGGTCCAGTTCCTACTATTTCATCCGGCAGATCCAGTGGGGGGCGGTCGGGCTCTGCGGCTTCTGCGCGGTGCTGGCAATCGGCTACAAACGGCTTTCCGACTGGAGCTGGATATTCATGTTCCTGGTGAGCCTGATGCTGATCGCGGCCCTGTTGTTTCCGCCGATCAACGGAGCCCGGCGCTGGATTCAGCTTCCGGGCGGAATCGGAAGCATCCAGCCGTCGGAATACGCGAAAGTGGTGGTGGCGCTGTTCATGGCGAAACTGTGTTCGGACAAGATCAAGATGATCGAACTGTCGCCGGCGCGGTTCATCCTGCTGGCGGGAGGATGCTGTCTGCCGGTCATCCTGCTGGTGATGCTCGGCCGGGACCTGGGGACGACGCTGCTGCTGACGGTGATCGTTTTCGCGCTGCTCTACGCTTCGGGCGTCCGTCTGCTGTATCTGCTGCCGGTGCCGGTGATCGGAGTGCCGGCGCTGTTCTTCACCATCAAATATTTCAGCCCCTTCCGGTGGGCGCGTCTGATCGCCTATCAGGACCCGGAATTGTATCAGGAGGGAACCGGCTACCAGCTCTGGCTTTCGCTGCTGGCGCTGGGCTCGGGCGGCTGGACGGGGGTCGGCTTCGCGGAAAGCCGCATGAAGCACAAATATCTGCCGGAAGCGCATACGGACTTCATCCTTTCGATCGTGGGCGAGGAACTGGGCTTCGCCTGGATGTGCGTGGTCGTGCTGACCTATGTGGTGTTTGTGGCGCTGGCCATCACGGTGAGCATCCGGGCGCGGACCCGGCAGGGGATGTTCCTTTCCTTCGGGCTGACGACCTTCATCGCGATGCAGGCGATCATCAACCTCGGCGTAATTTCGGGCGCGTTCCCGACCAAGGGGATGCCCGCGCCATTTATCAGTTATGGAGGCAGCAGCCTGGTGGCGTGTCTGCTGGCGACCGGACTGATCGTCAGCGTGGCCCTGGACGCCGCCTACCCCGACTATCATATTCTGGTTCAGAAATGGTTCTCCGGCCGTCTGCGGCGGCTGAACCCGTTTACCAAAAAGAAAAACACGGAGTTCTGAAAATGAGTTTCCGGAAACTGATCGTAAGCTGCGGCGGGACCGGCGGACATTTCTACCCGGGTCTCAGTATCGCGAGAGAATTTCAGAAACAGGGCGGAGACGCTCTTCTTCTGCTGGGCGGAAAACATGCGGACGCCCAGAAAAAGACCGCGGAATCGTTCGGGATCCGGGCCGTGAAAATCTCCGCCACGCCCTTCTCCCTGAAACCGGTGCCGTTGATCCGCTTCAAACTGGCCGTGTTCCGGGGCGCCTTCCAGTGTCTCCGGATCTTCCGCGCATTCCATCCGGACGCGCTCCTGTCCATGGGCAGTTTCGCGTCGTTTCCTCCGGTGGTCGCCTGCTTCCTTTCCCGGGTCCCTCTTTTCCTCCACGACGGCAACGTGCGCCTCGGGAAAGCCAATCTGCGGATGAGCCCGCTGGCGAAGGCGCTGGCGCTCTCCTTTCCGACCCCGGACAGCGCCCGGTGCGGGTGTCCGGCCATTCTGACCGGAATGCCGCTGCGCCCGGAGCTTCTCCAGGACATTCCTTCCCGCGAGGAGGCGATCGACCGCATCAACCGGCGCTGGAACTGTTCCTTCCGGAAAGAAGTGCCGACCGTGCTGATCTTCGGCGGGTCGCTCGGGGCGGAGAACATCAACAAGTCCTGCCGCATCCCGCACGGCACTCCGGAAAACGCGCTTCAACTGATTCATCTGACGGGGACCGGAAAACGGGAGGAGCTCAGCGCTTTTTACGAGGGCGCCTCCTTTCAACGGCTCCTGCTGGAAACCGCGCCCGAAATGGACTGGTTTTACGCGGCGGCGGACTGGGTCGTCTGCCGCGCCGGGGGAAGCACGGTCTCGGAACTGGCCTGCTTCGGAAAATACGCCGTTCTGGTGCCGTATCCCTTCGCGGTGCAGGATCACCAGACCGAAAACGCGCGGTATCTGACTCCTTCCGGAGGAGCCGAACTGATCCCGGACCGGGAACTCACGGAAGAACGGTTCGTCTCGAAATTGCAGGATTTCCTGAAAAACCCGGAAGAATACAGGGAAAAAGGCCTCCGTCTGAAAGAACTGGCCTTCCCCGACGCTTCGGCAAACATCCTGAAAATGATCGACAACCTCCTTGCCGCTTCCTGTTCTTGAAGCCGGGGAGAAAAAAGCCATGCACCGTTTCCGTTATGAGAATCTTTCCGGATGCCGCGCAGGAGACATCGTATCTCTGAACAAGGAGGAAGGAGCGCACCTTTTCCGGACGCTCCGGGCGGAAGAGGGAGATGTCTGCACGCTGCTGGACGGCGCCGGAAGACTGGCGACGGCCGTCGTGAGCGCAGGGAAGACGCTCCGGATTCTGGAACTCGCGGAGATTCCGCCGCCCCCTGCCCCGCTTCTGCATCTGTATATTGCGCCGCCGCGCCGTCCGAAGATGGATCAGATTCTGCGCCAGATCACCGAACTGGGCGTCTGGCGGATCGTGCCGCTGGTCTGCGAACGTTCCGTCTCCCTGCCGGACAACGACTCGGTGAACGGGCGCTGGAAAGAACTCCTCTTCGACGCATGCAAGCAGTCCGGCAATCCGTTCCTGCCTCGGACAGCCGCGCCGATGCGCTTTGCCGAAGCCCTCTCCGATTCCGCGGAAAACTGTCCCGCCCGCTACTTCGGCTCGGTCACGGAACGGGTGGAAAACAACTCTTCGGCGGGCGTGCCGTCCGCGGCCGCGTGGTTCGTCGGACCGGAAGGGGGTTTCACGGAAGCCGAGGAGCGGAGCCTCCTTGCCTGCGGGATGAACGCCGTTCATTTCGGAAACTGGACCCTGCGGGTGGAAACGGCCGCCGTTTGCGGAATTTGCGTCCTTCAGGACCGTTTTTCGTCAAAAAACAGTGTAAATTCTTAAAAAAAGTTCTTATTTTCATGTTTTCGGCTTCCTTTATCGCAAAAATGCGTTATAGTATGAGGAAATTCCAAAAATCCGAACGAAAAGGGATTGCATAATGAAAACCAGAAGAATATTGTTCTTGCTCTTTGCCGCCGCCTCTGTTGTAATTCTTTCTTCCTGCGGTGATTACGTCGGGAAAGAAAAAACCCATCCGCTGTTCGTCAAGGCCGGAACGGCCAAAAGCGCCAGCAATTATCAGGAAGCCGCGAAATGTTATGAAGATTTTCTGCTGGTCTGCCCGAAGTCGGCCGTCACCCACTTTGAACTGGCATCCCTTTATGGAGACAATCTGGACAACCCTCTCAAGGCGGCTTACCACTATGAAAAATATCTGGAAATGAACCCGAACGATACCACCAACGCCGAAGACATCAGGAACTTTGCCGCCGCCGCCCGCAAAAGCCTTTTCAGGAAATTGTGCGAGGAATACAAAAACGACCCCGAACTCATGAAAGGTTCCTCGGAGGAACTGGCGAAAGTCAAGGAACGCCTCGGCAAATACATCGACTATTCCAAGGCCCTGGAAGAGCAGAACAGCATCATGAAGCAGCGTCTGCGCGCCATCGCCAATGAACGCGAATCCGGCAAGGCCGGCAAACCGGGTGTCGCCAGGACGTCCGGGGAGTCTGCCTCCGGCGTTCCCGCTTCGAAGTCGAACGGCAAGACCGCTTCCGCTTCCGTGAAGAGCACGGCCGGAGCCGGTGGAACCACGTACAAAGTCCAGGCGGGCGATACGCTCGTGAAAGTCTCCCGGCAGCACTACGGCTCCCCGAAATACTACAAACTGATCGCCGACGCGAATAAAGACGTCCTCGGGAAAAGCATGCAGCTCCGGATCGGACAGACCTTGAAGATCCCCGCCCTTCCCGCCGAACGCTGACCGCAGGAAATCCGCCATGAAGATCCTTCCACTTTTTTGCGTCGGAACGGGGCTGGTCTTCTGTGCGGCGTGCAGCATTTTCCCGGAACCGGAACAGACAGAGACCTTTTACTACGATCTGACGGTTCCGAAGCAGATCGCCCTGCCGAAACCGGTGGAAATCATTCCGTTTTCTTCCGTCACCGGCGAACGTTTCCGGATGGCCTGCCGTGAAAAGGAAAATATCGTCCGCGCCAATGAGTTTCACAAGTGGGTCCAGACACCCGGATCGATGCTCACGAAATACCTGAGGCTCGCCTTCCGCAACGAACCCGGCGACATCGGAAAATCGGCGCCGGACTCCCTCCTGATCAGCGGGACGGTCCTTCTGTTTGAAATGCGGGACGGCTATGCCGAACTGGCAGTCCGTTACCAGATTCAATACGGAGCCAAGGACAAGATCAACAAAACCATCATGATTCGTGAAAAACTCGCCGGCAGCACGCCCACTCAGTTCGCCGAGGCCATGAGCAAGACGGCCGAACGGTTTGCGCTGCTTCTTGCCAGAGAAAGCGCTACGCTGGTCCATCCGGAAGCAGCGGAGAAAAAATAACCATGGAACTTTTCTGGAAGGCCGCACTTCAGGGCATTGTTCAAGGCGTCACCGAATTTCTCCCGATCAGCAGCACCGGACACCTGATCCTGATGGACCAGTTTCTGCACCTGGGCGAAGGCGGTTTTTCCAAGATGTTCAATGTGGTGATCCAGTTCGGATCCATCCTGGCCGTGATCCTCTATTTTCATAAGAAGCTCATTCCCGCCGCGCTGTTCTCCGATGAAAAAGTCCGGCACGACACGCTGGACATCTGGCTCAAGACCGCGGTCGGAGTCGTTCCCATCCTGGTGATCGGGTTCATTGTCAAAAAACAGGTCGAAGACATGCAGGAATGTCCTTTGATCGTGGCCGGGGCCCTTCTGGCGGGCGGTCTCCTGCTCCTGAAAGTGGAAGACTGGTGCAAACGCGAAAAACCGCTGGAAACCTTCCGGGACCTGAGCTACGGCCGGGCGGTCCTGATCGGGCTGATCCAATGTCTGGCGATGATCCCGGGCACCTCGCGCTCGGCCTCCACGATCATCGGAGGTCTGGCGCTGGGCGCTTCCCGTCCGCTCGCCGCCGAGTTCTCCTTCTTTCTCGCCATCCCGACCATGGCGGCGGCCTCCGCTTACAGCCTGCTCAAGAATGGCAACTCCATGACGAACTCCCAATGGATTGCGCTTGCAACCGGCTTCACGGTTTCGTTCCTCGTCTCGTGGGCCGTGATCGCATGGCTGATGAATTTCATCAAGTCCCGCGATTTCAAGCCGTTCGGCTGGTACCGCATCGCCCTGGGAATCCTGGTCCTCGCGTACGTGTTCCTCCTGAAACGCTGACGAAAGGAGAACGCCGATGAAGGAAGGCTTCACAAAATACCTTTTCAAACGCCTCCTTCTGGGGATGCTGACCCTCTTCATCATTCTGCTGTCCAGCTACATTCTGATGCGCCTCGCCCCGGGCGACCCGACGAAAAGCTCGATGCTCGGGGAAGGTGCGGGAACCCAGCTCTCCTCTGAAAAAAGCGCGCTGGCCCGGAACGACTCCCTCCGTGAAAAACTGCATCTGGACAAACCCGTATATGTGGGCTTCTTCCTGTGGTTCAAGGGGGTCCTGCACGGCGACTTCGGGGAATCGGCCGCCGTCGACAAGGGACGTCCGGTCGCCTCGCTGATTCTCGAGAAACTGCCCGTCACCCTCAGCCTGAACATCCTTGCGATTCTGGTGACCTACCTTTGCGCCATTCCGCTCGGAATCTTTTCCGCCGTCCGGCCCGATACGCGCCTCGACAACGCTATCACGTTTTTCCTCTTTTTCCTCTATTCGCTCCCGGTGCTCTGGACCGCCCTGATGCTTCAGGCGGTATTCTGCAAGGGCGGCTGGCTCCCCGTCTTCCCGCTGAAAGGACTCTTCCCGGAAATCGTGCCCGGAATGAGCACCTGGGCGATTCTCGGGCAGACCCTGCTCCATTACGTGCTTCCGGTCTTCTGCCTGAGCTACGCCGGGTTCGCCGGACTCGCCCGCTTCACCCGCTCCGGCATGCTGGAGGTGATCCATCAGGACTACATCCGGACCGCCCGCGCCAAGGGGCTTTCCGAGTCTTCCGTAGTCCTGAAGCACGCCTTCCGCAACGCGATGATCATCATGATCACGCTGTTTGCCGGAATCCTTCCCTCGCTGGTCGGCGGAAGCATTCTGGTCGAATACGTGTTCAACATCCCGGGGATGGGATCGCTCTCGATGCTGGCGCTGAGCAGCCGCGACATCCCTCTGCTGATGGCGCTTTTCGCCTTCGGCGGCGCCCTGACGCTGGCCGGCATCCTGCTGGCGGACATCCTGTATGTGATCGCCGATCCGCGAATCGACTTCGAATCCAGAATCTAGCGCGGGCCGAAACGGAAAATTTACCCCGTCAATCTTCTCCATTGAAATTATCAATATGAAATGTACGGAATCCGTGCTATATTTCATGACATCACAACCAAAGGGAGGGTTCGGACATGGCGGAAAAAGTCGGCATGATCCGGTGGTTCCTCGAGGAACTGCCGAAACTGCGGGAGGCCGGGGTCATCGACTCCGGCACGGAAGAAAAACTCCAGAAACATTACCGGGAACGGCTCGCGGAGGCGCCGTCGCCGCAGAAGTATTTCCTGCTGGCCCTTTCGATCGTCGGAAGCGTGCTGATCGCCGGAGGAATCATCCTGCTGTTCAATTACAACTGGGACATGTTCACCAAAACCACGCGGATCGCGATTGCGTTTCTGCCGATGGCGCTGGGCGCGGCAGTCTCCGTTTTTACATTGACAACGGGCCGTTCGCAGGCGTGGCGGGAAGGCTCCGCGGTGCTGACCTCCGCCGGGACCGCGGTCGCGATCGCGCTGCTTTCCCATATCTACCACACCGGCGGGACGCTGAGCGAGTTCATGACGCTGGTGCTTCTGCTGGCGCTGCCGCTGGTCTACATCTTCAACAGCATTTCGCTGACAACCCTCTACTGCGTCGGGCTGTTCATGACGCTGGGTACCTGGAATGAACAAACCAACCTTCCGATGGTTTTCGGTCTTCTGACCGGAATTCTTCCCTTTGTCGGCTGGCACCTCGTCCGGGAAAAGAGTCCGTACCGGATCTGGATGCGGTATCTGGCGATGGGATTCGCCATGTTCACGCTCCTGGCGTTCGGGGGAAAATACTCGGCCGGGCTGATGCTTTACACCGCGGGCGCCGTCTTCATGCTCGCGTCCATGGGACCGCGCGACAAAGGAGAAGGCATGCTCCGGAATCCGTGGCTCCCGGCTTCATTTTTCTTTCTGCTGGTGCTTCTGTCGATCGGGACTTGCTCGGGCGGACGAATCTTCCAGGTTCACCCATCCGGCAAGACTTTGGAGGGAATCCTGTATTTCTGGCTGGCCGAAGGAACGTTCCTGATTCTTTTCGCCCTGTTGTTCGTGCGCGACTACTTCCGGAAGCGGATGGACTTCCAGCGCCTCATGATGCTGATCCTGATCGCGGCCGCGCTCCTGGGAACCCTTCTCGAAGCCTACAGGGCGGACAACATTTACATGCGTCTCGCGCTGATCGTCTACATGGGCGTCCTCGGGGTCACGCTTCTCATGCGCGGATGCCGGGAGACCAGCATGCTCGCATTCAACGGCGGTCTCCTGATGTGTGTGCTGCTGATCGGGCTGCGCTTCTTCGACGCGGACATCGGACTGCTGGCCCGCGCGATCGGCTTCATCGTGCTCGGACTGGGCTTCATCGGCGCCAATATCCTCTTTTCCCGCCGTCTTGCGCGGGCGAAATCCATGGAGGTGAATCATGCGTAAGCCTGACAAAATCCGTCTCATTTTTTATGTTCTGGCCGTATGCGCGGCCCTCGCCTATCCGGTCAAGAAAATTCTTTCGTTCGAACGTCCGGCAATACCGCCGAAACTCTATCTCTTCGAGACGGAGATCTATGATCCGTACGACCCCATGCGCGGACGCTATGTGCGCCTCAACTTCAAGCAGAACCGGGTCCGCCTGCCCCAGAAGAACATGAGACTGATGGAATGGCGTTCCGGCAACTCCTGTTTCGCGGTCCTGGAAAAGAATCCGGACGGCACGACCCGGATCGCCGATCTGGTGACCGACGTCAAACAGGTCCCGGACGGCAAGGATTTCCTGCGGGTCAGGTATTCTCATTTCCAGTGGGACTTTGATAAAACCACGCACAAACAGGAGAAAACGGGCGTCCATCTCATCCAGCTCCCGTTCGACCGCTTCTATCTGAATGAAAGCCTCGCACCCGAAGCGGAACGGGAAGTACAGGCGAACACTCGCAAAGGGAAGGCGCACCTCCGGGTCAAAATCTACGGCAACGGCAATTTCGCGGTGGACGACCTGATCGTGGACGGCAAGCCGATTCTCGAGCGTCTCCGAGACACAGCCTCGAAGTAAATCCGCTTACGTCCGCCCCCTGCCCCGGGAGGGTTTCGCGCAATCCGCGACGCTGGCCCGGGAGATGCAGGAGGTCGGGATGACCGTGAGAGGCGGTACGCGTCCGCCTTTCAGGAGCAGTTCCAGATTCGAGCAGATCGCGCCGGTGATCCGGTCGGTGTTCTGGCTGACGCTGCTCAGGTTGAGATATTCCGCCGTCTGGGTGTTCCCGAAGCCGACGACCGAAAGGTCCGCCGGAATGCGCAGCGACTTGTCCGCGCAGAAGTTCACCACGCCGGATGCAATGGTGTCGTTGGAACAGAAAATCGCGGTCGGCGGCCTCGGGAGCGCGAAAAGCTCGCGGGCGGCGTGATACCCCCATTCCCGGCTTGGATAACGCATCCGGATGAGGGAGCGGTCGGGGCGCAGGCCGTGTTTCCGCAGGGCGTCAAGAAACCCGTTCAGCCGTTGTTCCCCGGTGAAGTCGTATTCGTTGCCGATATGCGCAATGCGGATGTGTCCGCGCAGAATCAACTGTTCCGTGGCGGCGAACGCCCCGGCGGAATCGTCGGTGACGACCTGCGGGATATCCAGGTCCGGCAGGCGGGTATCGAAAAACAGCGTGGGAATGTTCAGTTTGCGGTAGCGGTCTGCGCACAGGCGGTTCGGGACGGCGATCAGCGCGAGCGTCCCGGAACAATCGAAATAATCCAGCAGTTCGAGTTCGCGCATCTCCGAGCCGCCGGTCAGGTGCACCACGGGGTGCATTCCCCTGGAGGCGATCACCCGCTCGACCGAGGCGAAAATCCGGTAATAGAAAATCTCGTCGTCGGGGAAGATGAATCCGATCCGGTTCGAGCTCCGGAGCGGCGCGGGCGCGGGTCCGAAATAGCTGCCCCGGCTGGGGACGCGGTGGATACGGTTCCGCTCGGCCAGCACGCGGAGCGCCTTGCGGACCGTCAGATGATTGCAGCCGAAACGCTCCGACAGACAGCGTTCGGACGGCAGGGCGTCGCCTTCGCGGAGGGAAAGCTCCCGCGCCAGCGCCAGAATCTCTTCCGAAAGGGAAAGGTATTTTTGCGGCTTGCCACGGTTCATGATGCGGAAATATAGCATGCTCCCGAAGAAGTTGCAAATCATAAAACATAGCGGTATGTTTTATTTTCGGAAAAAGAGGGCTGTTTCGGGTACGAGGGTGGAAAAAGGATCGTTTTTTACGGAAGCGTTCTTGATTCCGGATCGCGGGAAAATATATTGAATAACAGAAAACGATTTCGGAAAAATACGGTTTCAAACCCAACACAAGGAGGCAGCCATGCCAAGCATTCCCAAGAAGGAATATTTCGAGAGAATTGAAAAGTTCCAGGCGAACATCAAGGCCAAAGGACTTGACGCGTGTCTCGTCCATGGCAACGAGGCGGACTTCGCCAACGTCCGTTACCTGACCGAGTACTGGCCGACCTTCGAAGCGGGCGGCGTGTTTGTCCCCGCGGTCGGCAAGCCGGTCCTGATCATCGGTCCCGAAAGCGAAAAATACGCGCTCGGGCGCAGCGTCATTCCCGACATCCGGAAAATGATCGCCTACCGCGAATCCGCCGAACCGCAGTATCCCGGCATCCCCGTGGCAACCTACAAGGACGTGGTCAAGGCCGCGATGGGTTCCCGGAAACTCAAGAAACTGGGACTGGTCGGCTACTCCGTCATGACGCTGCCCGTGCTGGACGCCCTCAAGGCGGACCTTCCCGGCGTGGAGCTCGTCAAGGCCGACGAGACCCTGCTTCCGCTCCGCTACATCAAGTCGAAGAATGAACTGGCGTGCATGCGCAAGGCATTCGAGATCAGCGAAATCGCCGTCGAGGCGATCCTCAACGAACTCAAAGTCGGCATGACCGAATTCCAGGTCATCGGCATCGCCCAGCGCGAAATCTACAAGAACGGCGGCGAGTATGAAGGCCACGCCCTCTACTGCTTCAGCGGCCCGCGCACCAACAATGCGATCTGCCGTCCGATCGACAAGGTCATCAAGGCCAACGAAATCATCCAGCTCAATATTGGCGCGCGCGTCGGCGGCTATTCCTCCAGCGTGGGCCTCCCCGTGATCCTCGGCAAGTTCAAAGGCCTCCAGAAGAAACTGGTGGAATTCGGGCTGAAAGCCCACTTCAAGACCGTGGAGCTCATCGCGGCCGACAAGCCCGCGAAAGACGTGGTCATCGAATGGGAAAACTGGGTCCGCAAGGAAGGCTACGGCGACTACATGCTGTATGGTCCCTGCCATGCGATCGGCATGATGGAAGTCGAACAGCCCTGGATGGAATCCGTTTCCAAGTACGACCTCAAAGAAAACATGACCTTCCAGGTCGACACCTTCTTCTCCGGCCCGGATTTCGGTCTCCGCTGGGAGAACGGCGTCCGCGTGAAAAAGGGCGGAGCGGAAATGCTTTCCAAAAAATTTGCGAAAGTCATCGAACTCTGATCCGTTTCGAATTCAAAAGGAAAGCGCTCCGGCGCTCTTCCAATCAAGCCCGGCGGGAAGAAAAAATCTTCTCCCGGGTTTTTCTTTTGGTGCGGTTTCTACAAAAAATACAGGGAACGAGGGAAAGGATGCCACCGTCGAAATCAGTTTCAATTTGCATTTTTCAATTCCGGCAGTAGATTACGACCTTGTCCGTTATTTGAACAGGAATAATGGACAAGGTCATTTTTTCAAAAGCAACAGGGTTGTACTGATTTGCAGTCTTAAGGTTAGCAACATTCCAATTGCGTTGATCTCAAGGGAACTTTTTTCTTATGGAAACTTTCATGACTTCAGGAGGATCCTTCGATCAGGCACAAATCAAGGTAGGTTCGTGACTCCGTCGCGAACTGAGTTGACGCAGTTCGGCAGGGGACTGCCGAACCTACCAGAAACGTCGCAAAACAAAAATTGTATTGATCTCAATAGGACTTTTTGCTGTCCTTAAGATTGCAAATTGGTATTGAAGCGATTTTGTGCTGTTCCGGATTTTTGACGGGAGTCTCGGTAAGGCCGGTTCAGGAGAGAAACAGAGCATAAGCGTGAAGCCGTCCGTCCGCGGAGGAGTTGAAAAAGACCTTTTTCCCGTCCGGGGAAAGAAACGGGTGCGGATGCCACGGACTGACTTTCCGGCTGCCGAGATTGAGAATGAATTGCAGCGACGCGGCATCCTGTCCTGGGACACCGAGTTCTCCAAGATACAGATGCCATTCGCCGTTATCCGCCTCATAGTCGCTGACAATACGCTTTCCCGCGCGGTCGGTTGCGAAATGAAGGAAATGCGGCGGAGTTGTTTTTCGGGACAGGGTGTTGCGGCAAATGCCCCCGGTCAGCCTTCCCCGGTGTCCGCATCCGGGAACGGCCCGTGTTTCGACCAACTCCTGACGAGCGGCCGCAGGAGCCGTGAAAAGGATTGTGGAACCGATCGCCCACTCCGATTCTCCCCGCCAGCACTGGTGTCCCTGGCAGAACTCGACGCCGTCCCTCCCCCAGCCGAATTCACGCCAGTTCGTCCCGTCGTCGCGGATGAGGTGAATATCGATGCCGAATCCGGTATTATTGTCATTCGGATCGGAAGAGGCGGAAATCCGGCGAAGGGCAAAACCGGACTCCGCATCCAGGGCCGCGACATGCTGGACGGGAGACAGTCCGGGAATCGGAATCTCGCACCCGAAAGAACCGTGATTGTGTTGAATCATGAGGTCCCGCGGGGCAAGCGGCGAACGCGAATACTGCATGTGGAGGTTGCAGAAGTGTTTTCCCTTCACAGGAACGGAGACCGCGCCGGTCGCCGTGTCGAAAATCCACAGGGCGTGTTCCGGAAATCCGTCGTCGCCGTCCGGTCGAACCAGCGGAGACGCGACCGCGATGCGTCCCCCGTCGGAAGAAATCGTGGAGAGCGGATACATGCAGAAGGCGGGCTGCGCCTCCTTTG
Source organism: Lentisphaerae bacterium ADurb.Bin242 (assembly GCA_002069785.1). Classification (GTDB taxonomy): domain Bacteria; phylum Verrucomicrobiota; class Lentisphaeria; order Victivallales; family UBA1829; genus SIG94. The sequence goes on along the minus strand of MWCA01000023.1, from coordinate 8,590 downwards.
CATCCGGACCGGTCCGGCCGAGCTCCACCCGCCCGGAGCCATCGAGAGCACAGCGCTTGAAAAGAATGCTTCCGGTATGCTTTTCCGGGTCGAACTGCCGGACGAAGTAATAGAAATATTTTCCATCCGGTGAGAAGCATGGTGCATTGGCTCCAGTCTCGAAGGTCAGCGGGGTGAGCGCTCCGCCGTTTTCCAGGTCGCAGAGAAAATAGGCATGACGCGGATCGTACTGATCGCTGCCGTGCGGATGGGCCGAACGGTGCAGAACCAGCCGGGCGGAATCCGGCGTGAAAATCTGCGCTTCCATATAGATATGGCAGGAAGGTTCCGCAAAGGAATCCGTGAGCTGGAAAAGCCGGAACGGCTCCGGCACTTTTTCACCTGCGAAAACCTCGATCCGTTTCATCGGACTTATTCCTCCGTCAGGCTGGCCGTACGGAAACTGTTGGGGCTGTGATAGGAACCGTCGGTCCAGCTCTGGCGGATGATTCCGCGCCCGCTGCGGTTGATGCCGATCAGCCAGTTGACACCCGGTTTCGGAGTCCCGAATGTCTCAAAGGGCAGTTCAAATTCGACGGTCCATTTATCCGCCGACTTCGACGCCGCCGTTTTCCATTGTCCGTTCCATGCCTTGTTGATGTTCATGCCGACGGAGGCCAGGGCGTCGTATTGGATGCCAGCGGAATTCGTCACAAGGTAGAAATAATCCGTGCGGGTGTTGTTCGGATCGACGGACAGCTCGATGCAGTCGTCCCTCCATTGATCGTCGTCGCGCTTCATTTGATTCGTCTGGACCTTGGACATGTCATCATAGCAATCGATTTTGAGATAAAGCGCCTTGTCCGTGCGAAGGATTGAAGCCGTTGTCTTCTTGACCTCGCCCGTTCCCCTATTTTTGAATCCGCCGACCTGATATCCCTGTTTCCAGACGGGATCGGAGCCTTTGCCGTCCATGGAAGGAGCCGTCCTCACAAGCGGGACCTTGATATGCCAGCCTTCCGCAAGGGAGGGCGAGGGAATCTCGCGGACCGTGATGTCCGCGAAATCGGCGGGCTGATGACTGCAGAGGTTGATGATGCCCCTTCCAAGCGGAGCCTTCCCTTCGAATATGAGTTTTCCGTCGATCTTCACGATCATCCAGTTGTCCACCACCCGGATGTCCGCCCGGCGCCAGCCTTCCGGAAGTTCTTCCTCCAGTCTCTTCTTTGCAATCACGATCTCCTTATTTTCTTTTTTCAGGCGGTAGCTGCCGGTGATCCAGCGCTTGCCGATCTGAACGTCAACCGCGTAAAAATCCTCTCCGAAACGTTCTCCGCCGGCGCGGACCTTCGCCCGGATGCCGCTTTTCGTCTCGCCTGCGGGGAAACGGAACTTGAATGAAAATTCGTAGTTGATCCAGTTGCAGGGATGCCCGAAAATGCGCGGATGGTTGCCGTAAAGAAAACCGTCATGCGCAAGCTGCCCTTTCGGATTCTTCTGCGGACGGTATGCGATATAGGGTGTTCCATCCGCATCCTTTTCCGCCGTACAGGTTTCCATGAAGCCTTTCAGCTTCTTCGCCGGGTCGGCGGAATAGAGGAAATCGCCGGGTTTTGCGCTTTTCAGGTAGTCCAGACGGTCCGACATGCCGCCCCTGGCGATTTCCTGCCAGTTGTCGCGGGAAAGCTTCAGGTCGCGCCACCGCTTCCACGCCTCGAAATCGGCGGCCGCCATACGTTGTGCGCGCGGATCGTCCGCCGTCTTTTTCAACGCACTCTCGAACAGGGGATCGACCTTTGCGATCAGTTCCCTGGAAATAACATTGTCCGCCTGGGACGCGGGATTGCTGAAATAGTAGGATACGTGCCCCTCTTTCTGCCACGCCTCCTGCATCAGCGTGTAATACTCCTCCATCTCCTTTGCCCCGTTTCCGAACGAATATTTGCAGAATTCGGCAAGAAGCGCCTTTTCATCCAGGTTCGGATTCCAGAGCAGTTTCGCGATCGCATACGCGGGAAAGCGGTTGACAAACGGGCGGCTGTCCCACAGCGGCTTTTTCGGGTCGAATTTCGCATGGTATTCCGTTTTCCAGTGGGTGATCCCGGTTTTCTTCGCCCAGCGGAGTTCTTCCGCGACGATCGGCGTAATCGGCGTCAGGACGGGTTCTCCGGCGAAAATATCGAAGTGATAACCATAGATTCCCGGGTTGACGCCGGACTTACGCCACTCTTCGACCGCCTTCAGGGCGCGCGGGTTCACCGGACAGTCCTTGTCCGAGAACCGATGCTTGAAGCAGCGGTTATACATGCAGTAAGCCATAACAAGCTGATCGGTCGGCAGTTTGACCTTCGGCGCATTCAAATAGAACGAGTAGGCATAAGTGCTGTATTTTTTGCCGGGATGAATTTTCGCCGTCTCCTCGATCAGTGTCTTGACGAACCGGAAATAGAGCGTGGAGGAGTCGTATTTCGAGCATTCCGGACACTTGCAGTAAACCGGAGTATCGCGTGCGGTGAGCGCCAGGTATTCGATGTCCGGATTCTTCTTCCAGAAATTGTCGATCCATTTCAGGAATGTTTTAATGGTGTCCGGGTTCGTGTAGCAATGCTGGTTGATGACGCGGATTCCGTTGTTCAAGGCGAACTGTCCGGGATATTTTTTGAAATATTCCCCGATCGTTTTGCAGTCCTCCGGGAAAAACCAGTTGAAGGAGTGTCCGCCCCAGCCGGTTGAAAAACCGTATTCGTGAGGGTCTCCTATCGGATTCATTTTGTTGTGGGCGAAAAACAGCGATTTGTCCTTGTTCGGATGGCTGCTGAGCTGGCGTTGCACGAACGCCGCCGCGCTATGGATATTGAGTTCGCCCACGGACAAATTCCTGGTCGGCGCGGGAAGATATTCCCCGTCCGCGCCGGGCCAGAACCAGCGGCATCCGATCTGCTCCAGAAGCTCGAATACGGCAAACATCGCCGAACGCGGGTTGTTTCCGGCGGCATAGATCACATTGCCTTTTGTCTTGAGCGTGAAAACATCCGTCTGCTGTTTTTTGTCCAGTCCGAGGAACGCGGTCTCCTTCGCGACCTCCGGATTCGTTTCCGGAGTCCCAATAACCAGTCTGTTTGCGGCCTTTCCGCTTCCGACCTCCGCTCCGGTCACGGTTTTCATAATGCGTTTGAATTCATCCACCGCTTTTTGTTCCGATGGCGTCGCACCGGATTCCACTGAGATCTGTGCAATTCCATCCTTTACAAGGTCCAGTGCAGACGCGGTAAGCACCGCCGCGCCGAAGAAGAAGCCCGCGATCATTTTCCTGTTCATCTGTTTTTTCCTTTCTATCTGAATTCCGACAAGCTCAACTGACTTTATTCCGGGAGATCAGTTCCACATGATGTATTGACCGTCGGAGTTCTTTACCCGCAGCAGGACATCTTCCGGGATCAGTCCCCAGACGGGAAGTTTGGACGCTCCGGCATGAAGGTCCGCATAGATGAAATTCGCACTGTTATGGTGCCTTGGATAAATGCGGCAATTCGTACTGCTTGTATTGAAACAAGAGGTTCCCAGGGATTTGGAATACAGCAGATAGGCCCCGTCCGTCTCGAGCCTGCTTTTGGTCGCCCATATTCCGCCATCGGCAAAAAGCGGGGTTCTGGCGGGTTGCTTCAAGGCAAAAATATTGGTATCCTCCTTGACGGCGCTGCCGGTCGAATTGCTGATTGTGGGGCAAAGGCCGTTGTTGATCGCAAAACTGATATGATAGCTGCCGTAATCTATGGCATATTGGGTCGGACACTTGAAAATGGAGTCTCTGTTCTTTGCAATGGCGCCGTAATTCTTGCTTGCCCCATGCCCGAGATGATCCGTCAGATAACCGTACCAGTACAAGTTTCCGGTCGGAGAACCGATGTGCGACCGCAATGGCATGGACTGGTAACTGTCGCGGTAATCGGCGCAAAGCATCCCCACCTGCCTTACACGCCCCAGACATTTGACCTGCTGCGCCTTCTCCTTTGCGTTGTTCAGCGCGGGCAGCAGCAAAGCCGCAAGAATTGCGATGATCGAAATTACAACCAGAAGCTCTACAAGTGTAAACCGGGAAAACCCTGATGTCTTTTTCATAATACGATACCTCCTCTTGGTTTTATCATAGACCGCGATTTCCATACTTTTCATTGTTTCCGTCCATCCTTCTTTCCGATAAAGCGCAGATAGTTGACCGATACGGCATTTTCGAAGATGCTGTTGAAATCGAGCGCATCCAGACCGTGCCGGGTAAACGGGACTTCCTCATGAACCCTCACCGGATCGGAATACATCGCATGGAACTTGTTAAATGCGTTCCTGTCAAACTCATGAATCCGCCTGGCCCCGTCGGTGGAATAATCGTTCACCGAGGAATCGATTCCGAAGAGCAGACGGCTTCCCGCATCATACGGAAGCAGTCCAATTTTCCGGAAAGCATCGACGCGGGCGAACTCCGGCGCACCGGGACAAGTGTCGATATACATCTCCGGCGCCGGACCGGACCGCATGCCTGCGGCAGAGCGGAATTTGCCGAACAGCGCCAGACATTCATCCGTCCACGGCCAGGAGATGTGAGCCAGCGCGAAACGAAGTCCGGAAACTTCCAGAAGGCATTCGAAGTCAAGCGGACGGTTAAATCCTCCCGATACTTCGCCGTCGTAAAGAATTCCGGAATGAAAATGGACCGGCAATCCGAGCCGGGCGCATTCCCGATAGGCCGCCAGACCTTCCAAGGGAGCATAGGTCGAACAGAGGACTTTGAATCCCAGGATGCCGTGCTCCTTCGCATACCGGATCTGTTCCAAAGCGTCCGGTTCCGTCGGGTTGAGCCAGAAAAACGGATGAAACGTGTCCGGGAGTTTCCTGCAGAAATCGAGAACATTGGCGATCCGCTCCCGATGTTCCGGCATGGTCGTACCCGTTTTGTAGAATAACGTGTTTTTTGGAGGCAGACTGAAAATCGAACCGCCGGTCATGCCCGCCGCGGTGATTTTCGCAAGAAAAGTTTCCGGGGCGTCACATCGTCCGGGCATCATGTGAATATGACAGTCATAAACCGGATTCATAAAGACCGGTCCTCCTTTCAATTTTTCCGTTCCTCTTTCCGGACGGGGCCGCAGGATTCCCTTACGACCAGTCTGGATTTCAAGACGACCGAAACCGTTTTCTTCTCCGGATACTCTATGCGCTCCACCAGCATGTCGACCATCATTCCCGCTTTTCCGGTGATGAACGTATCGATGGTCGTCAGCGACGGACAGCTGAAGGCAGACTCCAGCGTATTGTCCGCGCCGATGATGGAGATGTCCGAACCGATTGCCAGACCGTGGCGCTGAGCCTCCGCCATGGCCGAAAGGGCCACGGAATCGTTGTGACAGAGCAATGCCGTCGGAGGCTCTTTCATGGTAAGGAAATATTGCATTCCGCGGATTCCGTTTTCCGGGAACCCCACCCCCTCGCAGATGTAATTCCGGTCCGGACGCCCATAGCGTTTCATCGCATGCGCGTAAGCCTCATACCTCTTGTTCCGGGAACCGATATAGCCGATCCGGGAATGCCCGAGCGAATGAAGATAATCGACCGCTTCGTTGAAAGCCGGTTCGTAGTCGATGGAAAGAGAATCGATCCCCGGCTCCGGGTGTCCGTAGATGACCGTCGGGACCGGTTCGCTGAACCATTCCGGGTGATAGTCGCAGGTGATGATGCCGTCCACATTGTTCCGGACCACGTTGCGGTAGGCCTGTTCGATTTCCTCTTTTTTCTCCCAGATGGAGATGATGCTCGTATAGCCTTTTGCCAGCAGCGCACGGTAAAGCTCGATCATGATGTCCCCGATGATCCGGTCGCGGAAACTGGCCAGCAGAATCCCGACGGTGCAGGTCTTCCCCAGGCGGAGGCCGCGCGCTTGAGCGTTGGGCTGATACCCAAGCTCCTCGACCAGTTCCAGAATGCGTTTCCGTTTGACCTCGGACACATGGCAGGTGGAACGTCCGCCCAGAACGGCGCAGACCACCGGACGGGAAACCCCGGCCATTCCCGCAATATCCTTCATCGTGACGGGCATTGTCATTCTCCATAATTACTCGATTAACCAAAATATAGACGGCCCAAAAAGCATTGTCAAATCATTTTTGAAAAAATTATGAAAAAAAATGAAAAAACAGAACGGCGATGCGACCGCCAACGGCGTCCGTGTGAAAAAGGACGGAGCGGAGATGCTTCCCGGGAAGGTCGCGAAAGTCATCGAATTTTGAAATTTAAAAAAATCTTTCTTTTTAAAATTCATAGTCTTGACAAATAAATATAATGAATTATAATAATGATAATCCGAGTTATCAAACTGGATTTCACAGAACGAAGGAACCGTATGACAGGAAACGGAAAAAAGGGCGAAATCAGAATGCTGGACATTGCAATCGAAGCCGGCGTGTCAAGAGCGCTCGTCAGCGCCGTTCTCGGCGGAGCATGCAAGGGGAAAATACGAGTCGGGGAAAAAACCGCCTCGAAAATCCGCGCAATCGCAGAAAAATATCACTTCCAGCCCAACGCGATCGCGCAGCGTCTGAACGGAAAGGCAAGCAAAGTGATCGGCGTCCTGATCGATTCAATGGCGCCGCCGGTCAGATTCAATCTTATTTCCTGCATTGAACGATGCGCGATGAAATGCGGTTATCTGATTCAGATTTGCGAAGCGCACGACAATATGGAAAATCTTTATGAAAGCTACCGTTTCATGAAGTCCCACGGCATGGACGGCGTGATTTGCATTTCCCATGATTATCCTGACTCGCCGTGCGCAAACGCTTCAGAACTCTTCAACGGATGTTCCGACATCGTTTTTATTTCGGGGCCGAAGCTCAAGGGCCATCCGCATGTTTTCCCGGATATCGGAACTGGAATTGCGAACGCCGCTGCGCTCCTTAAAGCGAACGGACGCCGCTGTGTTTTTCTGTTAGTCACAGATTATTCCGCATATACCATGAAGCGGCGGATCGCCGGTTTTCTTTCGGTTTTTCCTGAAAACGGGAAAAACATCGTCGCAATTCCATTTACGGACGGCGCCGAAGCATGGAACCGCGGACAAATCGAAAAATTCATCGCAGAGCGTTTTTCACAAGAACCCATAGACGGGTTGATCGCAACAAACGATTTGATGGCGCTGATGCTGATTTCAAGCCTCCAGAAGCATAATATCCGCATACCGGAAGACGTCGGAATAATCGGATGCGACAACGAACCATTCACGGTATGGACAAATCCGTCGATCACCACGATCGATCAGAATAACGAATCGATCGCCGAAAACACCGTCGATCTGCTGTTGAAAAGCCTTGTGCCGGATACGGAAATTCCTGAAGACATATTCGTCAAACCAAAACTCATTGAAAGAAATTCAACCTGAAGTTTTCCTGAAAAATTGAAAAAGAACTCGTGAATAATCCCCGATTCTCAGAGACCGTTCAAAAAATGAACCTGAAAAACAGGAAACTTTACCTTTAACATGGAAAGGGCGTTCAAAATGAAAATCAATCGATGCTTTGAAACGATGCGATTGGAAGAAAAGACTTTATCCAATCTTCCATGCCGTTGCATTTTGCGCAAAACAAACAAATTTACACTGATCGAACTCATCGTCGTAATCGCCATCATCACGCTTCTGGTCGGGCTGCTTCTACCGGCTTTGAACCAGGTGCGCGACAAGGCGAGGGCGATTCAATGCGTAAATCTCCAGCGTCAGCTGTCGATTCCGCTGATAAGCTACGTGAACGACAACGCCGAATATTCCGTCCCGTCCCGAGGCTTCAACTCAACCTACGACAGTTGGGGAAGACATCTGTGTTATTCCGGATATCTGCCGGGAGGGAATGACTTTATCGGTTTTCGGAAAAAAGTTTTAGATTGTCCGGTTATAAAGACGTCGCCGGCCGCAAGCGGACAATACAGCGCATATTACGGAATTTTCGCATGGACAAACAAACAGGATCAATTCCTTTATAAAAACCCATACAGCGACGATTATTCCATTTTTATGAAATTGGTAAAAAAACCTTCGGAACTGGGCTGGATTTCCGATTCATGGCAGGATAAATACAAAAGACAATGGTTCCAAATCACAACCGCTGTTGCAACCAGGGAATTTCCGAGAGAGCCCGGAAGCGATACCGCCGCCGTCATGCCGGCGCACAGCAGACGTGCGAATATTTTAATGGCTGCCGGGAACGTCAGGCAATGGACCCCGCGCGAACTTTCCAAAACAAAAGCATCGTGGGGAACCCGTGAATTTGCGAACGTTCCGTTTTATGCCGGACTTTGTCCGCAATAATGTCATCAAAACAAGAAAACGCCGAAAGGATTGTCGGGCGATGAAAAAACTTTTATTTTTCGCGTTTGCCTGCCTCATGTCAAGCTCGCTGCCGGTTGCATGGGCGGACGATTTTGAACTGATTGCGGACGGACGGCCGACAGCTTCGGTCGTCATTCCTCAAAATGCGCCTTCGCAGTTGAAAACAGCCGTTTCGAATTTCAATACGGCCTTGAAGAAGGTTTGCGGCAGCGCATTGCCTGTCGTCATGGAGAAAAGCAACGG
>MWCA01000022.1 GCA_002069785.1 Lentisphaerae bacterium ADurb.Bin242 | reverse complement strand
GAAAACTGCCCCCGCCGGATTGTCCGCTGCCCGAGTTCGAGCGGCTTCGGGCTGCGGAACTGGCGCGGTTCGTTCCGTCGATTCCCGAAGAGCGGCTTCTTTCCGGACTGCGGAAAATGGACGAGCGGCTTTTCTGTCTCCGGGGCACGGACCGCGTGGTTTTGTGGTTCGACGCATGTATGTTCGACCAGACGATCCTGGCCCGCATCCTGTATCTGCTTTCTTTTCTGCCGGAACGTCCGCAGATTTTCCTGAACTGTCAAAATGTGTGCTGGGACGCGGAGGAGTTCCGGAAATACCAACATGCCGCCATCGCCCTTTCCGACGCCGATGTCGAGCTCGGAAAAAAGGCGTGGATTTCGTTTGCGTCCGGGAGAAAGGCGGTGGAGGGCGACTTCACCCGTCTGCCGTTCCTCCGGGAAGCGTTGGAACGGTTTGCCGAGGAGATGCCGGACGCCTCCGGGCTGGGGCGCACCCAGCGCGAGCTTCTGCTTCGGGTCCGGACCGGGGCGAATACTCCGTTCGCGGTTTTCAAAGGCATGGACGCCTATGAAAAATATCCGTTCATGGGAGATGCCCAGTGCTGGAACCTGCTGGACGACCTGGCGGCCCGCGGCCTGATTACCATCACCGGTTCCGACGGAAAACCTCTCCGTCTTTCCCGCGCCGCCGCGGAGGAACTCAAAACGGCCGTCCTCCTTCCGAAGTGAGCGCGGAATGCCGTTATTCGATCTTCACGCCGCCGGGGAACGGAAGAAAATATCTTTCGCCGGGGCCGCGCTGGACAACATTCCGGAAGGTGATGTTCCGGGCGTCCGCCCGGCATGAGGCGGCCGCGTAACGCGTGATTTTTCCTTCGGCGTCCGGTTCGGAGACGCCGCAGTTTGCCGTGATGTTTTCGACTGTAATGTCGTGCAGATCGCCGGGATGGTAGCCGTCGCCGTAGCCGGTGTAGATGTCCACGAGGTGGCATTGGCGCGGGTTCTCCGCCGTTTCGGAGACATTGCGGATGACGACATTATACACCTGAAGTCCGGCGGCCGCGAGGCAGATCACCGCATGGAAGCGACCGGAAACGCGGAGGTTTTCGATGGTGATGTCATGAATGTCCATCCGGCGCGGATCGCCGTCCCGGAAAAACTTTTTCGACGCCTCGTTCGGGAAAAGATACCGGGGATGCGGATTCCGGTTGTTGCCCGCGGTGCAGGCGACCGTGTCGTCGGAGTTGTAGCCGGTGATGTCCGACACGCGGCAGTGATGGCACCCGGCGCGGAAATCGATGCCGTCGCCATTTTTTACATGTGTATCAAAATCGATGTCGTGAATGAAACCATTCGAACAGAAGTCGAAGGACATGGCCCAGGAGCGGGTTTTCGTCAGCCGGAGCCCGGCGATCTCGAACCGGTCGCATTGCGACAGGTTGATCTGGTGTCCGCGCCAGCCCCAGAAGTCGCCGGCCATTTCCTGTTCTTCGTGAAAGTGGGGATGCCACATGCGGCGGGGCTTGTCGGGACCGGTGATTTCCGCCCCGTTGCGCCCGAGAATGCGGATATCAGACGTCGGTTTCACGGACAGCGGGAACCCGAACGGATTTTCGGGGTCGGGCACGAGGTTGTCGCCCCGGAAAACGTTGTCGAAGGTCTCGTCCTTCTGACGGAGGACGCACCCGTCGAGAAGAACCGTGGTATGAGCCGGCAGTTCGATCGCGCGGCCGATCAGGAATTCACGTCCGGAAAAAACGATTGTCCGTTCCGGTTCGTTCGCGGCGGCGGCCAGACAAGCCCGGATTCCCTCGTCGTCGGAAATCCCGTTCTTCAGATAATCCGAAACAAGATGCATGAATTTCTCCCGGTTGATTTTCGAGAATACGCCACTAAGTATACCGGTCTCCGCTGAAAAATCAATTTTCTTTTCGCAAAAAAATGTGAGAAATTAACAATGTGTTTTTTACGGGCTTGATTTAGAGAAAAAAAGAGGATATATTCGAAAGTTTTCGAAGCAATCGGGAGGTTTTCCGGATGAAACAGTTGTCCATTGTCCGCCACGCTCACGCGGAACATTTTTCGCAGCATTCCGATTTCGACCGGGTTCTTACGGAGCCGGGCCGGGCGGAAGCCCGTCTCGCGGCGGAAAAAGCCTGTCTTGTCATTGCCGTGCCGGAATTGATCCTGGCCAGTCCGGCGGCGCGCACCCTGGAGACTGCCCGGATTTTCGCGGACGTCTTCGGAATCGCCGCGGATTCGATCGTCACCGACCGCTCCCTCTACTGTGCGGGAAGCCGGGACCTCCGGACTCTGCTCGAAAAACTGGATTCCTCCTTCCGGAATGTGATGCTGGTCGGACACAATCCCGAAGTGACGGAGCTGGCTTCCGGCCTGGCCCCGTCGCCGGTTCCGTTTTTCAAGCCCGCCACGATCCTGACGCTGGAACTGGACATCGATTGCTGGGACCGGCTTCCCGGCAAGGCGCCCCGTCCCGTTTTTTTACGGGTCCCCTGACAAAAAAACGCACGGATGCCGAAGTCCGGTCATCCGTGCGGTCGAACCTTTCCATTTTTTTTCAGAGACGGGCGCCCGCTTTTGCCAGATTTTCGCGGACCTCCACGCCGGAAAGCTCCGCGGGGCGGCAGCCTTTCCGGACGCACAAGGCCGCGGCCATTCCGGCCGCCTGTCCGATCGAACAGACCGGGGGCATGACCCGCGAACTGCTGTGGAGCGCATGGTCCACGGAGACGGCCCGGCAGCCCATCAACAGGTTATCGGAACCCTCCGGAACCAGTGTGCCGTAGCGGAGTTCGTACCAGTCGTTCGGCTCCAGATGTTTGATGACCGTGCCGCTGCCGGAGGGATTGTGGATGTCGATCGGGTAAGAGGCCTTGACGACGCCGTCCTCGTATTTGGCGGCGCGGAGGAAATCGTCGGCCGTCTGGTAGAGCAGCCCCCGGACGCGGCGCGTTTCGCGGATGCCGATGTGGTGGGCGATGGAGTGCAGACGCGCCTGTTCGAAGCCGGGGACACGCTTCCGCAGAAAGTTCAGATATTCGCGGAGCTGGCGGCGTCCTTCGATTTCCGCTTCGGAGAGCTCCTGTCCGTTTATGCCGCTTTTTTTGACGACGCGCGTGGTGTTGAAATGGATCACATCTTCTTCGTCGGTGGTGAAGCAGAGCACGTTTTCACGCACGCAGTGAATTTCGCCGTCGGCTTTGGCCTTGTTATACAGTGCGTTGATGGTTTTGTGGTCGGGCATCCGGGAACGGTCGACGCCGCTGAGTTTGAAACAGGTGGTCATGGGCTGGCAGAAACCCTCTTCGTTCCCGAATTCGCAGCGGCAGCCGCTCAGCGCGGCCAGGTCGCCGTCGCCGGTGGAGTCGATATAGATTTTAGCACGGACGGCGCCGAGTCCGGATTTGGACTGGAATACGGCCGCTTCGATCCGGTTTCCGTCCTTGATGACGTCGACCAGCGTGTGATGATACAGAATCTTCACTCCGGCTTCCAGAAGAAGGTCTTCCATCGCCAGCATCGCGGCGTCCTTGGAAATTTTAGTGCAGGGAACGATTTTTTCATCGAACGGTTTTGCCATGCAATCCTTTTCCGGCAGGTATTCCCAGAGTTTCCGGCACCATTCGGCAAACACCGGACGGTCCAGCGTGGCGTTGTCCACGTGATTGGGCATGAAGGGCGTCACCTCTCCGAAGGACGCCATGCCGCCCATGCACCCGTAGCGTTCGGCCAGGATGACTTTGACACCCTGCCGGGCCGCCATGACCGCCGCCCCCAGTCCGCCGGGGCCGCCCCCCACTACCAGAACATCTGTTTCCGCCAGCACCGGAATTTCCTTTTCGACCTTGTAATGAATCGCAGTCATGATTCTTCTCCTCATTTTTGAATCGTATCCGCAAAATGCGGAATTTTTTCTTTCATGAGCCATTTCAAAATATTGGCTCTTTTTCGCTAAAAGCTTATTTTTCGACGCGGCAAGCCCGCCTTGCCGCTCCGAATCCGGTTTTTTCTTGAGAAAGCCGGAAAAATCCTGTTTGCCGGGTGTTTTTCTCTGATTCCCGAAATTTCGGGACACGGTTTGTTCATGGTTTTATATGAACACAAAGTTTTTTATTGCAACGTTCATTCTCCTTGCCACATTTCAGTTGTGATCATAGGTCGTTTATACCATTTGACATGTCCGTCCAGAAAAAGATAGTTCGACCCGCCATTGTGGAAGAATTCCATCGGTACTTGAGACTTCGAGACCTGTGAAGCATAATATTTTCCGCTTGCGTTCCAGCTCGAATCCGCAAAGATAAAACCGAGCGATGTATTCTTGAAGGAACCCAGCTTTCTGAAGTTCCACTTCACAAGGTCTGAATTCAATCCGTAGGTAAAAGAATAATTATATTTTTTAAATGCCGAAGGACATGTCCAGACGGTGAGTTTGTTTTTTTTATCGCCCAAATACGGTATGAACATAGTTGTCCAGTAACCGTTGCTTGTGGAAGGAGATGGCGGCAGCCAGCCGTTATAATCTGAAACATACATGGAAGTCGCCATGTTAAACTGCTTTAGATTGTTTACACATCTGACGTCATATGCTTTTTCCCTGACCTTGTTGAGAGCCGGCAATAACATGCCGGCAAGAATCACAATGATCGCGGTCACAATGATAACTTCTATCAATGTGAACGGCAGCATGTTGCAACGATTTTTCATCTTGCCCGGCGCAGGACATCTGTGTTCAACGTCACGCGTAACATTCCTTTGAAAAGTTTTCATGAAATGCCGGGAAAACCGAACAAGCCGATGATCACAAAAATTTTGCATTATTGCTTCTCCTTGATTGATAGGTCAAGTGTCTTCCGGACAACCGTGCCGTCGTCCCCTACGACGGAAACGGTAAAGAGATCATAACAGAAACCCTCGATGGATTTGGAAAACGATGTTGTTTCCCCGGGCAGACGCCCCGAATCAAAAAGGATATCATCATTCCCTTTGATAAGCACCTGCCGGAAGGGTCCCCCATTGACATGGACATCGAGGGATGCAACCTCCGAAACGCAAATATCATCGATCCACATCTCTCCGATCGAATATGCCAGGTTGGCGATGACTTGCGTGTTCTTTGCCCAATCCTCATATTTTATTGGGCTGCTGACGAGTTTTTTCCATTCTCCGGCGGTGTCTCCCTCCCTGGCATGAACACCCGCGCTCTGTTTCCAGTCGGCGTCGAAAAAAGCAAGCACGGCTCCGGCCCCGCAATATTTCCCGCCGGTATTGCTGGCTTTGATCGCTTTTACCCGGCAGCTGAGATAATAGGTCCGGCCCTCTGCCATCAGTCCATCGAGCATTGCTTTGTTGAGTGACTGGAATGCTCCGCGCGGACGACGTCTGCCATCCTCGTCCGCGACTTTCACATACAACGAATGCGCCCCGCTGAAAGATTCGTCGGAAAGTTTAACTTCCCAACCTTTATCCTCCGACCTGGCTATAGTCCAGCCCTCCAGACCTTTTTCGAATCCACCGTTCCTGACAAGATTCTTCAAGGGCGGCGAAGAACCACTTTTTATCTCGATCCGGATTTCTCCGGCCCATGTATTGAAGGACAGCAGAATGACTGCAAAACCAACGGCCGACCGGATAAACGAGTATAAACATTTCATGGCAAAACTCCTATTTCAATGCGTACGTGTAAATGTGAACGGCATATCCGGAGAAAGAATCTTTGACAGTTCTTCCATTTTCCAGCGGCACATTCCTGTTTTCGAATTTCACGGCAACTTCCTTCGGGAGTGCACCGGACCCGATCTCGATGTCGACAGCATCCAGGGGCACATCTCTCGTATTGCAGGCTATTATATATACTTTGCCGTTGTATTCCCTGGCGGCCAAGTCAATCGATTTGTCATTGCATGATATTCCGGCCGCATCTTTCCCGAGCAGATACGGCAAGGCCATTTCTTTCGTCTGGCGATTGAGTTCCTTCATCGATTGCCAGAGCTCTTCACTCAGGAATTTGCTGCCGCCTTCGATCCTTGCAGCTTTCGGACGATATGTAAAGTATACCAGGCCTTTTGCCCCATGATTCAACGCAAGAAAGGTCATGCAACGTTCTTCGGCCGGAGTCGGACAGCGGGGCCATTTCTCAGCAGGAGAACCGAAAAGCTGAAGAACAAGCCATGCGGATTTCGACGGGTAGTCGCGCAATGCCTCTCTTATCATGTTTCCATGCGCTGCGACCTTTGTAATCGGAGCCTTCCCAATCGGATAGGGATCGGTCGAAAGAATATCGGCCGCATCCCTGTTTGACGGCACCGCGTAGATAAGGTTCAGATATACCGGCCGATGGGGATCAAGTTCTTTATAGAGGCGGTATGTCTCACGGTTAAGCGCGTTCCAGCCGTCGGTCTCGTCATTTGAGTTCCAGCAGAGGACCGCGGGATGATTCCTGTACTTCCTGACGATTTCTCCGCCGACCCGGATCTGGTCGTCATCGAGGGATTCCGTCCGCCAGAAAAATGGGATGTTGAATATCACCTGGAGTTTGTTTGATCGGGCTGTGTCAAGCAGCCGTTCCATGTTGAAGGGATTGGAGGCCGCGAATTTCAGTCTTCCATCGGAAGCGGCGCGTTTTGCTATTTCGCCGTAAGCTGCAAACTCGTCTTTGAAAAAGCCCCAGCTGGGAAGGATTGCCGTAAAGCCTTTGTCCGCAACATCCGCAAGGTCCGATTCCGACAGGTCCTTGTATTGATGCCAGGGGGCTCCAAACCAGATGCCTGTCGGGAGATATGGTTTGCCATCCGCATACAGGATGCCGTTCCGGATTTCGGCACAAGACTCCGGCTTTTTCATGGGAGCGAATTTTCCGAAAAACTTTTCAGCAGCAGCGACCGGTTTTCCGTTTTCAAGGACTTCCGTCTTCAGGAAATAATTACCGTCAGGAAGACTTGCCACATCAAAAGTCTCCTTATTCGTCAGCAATATGTCCTTTATTTCTTTTTCACCGCGGAGTTTCCCCTTTTCATCGACAACTGACAGACGGAGGCTTTTCCCCTTGAGGTCGAGGGGATTCTTGAGTTCGATACAGACTGTGATCTGTTTTTGGACATCGTAAAAACTTCTGTCTGTTACGACTTGAAGGGCATCCGGGCTGTCTGCCGCTTTTGAATTCTGTACAAGACGTATTTTCCGGGTGTCGATGTCGCGAATACCGCGCATATTCCCGAAACGGGTAGGATTATGAAACTCGGCAAGTGTCGGCGCCCAGCACGAAAATTCCTTTTTCCTGGGCATGGCGCGGCAAAAATTGATTCCCCAATCAGGTTTCATCGCGGCGGCATCGGGCATCTTGATATCTGTAAATGGTATCGCTATTTCTACCTGCCAGCGGTCGGAAAAACGCTTCGCCGCCGCTCTGACGCTGTTCTTCCTGTCATTCTGCTGCCATGCGAGATAGATTTTCCCGTCAGGCGTAACCGCCACATGCGTATACTCGAGCGACCGGCCCGGGTCGATAAACACCTCGACACAGTCTCCATTGAATATTCTGTCTCCCCCCTTGAGTCCCGATATATCGGAGTCATAACATACGAAGGCGACATAGAGATATTTCCGGTCATAGGTTATGTACGCCTTTGTATTTTCAGTCGCTTTTTCTCCATTGTTATAAAGAATGAAGCCGTCGACGGAACTTGCAATATCCCCCCACACTTGATCCTCCAGCTCTCCATCGATATTCACGGGGATCCATGTGTGGTTCGCCTTTACTGCCGGAAGGTCGGCGGCGAGCGCGCCCATGCCCGACAGCCCGGCCAATGCGATGGCTGCAATGACCTTTTTACAAATGGATGCAAAAATCTTTCTCATAATGTTTGTCTCCTATTGTTTTCTGCTGAGCCTTTGATCATTCTGTTTCGTTTTTCAAAATTCTGCTGCCATTACAGTAAAAAAATAAAAAGTCAATATATTTTTTAAAAGGGAGCCGCTTTCGGATTTAAATACTTTTGAAAATTTTCTCCTGTAATAAATATAGGCTCTTTTTACAGAAAAGATATGGACTTTTTTGCCGTTTCGGTGTATTTTTATGAAAAACAGAGGAAAAATATGAGAGATCAGGCCGTTTTGCTGAACGCCGTCGGTGCGTTTGAAAAACAGTTCGGATGCCGGTTGTGTCTTCACGATTATACAGGACGTCTTCCAAAGGATGTGCTGCCGACGTATCATCTGAACCCGTTCTGCACGGAAGTCAAGAAAAGCAATCCCCGGCTCGACCCGGTCTGTTATTCTTTCGACCGCAATGACGTGCAGGATGTATTGGCAAAGGACCCGCGTCCGTTCCTGAAACATTGTCCGTGCGGCATGGCGGAGGCGGTTTTCCCGGTTCTTCTGGAACATCGTCTGCTGGGATGCGTTTTTGCCGGACCGTATGCCCCGGTTGAAAAAGGAGAGGTTGCGTTATCCGCCCCGAAACTGTTTCAGCGTCCGCGGAACGCCGCCCGTCTGCCTCCTGTCCCGAAAGCGCTGGACACTTTCTATGCCTACGGGGAACTGATCTCGCTGGAAATTGCCCGCCGGGCCTTCCTGAATCCGATTCTGCCGTCCACGGAAAAAGAAACGGTCCAGGCGTTTCTGGATACGGATTTTTCCCGGAACAAGGGGTTGGACGACATTGCCGCGATTCTGTCACTGAGTTCGGCGCGGGCGTCGGAACGGATTCACAAGCTCTTCGGCAAGGGCTTCACGGCGCTTCTGCGCGAGAGGCGGCTGGAGGCGGCGAAACAGCTTCTGCGGTATTCCTGCTTCACCATTGAAACGGTCGCTTTGCGGTGCGGCTTCCGGTCGGGTGAATACTTTCACCGCGTCTTCCACCGGGAATGCGGGATGTCGCCGAAGGAATACCGCGCCGTCCACGCCCCGCCCGAAGTTTGAACGGTTCCGGATGGAGAACGGGGATTATTTTTCCCATTCCTCCGGGAGACCGGCTTCCCGGCGGCACTTTTTGACGAGCGCCTCGAAACGCCGCCCATATTCGATGTACGTCTCATACTTGCGGCGCGCCTTGACTTCGCTGTCCTCCGGATTGTCCTTTTCGTGGAAGACCGTGGCCACATGGGGTTCGATGGAAAACCCGCCGTCATAGCCGCGCTTGAAGAGATCGGTGAGAATCCACGGGATGTCCCCGCTGCCTTCTCCGGCGAATTGGAAAGTGGTCTGGACGGTGCCGTCCTCCTTGATTCTGGAAACGGCGTCCTTGATGTGGACATAGTAAATGAACTCGCGGACATTTTCATAGAATTCGCGGGTGCTTTGCAGTGGATAGGGCGGCTGTCCGATGCGGCGGAAAGTGAAGATCGGGTTGCCCGTATCGAAGATCAGCTTGAAATTGTCGGACTGAATGTTGTCGAGGAGACGGAGCGTGTGGACGTGGGACTGGCCTCCGTAATTCATGCAGTTTTCGTGTCCGTAAAGGACACCGGCGTCCGCGCAGATTTTTACCAGTTCGTTGACTTTCCGGAAGATGATTTTTTCCAGTTCGGGACTGTCGAACGGTTCGTCGCCGGTCAGTTTGAAGCTCATGCCGCGGAGGAGTTTGATTCCCAGCTTCTGCATGCGGGGGAGGGCGGTCAGGAGCTCTTTTTTCGTAGCGGCGAAATCCTCGTCCGGGCGGGGGGCCTTGCTCCAGTTGGCGACGCCGCTGCCGTAGCAGTTGAAGCGGATGCCGGAACCGGACATGAGTTCCACTACCTCTTCGAATTCCTCATCGGTCAGGAATCCGAAGAATTTTTCCCCGATGAAACGGGTCTCGATGAATTTCCAGCCCAGTTTCCGGGTGGCGCTGATCTGCTGTTTGAGATCGTGCGAAGCTTCGTCGGCAAAACCTGTCAAGAACATTTTTCCACCTCACAGTTGAATCCATTTGCCTGTCCTTGCGGACTCGTAACATGCGTGGATTGCACGTGCGGTCTCGCCGGAATCCTCCCCGGTGACGAAGGGGGCGCGGCTGTCCCGGACCGCGTCGATGAAGTCGGCGATCTGCGCCGGATGGCCGGTTCCGTAATAGTTCTTTCCCGCCTGGATCGCCTTGGACTCCTCGCATTCGGCGAATTTTTTCCCGAGCTCTTCGGTCAGTGTTTCATCGAGGAACTTCCAGAAGACGGGCTTGAACTCGGAATATTCCAGATAGCCCTGCGTGCCGGTAAAGAAGAAGCCGCTTCTCCATGGGACCGCGAAGCTTCCCGAGGTCGCGCAGAAGGTCACGTGCATGCCATTTTTGAACTTGAGGATGGCGTTGATCGTGTCTTCGGTCTCGATGGTTTTCTGATGGACCCGGTTGGAGTAGGAGGCGCAGAGCGAGTCGATTTCTCCGAGGAAATAACGGAGCAGGTCGAAATGGTGGACCGCCTGGTTGATGAGGACGCTGCCGCCCTCCTGCGCCCAGGTGCCGCGCCACGGGTCGCTGTTGTAGTATTCGTCGGTGCGGAGGCATGCCACGTTCAGGGAGGCGGTCAGGAGGGTTCCGAACTTTCCTTCCCGGATCATTTTCCGGAGGAGGATGTTGGCCGGTTCGAAACGGTGCTGGAAGACGCCCGCGAAGACCCGTTCCGGATTGCGCTTGTGGGCCTTCAAAGCCAGATCGAGCTGGGTGTCGGTGGCGGTCAGGCACTTTTCGCAGATTACGTGCTTGCCCTTGTCGAGGGCGTCCGCGACGATCTGTCCGTGGCTGGCATGGTCGGTACAGACGCTTACGCAGTCGATTTCGGGGTCGTTCAGGATTTCATGGTAGTCGAGGCATGCGCGGGGAACGCCGTATTTGTCCGCCAAAGCCTGCGCCTTGCCGGGCACGATGTCGCAAAGCGCCCGGACCGTGACGCCGGGGACTTTCCGGTAACTTTCGAGGTGCACCGGGGCGATGACTCCGCTTCCGATGATTCCGCACTTGATTTCCTTCATAGCCGGTTTCCTTATGATTTAAATTCCGAATGAATTTGAAAAGCCTTCCTATAACTTATCCCGGCATTGGGGAACCTTCAAACGAAAACCATGCGGTTCCTTCAGAAAACTTGTCTTCTTTTCTTCTTTTTTGCCGTCCCGGAACTTGATATTCCGATGAAAGATGATAAACTATATCCGGTTCACTTGTATCCTTTACACCCATTCGGCACAGGGAGTCCGGAATGAACAAATCGCAAATGCTTCAGGATATGATTTTGAGCGATCTGAGCTCGGGACGCTTCAAGCCGGGCGATCCGATTCCGTCCCGCAACCAGCTTTGCCGGAAATACAAGTGTTCGCGCAATACCGTGGAGCGGGCGATCTCCGCCCTCAAGCTCAAAGGGTGTCTGGTGTCCAACCAGGGAGGCGCGACCCGCGTGGCCTCCTCCTATCAGACTTCGTCCAGTCCGACCGAACTGTTCATTGTGTCGGGGTTCTTTCACGAACAGTCGGAACGCGCGATCCGCGAAATGTTCTTTCCGAGCCTCGAGTCCAAGATCAACGTCCGCGCGATCCGCGAAAGCGACCTGCTCCGGAACACCGATACGGTTTCCCATCCGGGGGCGGCGCTGATCTGGGTCACGCCCGGCATCGAATCCATGTGGCTGATGGCGCATCTGGAGCGTTCCGGCGTGCCGCAGCTGCTCATCAACCGGATTTACCGCCACTACAATTATGCCGGGACCGACACCGCAGCCAGCATCCGCGAGGGAATGGCCTGGCTGATGAACGAGGCCGGACGGGAATGTGCGCTGGTTTCACGCCGGGCCGACCTCGCCATGCCTTACCTTTCCGAGCGGCTGATCGCCTTTTACGAGATCGCCGCCGGGCTGGGAGCCAAACTGACCGGAGACCGCATTCATGTGCGTTCGTTCCGGGACTTTCCGGCGGAGCTTTCCGAGACAGGCAGCCGTCTTTTCGCCTCCGGGAAACCGCCGCGCGGAATTGTCGTGCTGGATTCCTCCCTCACGGTTCCGCTGGTGACCTGCGGACACATGTACAATATGACCCCGGGCCGCGATTATTTCCTGCTCTCCTACGATTTCCTTCCGGAACTCATCAAATACGACGGAATCGCCATGATGCGGCAGCAGAACGAAAAACTCTATCTGGAGTCGCAGCGCTGGCTCATGGACGGCTATGCCGAAAAGCGCGTGCCGTTCCATTCGGCCATCCGGACGGAGCTGATCGTCTGCAAGGGAACTTGAGCCGTTTTCCCGGAAGGGGTCCTGTGCGAAAGCAAATTGCCGCTGAAATGTTAATTTCATGATTTTTTCGGAAACAGGCCCGTAAAAATGCTTGATAAATCCTTTTTGTTTTGTTATATTATTTTGAAATCAAAAAATGTTTCAGTCAAGAATAAGGATTTTGCGGCAAGATGTTTTTTATGAGGGGACTTTTTGTTTTTGTCCGGAAAAAATGGGAGTTTTTCTGTTCGGAAGAAACATGGAGCGGACCGCCGAAGGAGAGCCTGACCCGGTGGACGGTACTCCTTCTGGGCGGCTGGTTCCTGTTCTGGTCGCTGCTTCCGATCGCCATTCTGCGGAATGACTACATCGACATCCTCGAGAATATCGTATGGGGGAGTCATTTTCAATTCGGATATGACAAAAATCCGTATGTGGGCGCCTGGATCGGCTATGCTTCCTGGTTCCTGACGGGAGACACCTGGATCAGCTATGGGCTGAGTCAGGTGTTCGTGACCGGCGGATTCATCGCCGTTTACCTCACCGCACGGAAAATGCTTCCGCCGCTCCAGTCCCTGCTGTCCGTGGTGATGCTGTGGGGAATTTCTCCCTACTGTATCAAAGCCGCCGAGCTGTGCGACGACGTGATGGAACTCGGTTTCTGGCCGTGGACCGTCTTCTTTTTCTACCAGGCGCTGCGGTCCGACCGGAAAATCCTCTACTGGATTCTGACCGGTGTCTTTGCCGGACTCTCTTTCATGGTGAAATACTACGGGGCGGTTTTGCTCGTCTCGATGTTTTCGGTGCTCCTTTTTACAAAGGAAGGACGGGCTTCCTTCAAGACGGCGGGACCTTATCTGGCTTTTCTGGCGGCTTTCCTGATTTCCCTGCCCAACTTTCTCTGGCTTTACTGCAATAATTTTGTGGCGTTCGACTATGCCATTGCGAGGGCTTCCCTGGGAGAGTCCTCGAACCTCTCGTGGTGGAATCATATTTCCAATCCCTGGCGGCTGGTGGTGCGTTCGGCGGGGGTCGTAGCGGTGCCGCTGGGCTTTTTCTTCCTCTGTTTCTTTCAGAGGAGCCGCGAACTGCCGCCGGAGGACGGGTTCAACCGCCGTTTCATCGGAATCCTCTGCTGGGGACCCTTTGCGGCGACTTTGCTTTTTTCCCTGTTGACGGGCGGTTTCGTCATTTACGCGTGGGTGATTCCGTGCTTCCTCTGGACAGGCGTGTTCACCTTCCTTTTCTACCGGCCCCGGATCACGAAAACCTCCGTTCGCGTTTTCCTGTCTTTGATGATTGGCATGGCTCTGGTTTACGGCGTGATTTACCTGTTCCGTTCAACCCTGTATCAAGGCTATCGGAAAAATAAATGCGACTATGAAAATTATCCGGGCCGCCGGATCAGCGACCATGTAACCGAAGAATGGCGGAAACGAACCGGGCGTCCGTTGAAGTTCGTGGTTGGCGAACGGAAAGAGTCCTGCAATACCGCGGTTTATTCGGCGGACAGGCCGGAGGCGTATTTTTCCGCCAATCCGTCCTACAGCCAGTGGATTGATGAGAAAGAACTGCGCAGGCACGGCGGAGTCATCCTCTTTTCCAGGCTCTGGCGCGGCATCGTTCCGGACCCGCCGGAGCACACCAATCTCAACTCTTTGAAGCCGCGTTGGCTGGACCGTTTGCAAAAAGACGGATTCAATCTCTCCCCGATGTATTTGAAAGAGTTTCCCCGCGCGGTCCCGGCATGGTTCACTGTTTTGGCGGGCGAACCGAAAAAAGAATTCATCGCCTACTGTTTCATCCTCCCCGGAAAGTAGCCGTTCTCCATTGAAAAACGGTCCGCGGCCGAGATTCCGTCCGCAATTTCGGAAAGCCTTTCGGTTTTGGCTGTTGTATTTTGCGTTTTCCGTGCTACAGGTATGGAAAAGGAAATCAACGGCGGGGAGTCTCATCATGCGGTTTTTACTGTCACTTCTGGTTTTTTGGGCGCTTTTTTTGGGCGCATTCACTTCCTCCGGACTGACTCCGGCGGAGATTTCCAAACTCAGGCAGAACGGAAACTACAAGGAAGCGTACGACGGCTGTCTCCGTTTCTTCAAGGAGCTTCCGAAAGGATCGCAGGACCCGCAATCCGCAGAACTCTACATCGAGGCGATTCAGTCGATCGGCGGCCTTCAGGCATTTGAAAAATACGACGAACTCCTGGAGTTGATCGAGGCCCGCCACTCGGACAATCTTCCTCTGCTTTCCGTCATCGCTCTCGGACAGTTCGGCTACGGATACAAGATCGGCGACCGCTTTACGCGCGGCACTCCGCGCGGATACGCCGGAGAACAGGTCACCTGTCTGGAGAGGGACCGCGTCCGGATTCTGCGTCTTCTGGTGAACGCCATGGACAAGGCCGACAAGGCGGACAAGCCGCTCCGGGAAAAATTCTATGTCAATCTGGGGAACGCCCTCCGTTTCAACCGTCATGGAGGGCAGTCCTGGCGTCTTCAGGAACTGACCGATCTTTCGCGCCTGCCCGACTACGACCGCAGGGTGAATGCCTCTTATTCCCGCCCGCCGGTGAATCCGGATTCCTCGCCGGTCTATTATCATGCGCCCCCGTCCTTCCGGGAGGCCCGGAGCGACGGCGAACGCATGCGTTACGCGTATGCCCGTGTCATGGCGGACGGTTCGGCCGATGCCCGGAAGGCTCTGGCGGAGTTCCTCGCCCATGAATTCGATTTTTCCCGGGTGGATTATTCCGTCAGACAGCAATATTACCGGTCTTCGGCCTATTGCGATTATCTCAACAGTCTGCGGGATAATGAAACGGTCGCCCAACTGGCGGACGGCGTCCGCAAGCTGACGCTTCCCGATGACCAGAACTATATCCGTCTGTATCGCGAGATCGGAAATCATTATGCACTGGCTTCCATTTATGCCGCCCGGATGCAATATGAAAATGCGGTGAAGGAACTCCGCCTTCAGCTCAAAAAATCGTCCGGGGATTCCACCGCGGAACAACGGATCCGGGAGATCACCGGAAACTATGGCTCGTTCGTTGCCCATTCGATTACGCCGCAAGGCGCGGAGCCCCGGCTGGAACTCAAATTCCGCAATGCGTCGAGCACGATCATCAGCGTCCGGCAGATGGACGCCGAAGCCGTTTTCGATGAATTCATCAAGGGACTTTCCAGAGTCAACAAAGAAAGTTTCCCCTATGATCTGTACAGCTTTGTGCATTTCCTGAACAAGCCCCCGTGGAACTCATTCCAGGGACGCGAAATCCTGAAATATGAAGTCCCGCTCCAGCCACTTCCGAAGCATTACGACACCTCCGCGTTTCTCACGATCCCCGTGAAAGCGCCCGGCGCTTATATTGTCACCGCCCTGTTCGATGGCGGACAGGAGGCCAAAACGCTGGTCTGGATCACCGGCGAGGCGCTCAATCTCTTCCGCACCGCTCAGGGAACCGGCGTCATGCTGACCGATCCCATGACCGGAAAGCCTCTTGCCGGACGGGAGATTACGGTTTACGGTTTCATTCACCATTATGCAAACAATCCAGTGCAGACGGTGGCTTACGGCGGCAAGGTCAAGATCGAAACGGTCCGGGAAAAATTCATCACCGACGACAACGGATTTGTGCTGATTCCTCCGCAGGACAAATATACGAATGCGCGCTGGCTGCTGGTCAGCCGCGACAAGGGGCGTTTCGCCCTGCTCGAAGCCTGGGGCGTCTATGGAAGATGGCATGACACCCGGTTCCCCGACCATCCGCGCACTTACTTCATCCCGGACCGCCCGGTCTACAAGCCCGGTGACACCGTTGCGTTTACCGGGTATCTGCGGACTCCCTCCTACGGCGAGCCACGTCTGACGGACCGGAAAGAATATTCTGTCAGGGTTTACGCCCCGCGCGGCGGGAAAGTTTTCGAGGCTTCCTTGAAGGTGGACCCCGAAACACTGGCCTGTTCCGGAGAATTCAAGCTGCCCGCCGACGCTCAACTGGGACAATACAGGATCGAAGGAATCAATCCGGATGGGTCCGCCGTGTTCAGGGTCGAGGAATACAAGAAGCCGGAGTATGAAGTGACCGTGGATGCCCCGAAGGAACCGGTCAGGCTCGGCGACTCCTTCACCGCCACGATCACCGGCAAATATTATTTCGGCGCGCCGGTCGTGAATGCGCTTGTCAAATACAAGGTCACCCGGCGGGAAAAACGAGCGGTATTTCCCTTCTTTGCCCCGTTCGACTGGCTCTACGGCAAGGGATACTGGATTTGCTCCTCCGCGGTCCGGGAATTCTGGTTCCGTCCGGTCAACTTCGGCAGCGAACTGGTCGCCGATTCCAGCGGACGGACCGACACCGAAGGCCGCCTGTCGATCACGATCGATACTTCCGACGCGCTCAAACGTTTCGGAAAACTCGATTTCTCCTACACCGTCACGGCGGAACTTTCCGACAGCACCCACCGGGTGGTCACCGGTTCCGGCGAGGTGGTTGCCGCCGCCAATTCCTTTACGGTTTTCATCCGCCAGCGCTATGGTTTCTACCGGACGGACGAGGTGATCGAACCGGAGGTGTCCGCCTTTACGCCCGACGGAAAACCGGTCTCCGGCTTCTGCCGTCTTTCCCTTTTCCGCCGCACGATCGGACACGACGGAGCGCCGGCCCGGCTGGGAAGCGCACTCAAGAGTCTCTCCTTCAAGCTCGACGGTCCGGACCGTCCGCGATTTGTCGTGAAGGAACCGGGCGTCTATGAACTTCATGCCGAAGTCACGGCGCAGAACCGGACCCGGAATGAAGTGTCATCGGTTCTTTTCGTACGCGGGGAAAAAGTGCCGGAAGGGCTCTTCTCCGAACTCCCGCTCGAAATCACCAGCGACAAGGGCGAATACCGGCCGGGCGAGACCGCCTCGCTGCTGATTTCCACGCGCGAACCGGGCGCTTTCCTGTATGTCTTCAAACGCTCCTCCCGGAAAGCGGACGTCGAGTTCATTCAGGCGAAGGGGTATTCCGCGCTGGTTACGCTCCCCCTGGACAAAGGCGATCAGCCGAACACGTTTGTGACGGTCCTGACCGTGCGCAACGGCAAGCTGCACCGGGTGGAACGCGAGATCATTGTTCCGCCGGAAACCAAACTTCTGAATGTCCGTGTGGATGTCCCGAAGGGGAAGGCCGCTCCCCGCTCGAAGGTGCCGCTCACCCTGACGGTCACCGATTCTTCCGGCAAAGGGGTTCCGGGCGCGTTTACGCTCACGGTGTATGACAAGTCGCTTGAAGCGATCGCCCCGAACGCGGTCCCCGACATCGCCCGCTTCTTCTGGGGCTGGAAACAGTATGTCAACCGTTCCTTCCAAACCAATCTGGATGTGATGCTCCATCCTTTCGCCGGCCGTCTCCCGGACCTGAATTCCTATATCGTCAGCGGTCCGCGGATAGTGTGGAGCATGGGAAAACCCGATACCGTTCGCGGGGAAGCTGTTTATGCCTTTCCTGCGGCCGCACAGCCGATGTCGTTTGCTCTCGACAAGAAGGAGGCGGCTAAGTCCGACAGCAATGTTTCTTTCAGAACGTTTGAAGTCGGAAGCGGCGCCGCGCCGGACGCGGAAAACGTCGTCCGTTCGGATTTCCTCGACCGCGCCTTCTGGATCGGACAGCGCACGCTCGGCCCGGACGGCAGTACCACGCTGGAAATCCCCGTCCCGGACAATCTGACCACGTGGAAGGTTCGCGTCTGGAGCCTGACTCCGGATACCCGTGTGGGGCAGGGGGAAAGCGAGATCATCGTGAGCAAGGACATGATTGCGCGTCTGGAACTGCCCCGTTTCCTGGTCCAGGGCGACCAGTCCACCGCCATCGCCAATGTGCACAATTACACGCAGAAGGCGTTCACGGCGGAAATCACCCTCCGCATCGACGGAAAATCGGTTTCCGCCGTGCGGCATACCGCCGCGGTCCGGGTCGAGCCGGGCGCGCACGGGACAGTTTCCTTCCCGGTCACGGCGCTGGAGCCGGGCGAAGCCAAGCTTACGCTCGGCGCCAAAGCGGACGGTCATTCCGACGCGCTGGAACTCAAATTGCCGGTCACCGTCCGGGGCATCGACAAACAGCTCAATCACTGCGGGCGCCTGGCCGCGGACACTCCCCGGACGTCCGTGGCTCTGGTGATTCCGGAAAAACGCAAGGCCGAGACCACTTTCCTGACCCTGAATCTCTCTCCCGGCGCCGCCCATGCCATGGTCGAACTCCTGCCCTATCTGGCGGCGGACGATTCCAAAGACGTGTTCGGCGTGGTCAACCGTTTTGTTCCGATGGCGGCGGCGCGTGCGGCGCTGGAAACCCTTCACATCAAGTTCTCCGACCTGAAACTCAAGAAGGGTCCGCGCGACGAGCTTTTCAAGGATACCCTCGTCCACCGCTCCTCCCCGCCGTCATTCGATCCGGCCCTGTTTGAGAAGGTCACGTCCGACAGCCTGAAAATGATCGGGAGCATGGTCAACGCCGACGGCGGCTGGGGCTGGTTCTCAGGCTACGGCGAGGTCTCCTGGCCGGATACCACCGCGTATGTGGTCGACGCCCTGCTCGATCTTCGCCGCGACAGAGGCGGCGCATTCAATGCCAATCTCATCGGCCGCGGCCTGGGCTGGCTCGCCGTCCATGCGGAAAACCGCATCCGGGAGATATTGGCCTTCAAGTCCGACGTATGCAACACCGATGCGCTGGTGCTGAAAGTCCTGGCCAAAGGGGGACAGCGCAGCGGAGCGCTTGAAAAGCTGGTTTATGAACGGCGCACGACGCTGGCGCCGTACGGTCTTGCCATGCTGGCGCTCGCACTGCCCGAAAAGTCGCCGGAACGCGACATGGCGCGGCGCAATTTGGCGCAGTTCCTGAAAGTGGACGACGAAAACGGCACGGCGTACCTCAATATTCCGTCCTGGTGCTGCTTCTTCTGGTATGGCAACGAAAACGAGACCAACGCGGCCTATCTGACCCTGCTGCTGGAGGATGAGCCCGGAAGCCCCGTCTGCCGCAAGCTGGCTTCGTATCTCACGGCGAACATCCGCAATTCCCCGTGGCGCAATTCGACCCGTTCGACCGGCGCGGCCGTGCGTGCTCTGGCCAGATACATTGTCGTCGGCGGCGAGGGCGAACCCGACGGGAAAGTCACGGTGCGTTTCGATGAAAAGGAAATCCGTTCCTTTCCGATCAACCGGGGAAATATGTGGGATGGCAATTTCAGCCTGACGCTCGGAGCCGGGGATTTGACCGCCGGACGCCACAACATCACCCTCGAGTTCAACGGGAAAGGGGCGGCTTACTTCCATCTCATGCTGAACTATTTCACGCTCGAGGATGAGATCAAGCCCGCCGGACTGGAAATGAAGATCATCCGCAAGTATTACAAGCTGGTTCCGGAAAAGGCTGCGGCGTCCGCAGTCGGGCCGCGGGGCAATGTGCAGCGGATCGGCGTGGAAAAGTATCAGCGCGTCGAGCTGTTGGACCCCGCCTCGCTTCAACCCGGCGACCTGGTGGAGGTCGAACTCATTTCCGAAGCCAAAAACGACTATGACTATGTCGTGATGACGGATCTTCTGCCCGCCGGGTTCGAGTATGTTTCGCCGGTCAGCGGCTACCGCTGGAACTGGCGGAGTCCGGTCTATTGCGAGTATCGCGAACGGGAAGCGCGTTTCTATGTGCGCAATCTGGCGCGCGGCGCGGGCAATGTGTTCTACCGGCTTCGCGCCCAGCTGCCGGGACGGTATCTGGCCCTGCCGGCCACGGGACAAGGAGTGTATGCGCCGGAATTGAAATGCAATTCCTCTCAGGAGACTTTCCACGTGAAGGAATAATCCGGTACGTTTTTTTTGAGAAAAATGACGCGGCCTGCTTGATTTTTCATCTTTGCGGAGTATTTTGCAGAAGAAAGGTGTCACGCGTTACCAATTCAATTAAAAAGGATGTATCCCATGTCGAAAGAACCGTTTCTCCCGATTGGAACCATGGTCCGCCTGGACGAGGTTGAGCTTTCACGTCTGGAATTTCTGCACGATGCCGGGATGGAGTGCTGCCAGCTCTGCCGGATTTCCAACGATTATATGTCCGGGGAGGAGGGCAAAAAGAAAACGGAAATTCTAGCCGGCGCCCTGGCGAAAAACCGCCTGACGGTCCCCACGATCTTCTTTTCCTTCCCGGACCAGAAGTGGACTCCGGATGAATGCGGGATCACGCCGGAGCAGCATCGCGCCCGGCGCATGCTCTATGCGGCCCGCCAGATGCTGTGGGCAAAGCCGTTCGGGGCCAGATACTGTGTCTGCCATGCCGGCCATTTCCCGGCGTTCGATACTCCAGCCTATGAAAAATGGGTTGCCGATCTGCGGGAATTCTGCCGTCTGACCGAAGACAACGGGATGTTCTTTTCCTTCGAAACCGGACCGGAACCGGCCGAAACGCTGGAACGCTGCCTTGCGGATCTGGACGTTCCGAACGCCGGGATCAATTTCGATCCCGCCAATCTGCTGCTTTACAACCAGACCGATCCGAAGGAGTTTCTCGACCGTCTCGGAGGCGCCGTTCGTTCGGTCCATTGCAAGGACGGACGCCGTCCCGCCGTCGGAGAGGCTATGGGCAGGGAAACTCCGCTCGGAAAAGGCGATACCCGATTCATCGAACGGATGAAACAGCTTTTTGAAACCGGATTCCGCGGTCCGCTCATTATCGAGCGGGAAATTCTTCCGGGTCCGGAACAGGATGCGGACATTCTTTCCGCGGTCCGCCTGCTGAAAGAACTCCGCAGAACAGTATCCGCCTGATCAGGATTCCTTTTCTTCCTTGCGAAAAAAGAAAAACGCTGCAATTTTTCAGCGGGAGGAAAACCGGTTATTTTCCGCGGGGAATTTCGCGGGGGATAAGGACCAATTCACAATTCACCAGTTCCCGGCCGTTGCCGGTAAACAGTTTCTGTTCCGGCTGCGGCTGCTGGGAAGAGAGCAGCTGGAATGATCTTGAAGCGAGTTCACGGGTCAGCATGACCGCCTGATAACGGTTTATTTCCAGAAGGACCCGTATTTCCCCTTTCGGGTTCATTGCCAGCTTGATCCCTTTCAAAGGAACATTGGCTTTGCCGATCGCCGTGCGGAGAAGTCTTTCCACTTCGGCTGTTTTCAGCGTGGGGCTGTACACCCATACGTGTTTGATCCGGGAGGGGATCAGCGCAATTTTTTCCGCTTTGGGAACCGGTTTCTCCTCGGTGAACCGGACAGTTGTCTGGGCTGACTCGGTGGAGGCGAAACGGGTATGGCGCACATCAATGGAATTGCCTGTGAAATCTTTGTAGGGAGACGGCGCGGGCGAAAGGGAGGCCGGTACGACGTTCCGGACTTCCTCCGGGGAGGCCGCGGCGATTTTCGCCGGATCGGTTGAAAAAGGATTGTCGACAAAAAACAGATACCCGGTCATGCTGAAAAGGGCAAAGACCGCGGCTGCGCGCACTGTCCACGCGGCATAGCGATATACGGGACGTTTGCCGATCGGCATGTTTTCGCGGATATGGCGCGTGATTCGCTTCCGGATGCGGAACTGGGCCGCAGGAGGACATTCCATGTCGAGACTCTTCGTAACGGCATCGTCCAGCAGTTTGTAGGACTCCTGAAGCGCATGGCACTTTTTGCAATTCCGGAGATGCTTTTTTTCGGCATTCGAAAATTCTTCTTCGCCGTCGAGCTGCGCGCTGATTTTTTCGGGAGTGATACACATGTGGTCTTCCGTCAAAACCTTCACAGGTCCGTGCGCTCCTTTCCTCCCATCCATGTCTACGTGCTCCCCATTATACAATTCATGATCTTATTCCACGGAAGCAGCCGTTTTCGATGACGGGCTGGAATCCATGGTCAGCAAATATTCTCTCAGGAGCTCGCGTCCCCTGGCGATTCTGGACTTGACGGTTCCGATCTTGCAATCCAGAATGGAAGCGATTTCTTCATACGGCATATCCTTGACATGTCTCAACACCATCGCCTCCTTCAATGTTTCGGGCAGCGCATTGATTCCCCGGATCACATTGTCCTGCGTTTCCAGCTTTTCGAGGAGGAAATCCGGTGAATTGGAATTGTCCGGAAGCTCGAATTCAACGGAAAAATCCGTGGAATCCTGATCGTTTCCCGGCGGTTCCGAAAGACTTACATTCACCCCTTCGCCCCGGCGCTGGTTCCAATGAAACTTGTTCCTTGCCAGATTCATGGTGATCCGATGCATCCATGTTTCAAAGCTGGAATCTCCCCGGAAGTTGTCCAATGCGTTGTATGCCCGGATGAAGGCATCCTGCACGACTTCTTCCGCATCATGATGGTTCCCAAGAAGCCCGTAAGCAAACCGATACAATTTCTGGGTATAGGTGTCGACCAGTTCATTGAACCGTTCCCGACTTCCTTCCTTGAAATCTTTGATCAGTTTTGCTTCATAACTTTTTGTGTCGCCCGTCATGCCCAATTAACTCCTTTGACATGTGTCATTTCGAAAAGTTCCACAAAACAAGCTGATTTTTGCAAAACAACGCGTTTTTCCGAAAAATCCCGAAATTGATTCAACACCACCGAACATTCCAATGTATCCAACAGAGGAAATGTACCATGCAATCTGTTTTTTACAAATTTATTTTCAAGATAAAATCGAACCTTTGCGCAAACTTATTCTGTAATTCCGGCAGAAAACACCATGACAAAAAAATAAATGTTTTTTTTACGGGTTTCCAAAAAAGGCTGCGATTTTCAACAGTTGTCAACCCGGCTGCCTCCTTTTCATCGTTTCTCGGGAGAAACACTCCGGAAAGCTCAAAGCAGGGATGGAATTTCTTCGGCGAGACGGATTCCCGTGATCGGGATCAGATTCTTCAGAAGCATCTCGGTGCTTTGCGCATGATTCGGAAAGACGACGTTCGGGGCGATTTCATGAAGGGGAATCATCACGAACGCGCGTTTGTGCGCCAGAGGATGCGGAATTTGCAGAAGTCCGTTGTCGATCCGGCTGCTGCCGAACAGAATGATGTCGATATCCAGCTCCCGGGACACCCAGTGAGGATGCGCCGGATCGCGTCCCTCCTCCCTTTCCAATGCCTGGCAGAGAGCCAGAAGCGCCTCCGGCGTGGAATCCCAGCTACCTCCGACCACGCAATTGAGAAACGCTCCCGCGCCCGCTTCGCAGCCGACCGGATCGGTTTCGTAGACGGAGGACACGCGGCGGACAAGAAAACGGTTCCGGATCAGGCCCTGCACCGCATTGCGCAGATGAAGCACCCGGTCGCCCTTGTTGGACCCGAGCGCCAGAAACACCCCTCCGCAGTGCGGAGAGGCGGGGGAATCGCCGCTGTTGTTTTTTTTCAGCATGAGAAAGAAAATGCCTTGACCGCCTTGATCTGATCCCGGATCTGCTCAATCAATTCAGCGGGAACCGGAACGTTGGTTTTGATGACCGCGAGGGAATGATTGCGCTCGAGGTCCTGCGGGGCGCGGATGTCGATGATGTTGATCGCATTGGCGCCCAGCAGGCTTGCGATTTTTCCGATGATGCCGGTGGTGTCGCCGTATTCCACGAACAGGTTGTTTCCGCTGAGCTCCAGGTAGATTTTGTCGAAATTGTTGATGCGGGAAAGCATCAGGTGGCTTTCAGTGAGCGTGCCGCGGACGGACACGTTGCCGGAGTTGGTGATGAGGTCGATCGTGATGGATTCGCCGTAATGCTTTTCATTGTCCACTTCCCGGTCCTTCATCTCGATTCCGCGCGCCTTGAGAAATTCCATGGCATCGGCCGCGCCGAGATAAGGGTCGAAATCTTTGGCGATGCCCGCGGTGATCGGGGCGAGCATCCATTTTCCGAACGCGTGAAGTTTCCCGTAAAAGCTGGTTTCGATGCGGCGGATCTGAGCGTCTTCGCCGAGATAGGCGGCGGAAACGCCCGCGAGGAGCGAGGCCAGGGACTGGAATTTCTCGTCCATGCCGTCGGGCACGCCCTTGTTGACCACGCTGGTGGTGACGCCTTCCGCAAAGTAGGCGACGGTCTGTTCCGCGGCGCGTTTGGCGGCCAGGAAGTTGGCTTCCTTGGTGTTGGCGCCCAGGTGGGGCAGCATGACGTCGGCGATGTCGGCCACGCTCTTGGGGCCCTCGGCGTCTTTCTTGTAGACGTCGTTGCAGAAGAGAAGCTGTTTTTCCGCTTTGACGGCGCGGATGGCGTCTTCATCCACGATGCCGGAACGGGCGCAGTTGATCAGCATGGCGCCTTTTTTCATCAGGCCGAGGAGCTTGGCGTTGACCATTCCGCGGGTGCTGTCGTTTTCGGGGATGTGAAGGCTGATGATGTCGGACTGGGCGAAGATTTCTTCGACGGTGCAGAGCTTGACGCCGAGCTGGGCGGCCATGTCCGTGGAGAGGACGGGGTCGAACGCGAGCACGGTGACCTCAAAACCGGAGAGCCGCCTGGCCAGAAGACGCCCGATATGCCCGAGCCCGAGAATTCCGACGGTTTTTCCCGTGAGTTCGCGTCCCATGAACTTCGATTTCTCCCATTTGCCTTCGCGGGTGGAGACATCGGCGGGGACGACCTGGCGGTAGGCCGCGAGCGCCAGCGCGACGACTTCCTCCGCCACGGCGTTCGAGTTCGCTCCGGGCGTATTCATCACGTCCACGTTTTTGCGGCGCGCGTATTGGGTGTCGATGTTGTCGTATCCGGCTCCGGCGCGGACCACCAGTTTGAGGGACGGCAGGGCATCCATGACTTCAGGAGTGACTTTTTCGCTTCGGACGATGATGACTTCCGCATCGGCGTTTTCCCGCGCCAGCTCGAGAACCGGTTTTTCCGGGAGTTGAATGACTTCAAATCCGGCATCTCCGAGAATCCGGGCAACTTCCTTATCCAATTTCGTGGGAATAATAACTTTCTTCATGGGTCCGACCTCCTGATGGTTCGTGAAAATACAATCCTTTAAAAATACAGCATTTTCCGGCGACTTGCAAGTCCGGAAGGAAAAAAAGCCGCCGGATTGTTCCCTTACGGGATGACAAGGTCGACCAGGCGGTTTGCGTAGAAGATCCAGACCATTCCGCCGACCGCGAGGAACGGCGCGAATTTCAGGGAGCGGCGGTGTCTGTATTTGCGCACGGTCAGCCGCAGGACCGGGAAGCCGATCAGCCCCAGCAGGCTGCCCGCGATGACGGTGAACAGGGCGCCGGGTAGCCCCAGCAGGGCCGCCGCCGCCGCGACCAGCTTCACGTCTCCCCAGCCGAGCGCTTCCCGTTTGAAGATCCATTTGCCGAGAAGCGAACAGCCCGCCATCATTCCGCCCGCGATCAGGATGGACCCGAGACAGAGAAGCAGGGCGGTCGGGCGGGAGCTCACCTGCCAGTAGGAGGGACACAGCGGCGAGAGGATCAGCCCCATGGCGATCCCGAAACAGGTGAACTCGTTGGGGATGATCCCCAGTTCGCAGTCCGTGAAGGCCGAACAGAGAAGAATCGACGCGGCGATCCAGTAGAACAGAATCGCGGAAGGCGGCAGCGCACGGACGATCACCGTCAGGAAGATCATGGAGAAAAGAAGTCCGCTGGTCAGTTCCACCAGAAAATAGCGGATCGTGATCGGCTGCTTGCAGGAACTGCATTTGCCTCCCAGGAAAATCCAGCTCAGCAGCGGAATGTTTTCCAGCGGAGTGATCGAATGACCGCATTTCGGACAATGGGACGGCGGCGAAATGATCGACATCCCGCGCGGCACCCGCCAGATGCACACGTTCAGGAAGCTGCCGATGCAGCAGCCGAGCGCAAAAGCCGATACCATTCCGAAGGTGAAGAATCGCGGATCGGTCCTGAAAAATCCGAACAGTTCATGGAGCGTCACAAGGGGGTCTCCTTATCGTTTGTTGAGCAGTTGCGTAAGGGTGCGGGACAGGTTCATGAACTCCCGGAGAAGCTCCTTGCGGTCTTCCCCTTCCGGAAGGGCGGCCAGTTCCCTGCGGAGTTCGCCGATCTGTTTCTCCAGATGAGTTTTCCGGATGGCCTTCAGACAGTCCTTCGTGATTTTGTCGTTGTATTCCTGCGGGACCGTGCGGTCCGGCTCTTCGGCGAGAATCGCGGACACCGCGGAACAGTCTGTTTCGGCGGCGGAAAGCGCGCGGGAGATCAGGGCCGGGGCCTGTTCCCACTGCTGATCCAGGTACGCCTGGACCAGGGTGCGGACCGCGACGCAGAGCGAACCGTCGTCCAGAAGATCGGGCGAAAGGTCGCGGGCGGCTTTTTCCGTGCTGGATTTGTCGCGCAGCAGGACCCGCAGCAGTTCGGAGAAAGTCATTTTCAGGAACGGGTCGGACAGCGAGGAGGGGAGGGGAGGGGCTTCCTCCCGCTTTTTTTTCTCCTCGGGCGAAACGTATTCCCGCTGCCGGACAGTCTGTTCGCGCACCGCTTTCGACCGGGCGCGCTCGAATTCTTCGAGCAGCGCGTCGGGGGCGATCCCGAGACGGTCCCCGAGCCACGAAAGGTAGGAATCGCGGGCGACGGCGTTGTCCAGCATCTGGATGTATTTGATCACGACGGCGGCGATCTTCGTTTTCCCGGACGGCGTGGCCGGGTCAAGCTTTGCCGTGCACTGGAGATACAGAAATTCAAAGAAATCCTTCGCCTGTTCCACCGCGGCGCGGACGGCCTCCGGGCCGGCGTTGTGCAGCAGCTCGTCGGGGTCTTTCCCGCCGGGGAAGGAGACCACCTTCAGCTGGAAGTCCATCGGAAGGAGAATGGCGGCGTCTTTCAGGACCGCGTTGACGCCCGCGCTGTCGGAGTCGGTCGCGAGGAGGATCGTGTCGGTATAGCGGCGGAGAATGGATGCCTGGTCCTGTCCGAAGGCGGTGCCCTGCGGCGCGACGGCATTGGTGCATCCGGACGTGTGCATGGCGATGACGTCCATCTGCCCTTCGCAGAGGATCACGGAGCCTTTTTTGGGGATCTCCGTGCGGGCGAAGTTCAGCCCGTAGAGAAGGCGTCCCTTCTTGAAGATCGGGCTCTCCATGCTGTTGACGTATTTTCCGCCGCCCTGTTCCTTGTCGATCTGCCGGGCGCTGAAACCGACCACGCGCCCCTGTTCGTTCCAGATGGGAAAGATCAGGCGGTTGCGGAAGAAGTCGAAGAATTTTCCGGGCGTGTTCTGGCTCGCGGAGACCAGATGCGCCGCCTTGAGCTCGTCCAGGGTGAACCCTTCGCTCCGGGCCCATTCGATCATGGCGTCCCAGCGGTCCGGGGCGGCTCCGATCATGAATTTTGCGGCGAAGTCCGGTTCCAGTTGACGGCTTTTGAAATATTGCCCCGCCTTGGAGTCGGGATTTTTCCGGAGGTGGGCGATATACCACGCCGCCAGCTTCTCGTGGAGCAGAAACAGGCGTTCCCGGAGGTTGTAGTCGGAATGCTCTTCCTTTGTGCGGGAACCGGAACGGCGCGGGTCCGGCTCCGGGATGACGACGTTGTATTTCCGCGCCAGCATCTGGACCGCGTTCGGAAAGTCCAGATTCTCGATCATCATGATGAATTTGAAGGTGTTCCCGCCGACGCCGCAGCCGAAGCAGTGGAACATGTTCGATCCCGGATTGATGACGAACGAAGGCGTTTTTTCCTGATGAAACGGACAACATCCCTTCCAGCGGGACCCGGCCTGTTTCAACGTGGGAACGTAACCGAGTGCGATTTCCACCAGGTCCGTGCGTGCGGCGATCTCGTCGATGATCTCTTCAGGAATATGGGGCACGCAAACGCACTCTCCTCTCGGAAAACAGAATTATTTGCCCTTCATCGAGTCGAACCGGAGCTCGGCGGTTCCCCGGATGGAATCGTATTCGGCCTTGCCGGTGGAAAGACGCAGGAACCGTTCATAGTAGGACTTGGCCGCGGCGGGCTGCCGGAGGTGGACGTCATACAGGACGGCCAGATTCAGCGCGGTTGCCGGATCATAGGGGGAAAGCTGTTCGGCCTTGCGGAAAAACGCCAGCGCTTTCCGCGGATTGCTCTGGGCGTAGCAGACTCCGATCCCGTTCCAGGGCAGGGGCGAGTTTCCGTATTTCGGAATCCGGACCAGAAGAGAGTAATAACCGGCGGACTGAATCAGATTTTTCCGGACGTAGGAGGTCTGCGCCAGAAGGATCAGGGTGTTCAAATCGTCTTCGCGAAGGTTCCGGGCGGCGCGCAGCGGGCCGAGCGCCAGATCGTATTTTCCGCTCTTGTAAAGCAGGAATCCCTTGATGTACTGCGCATGGAAATTTCCCGGCGCCAGTTCGGCGGCTTTCATGGCATAGTCGATCGCTTCGCGTTCCGAGTCCAGATTGCTCCGGGCCAGCGCGCACAGCAGCAAAGCGTCGATATTGGCGTTTTCCTGCTTGAGGACTTGTCTGGCAAGAGTGTCCGCGCCGAGCCAGTCGCCGTTCGACGCCTTGGCGCAGGCTTTGGACAGCAGGGAGCCGACCGGTTCCGGCGGGGCCGAACACGCACAGAGAAAGAGGACCGAAAAGCATATCCCGAATACCCAGATATGAATATGTTTCATAAAAACTCCTGATGATTGAAGTAAGAGCAGTATAGTATATCTGAAAAGAGGTTTTTTCAAGGGAAAAGACGTTTTTTCCCCGGGATTTTCCCGAAAAGGGAAAGAAGAGGGCGCGGACGGCCCGGGCATCCCTTTGCGGATCGCATCTCCCGATGGACGGGAAAATCTTATCCGCATGCAAGTTTTTTCCGGTATTGGAGCGGGGACATTCCGGTTTTCCGTTTGTAGAACCGGGAAAAAGTATAGATGGACGGGAAGTTCATTTCCTTTGCGATTTCCGAAAGGTTCATCGGAGAATATTTCAGATGCCGGTCGGCCAGCGAGACCAGTATCTCTTCGATGAAATGTTTGATGTTTGTGTTTCCGTGGTGTTCCTTGGCGAAACGGTATTGAAGCTGGGAGCGTGTAAGATGCAGACTTTCCGCCAGCAGCGAGACGTTGACCGCGTAGCCCTCCTGACAGACCTCTTCCCGGATCGCCATGACGAACGGCGACTCCCGGGGGACTTCCCGCGAGGAAGCGGCCAGATGACGCAATAATCCGCCTAGATGGCTTTCCACGATCAGCTTGCCTTCCGGAGTGAACGGGGAAAAACCTTTCGCCGGACTGATGACCTCGAGAATCCGGTCGAGAAAATACCGGACGACCGGATCGTTTCCCCGGATCGGCGGAAGAATCCGGTTGCAGTTGAACTTGAAAGAGAGGTATTCATACGGCTCCAGGCTGTCCAGGAAGTGATGCTTCAGCTCCGGGGGAATCAGCCAGAAATCTCCGGCCGCGAGGGAAAAAACTTCCGTTTCCGTTTTCCCGGTCAGGCGCCCCGAGAGACAGAATTCAATTTGATAAAAAGCATGTTTGTGAGGCCGGAGAGACGGTGTGTCGCCCCGTCCGAAATACAATAATTCCGGCATTTCCGCGGAACTTTCCTGCATGAAATGGAACTCCCTTGATTGGTTTACGGTGTATAGTAACATGAAAAAGAAACTCTGTCAAATGCAATATCCTTGTTTTTGCGGACCGCTTTTATTCCGGCTTGCAAACTTGCAAACTCCTCGGGAATGCCCGTATTTCCCCCTGTCTTACTTCCATGCTTCAGAAAAAGTCCGGTTGGCAAACATGTCGGCCAGCCCTCCGACTTGAGAAAGCCGGAGCACTTCGTCGGGGTCCATCCCCAGCTCGCGGCCGATTTTTTCATTGCTCCAGTTGCGTCTTTTCAATTCAAGAACAATTTTGCTCATCTCGGCGACTTGATGCTTTCCTCTGGCCCGGTTGTGACGAATCGTGGAGGCGATACGGTCCCCGCGATCTTGTTCATGACGGTTCAACACAACACACGGCAAATGAGAAAATCCCTTTTCCCTGCCGATGCGAAAGCGGTGGAACCCGTCCACCACTTCAAATTTACGATCTTCGCGCAGCCACACAACAATGGGCTGGGTGTAGCCGTCTTCATTGATGGAAAGTTCCAGCAGGTGCATTTCCGGCGGAGCAATGACATTGGGATTATAGTCATTTGCTTCGATCAGGTTAATCGGAATCCAATAGGTTTTTGCAACCGGATGCCATTCCGCCCATGACGGTT
This sequence comes from Lentisphaerae bacterium ADurb.Bin242, assembly GCA_002069785.1. Taxonomy (GTDB): domain Bacteria; phylum Verrucomicrobiota; class Lentisphaeria; order Victivallales; family UBA1829; genus SIG94. The sequence continues at coordinate 35,668 of MWCA01000022.1, read as the reverse complement.
TTTTTTCAAATGCTTTCAAATTAAACGCCATAGTTCCCTCTTTCGTCTTATGAGTTCGCAATATTTCTGATATGCCAAGGTTTTGGTTGGCGAAAAACAAAGCATTTTGCACCAATAATCATTTTTCAGGATGCACTTGCAGATACGCCTCCAGCTGGGAATGTCTTTGGCTCCAAGATCGCCGGATTGTTCGTCGGGGATGCCGTTCAACAGTCCGCCGTTGGTTCGCCACCAGTTCAAATACACGGCAAGCTTGTTGCGGTAGTGTTCCGCAGTCTGGAATGGCATTGAATTCAGGAGAAGTTTCACAAATTCTTCCCAAGAGTATTGTTCCGGTTTGGTAATGGTATAGTTTCCAAGGATGATTCCGCGCGTTTTGGCATAAACCGCACCGAAATTCGCCCCGTTTACACGGGCTACCATTCGTCCCCATGTTTCCGGTTCGATAATATGATAAAGGTCAAGGGCCTGCCGCTGTTCATTGCCGTAGGGTTCGCAAATCCGCATCTTGCTGAGCGGAACTCCGGCCTGATAAAAGCGGTCATACAAACGATTGTATATCTTATTGAATTTGCCGCAGTAAGTCCAGATATCTTCGGTTTTCCAGTCATAAATCGGATAGGCATTGTAAACATATTCTCCGACTTTGGTCGTCCAGCGCCTGTCCTGGAAGGTCTGCTTGTAGCGGTCGGAAGCGACGGAAATCCAGCGATTCAAAGATTCTGCGGCGCGAATGCCGACCAGACAGGCCGTTTTCTGCTTGCGGGAATACCATTTCCCAAAAAGAACAATGAATTCCTCAAAAGTGAGGACTCCCTGATGAAATGGAAAAAATGAACCTTCCTTGATGGCACACTCGGGTTTTTCCCGAATCCATTCCTTGCCTTCTTCCCAGGCGATCCACTCCGGTTCAAACACACTGACGGCGTTCACCGTTCGCAGCGGGATGCAGCACCAGTATAAATCGATGACATCGGAATACAGTTTGACCATCTTGGACACATGTTCGATGGTCAAGCGGTATTGACACTCCCAATCAATAAACAACAAGCCGAATTTACGACCGCGTTTGTGCGCTTCTTCCGCGCATAAATGAAACAATACCGTACTGTCTTTGCCGCCTGAAAAAGATACATAAAGACGTTCAAACTGATCGAAGATCCAGGAGATCCGCTTTTGGGCTCCGCACAACACATCATACCCGAGACAGGTCTTCTTTTTTCTGTTGCATTTAAAATAATACATTGGCAGCGTGCAATCCCGTTATTTCTGTTCGGCTTCAAGCATGTTTTACCAGGTTTCTGCAATTTCGCCATGTAATATATCCCCTTCGCAATATATACTATACAAAGGAGAAATCCAATGTGTTTTTACTCTTTTAATAGAAAATTATAACACTTTTCTGTTTTTCAACAGTTATAAAGACGCATCCGTCGAAAAGAAGCCGTGCGGACAAAACGTGCTTGATGAACAGAATCCCTGAATGCGAATGAATTTCCCCGGCAAGGTCATGCGTTATCGGATAGTGAATACGAATGCCGGAAGCCGGAACACGGGTTGCCATCCTTCCGTGCGGCATCGGATGCTCGATTTGTTCTGCTCACTGTTTCCGGTCGCATTCGAAGGTCGCCGGAACGACGGGAACGCCCTGCAATTCTTTCGTGATACGGATTTTGCGGGTGGAATGATCCGGGACCTTGCTCCGAAAAAAGATCAAAAAACAGGAAATTCCGTTTGCTTTTTCCAAGGGTATAATTATCTTTAAAAAACAGTCGAAAAATGTTAACCGGGAGAGAGTATGCAAATCGAAATTCATCTTGCTGCCGAAGACAATGTTCCGCTCGCATTCAATTATTATTATGAACTGTCGAGCGCCCTTTACCAGTGTCTTACGAAAAAGGAATGCAAAATGGCCGAGGATTTGCATGACGGGTCCTCGAAAAATCGTTTAAAATTGTTCGTGACATCCCCGCTCAACAGCGAACCGCATCCCAAACTTGTACCGGACGGCTCCGGGCTTGTGTTCGGAAAATACATCTGGATGCGATTCGGCTCCATTGTCCCTGAAATTCTGTTCGGAATGTCCGAAGGTCTTCTGCGGAAGGGAGAACTTCGGGTGCGGGACAAGTCATTCCGGGTTCAGAAAATCGATATGGTGAAACCCCCGGTTTTCGAACGGGAAATGACCTACCGTCCGTTCGGACAGGCCGGAATGATTCTCTGCCGTTACTCCCGGAACGGAAAGATTTTTTTTCAATTCCCGGACAATCCGGAAAAAGAGATTCCGGACTGCGGCAAGCTGCTGGCGGAGAATCTTCGGCACAAATTTTTACGTCTGAAAGAAGTCCGCCCGGATATTTTCGAGAATCTACTGGTCTGCTGCGGACTGTCGGAAAAAGAAGTCCCGAAAATGGAAATCGGAGTGGAATTTCTGCCGCTGACAAAAGACGAACCCTATAAAACCGGGATATATTACATTAAAAAGGTGCCTGCACGGGCGTTTCGCGCACCGGTCCGGATCCGTGCGCCGGAAGCCATTCACAAGGTTGCGTGGTCCTGTGGAGTCGGTTCACAGAACTCCCAGGGATTCGGGCTGCTGACCATCGGGAAACGGGGGGATGAAACATGATTTTGAAACGGATTGACGACACGATCCTGGCTGGCGCGTTCGACTGTCAGGATACGGAGTCGGAAGTGACGGTCTGCATCGTGGAACCGGAAATCGGCGAAAAACAGATTGTCTGGAAGGAATGTCCGGAGAACCCGGTCGTCCCGAAAGAGATTCTGCATTACAATGACGCGGCGGATGGAAGCAATACTTTATTTGGAAGCTGGCAGAAATTTTATGCGGGCGGTGATAAGCTCGGGGAAAGGGTTCTGTATAACGGGAGCAAATCCATTTTTCAGAACAGAGTCCCTTGTTTCGGGGGAATTGCCAAGGCGGCGGTTTATCTCCGCTATTCGAAAGGATTTCTGGAGTATCTGGCGGGGGTTGACGAAAAGCAATCGGATCGTCTCCAGAGCGAAGCCGTGCAATTTGAGGCGATGCTGGAACAGAAAACCAAAAAAATGCCGGCCAACTGGTATAAATACGACGCCGGCAAAGAAGAGAAAAAATGGCCGCTTGCCTGTGTAACACGACTTTCGAACGGAAAAAAACTGGTTTTGTTCCTGAAGCATTGTGAAGAAAATTCTTTTTATGCTCCGCTGGAAGAGGCGGGCGTGGATATATGCCGTTCTCTGAAACTGATGGATTTTCTGACAACCCCGAAAATTTCCGGTTATGAAACGATTTCGGATTTGTTTCAGATGGGAAGCGGATTGGGGCGGAATCCATTCGGCCGGATTTATGAACCAGACGATCCCGATTCCGAATACCGCCGGGCCATGGGCGTCATTCAGGAATCTCCTCGGGAGATCATTCTGGATCTATGGAGCAAAAAACTGGAATACCGGGTCAAAGTGTCACCGAATCCGGATACGTCTTCTCTGCTTTTCCTCCCGGAAGGTGAACTGAAATACTCGAAGTTGAAGGATTTCATCGATGCGGAGAATTTGCGGAGGACTCAATATTTTGGAGCGCTGAAGGCCAGGAAAGCGGCAAACGACGACACGGAACCCGTCAAGATCGATCCGCCGGATCATATTCCTCCCATTCAGGCAAAATGCACCGTGTTTCTGGTCAACATCGAAGAAGGCCAGAAAAAACGTTTGTTACTGCAGCAGGTGTTTCCGTCCGTGTCGCTGCGGTATTTCCAGATTCTGAATGCGGAATTGCTGTATTCCAGGTTGCAATATTCGGTGGCGGAGTATATGAAAGGAGCCCTGACCGGACAGGATAAGGATACGCCTTCGGTGTATCGTTACTGGACGGAGATTTTTACAGCGGCCCTCCAGAAACAACTGATTTCCGGGCTGGATGCATATCACCGGTTTCAGAGATTCGCCCGAATGCACTCGGGGGAGCAACTGATCGAAAAAGGGGCGGCGCGGAATTATTTCCGTCTGATCGGAAAACTGCTCAGTCTCCAGCATCTGATCGCGACGGCGAGAAATCATCCGGAGCGTCTTCCCGCGCCGGAATTTCAGAAAGAGTTGCGCGGAATCGAACGTTTCGACATACAACCAACCACAGGAGTATTCGGACCTATGAAAGAGACTATTCCCGGCGGCGCGGAGATCATCGGTGGAGAGCACTATGGACTTCTGCGGGAAAAAGAAAAAGAGAAAATCGGTCGTTTCATCCAACTGTCCTGGTATGGCGTGCCCGGCGAGGACTTCCGGAGTTTTGTCCGGGGCGGTCTGACGGGGATGCTTCTCCAGAACCTCAGCTGGTGTGTTCAGCAGGAAAGGCGTCGTTTTTCCGCGACGCAGGGGCGTCAGCCGACCCATAGTGGATTTGAAACTTCCGGAACTGTCCTGCGTTTTTCTGTCATTTTTCAGTCCCCATCCCCCCATAGTGGATTTGAAACGTGAAAAGCGGATCGTCGGTGTGCGCGTCAACACCGTCCCCATCCCCCCATAGTGGATTTGAAACTCGTCTACTGGAACGCCTCGACTCATGCGAGTGCCGGTCCCCATCCCCTAGTGGATTTGAAACTGATTCTCTCCCGTCCGTAGCCGTGCGCGGCAAAGTCTCCATCCCCCAAGTGGATTTGAAACTTTTTTATTAGGTATGGAAACCGGCATTTTCGCCTTGAAGGCGTGATGCATACCATCCGCTCAGAGGTGGTTTTGACTTTGGAATATTTCCACTTCCGAAATTGCCCGCATCGGATTATTTTTGTTCAAACGGATGTTTTCAATACGGATCCGTTTGGTTTTGACCGGTGTAAAAGTTATTTCCGGCGCTGAAACGGTGTTCCCTTTGAGTTCGCCGACGCGAATGAACTTCTGCCCGTCATGAACCGAGACCACCGCATCGGAAAGTTTCGGTTTTTTCGTGTTGTCGAGCGGCGTATGAAGTACCACTTTGCCGACGGAAGCTTCCTGCGGAAGAGTGATTTCAATCCATGGATCTTTATCGTTCGGGGCCGGAGACCAGATCATATAATCGGCGGAGTTCTCCGTAACGCCGTCCAGCAGGAAATACAGTGTATTCATTTTGTAATATTGAGAAACAAACCAAAGCCGGGCGTCGGAGGAAGCCCTGATTTCAGGAATGTGAGGCGGTCTTTTGCCTTTGTCGTAGTCGGCATAGACCCGGACATCATCCACTTCTCCGATTCCAGCCCAATTTCCGGCTTTCTTTCGCGAGGCCCGCAAATTAGCGATTCTTTTTCGGATTGAATTCAGCGGTTCTACGGAATCGGCTGTTGCCTTATCGGTAAGATAAACATGAGTTTCCGCCGGACCGAATTCATCGGAAAAAGTTCCGTTTTTCAGAGAAACGGAGCGCTTTTCTCCCAAGACATGCAAGGTGGACGGCAGTTTGCGTTCCAGCGTGAATTCCACCGTGATTTTTTTCATGGAGGTATTCACGGCAATCAGACAATATTGCCCTTTCCAGGTTTTGAGCCCCGCCTGGAAATGCCCTGTTCCGGGAGGCGTCTTTACCTGCACCGCTCCGGGAAGGGTGTTCTCCAGAACCAGATCTTTGATGCGCATGAGTTCCGCTCCGACCGCGCCCGGAGCGATCGTGAGTGATGAATGCATTCTGGATTCCGCATAGTTATAGAGTTGGAACCCTTTGCAGTTATGGACGATGGCCTGATAGATTTCGGCGCGGAAATCATCCAGTGTCGGCGGTACGGTTCCCCACGGGAATGCTTGCGGCACCAGCCAGGCCGGACGTTTCAGTTCGGCGGCAGTTTTCATCCATTCGCTAATTGCCCAGCGGGGTTTGGTGGTGCGGCCGTTTTCGAAATACTGGATATAGCAGTCCGGCATGAGGATATCGCAACCTTCGTAAAACTGGCGCATTCCCTGCGGTCCCCAGTTCAGCATCAGATTCGGATGATACGGGTCCAGTTCCGCCATCCATTCATTGGCCTGGATGAACCATTGCGGATTATTACCATTGCGGCTTTCCGGCTCATCGGCAAAATACCACGCCAGAATCGCTGAATTTTTACTCATTTCGGGAATAGTCTTTTTCAGTTGTTCTTTCTGTTCTTCGTTCATGGCGCCACATCGGGTGGCATGGGCAAAGGTTTTCCACCTGTCCTGTCCGGTGAATTCCTGAAATGGGAATGGAATCGTCTTCATTCCGCGTTTTTCATAGGCTTTCACATTTTCATGGAATTTCTCCATGGAGGGATACCCTATATTGTAGGTCAGATGGGAATTGAAACAGGGATCCGTTTTATCATTCAGCTGAAAGATGAACCAGCCGTAGGGGAGATACCGTTCGCCCTCGACGTGTGTAATCCCGTCTTTGTCCAGCCAAACTTCGCCCGCCCGGAACGGCAATTTCCGGAGCCGTTGTCCGGCAGTGATGCCGTTGTCCGTACTTACTTCCAGAAAATAGGCGCCGTCCGGAAGTTTTCCGCCGTCAAATACAATTTTGAGGGGAAGTTTTTTGGCATCGATATTTTTCTGCTCGAAAATTTTTCCGGAAGTATCTTTCAGGACCGCTTTGAGCATCGGGGAGGCGACGCCGTCCAGTGCAATTTCCGCTTCGATGGTTTTGTCCGGCATTGTGGCATAGAGATTGTTGCGGTAAGCCGGGCGCAACAGGCGGACAATCACCGGCTGGTACTCCAGGCGGACTTTCTGCAGGAGGGTTTTGAGCAGGGTGCCGTCGAGAGAAAAGCAGTCCAGCGAGAGGAAATATTTGCCTGGAACCACCGGAGCAAGCGGAAATTTCAGACGGGAAAATTTTCCATCCTGCAAATGATCGTCGAGAGAAACGGAAAGGATGTTCTTGAATTCCGAATCCAGCAGACTTGCTTTGCTTTTCACAATACGGAAATTCCCGGTGCGATTGACCAGATCCGCAAAGACATCATACGTCAGAACGCCTTTGGATTTGGAAACTTTTCCGGTCACGTTCAGAACCTCCCATTGATATTTTTTTTCATCGAGTTCCGGCAGGTTGATTTGCGGATACTGTTGAATGGAGGCAGAACCGGTTACTCTGGCGAAGGAGGAGAGTTCCATCGGCGTAACGGCGTGACGGTTGCGGTTGAGGTTGATCCGCCACGCATTGCCGTCGTTCCGGCAGAGCGAGCCGAAGGGAACGGCGGCTTCGACGAGCCACTTGTCTTTGAGACGTACGGTTTTCACGTCCGCATGGCTTTTCCATTCGAAAAAGGGAGTGAAGACCCCGCGCCCGGTATTGTCGTCGATAAGAATAATTTCCTGAACTTTTCCGGCGGAACTGACGATCAGTTTGTAAAAAGTCTGTAGTTTCGGATCATTGACGATGCAGAATTCGACGGAATCGTTCAGCCAGAATTCTTCCGAATTGCGCCGGAGATTCGAACGTTCCGAAAGACGCGTCATATCCGGTTCGTCCAGTTCAACGGCGAAGTAGAGGTTTCTTTCATCATAAGCCGTTTTGAAACGGGTTTGTACCTTGGAAACCGTGCCGGCCCGATAGGCGGTAAAACCGCTTTGCCACGGAATGTCTTTCCAGGCTGATTCCTGAAGATTGCCGTCTATGACCGGCGCTTCCGTTAGATACGGCACATTCAGCGAAACCGGCTGGGCACAGAGAATCGTACCCCAGAAAAGAGAAAACAGAGGGATTTTATTTCTGAACATGGAAGGAATTCCCTGTTTTGAGTGTGAAGAGAATATCCTGCGAGAGCATTTTGTCCGGCAGCTTTTTGCCATCCGGAGTTTTCCCGGTAAAGAGGATGAATAACGACATTTTATAGTCGCCTTCCGGCCATTTATCCGTGGATTTCACGAGTATACCGTCACCGGGGATCTCCCAGTTCCATGCCATGATGGTAACCGTGCTCCATTCCTTGAGCTTGTTCGGATTGACTTTTGCGCCGGTCACAGAGCTGAAATTGTTCGGAATATTGGGCACATACGCAACCAGACGCCATGCCTTCACGGAATATCCGTCCGGGCAGGAGCTTTCCAGTTTGACTTTCAGCGGGGCGTTGACCTGAAAAATTTTTTCGGCCGGAACCGCGTTCATGGAGAACGTTTTTTCAGTCGCATTCAAGGCCAGGCCGGCGGCACAGAGACATGTCAGCAATATATTTTTCATAAAGGCTCCTTTCCCATCAATTTCCGGTTGCCGCTTTATTGACATCTTCCCATGCGGACCTTTTCCTGCGAGAACCAGGTCCATAAGGTTCGCGGGGTGACCTCATCGGCCAGTTCAGCCGGGGCGATTGTTCTCGCGCTGCCGTCGCCATATGCGAAATTAGCCCGTTTAAGATGCCGGAAATGAGGCAGTCCGGCCGTGCCCGGATTGCCGTCCGCCGCGTCGTCCAGCCGGTATTGCTGCCGTTCGAAGGTTTCCGGATTCGTGACATATCCATTTCGGAGAGTGTCGCCCATAAAAATCATCCGGGAGGGTGTCGGCCAGACAATCGGGTTTCCCGTAACCACCTCGCGGGTGATCCCTTTTCCGAACCGGAATCCCCGCAAGGTGGCCTGTCCGTTGCAGCGCAACCCATAAGCAGAACCGAACGCCGGATTCATATTGGATGTCGGACAACTCAGATTTTTATCCGCATACCCGTTGGCCCATGCCGCTGCCGATTGTTTAAGCAATCCCATCTTGTAAATCACGGAAAACCACATGACACTGTTGTTGTCTGCGATCGGCGGAGTCCAGCCGTTCCAGTCGTTGACATAGACCAGCAAGGTCAGGGATGCCTGTTTGACGTTGGAAAGACAGGACATGCTGTTGGCTTTTTGCCTTGCGTTGTTCAGCACCGGCAGCAGCATCCCGGCCAGAATCGCGATGATTGCAACAACGATAAGAAGTTCGATCAGTGTGAATTGAACCCTCTTGCACCCGGAAAAACAGGACAGGGATATTTTCTTCCGTAAGTTCATTTTGGTTTTCATATGATTGCGCCTCCAGTTTATTTTTTCTTCCTCTGAAATCCATTGGAACCCGAATTCCTTGCAATGAGACGGTTTTCCGTATTTCACCCTATTTTTCCCGGTTCAAAGAGCCGGCTCCCCTCCTTTTCCTTTCGATATTTTTTTCTGCTGTGAAGATTCTCGTGCGATCAGTTTTCCTTTGTAGAATTTTTCACCGGGCTCGAATGTTTCCGCAAGAAGGATGTTCGCGGCGTCGATTCCCATTTCTTTCCGGGGGAACTCCACCGCGGTGACGTTCGGATGGAACATCAGGCAGGGCGGACCGCCGAAACGGAACGCAATCCTGACGGACTCGGGAATCCCGAGCAGTTTGTTCGGAGTTTTCCTGTAGTCGTCGGCTTCGAAAATGCGGGAGGTATTGTCGTAGATCAACGCGTCGAAGGGATTGTTCCGGAAGGCTTCGCCGATGGGCGTTACATCCTGTCCGTAAAGACGGATGACATTCCGGTATGGGACTTCCGCTTCGGTCAGCTCGTGAAGGTAGCCGGTCACCAGGGGATCCTCCGGTTCCCTCACGAAAGGCGAGGCCATGGCGATCCGGGACAATCCCTGGCGGGTGAAATGATGGGTCAATTGTATGGCGGCGTCGGTGGTCAGCATGGTGAAGCTGGCCCAGTTTTTCTGCGCCGGCTGGTAGGCTTTGCGCCAGAGCGCTTCCCCCTGGATCACGGCGATCCGCGCGCCGCGCCGGGAGAGTTCCATCAGAACGGGATGGAACCAGTTTCCCGAGGCGAAAACGAGACTGTCCCGATGGATGTTTTCCAGCCAGTCCCACTCGATGTCCACCGGGGAATTGGTCCGGGAGATCGGGATGGTTTCAACCTTTGCATTTTTCTCGCTGGCGACCTGAAGGATGGCGTTGAGCATGACAACCATGTCATCGACCACCCAGGTTCCGGTGTTTTCCAGATAGGTCGGATGAGGCAGCAGCACTGTAATCACCCTCCGCGGAGACGCCGGAAGAAATGCGGGCGCGGTATTCAGCATTTTGGATTCGGTGGAGGTGCACTGATAATTCAGCCGGGTGACGGCGGCACGGACTTTGCGCTCGGCCATTTTCGACACCTGCCCGGCCACTTTTCCGTTCAAAACACGGGAGACGGTCATCTGGCTGACACCGGCCTCTTTTGCAATATCGATCAGTCTGACTGCCATTTCCGGAGTCCCTTTTATAGTTGCGTTGTTATTTTTATTGATAATTATAACAGATATTTGCGCTTTGTCAACCCCTCGGGAATAAAAAACAGAAAAATATTGAAATTTCCGGGAAATTCCTCTTGACAATTTTTTTATTTATTATATAATATTTAAGTAATGACGGATAATAAATGGGGATTTCGGATGAAAAAAGCAATTTATGAAGAATTGGCCGATACGCTGCTTGCGCGAATTGTTTCCGGGGCTTTTTCCGACGGTAAACTGCCTTCCATGTCTTCCCTGGCCGAAGAGTACAAAGTCAATCTCCAGACCGCCAACCGGGCCGTGAAGGTTCTGGAGCAGAAGGGGGTCGTCCAATGTCATGCGGGAAAAGGCGGCACGCGGATTGACTCCACCCGGGCGCATCTGGTCGGGACTTCTTCCGGGAATCATTTTTCCGTGGATCGGGCGCTTTCCGCAACCCAGCGCGTCCGGCTGCGGTTCCTTTTCGACGGCACTCTGCTGCGGGAGCCTTTGGAGAAGGCCTCGGCGCTCTTCACAAAACGGTATCCATGGGTGGAAATCGAACTGGTTCCGGCTGTCCAGGTTCATCAGTCCATTGCGGACGGCGTTGCTTTCGATACGCTTATGCTCATCGGACGCGACGTGCTTTATTACGCGCGCCACGAACAACTGTTCGACCTCACGGATATTCTTTCCGTGGAAGGCTGGAACAGGGAAGATTTCATTCCGCATGTATGGGAGCAGAATCTTTATAAAGACCGCTTTTACTCGATTCCATTCAGCTGGACACTTCCCGTTCTTCTTTACAACAAGACCGAGACTCCTCCGCCCGCCACCTGGCGCGATTTTTCAAAAACGTTGCTCCGCCAGCGGAAATCGAATGGAAAGGAAAGCCGTCTGCGGGTCGGATTCTACAGCCTTCTGCACACCATTGCGGACATCCCGGAAGACAAGCTGAACGAAGCGGTAAAACGGGAGTCTTTCCGGGAACTGCTGCACTGTCTCAAACACCTGTGCGTCAATCTTCCGAAGGGGCATTATCTCTGGAACAATCCCAAAGACCTCGACAATTTCGACCTCGAGAAAAACAGCATGATCTGCGTCAATTTTTCCGGGATGGAACCCTTTTTGAGAACGCCTCATCCGGGCTGGGAAATGGCGCCCCTTCCGAGGGAAGGGAAGGGGAAGAATGTGTTGGCGACGGAAACGCTGGCGATTGCCCGGAATTCCCGCTCCCCCGCCGAAGCGTGGCTCTGGTGCAAATTCCTGCTGCGGGACGACATCCGGAATCTTTTCGAAATATCCTCCTGCCTTTCCCCGAAGAAAAGCTCCTTCCGGAATTCCTCCCTGTCTCCCGCTGTGAAGCAGCTGCTCGAAAGCGAGGCGGAAAATGCCGTCGCGCCGATGTTTTCCAGCCGCGGGATGTTCAATCTCTACAGCAGTATTTTCCCGTTGCTGGAACGTTATTTTTCCAATCCGGCGGAGGAAGATGAAACGATCGATCAAATTCAGGAGTTCCTCCGCGAACAACGAATTCTTGATTCGCTTTTTTAGTTCAATCAACCAAAGGAAGTTTCTCATGGTTTCTTCTTACCGGAAAAATTCAACGTGCCGCCGTTATGAGATGGATGTGGAACGCTTCCCCGCCGTCGTTTTCGAAAGCGACGACTGGGGATCGTGCGAATGGCTTCCGGACCGGAAGGCTCTGGATGCCGCCCGGCAGACCATCCGCAAAACCGCTCCCTTTTCCATGAGCCGCCTCGAAAAAGCATGCGATCTGAACAGGCTTTTCGGCGTACTCGAAAAATACCGGGGGCTGGATTCCTTGAACCCGGTTTTTACGGCTTTCACCTGTATGGGAAATCCGGATTTCGAGTTCATCCGCGCCCGTGGGTTCACGGAATACCGCGATATTCCCATCGACCGGGGATTTCCGCCTCCGTGGGATGGTTCCGGCGCGGTCGGAGCCATGCGGGACGGGATGGAGCGGGGGGTCTGGTCGCCGGAATATCACGCCATGCTTCATCATACCAGTCCGCGCGAATGGCTCCGCCTTTTGAACGGAAGCGGCGCCGACTCCGAAAATGCACGCCGGCTTTTCGAGCTTCACGCCTTCGGCCAGGGAAGGCATATTCCCGAATACAACGGATACAATGTCCGCGAGCAGAACGACTTCATTGCAACGGGACTCCGGCGTTTCCAAGACACCTTCGGCGTCCTTCCGTCGGCCGCCGTCACCAGCGACGCGTTTCCGGAAACGGTCGTTCTCTGGGCGGCCAACGGCATCCGGATTGTCTCCATCATCAACTGCCGGATCAACTCCGGCGAGACGGTCGTCTATGACACGAAGCCCTGGAATTTCCAGGATACGTACGCGAAGATCGGCGACTACGATCCGATGCTCGATGTGGTGTACCTGACCCGGAACGCGTTTTTCGAGGCGGACGCCTCGGACAAGGCCCGGTTCGGGGTCTCCGGAGGCGAACTGATGAAAGTGGTCGAACGGAATTTCAAAGTTCACGAAGAACCCTGCGTCATTTCCACCCACCGCGCGGTGTATGTCTCGTTCGACGCTGCCCGGGAAACAGCGCGTTTCGCCGAGCTGGAAAATCTTCTGGCCCGGCTCGAAAAACGCGGCGTATTCTTCCTTACCACGTCCGAACTGGGCGCCCTCTACCGGCAGGGATGGTCCTTGCGTTCCTTCGGAAAGAAAAGAATCTTCCGGAAGTGGGCTGAATGCGAAATTCCGCCCGGATTTGAAAAAGGGCTGGAACTGCCCTCGTTGAAAGAGGTTTCCATTCGTGAAAAAAGTGTAGGGAATTACCTGGTCGCGGGAGGTGCCGAATGTTCCTGATTCCCCCGGAAGAATACCGCCGGAACTGCGCGGAAATGTTCGACTTCATTGTGCGGTGCGTTCCGTGCTGCCGGAAGAAGTATCCGGAAATTTCCTGTTCGGAAATTCTTCGGAAACATACCCTGTTTCCGTATCTCCTCCGGGAAAACGCGCAGGAGTGCCGGCAGTTCCCGGCGGAGGCGGAAGAATTCCTGAAAAGCGCTGATGAGGACCTCGATCGTGCGGTCCTGGAATTCAGGGAAAAGATTTTATCCGTCGCAGCGCGCAACTATCCGGAATCGCTCGCTCCGAATCCGCTTTTCGGGGAAGGGCGGTCGCTGCGGTTTCAGGAGCCTCACCCGGACCTGCCGCGGAACTGGTGCGTTTTCCATATCACCAACGGAATCCGGCCGAAATCGTTTCTGAAGGAAGAGCTTTATCTTGCGGAAGGTTTCCGGCGCCTTCTGGACGAGGCCGAAGCGGATTACCATTATGACACGCTTTACACATTCACCTGGCTGAATTCCAATCCGCGTTTTCTGTATTTTTTCCCGGAAGAATGGCGGAGAAACCTGGGAGAGCCGCATCCGGGCGTTTTTGCGAATCTGGGATTCCTCGGACAATTCCTGAATGCGGAAGGCGGTTTGAACCGGAAAACGGCGGATTTGTATCTTGCAACCGGCGAGCTTCCGTTCAAGCCCCGGAAATCGCATTGTTCCTTTGCATCCATGCGTGAACATCTGACCCGAAACATATTGAAAGGACACACGGCATCATGAAAACGGCTCCTGTAATTTTCTCCGTATGCACCCTGGCGCTCTCGCTTCAGGGCAAGGTGATCGAACTTCAAAACGACTTTCACAGCCTCCGCATCGAGCCCGGCAACGGCGGCCGGATTTCCGGCTGGATCGTCAAAGGTCCGGATGAGAATCTCGTCAAAACGTGGGACGGTGTCAAAAGGCAGGGCAAACGCAAGACGGTCAAGCAGCAGTATTCCGGCGGAATTCTCGGCGGACACATGTGCGGCGCTTATCAGGATGAACAGCTGGAAGCCGTCTATGCCGTCCTGAAACAGACCCCGGATCAAGTCGTGATGCGCTGGGAGAACCCGTTCGTTCTCTTCAACGGCCTCGAAGAGACCCGCACGATCACGCTCGACGGCAAAGCGGTCCGGGTCGGAATCCGCATTGAAAACAAGGCGAAGGAAACCCGCGTCATCTATTACCGCCTACAGGATTTCATGGGAACCGGCTCCCGGCTCGGCGAACAGACCGTATGGCTGTATCCCGGGCGTGACGGCGTGGAAGCCGCCGTTTTTTCCCCGGGGGAAACGGCGGTGCTGATGGAGCTTCCGGAGCCGTGGTATGCGCAAACAAATTTCGTGAAGGATTACGGGTTCAAGGTCACGGCAACGGGCGCGCCGCTCCGCAACATCCTGTTCTGGGTCGGTTCCGACGCTTCCCGGACCGGAGAACTTTTCTGGGTCCCGAAGACGCTCCAACCGGGCGAAGTCTGGGAGGCCGGAATCGAATATGCCCTCTTCACTCCCTCGAAGGAGACCGGTTCCTTCGGAGAAACCGCCATCCGTGCCGCGCTTGCCAAAAAACAGTCCGGGAACATTGTCCGGGCCGGCTCCGCCTGTTCATTTGTTCCCGCGTATGGAAAAGCGGTCGTCACGCCGATCGAATCCTGCGGGGAAACGCCCGTCGGACTCATTCGCGAACGTTTCCGCACGCTTGAAAAAATGGAACTCTTCGGAACACCCGGGGAAACGGTGCCCGGCGCATTCTCATTGACCGCGCTCGAGGATTTGGGGAAAGGGACTCTTTCCTTCGGGCCTTTCAAGACATCCGACGGAAAAGTATTGAAGCTGGAGGCGGATCCCTATTTCATTACGCGCGACGGGCTCGACTATATGACCCGGAACTGGAAATTTGCGGACGGCCTGCCTCCGGAAGCCGCCAATGCGAAAAGCACGGTCAAAGGCGAAAAAACCCTTACCCCGTTTCGGTTGAAAAAGCAGGAGTCGGTCCATTTCCGCACATACTTCAGGCTCCCGAAGAATGCGGCTCCGGGCGAATATTCCGGACAATGTTTCCTCACAACCGAGGCCGGAGGCAAATACGCTTTTACCATCGGCTTGAAAGTCTATCCGTTCACCCTCGAATTGCCGAAGGACAAAGGATACGGCGCATTCTCCACGTTCAGCCTGACCGGGGACAAGCACGGCGCGGCGGAATTCGGATATTCGCGGGAGAATTTCCGGAAAGCCATGAAGGAGCTTACCGACCGCAACTGGCGCAACCTGGTTCTGTATCTTTCCAATCCCGAAAATATCCTCTGGGCGCTTGACACCTTCGCCGAATTAGGCTGGCGCGACGCGCGGTTCGTGGTGATCCGGCCGCACGTGCCGTATGCCGAACTCGTGAAACGGTACGGGAAATACAACTTCACGTTCCTTCCGTGGGGTGTGGATGAACCCGTCGATTACCATTCCGTAAAACAATGCGAGGCGAAATACCGTCTGTTCGAGAAAAAATACGACTATCCGAACATGAATTTTTCAGCCAATACGCCGCTCTCGCTCGCCATCATCGACTCCCTCCCGAAAACACACCCGACGATCGCCATCACCGGGAACGTGATGTATTTCGTGGAGAAAACGCGCGACCTGGCCAAACAGGGACGGCAGGTTTTCTGGTATGCCGGGACGCCCGGACGCGATCCCAAGGCGCGGCTCGTTCGCGGCATCTACGTCTGGAAGGAGCCCACCGGCGGCATGATGGACTGGGGAGAGATGGCCGGGGCGAAGTCGGTCGGAAATGCTTTCCATGCGTTCTTTGCCGACGGCGAACTCCGTCCTTCCCAGCGGCTGGAAAACATGACCTCGGCGCTGACTGATCTGCTCTATCTGAATACGCTCGAACAGACACTGAAACAGGTTCCCGCCTCCGCTCCCGAGGCAAAGGAAGCCACCCGGTTCCTTGAATGGATCCGCAGCCGGTTCGGAATCGACTATGTCGGCGATGCCGACGGAATGGACCATGCGTTCCTCGACATGATCCGGCGTCAGGCCGCTGAACATACCGCAAGACTCATACCCCTCAAGAAAGGACGGTGAAACATGACGGTTCGAAGAAAGCATTTCACACTCATAGAACTCCTGATCGTGATTTCGATCATCGCGATTCTGGCCGCAATGCTTCTGCCCGCACTGAACAAGGCCCGGAGGCTTGCCATGCGCGTTTCATGCATCAACCAGCTGAAAATGCTTGGCAGCGCGGCCCTGTTCTATGCACAGGATTGGGGCGATTATCTGCCGCCTTCCTACGGCACGGCATGGTATTCCCTCTGGACGATACATGTCGTCCCTTATCTCGGATTCAAGGGAAATTTCGCCTATACGACAACCAAGGATTACAACCACATTCCGGCAGGCCAGACCTCGCGCTACATCCTCCTTCCGAAAGAGAGGGGGAAAATGCTCTATTGTCCGGCGCTCGCGACAACCCCCGACGACGCCATGAGCCTGCCGGCCAATCTGCCGAATTCGCAAACCACCTATGCGATTAATTTCTTTTCCGCTTATGTGAATTATACCTCCGCCGCATGGCAGAATCTCGTCTGGAATAAACTTGGGCCGACTGTATTCAAGAACGGTTCCAGAACCGTTCTTTTCTCCGAATACGATGTGCGTGCGTATGTCAAAGACAAAGGCCTGATGGATTATGCGCTCCATAACTTGAGCGTCAATGCGGTCTTCATCGACGGTCATGCCGAAAACGGCAGCTATCAAAATGTCAAGGAATGGCGCTTAAACCTCTCCGGTTCTTATTGATGATGGAAGGAGATCATAAGGAATGAAAACATTTATCACTCTTCTTTTTGCCGGGCTCCTTTCCGCCGTTTTGGCACAGGAGAAAACGGTCGTTTTCGAGAAGCAATATCCAAAAGGTCAGGAACTGGTTTTTCCCGGGTATGTCCGCTCCGTTCCGATCGAGCGGAACTTCATCCGGACATTGAGCACACTCAAGTCGGTGAAAATGAGATTCGAGGCCGATGTCTCCGCCTCTTCGCCGGAAGCGTCGTTCGGGGCAAAGTTCAGGCCGTTTCTGCGCGAAGGAGAAAATCCGCCTTTGCACAATTTCTGCTGGAAACAGAAAATCGCGGACGGATTCACGAAAATCACCGCCGAAAATTCCTTCGAACCCGGCTTTGAAAGGAATCTTCTTTCCGACGGAACGCTCCTGTTGTACAACTGTACGCAGAAGGGCACAATCACAGTCCGCTCTTTCAAGCTCACGGCGACAGGAATCGAGGAGAAACAGCCGGACGAATCCCAGGCGCCGAAAAAGACGATCGTCAACGACGGAAAAGTGCCGGATCGCGAGTTGAGCGTCAAGCGCGACTTCTTCCCGGCGGGCGTCTATTTTTACACCTCGAAAGAGGCGCTGCTCAAGCTGGCGGAAAAGCGGAAGATTTCTCCGGAAGAAATGTTCGGAATCATCGCCGCCGACATTGCGAAGCACAACTGCAACACGATCTATCTTTCGGGCGTATCCGGCGATCCCGGACTTTTCAAAACCTGCTGCCGGATCGCGGATCAACACGGTTTGAAGGTCATTGCACAGGGAAACGGGGTTCTGTATGTGCGGCCGGAACGGGGAAACGCATACTACGAATCGACCACGCTTCCGGCCCATAAAAAGATTCTCCCGGAACTGGACGGACCGGAAAACCTCATCGGGTTCACCGTCAAGGAGGAAGTCGATCCCGAACCGCATGCGATGGCACTGCTGCGCCGCGCACGGAAAACCCAGAAGGAGCTTATGCCGCACATCCCGGTGTTCACGCTCCACAACCGTCTGGCCTCGGTCGCCATGGACGACGATCCGGAGAGCCAGCCGGACTGGTATGCGTTCGACATGTACCGCTTCAAACTGCACCCTGACCGGAAGGTCATCATGACTCCTTCCAAAGCGGCCTACCGGATCAGCACGAATCTGGAGCTTGCGTATATTCATGCAATGCGGTTCGGGCGTCCGCTGATTTTCGTCGCGCAGGGGGTTCGTTCGATCTCGACAATCAAATCGGACAAACTCACCAAGTCAAGCGGAATGAAGCAGATCGAACCCGGCGTCTGGCGCGGATATGTCCGCTATATGCCGAAAAACGGAATGAACCTCCAATTCTGGCTCGGGGTCATGTCCGGCTGCCGGGGCATCCTGATTTACCACTATATGGACGGCGGCACTGAAAAAGCCCTTGTGGACAAAGATTTGAAGCCGACCTGGTACTGGGAGGAGTTCTCCGAGTGCCTGAATGAGGCGAAAGCATTGTTTCCGTTGTTTGCCTCATGGTATAAGCAGAACATCGGGGAAGTCTCCGCCGACGTGAGCACCGTTTTTGTGAGAACCTTCCGCCATCCCGGTTTCCGGGGACTTTTCCTTCTTCCGGTCAACACGCAGATCGCTTCCTGGGACAAGAACAATCCGCGCCTGACAAATGCACAAACGCAGCTTTATTCGGATGAGGAAAACCTCCAGGGCTTTGCATGGGCCGGACCGCAGACTTTCCGTCTTTCCCTGAAAGAAAAAATGCCTGTGTGGGATGTCCTGACGGGAAAACAAATCGACCCGGCTGCAATCACTCTTCCTCCGGGCAAAGGCCGGGTCTTGTATCAGGGAACCGAGAATGAACTGCGGGAAATTCGTACTCTCCTGAAAATCGCGAAGTAAAATACAGCTGAAGCACCATGGATACTCCCATGAAAATTACAGGCACCTTTGTGCAGCCGCTCTGCGGCGGGGATATCCCTGTTATGAATTGGCGCGAAGAGGAATGGGACAAGGAATTTTTCCTTATGAAAACCATCGGGATCGATACCGTAATCCTTCTGCGCCAGGCTCTCGGAAAGTGGCTTGCATACAAGTCCGATACTCTGATCCGGGTTGAGAAAGCCTATGAACCTTCCTATGACTATATGGAAATGTTTTTGAATCTGTGCCGGAAGCACGAAATGACGTTTTTTGTTCCCACTTATACGCCCGTCCACGACTGGCTTTCCGCATCCTATGTCCCCGAAAAAGAATTTGAATTTCTGAAACCGCTGGTCGATGAGATATGGGAACGCTATGGAGGGCACAAGGCTTTCGGGGGATGGTATATGGCACAGGAAATCTCACGAAAGGAAGCTTTCCGTGTCATTGAGCTTTTGCAAAGAATCGGTCCTTACTGCAAACAGATTTCCGGAGGACTTCCCGTATTGATGTCACCGGGAATGCAAGGGCCGAAAGGTCTGATCTCAACTTTATATCCTCCTGCCTGCCGCAAAAAAATGGCGGTTACTTTCGATGAACACCGGGAAGAATGGGACTGGATGCTGGGAGAACTGAAAGGATGCGTGGACATCATCGCTTTTCAAGACGGTCACGTTGAATTCGACGATCTGGAAACCTTCCAGAAAATCAACGTTGAACTTTGCCGTAAACACGGGATGGAATGCTGGAGCAACATCGAAAGTTTTGACCGCGATATTCAGAACCCCAAATTTCCCCCCATCGGATGGGAAAAACTGCGGTTCAAGCTTTTATCCGCCGAAAGAGCCGGACACGACAAATTCATTACGTATGAATTTACCCCGTTTTTGAGCCCGAACGGCTGTTATCCTTCCGCTCAATATCTGTACAAACGATATTGCGAGCACATCGGAATGGACAACAGGAAAAATTGAAATGGTCGGCCATTTATAAACAAGCAGGAAAAATTCTCCGTTTTGGCAATAGATTGAATAGGAATAGATTGCAATTCTCTGTTGCCGCCCCTTGCGTAGCGCAATGTGATATGGACTTTACGGCAGGAAGCCGTCGATATATCCGTCCGAAATCACTCTCCTTTTTTCAGCATATTCGAAATCACCCTCCAATGGGGTATTCCAAGTAGTGCCACCCGGCGCTGTTTTATTAAGAATATCCGTCCGTGACTGGAGAATCCGGAAATCTTCAACATTTCTTGCCATAACCGACTGGCGTTTCCCTTATCGACGGTGCAAATCAATTGACAGCCGCCAAAATGGACAAAATCGAAAGGAAACGCTATGAACGCAACGCCAACACTTCGTCAGAACGATGACACCCAAAGGAAAGCCTACCCGGATGAACGCATATATCTTCGGCAAGCCAGTTATCTTCTCTCCGCTGTGATAACACGTATTCGGGAGCGGGAAACGCCTCACAAAAAGACTCGCGTAAAGGCTTCTGAAAATGCCGTCGCCCACGGGAGTGCATAAATTCCTCACGCTCACGCGGCCATCCTTTCCCGGCGGTACCCGTGCAGGAGTCCGCCGAGGAACGACACCTCGGTGATCTCGCCGGCCATGTCCTGTTCGTAATTGCAGGCAAACATCCCGGGGCTGGCATCACCTATTCGCCCCTGGTTTCTCTCATGTAATCTGTCCATTACATGAGGCATCATCTCGGTCTAGCGAACCGCGCGAGGGCGAGCATTAAATACCCCGCTGCTTGCGGCGGGGATAATTTGCCCGGAAGCAAAAATTTTTATTCAATATTCACTATAAACTCACCACTACGTGCAACGCACATGCCGTTTTTCACAATAAAACATTCTATCCAATGATTCCCTTCATATTGTGTCGATTCAGTTCTGGTTGAACCTCCACGAACAATAACTCCATCTAAGAATCCCCCACGTAATCCATTATGCCGAACGGCCTCGGCTCCGGTATTAACAACTTGCCAGTAAATTTTATATGGCTTGGAGATATTAGTTTCAGCACGAAATGTCAGCGTGCATCGTTTTGGCAAGGGGGAGCAATTGCTTTTGAATCTTCTATCACGAAAGCCTTGCTCTGTAAGTTTTGCGGTAATTTCCACATTTCCTTGTGGTAATATTGGCCAATATGGTTCTTGTCGATGCGAAATATCGAAATGTGAGCGAATCCATGCTATAGCAGACATAAAACTTGAACAAATGCCTATCTGCGCACTGGCTTTGACTTGAGATTGCCCTTGGTTTTCAGTATCAAAATCCTCCAAAAAACCATCGCTCATGAAAACAAAATCCCATGCTTCCCTTGCATCATCTGTATCGGTCGTCGAAAAAAGGATCTGACATTTTGCAATAGCTTCTTCAAGTTCTTCGTAAAGACTTTGGACATTGGAGTCATTGGCAGTTTTTGTCAATTCAGGTTGGTCTGGATGCGCTAAGTTGAAAATTCTTTTGTTATGAGACAGGCGACTTCGTAATGCCTTCAATAAGTAAAAGAACGCCTCATCAATGCGATCATATCCCATCGGCTGCAATTCTGCGACCAGCATGGTGAGTTTCATCCCATTGGGCATATCCCAATCTTCACGGCTCCGACAAAAGCGCTTCAGCAGTTGAACCAAATGCCGAAATTGAGTCCCAAAACCATCTGACTTCGCATTTCGATCTTCAACTTCTCCGAGAAACCAAGCGTTAACTCTGGTGGGATCGGATTCTACCCAACCACTCGCTCCAGCTAACTCCTGAATTTCATTGTCATCTTGATCTTTGCGTTTCCTATATACAGGGAAGTCAACATGATGCTTTTCTTTGTCTTCGTCGGCATAAAAAACTCGCACACAATTATGATGAACTTCAGGTGGAGTTTTAAAGCGCATATCATCCAATGCTTCCCGCACCTTATCCTTGATTTTTGCCGCCGAAAAGCCGGATATATTTTTTTCGGACAATATCAATCCATCGTCAATATCATACTCTTCATCTGTAAAACGAGTTTGGATTATCGTTTTTACCGCGACTGATCCCTGCGGACAGAAATCATTATTGGACACAGTGAGCCCACTAATGATATTGGGAAGCCGCGCAATGATCCTGTCGCGATTGGCTTGCCGATGACCATATAGTTTATCCATCAAGTCTTTTTCAAGGCGGACTTTTTGATCTCGAAATGCTTCGATTTGCTTTGAATAGTTAAACATTATCGTATCCCGTGTTCGGCGATGGCATTTGCATACGCCTGCCAATTCACCGCAGGCACGGTCGCCAATGTTTGAAGTTTGGCAAGCAAGCGGAATGCAAAGTAGGCAAGAGCGTTCTGCCGTGGGCCATATGAATACTTACCATCATAAATATCAAACGATGCTCCATAAGCTGCGAACCCACAATCCAACTGTTCGTCTCCAGTTAAGTAAGAATGAACTGCTTCAAAAGGCTCACCAAAGACACCGCTTTCCCAGTCAACATTTATGGACAATATACCGGCAACGATATGAAATGGCTCTTTGGGAGGGTAGGTACCACCCGCGTGGTGAATGCTAATGCTTGTGCGTTTTAATTTTCGGACAGAGGCAGCCTTTTTCGCTGCATACTCTAAATATCCTTTATTGATTGTTGGTTTGCACTCGAAAACCGCGTAAACCGCCTCTGCGGGGACGTATCTATGATGGTTATTATCAAGTAGCGTGGGGGTATATTGCCGGTCAAAGACGACAATGTCAATGGAATCGCTTACTGCCCCGGTATGATCTAAAACGATGGCCTTTTCCACAGTATACCGATTAGGCAGATAACGCCTTAGAAAGTCTATGAAAAAAAGTTCATTGACTTCACCGCGATCGCCGTTGTGAGTAATTCGCTTCGAAGAATTCAGGGATGCACAAAGACAAACTTGCTCTGCAGCAAAAGCCTCCAACAGAAAATCATTGTTATTGATATCATGATCCAAACTCATTACCAACTCCTTGTCATTTAATGTTTGCTGTATATTATAACACACCAAACGGACAAATCGTGTCCGTGAATTTTTTTTCTCAAAAAAAATCGCCTTTTTTATCCTTGGGCGAAGCGTAGATTATACCTGTTTGCGTGCAACGGATCTTTACTCTTTCAAAACCGCCATGGCTTTTCAAACCAAGTGCAATATACATGGGTCCCGTTTCAAGACATCATATGGTGATGAATGCATTTCATATGAAGCATTATGCCCGGTAATAATAGCCCAGCAGGCCGGGAATCGCGCTGACGTGGGTCACGTCTCCTTCTCTTTGCCAATGCGTTGCATCCTCGATGATGCACCCGCCGTTGAATTTCGTATTCGGACGCTGGGTATGATAATATGCGAGATAGGCGTCCAGCGTATCCCGCAGGGCTTTCTCGCTCAGGAACATGCAGTGGTTCAGGCATTCATGCTTGATTTTCCGGACGAATTGTTCCGCATGGTAATTCATCACCGGTGCGCCGGCGGCGATCTTCTTCGGCAGGATTCCGATCTGGGTGAAATACCAGTCCACCTCAGTCGTGTAGCGGCGGTCTCGATCCCGGATGAGGAAACGCGCGTCCGGTCCGAACGGGCTTCCTGCGTCGGTCCAGGCTTTGATCATGTTGACCAGCCACTCCGCCGTCGCGCGGGGAGAGACTCCGCCGATGAACACGCGCTGGGTCGCCAGATGTATGAAGAAAAGGACGTAATAGGTGACGAGGCCGTATTCCGTCCAGACCTGAACCGAGAAGAAGTCTCCGGCCCAGGTCACTCTTTCGAACCGGGCCAGAAACTCCTTCCATGGAAGTCCCCGGACGTTTTTCTGTCCGTCCCAGAAGTTGATGTCGTAAAGGATGTCATACACCCGGAACGCCGGGACTTCCGGGAAATATTTCTTTACTTCGTGGAATATCTGCTGTTTTTTCCATGCGGAATGCTCGGCGGCGATGCCGCGTATCACCGCTTCCAGGTGGATGAATGGCAGTCGCAGCCGCCTCGGCTTCCGGGGAAACAGGCTTGTGTATTTCCTGCCCGCGGCGGTCCGGGAGTATTTGATGATCTGAGATGGCGAAAGCAGCGATACATGGACTTTCGTGCGTCCCTTCATCCGCGACGCCGGAACGGCAAGGCGCTCTTTTTCATGTTCAAAAAGCTTCAGCCGTTCGTTCTTCTCATAATACATTCCCCAGAGAAGCATGTTTTCCAGCCGGAGGAATTCATTCCGTACGGCAAGGACGGGATCGAGCTCCACGTTGCCGGCGAATTCCCGCAGCATCCGGTGCCATTTTTCGTAGGGGCTTTTCAGCCTGCGCCTTCTCGGATCGGGACTCATTTGACGATCACGCCCTCGTTGGAAGAACGTTTCAGCACTTCGGCGAAATTCCGCCATGAGATGCCTTTTTTTATCCGTGTACGCGCAATAGGAATATGGTTGCGGTCCAAAGCTTTCCGGACATGGTGCTCTTTCAGTTCAAGGTATCCGATATTGCGCATCGCATGCAGAATATGCGGCGCGCCCCAGGTCAGGTGCTTCAGCGCCATGTCGACAATCAGCTGTTCCGCCTCAAGGGGGATCTGATTGGATTTCTGAACCGGAGGATTGTTCTTGAAATATTCATATCCGCGCATCAGGTCTTCGTATTTCATGACCGTCACATCGTCATGGAAGGCGTCGGCAAGCAGCTTCGCCAGTTCCCCCAGAATACGGTAATTGTCCGGCGTAATGTCCAGAAGCTCGGTGTCGTTTGAAGTCAGCCGTTCATACAGGAGGCGGTTCTCCTGTATGAGATAATCGGATTCGGCGTCCATCTGGGCATTGGCGTCGAGCGCGGTCAGGTCTTCCACGAAATCCCGGTATGTTTTCCGGCTTTGCTTCTCCCTGAGTTTTTCCCGCTGAGTCAGCGGGAGATGCATATAAAAGGACTGTTCTTCATTCATTTCTCAACCTCGCTTTGCTGGAGGACAGCCTTTGTCTGCTCCAGCGTGTGCAGCGCCAGGATCATCTTTGAGAATTCGGCCGGCGTTTTCGTCGTTCCGTATTCCCAGTTCTTATAGCGTGATTCCTTTATCCCGAGCGCCTCGGCTACTTGTCTCTGGCTCATTCCGAGTTCCGCGCGGATTCTGCGGTTTTCTCTTGCGGACAGGACGACGTCCGCTTCCGCCGCAACTCCGGTCGAAGGGCTGCCGGACTTTCCATCGCGGAGTTCTGCATCTTTCCGCAAATTCTCTGACAGCAGGGCAAGCACCCGGCGGACATAATCCGGCGACGCTTTTCCGTATCCGCATTCCCAGTTGGTGTAACGGGTTTCCTTGATGTCCAGCCGGGCGGCGATCTGCCGCTGGGTGAGTTTCAGGAACGCCCGGATTTCCTTCAACCGGATCGGAGGCAGTTCGGATGGAACCTTGTCCGGGTTCAGGATATCCGAAAAATCAAATTGCGGCGTCTCCGCCTGCCGATCGACGTCCGCTTGCTTTTTTTCCCGGACTGGTAATGGAGCGTCTTTTTTCTTCGCCTCCAGCATCTGGCGCATTTTCCGGACAAATTGCGGCGCGGCATGGGCGATGCCGTATTCCCAGTTGCAATACCGGTTCTTTTTGATGTTGAGCGCATTGGCCATCTCGCGCCGGGTGAGCCCGAGTTCCTCGCGGAGCGCCTGCAGTTCTTTGGGCTGGATGGCGGCGGACTTCGCCGCCGTCCGGGACACCGCCGTATTCGAAGCCGGAATTTCAGCCGTCTTGCGCGGCTCCGCAGCTGGAAGCAGCGCCCTGATTTTTTTGATGAATGCGGCCGGAGTATTCACTCTACCCTGTTCCCAGTTTTTATACCGGGTTTCCTTTATCTTCAGTTTTGCCGCGATTTCATATTGGGTCATGCCGAGCGCGGAGCGGATGGATTTCACCTCTTCGGGAGATATCGCCGCTTTTGAACCGGTCTCTTTACTCCGTGATGTCCGAGAAGCCGTCTCCGGAGGTTTCTCCGCCGTTTTTCCCGGCACGCCGTCTTTTGGGGTTTCATTCCGAACCGGATGTTCCGGCACGTCTCCGCTGCCCGTCTTTGCCGCGGATGGCGCTGTTTTTCCGTTCGGTTGAAATATTCCGGCATTCTGCATGCAGGTGCGGAGATCCGACGCCTTCATCTCCCGGATCTCCCGGATCATCCGTTCCGTATCCGGCGGAACGGCGGTTTTGCCAAGTTCCCATTTGTTGTAGCGGAAATACGAGACTCCCAGCAACTGTGCGAACTGGACTTGACTGAGTCCCCGGTCCGTCCTGATTTTCCTCATCTGCGCCTTGGTGAGCCGCGGCGGCGCTTTCATTGTACCATCGAGAGGCTGTTGCGCATCTCCCGGCGCGGCATGCTTTCTCGTTCCAGCGACAGGCGTAGGCCCGTAGTCGTTCAGTTTCTTCACCCGGATTTCAAGTTCTTCGACACGGCGTTTCAGCGTCCGGTTCTCGTCCTGCAGCGTCTTGATCCATGTTCCCATCGTTCCGAAGAACTTGCAGTCCTTCAAAACCTTCCGGGCGATCCGTTCCGATATCTTCTCCACGGAAGATATCAACTCGCTTTTCGGCATATCTTCTATTCCTTTCTGCGATTGGGGGTGTGCTCAACTTGCAAATTTACATGTTACAGTAATATACTGGGGCTAACCGCAGATTGCTTCGCTGGAGCGATTTTCTCCTGCACGGTAGCAAATGCCTCGCGTCCCTTCTGCTCAATCTCTGATCGATGGGTATAGGCATACTTTTCCATGTTTGGAGCCAACTTTCCCGATTCCATTTCGCTGAGTGTCATCCACTCCATGTGCCCCTCCGTGGATGACTTCAATTCACCCGTAAACGCGGAGGAGTGAAAGAGAAAAACAATGTACTTGGATCTGTCCTTCGGGTTGTACCATTGAACATAACCACAGTTTTGAATATCTGATATCGTTAGTCCAGTTTCTTCAAGAACTTCTCGCGTTACCGACGCGATAATACTTTCACCTGGT
The DNA here is from genome assembly GCA_002069785.1 of Lentisphaerae bacterium ADurb.Bin242. Lineage (GTDB taxonomy): Bacteria > Verrucomicrobiota > Lentisphaeria > Victivallales > UBA1829 > SIG94. The sequence goes on along the minus strand of MWCA01000022.1, from coordinate 8,901 downwards.
TCGACATGTCCACCAGGAAAGGTCAATCCACTCCACGCATTAGTCGGTGTTGGCAAACGATCCTGTACCAACACCCGCCCAGTAGAGTCGGTTATCATACACATGTTTGTTAATTCACAAATCACCTTGACAATCCTTTAACTTTACTATTGGTAATATATGGCCGAGCATATTTATTTTCAATTGCAACATTGAAATTATAAAAGAGATGTGATATATTCAAGAGGGTTTTTTTAAATGTCTATCGTTTTCAATAGGATTTTTTAGGACAATAGGAGACTCTCATATGAATAATGCAGTTGCTGAATTGGGACGAGATAAAGTTTGTGCGAAAGCAATTCGCTATGCAACGGAATTGAAAGTTCCAGGCTGCCTACATATCGAACATGTGTGCAATGTATGTTGCAGTAATCCGGAGCTTGCGCCCAGTATCAATGGAAATAAGAAAAAGAATATACTGTCCGCCGATCAATGCATTGAGCAGTGGGTAAGAAAATTCCTCCATGGATACAAGGAACGTATTTCGCTGAGACAATCGAAAATGCCGGGAACCGTACCAGATCATGCAGTTAGTATCATTATTAAGGCTGTGTTGCCAAAGTTATCGACAGAACAAGCAAATAGTGTTGTATATGCCCATCGTCTTGGAATGTCTGCAGAGAATATTTTAGGCCTTTTGCTTGAAGAATTCCTTTTCCAAAAGCTGTCTCCTTTAGGCTGGGCGATGGCTTGGGGAGAAACAATAAAAAGTGTGGATTTTTGCAATGCAGATGGTTCCCTCCTTCAAATAAAAAATCGAAGCAACAGCGAAAACAGTTCCAGTAGCAAGATTCGCGATGGAAAACCAATTGAAAAGTGGTTTCGAGTTAACGCAACAAACGGACGTTGCGAATGGGAAAAACTCTCCGAAACTATTGGGCAGACTGTCACTGGTCTTGACGAAGAGAATTTCCAAGAATTTATTCAGGTGACATTGGCCAAAAATCCCAAAGCATTAGCAATAGAGGGAGCCAATCCATGGCTTTCTTTCAAATCTGAACTTGAAGAAACCAAATTGTTTTAACGCTTCTTTTGGGAGACTCTCATATGAATAATGCAATTGCTAAATTGGGACGAGATAACGTTTGTGCGAAAGCAATTCGCTATGCAACGGAATTGAAAGTTCCAGGCTGCCTACATATCGAACATGTGTGCAATATTTGTTGCGATAACCCGGAACTTGCGCCGAATATCAACGGGCGAAAGAAGAAGAACATACTGTCTGCCGATCAATGCATTGAACAATGGGTTAGAAAATTTCTCCATGGATACGAAGAACGTATTTCAAAGAGGCAATCAAAAATGCCGGGAACTGTACCCGATGATATGATTGATACTATAATCAAAATGCGACTGCCAAAGTTATCGACAGAACAAGCAAATAGTGTTGTATATGCCCATCGTCTTGGAATGTCTGCAGAGAATATTTTAGGCCTTTTGCTTGAAGAATTCCTTTTCCAAAAGCTGTCTCCTTTAGGCTGGGCGATGGCTTGGGGAGAAACAATAAAAAGTGTGGATTTTTGCAATGCAGATGGTTCCCTCCTTCAAATAAAAAATCGAAGCAACAGCGAAAACAGTTCCAGTAGCAAGATTCGCGATGGAAAAGCTATAAAAAAGTGGTTCCGAATCAATGCAAAAAACGGACGTTGCAAATGGGAAAAACTCTCCGAAACTATTGGGCAGACTGTCACTGGTCTTGACGAAGAAGGATTCAGGAGATTTGTTAAAACGACATTAAGAAAAAATCCCGAAGCATTAGCAATAGAGGAAGTCAACCCGTGGCTTGACTTCAAAAACTGAAGTCAAGTTGACTGGGCGTATCTTTCTTTTTTGCAAGAGCCTTGAAGTATTCGTGATTCGTGTTTTTATATCTTGAGTAAATGACATTGGGATTAATTATTTGAACCCTTTTTTTTTCTGTGTCTGATAAAGAATCAAACCACAGCAAATGTTTTGCCGCAGCGTAACCTAAACCGGTAGGAACAGCATTTCCTATTTGTTTATAAATATCGGTCATCTTCCCTGCGAATTTCCATTCGTCAGGGAACATTTGGATTCTGGCATATTCCTCAATAGACAATGCCCGGTCTTCTGTCGGATGAGCCAAATCTGTGGCAGGCATAGTAGGACATGTTACGAGCGTAGGGGATGGCAAATCCCATGCCAATCGCCGATAAAACCCAGTTTTCCCACCACCAAGATGAAGTGAATTTCCCATAGCTTCCTCTTGTAATTCGGGTGGTAAATCCTTCCAATACTGTCCCGCCTTGAGTAGGTGGAAAAACTTAAGCCTTTTCTCTGGAATCTTTGCCGCATGACATTCGGTTAGGCCAGCAATTGCCTCTCGGAGTGTTACCCAGGGCTTTAATCCGTTAATACCATTTTCCGAATGCGTGGGAGGAATAAGGGGGATTTGATACCCTTCACAGCTACCTAGGATTATTACGCGCTCTCTCTTTTGTGGAACTCCGTAATTTGCCGCATCATACAAAGTAAAGGTGGCGCTGTAGCCTATTTCGTGTATTCGCTGGAGAGCGTAAAGCAACGCTGTCCCCTTTTCTTCCTTTGGGGTTGGAAGCGCATATCCGCTTTTTTTATTTGCAGATCCTTCTGGTGCTCTATAGGATGCAGACAACAGGCCACGAACGTTTTCAATAAGAAAATATTTGGGGCGCACCTCTCCTATTAATTCAATGTATTTCAAAAATACATTACCTCGAACATCGTCAAACCCCTTACGTTTGCCTGCCGTACTAAAAGCTTGACATGGAGGCCCCCCACACATTAAGAATACCTCATCTTCAGGTGATATTCCGGCCTTGCTGCGTAAGTCATTTCCTGAATAATTACGTATATCATCTTCAATGAGAGGAAGAAGAGGCTTGTTCAGCCGAATAGTTTCGGCCATTGCATGCTCAATTTCGACACACAATTTAACGCTTAATCCAGCACGCTCTAAGCCATTATCCAAGCCCATAGCACCAGAGAAAGTTGATATTACATTTTTTTTCTCATCCATCACGGGGGTACCTTCGTATTATAATCACATCTATGTACAATAGCACGAATTACGTTTTTTTCAAGCCTATAATGCCCTTTCTATTGATTTATACCTGCTCGTTTTTACCTCAACACTCACCCAATCCAGCTCGTGATATAGCCCGAATACCTGCCACTTGCCATCTTCGTAGAGGTACAGGTAGTCAGCGGACATCTCACCCTTGCCAGTGCTCTGGTAGTCCTCAACGCTGTCAAACAGCACAGCTGAACGCATGGGCTCGTGCCGGTCGCGATGATATGCAACGCAGTCGGCCAGCTCTTCGCGGATTTCCGAGAGTTCGCCGAGGGTAAGTATGGCTTCGACCTTGGTGGCATCCGCGTACCAGCCAGCGAGGATTGCGCCAGCACCGGCAACGTAGCCATCATAATTGCACCGGCTGGCTCTGACCGAGCCGTCCGCCATTTTCATTCCAATCGCGCAGGGTGTTCCCATGATTTTTTGCTCCTATCTTTCAGTTAAATCGTTTGGTTTTATAGGTTAGTTCCTATTCTGTCGCGCTGTTGTTAATTAAGCGTTCTATTTCTTAATAGCCAATGAGTTATCCAAATAATGCGCGAGATATATCGATAAAAGAAAATGACAGCGTGGAAGCCCATCGCCGTCAAGTCATTTTCGCAAGATTTACCGATTATTCAACGTTTACATACCGCATGATGCAAGCCAGCAAATCGTCTACGATCCGGCCATGGCTTCTTGGGAAAATCCTTCAATGAACGCGGTATCGTATTTTGCCCGTCTCATGGCCTGTCGGACTTTTCCGAGGAGAGCGAACGCATTCCCATCGGTATTTACGAGCTGAACGGTGACGTTAGTGTAGGGCGTTGGCAGGCTTGCTGTGTCCGCAAACTCTGTTTCAAATTCATATAAATCCTCGTCATGCTCCGGACATGCATAGGAATAATCCGGTGTCCGAGTGACAGTGACGGCTTTGCGACACCGCTTGCAAACTCTGATTTGACTCATTTTACCTTCCCATTTTTGCCCGGCCAGCCGACTCCGGGGAAGTTCCGGTCGCCGTGCCGCACGGCGTTCAGCTCTGCGTCCGTCGCTTTGCGGTAGTCGGGATGATTGCGCTCATCTTCGGCGCACCGCATGCAGATGCAGTCGGTGTTGAAACGGGACATCGTCCGTGCGCCGTCGAACGGCTTGCCGCAGCGGTCGCAGTTTTTCTTGGTGAAGAAGGGATCGGTCATGATATGGTCTCCATGGTTGCACCGGGGACTTGCGACCTCCGGCTGGTTGATTTCTGTTTCAGAAGGATGGATCGCGGTATTCTTCGCGGAGTCCCCACGCGAGTTCAATTTTGCGGCCCTTGCCGTTGTCGGTACGCCACGCCTTGTAGCGGAACCGGATTTGAACCGTTTGTTTTTCATCCAACAACGGATTGCCGTACGCATCCTCGTATTCGTATGATTCGTCGCCGTAGGCCTTACCGACGTATTTCGGCGCATAACGGCTCAGCGTCGCACCTTTGTCGTCCGGCGTGACGGCGGTCACACGCCACGCATGGCGATCCGTCCACATGCATTCGGTCACGTCTTCACCGATGGCCGGTTTGTGGTATTCAGGGTTTGCCATCAGCCAGTTCATTACGTTTGCGGTTTCGGTTCCGGTTCCGAGTTTCATTTCGATCTCCATGAGTTGCGCCGGAGGCTCGCACCCCCGGCTGGTTTCGGTTGTCAGAACCCCTTGTCGCACAGGATGTCGACTGCTTTCCGGTAGGCGTTCATGCTCACCATGACCTTCTCCCGCGCTTTTTTCAGCTCGGCGCTGATCAGCTGGTCTTGCGTTTTGGCGATTGCCTCGCTGAGCGCCTGCTCGACGCTGTTGAGCATGTCCAGCGCTTCCTGCCCGTCTCCGTGCAGGGCATCGGCCAGCGGCGCTCCGCTTTCGGTTGCCCAGAACTCTTCCGGTACGATGCTCTTCGTGGCTTTTCTCATTTTCGCTTCTCCTTGGTGCTGTTCAGGTTGCCTCATGCATCAGTCTACGTTGCTTAATTAAGCGCATGTTATGCGTTAATCCAGAATGACTTGCGATATATATCGAAGATATGTCAAAACAAAAAAGCCCGGAGACGGGGCATTCCGCTCCGCCTTCGGGCATGGGGTCATTTTGTTTCGGTCTGGCTGGGCGCATCGGCTTTCGTCAGGGCTTCGACCACTTTGTCGGGATCTGCCCCGGCCTTGATGAGGTCGGCGGCGGCTCCGTTGATCTGGCGGCCGATCTTCACCTTGAGCGTGCCGTCGGTCGTCACGGCGGTTGAGCCGGATTTCTCCGGGCCGGCGTCGCCGTTGGCGTCGGTCTTGCCGGTCACCTCGATTTCGACGTTGTCGCGGGTGACCGCCGACAGGATTTTGCCGTATCGGAGGTTGAAACCCACGGTGTAGTTTTCGGGATTGAGGCTGGCGTCGAAGCCGACCCCGTCGCCATACTGGATAACGTTGTGGCCGCAGCCGGCGAGAATGACGGCGGCAAAGACAGCTACCCCGGCAAGAAACAGATTCTTCATAACTTCATTTTCCTTCCGATTTGCATTTTTTCCGGCACACGGCGCACTGGCACGGCGAACACCATGCCGACCATCCGAAGAGCTGACAGAGATTCCCGAAACGGCGCGCCTGATTCATGACGATGTAGCGCAGCGGATTGTACCAGCCGTATCCGGCCTTGGCGGCCTTATAGCCATTGGTCTTGAACCGGGCGTTCGATTCGGCGAACTTCTCCTTCGAGCCGTCGCTCTCGTGCCACTCGATGTCGTGGATGAACGCGACGACCGCGAGGCTCGGATGGAGCGAACTGATGACGTCGCGCAGCCATTCGGGGAACGAGTCCGGACCGATGCCGTTGTAGATCGAAGCCAGTTCGCACATCGTGTATTTGCCGATGATTTCGCGGTTCTCCAGCTGAAACTCCTCGGCGCGGCGCTTCAGCTCCTTGATTTCCTTGAGACGGTTCATAAACCTCCTTCGGTTCGGGTTACGGCAGATACACCAGCCCTTCGACGGCGTATTTGTCACTTGACGGCGTTTTCTCATTCCACGCGGGATCGGGCGTGAATCCGACTCCCATCAGGCATCCGGCCATGAACGCCTTTCCGCTGACGGTCTCCGAGACGGTGAACTCGCTCTGGGCGACGATCTGGCCTTCCATTTCGAACACGTGACGCCAGAGCGGCCAGTGCTGCTGGAGCCACACCGCCACATTCGCCCGGGTGTTCGGAACGGAGGACGTGAGTCCGCCGGGGAGGATGTTTTTTGTCAGCTCGGCGAAGTTCATGTCGGTCCGGGCGCTCTTGTAGAGGCAGAATCCGTAGGGAGTCGCCTTGCCGGTAAGGTCGCCGATAAACGTATAGGGCGTGATCCCCGGCACGGGTTCGTAGACCTTCAACTCGTGTTCGGCGCGCGGCAGCCAGCTGTCGAGATGGTGCACCGGGGAGACCTTGCCGAGGCCGGTGGTGATGCATCGGCCCATGACGTTGCATCCGGCAACGTTGTCCATCGCGAGGAGCGCCGAGTCGCGGTATTTCGCGTCCCCGGTCAGGAGCCACGCGTAGATGTAGGCCTTGCCCCGCCGTTCGGGATGGCCGACGCCCCACGAAACGTAGGTGTAAAACGCATGGTCCGGCGGCCACGTCATCTCGAAGCAAGGCTGCAGCTCCTGATACGAGCGCCAGAGATCGGCCTTGCCGAGAATGAATGACTTCATCCTCGTTGCGTATTCCGGAAAATTCGCGTCGAGATCGAACAGGAATTCCGTGGCGCAGTTCTGGGCGAAGTCGTTGGCATCGTCCCGAATCCACGCATAGTGCGCCTCGAAATTCTCCGACGTGATCTCCCTGGCGAATCTCGGCTCTCCGGTCAGTGCGAACAGCGCCGCCGCGGCGGGGGCGATCAGGCATTTGGCCGGACCGTCCGGTTCGGCGTAGGAGAAGTCGAACCCGGCGTTGGCGCTGTTCTTCTGGGTAAACTCCAGCGTCGCGGCGTTCCCTGGATCGATTCCGAAGTTGAACGCCCGGATCGCGGACTCCGTATAGACGTCGGCTTTCGCCAGCGCCGCCGGAGTTCCGGCGATCCGCAGGGCGCGGGCGAACTTCGCGGCGCACTGGGCGTATTCGAGGGAGTCCTTCCGGTTGGCGAGTCCGATGTAATACTTCTTCTCCGAGAGCCACGGCCAGTCGGATTCGTGGCCGTCCGCCTCGATCCACGCGGCGATGCCGCCATCCCCGTGCTGGCCGCGCCGCCAGACGTCCAGCCCCCATTCGGCCTCGGAGAGAATGTCCGGAATTCCATCGCCGCTTTCGGGAAGGTCGAGCTGGCTGTCCGTGAAGTTTTGGGGAAAGCGCAGATACACCTCGACGAGGTCGCGGACGCAGCCGAAGTGATACGGCCTGCGGTCGAAGTCCGCCGCATCATACCAGCCGCCCCGGAGGTCGCGGAACAGATGCCCGGTGGCGTTGTTCGGGATCATCGAAAAATGCTTGTTCGAAAAAAGCGTGGGATAGGTTGTCCCGTCCGGAGTGACGCAGAGGTCGTAGGTGCCGTCGTCGCAGATGAAGTTCGACTCCCATGTCCATGCGTGCGCCGGTTTCGGATACTCCCAGTTTGTGTAAGGCTTCACCACGCCGGAACAGCCGGAGCGGTGATGGAACAGCCCCCGGCAGTGCGTCCAGAACGCCTTGCCGAGCGCGGCCTGGCCGATCCTGAATTTGTGACTGTAGCCGACGCCGGGAATGTGGATCTGGTATTCCCCCTCGGTCTGCAGTGCCGAGAAGTCGCAGACATACGTTTCCTCGCCGGTCAGGAGATAGGTCACATCGTTTTTCGTGTGCGTCGAGGCGGTCCCGCGTTTCGTCATGGTTCCGGTGAACACCGGCCCGCCGGAAGCACGTGGAACGTCAGGTCGGAAAGCGAATGCCGGTACGCGCCGCCCGTTCCGAGCCACAGACCGAAATACGCATACTTGCGTCCGGCGTCGGGAAGATAGCCCTCCTGGTTCACCTTGATGCTGGAGACGTAACGGTCACGGCTATAGGTGAACTCGAGCGTGTTCCCGTTCCAGGCAACCGTGTGGACGCTTCCTTCTGCCATGGGGTCGGAGAGCCGCAGATAGCCGAAGTGGACGATGTCGGCGCAGTCCAGCTCCACGTAGTCCGCGCCGTCGAGGAAGTCGTCGAACCGCATGGTTCCGGTCGAATTCTGCCAGCGGCCGAGAAGTTCGACCGGATTTCCGTCGCACGACCACTTCGCCGCGTCGTCCATCGCACTGACGATCCGGGGCTGGTAGTCGCCGTAGAGTTCCCACATGCCGTACATGTAGTGAAAGCGCCGCAGATACTCCTCGATGAAGCCGTTGCGGCAGTTGAACTCGGTGGCGTCGAGATTCGGGTATTCCATCCTCAATCGGTCGAGAAAAAAGTCGCGGAACACTCCGCCCACGGCGACGGTCCGGCTGTCGATCGGGAACGCCTTGAGGCGGCAGGTCAGCGGAACGTCCGAAAGATCGTCCGGCTTGCCGAGGCGCTTGCGCCCGTCGCGTCCGATCTTCTGGACGCCGCCGCCCTCGCTTCCGGTCAGATTGTCGTTGAGGAACTGGAGGCCGATCAGGGCGCACTCGCTCCGGATCTCCGAAAGGGTGAGTTCCTTCTCGAAGAGCTTGATCTCATCGACGGCGTCGGGGTTCGTTCCGTCCTGCTCGGACGCGTTTTCCATTTTCAGGGAAAAGTGTCTGCGTCCCGGCGGATCGGTCACCTCGGGCCGCTGGACGATGAGCATCTCGCCTTTCAGGATGCCGTCGATGTAGAA
>MWCA01000021.1 GCA_002069785.1 Lentisphaerae bacterium ADurb.Bin242 | reverse complement strand
TGTACCATAGTTCTTCAAGGGTAGTCTCCTTTATGAACTTTGAGCGGTCCACATCGGAGATTACCCTTACTCTATAGGACTGCAAAAGTCAAACCTTTCCAGTCCTCCGGCTGAAGCCGGAGGGTTACAACTATACTCAAGAAACCTCCCGAATTACAGGAAGATCGTGGCTGCCGCTGTGCCGGAGCGATATTTTTAAACCGGAGCTTTTCCGTATCCTCATTTTGAGCTATATCCACATATAAAAGAAACATAAAAAAAATAATTTTTAAAATTATATACTTGAAAAGTCGTGATTTTTGATTATAGTAACAAAAAATAAGGATTTATGAATGTTATTTCGGCTTCTATTTAAATATAACTTTTTCAGTTGTATTAATTCAAAAACGGAATGACTTCTGTGTCAAAAGAGCCTGAAATACATAAAAAACTGGAAGCAAAAGGGAATTGTGCTGGACAAGGCGCCTCGGAACACATCGTCCGCCGAAAGCAAAGGGGGAAAATTCAAAAAACAGCAATAAAACCACTATGGCTGCACAGGGTTGCAGCAATATTTCAAAGCCATGCAAAGGAGAGCGGAAGGGGAAAAATCATTTTTGAGCGCACGAGTTCTGGAGGAAAAATCATGTTGAAAATGGGTTCCCGGCGATATTCCGGTTTGATGGTGTTATTTCTGGTTTCCGTTTTTTTGGCCGGGTGCCAGGGAATCCAGACGAAAAATGAACAGCAGGAACGAAAAAATCTGGAAGTCTTGTCCAGGGAATACCGTCCTGACGGCCGCAAAATCTCCCTGCCGTCTCTTGACCGCGATTCGACACTGGGTGCATTCCTGACGTATGCCATGCTGAATCAGCCCCGGGTCGAGGCCGCCTATTACGAATACGCCGCTTCCGTTGAGAAGATCACCCTGGAACGTTCTCTTGCGGATCCCCGGTTTTCATTTCAGATGGACATCACCAATATGATCAATTCCATCATGCCGGGGCTCATGCTGGACGTTCCTTGGCCGACAAAGCTCAGTTCCCGGGCCGATGTCGCTTCCGCGGAAAGCCGGGCGCGGTATTACTCTTTTGCGCGTGCCGTGCTGGAGACGGCATTCGATGTCAAAAGTGCGTACTATCAGCTTCATTTCCTTGAGAACCGCATCCGGATCAACCGTGAAATGTTGAACCTCATGAACGAGCTGGAGGAAATCGCCCGGCTGCTGAACGGAGCGGGCAAGGCCACCTTGCAGGACGTCATCCGGGCGCAGATCGAACAGGCCCGTCTGGAAACAGAGATTGCGAACCTGGAAGATTCCCGCAAACCGCTGGCCGCAAAGCTGAAAACGGCGCTGGGCATCCCCGCCGGGCAACCGGATCCGCCGATCCCGGCGCGGTTTGAACCGGTCCGTCTGGATATGAGTCCGGAGCAGCTTCTGGAAACAGCCATGACGCATAATCCGCAGCTCAAATCCATGGAAGCCGAACTCCGGGCCGCCGAATACGGTATCCGTCTTGCCCGGCTGAGCTGGTTCCCGGATTTCACTTTCGGCGTGGAAGGCGATGTGAGAACCACTCCGGTCATGGTAAGGCCCAAACTGGAAATGACGCTTCCGGTCTGGGTGGACAAGATCACGGCGGAAATCGTTTCGGCGCAAGCGCGCAAGGACGCCGCTTCCGCAAGGCTGTCCCTGGAACAGATTCAACTAGCGCTGGAAATAGCCGACAAATCCTTCACTTATCGTGAATCCCGGCGCAACCTGAAACTCCTCTCCGAAAAATTGATCGCAAAAGCGGAAATGTCCCTGAACATTGCGCACGCCGGCTATTCCGCCGGAAAAATCGAATTCATCAATCTTCTGGAAGCGGAAAGGACTTTGCTTGAATTCAAGTTGGCGGAAGCGGAAGCCCGCACCCGGTGTGAACTGGCTCTGGCGGAATTGTCGCTGCTCATCGGGGTCCGGCCGCAGGGAGCGCCCTTGCCCGTGAATGCCGCACCGCCGGAAAAGAAACCCAAAATATAAACTGCTTTTACTACAGGGAAACGAACATGAAAAAAATGAAACTGATTGTCCTTTTGCTCGCCGTTTTTGCGGCATTCATTCTTGGAATATTTACCGGGAAAGAGAAAACGGAAGAGAAAAGAGAGGAGAAAAAGACGGACCGGGAAACGGCGGCAGAGACTTGGACTTGCTCGATGCATCCGCAGATACGCCAGCATAAACCCGGAAGATGTCCTCTTTGCGGAATGAACCTGATTCCGGTAAAAGATCATTCCGGCGCCGCAAGTTCCCCCTCTGAAGTCAAATTCACCCGCGAAGCCGAAAAATTGATTGAAGTGGAGACGGCCCCGGCGGCGAGAAGGTACCTTGACCGCGAAGTCAGGATGCAGGGAAAAATCGATTACAATGAGGAAACCATGGCCTTCATCACCGCCCGGATTCCGGGCCGGATCGACCGGCTCTTCGTCAACTACACCGGAATTGCCGTGAAAAAAGGGGATCACATGGCCGAGGTGTACAGTCCTGAACTCCTCCTTGCCCAGCAGGAGCTGATCACCGCGCTCCAGCTGTTGAAGAAAACAAAGGACGACAACGACTTTGCGGAAAAGACAATGAAGTCGGTCCTGGAAAAATACCGTTTCTGGGGATTCAGCGAGGCGCAGGTCAAAGAAATCATCGACCGGAAAAAAGTCTCGGACTGGCTCACGATCACGGCGCCGATCACCGGAATCGTGGTGGAAAAAATGGTGAACACCGGCGAGTATTTTGAAACGGGGAAAAATCTTTTCCGGATTGCCGACTTGAAGCAGGTATGGGTCAACCTGGAAGCATACGAGGCGGATCTCCCCTTCCTGAAGTACGGACAGGATGTTGAATTTTCCATGGAGGCTTATCCGGGGAAGACCTTCAAAGGCAGGATCGCTTTCATCCAGCCGTTTGTGAACGAAATGACGCGAACCGTCAAAGTGAGGCTGAACACGGCGAACCGTGACGGCATCCTCAAGCCGGGGATGTTCGTCACCGCCGCAGTCCGCGCGAGAGTGGCGGAAAACGGAAAAATCATCACGCCGTCCCTTGCCGGTAAATGGATCAGCCCGATGCACCCGGAAATCATCAAAGACAAGCCGGGGATTTGCGACATCTGCGAAATGCCGCTGGTGTCCGCGGAATCCCTTGGGTTCGCGGAGGACAATCCGGAAAAGAACCCGCCTCCCCTGACCATCCCGTCCACCGCGCCGCTGCTCACCGGCAAACGGGCGATCGTATATGTCGCCGTCCCCGGGAAACAAGGCGTGTATGAAGGAAGAGAGGTGAAACTGGGGTATTCCAACCGGGATTATTCCATCGTCGAGAGCGGACTCCGCGAGGGAGAAAACGTGGTCGTCAGAGGAAACTTCAAGATCGACAGCGCCGCTCAAATCCTCGGCAAACGCTCCATGATCAACACGGATTCGGAAAACAACAGGGCGGAGACGGCGGAACACCGGAAACCGGATGAAAAAAAGCAGCCTTCCGCCTCTTCTCCCCTGCCGGACGGGTTGCTGGATTCATACTTTGAAACCGGAAAAGCGCTTTTCCGGGACAATCTCAAGGATGCGCTGAAAAACGCTTCCGCTCTGGACCGGCGTTATTCGACAAAGCTCTCCCATGCGAAAGACCTGAAGTCCGCCCGCGAGAACTTCGGGCTGATTTCCCTCCGGCTCAACGAGGAGCTCTCCGGAAACCGCGGGAATGTGAAACGAACGGTCTACCGGTTTTCCTGCCCGATGGCGTTTGACGACCGGGGATCGATCTGGCTTCAGGCCGGCACCAAGACCGAGAATCCGTATTTCGGCCCGGTCATGCCCGAATGCGGCGAACTCCAGGAAACCATCGCGGCCGGAAAACAACCGCACATACACTGAAAACAGGAATTCCATGAACCCGCAGCCCCCGAAGGATAAAGCACCATGAATGTCGAGCCGCCTCCCACTCTTCTGAATCGATATCTGAAATTCTTCCTGACAAATAAACTGATCGTTTTTCTTGTCGTCCTTTCCATCGTTTTCGGGGGCATCTATTACATGCCGTTCGACCTTGGAATCAAATGGATGCCCACCGACCCGATCCCGGTGGACGCCATGCCCGACATCGGAGACAACCAGCAGATCGTTTTCTCGGAATGGCCGGGACGTTCGCCCCAGGACGTCGAAGATCAGGTCACCTATCCGCTGACGGTCGCGCTGCAGGGAATACCGGGCGTGAAAAACGTCCGGAGCTATTCCATGTTCGGCTTTTCGACGGTGTATGTCATTTTCAAGGACAATGTCGATTTCTACTGGTCCCGCTCGCGTGTTCTCGAACGGCTGAACATCGCGCAGCAGCGGCTTCCGGAAGGGGTGATTCCCGCGCTGGGACCCGATGCGACCGCCCTGGGCCAAGTGTTCTGGTACACCCTCGAAGGGGAAGGGTTTGACCTCCAGGAGCTCCGTTCCGTCCAGGACTGGTATGTCCGCTACGCTCTTCAGTCCGTGGAAGGAGTCAGCGAAGTCGCGGCAATCGGGGGATACGTCAAGGAATACCAGATCGACGTCGATCCGGCAGCGATGCGCGCGCACGGGGTATTGCTGAGCGATCTGTTTGAAGCCGTGAAAAAAGGAAACATCGACGTCGGAGCGGAAACGATCGAGCACAACGGAGTGGAATACGTCATCCGCGGAAAAGGCTTCATCAAGTCGGTCTCGGACATAGAAGACATCCTCATCAAAACGACGGACAACGTCCCCATCTACGTGCGGAACGTTGCCAAGGTGCATCTCGGGCCCGCGCTGCGGAGAGGACTTCTCGAAAAAGAGGGCGGAGAGTCGGTCGGAGGCGTCGTGGCGGTCCGCTATGGAGAGAACCCGATGCTTGTCATCCGGCGGATCAAAGAAAAATTGAAGGAAATCCAGTCGGGGCTGCCGCAGAAAATCCTTCCCGGAGGCGAAGTGTCCCAAATGCGGATCGTTCCGTTCTATGACCGGACCGGCCTGATTCATGAAACGCTCGGCACGCTCAAGGATGCCCTGGTCGAAGAGATCCTCATCACCTGCTTTGTGATCTTCATTCTTCTGTCCCACTTCCGTTCCAATCTGATGATCTGCTTCACGGTTCCGCTCGCGGTGCTCGGGACCTTCCTGATGATGGCTTTTTTCAAGATCGATTCGAACCTGATGAGCCTCGGAGGCATCGCGATCGCCATCGGCGCCATGGACGACATGGGGGTCATCCTGTCTGAAAACATCGTACGCCATTTCAAAACGGCGAACCCCTCGGAGAAAACGGCGGATGTCATCTACCGGGCTTCTTCAGAGGTCGGAGGGGCCGTCATGACGGCGGTCGCCACAACCATCGTCTCGTTCCTTCCGGTGTTTGCCCTGACGGGCGCCGAAGGAAAGCTTTTTCAGCCGCTGGCATATACGAAAACCTTTGCGTTGTTCGCGGCCATTTTCGTGGCGCTGACGGTTCTTCCGGCTTTCGCCTATATTCTTTTCAGGGAATGGAACATCGACCGGAAGCTGAAAGCCGCCTCCTATCTCCTGCTCATTGCGACAGGCGCCGCCGTCACGGTCATTTGGCATTTCCTGCCGGGGTTCCTGCTGATCCTGTGCGGAGCCGTGATGCTGGTTTCCTTTGCCTTTCCCGACTCAGCCCGCCAGCGGTTCTCCGACGCGATCTGCTGGATTGCCGGCTTTTTCGTCCTGACCCTCCTGACAATGCACTGGATGCCTCTCGGACTCGGCACCAACCTTGCCAAAAATCTGATCTTCGTGTATGCCGTATGCACAACCTGGACATTGATCCGGATGTTTTTCATCCACTGGTATCCCGGTCTGCTGCGTTGTTTCCTGAAATACAAGTTCCGTTTCCTGATGGCCCCGGTCCTGATGACGCTTCTGGGGGGAACGATCTGGCTCGGTTTCGACGCCTGTTTCTCCTGGATTCCCTCCTCGCTTTCCAGGATCGGAATTCCGGAAGCGTCCATCCGTAAAACGGCTGTATGGTCCGGACTTCATCATGCGTTTCCGGGACTGGGACGCGAGTTCATGCCGCCTCTCGACGAAGGGTCGTTTCTGTTCATGCCGACAACCATGCCTCACGCGGGCGTTTCCGAAACCCTGGATATTGTACGGAAGCAGAATGAGGCGATCCGCGCGATTCCGGAAATCGAATCGGTGATCGGAAAGGTCGGGCGCGCCGAAACGGCTCTCGATCCGGCCCCTCTGTCGATGATCGAAACCTTCATCGTATATAAACCCGAGTATGATGTCCCGGACCCCAAAGACGGAAAGCGAAAACGGCTGTGGCGGGATCATATCAAAACGACCGATGATATCTGGAATGAGATCACAAAGGCGGCCGGCGTGCCCGGAAGCACTTCCGCGCCGAAACTCCAGCCGATCGCCGCGCGGATCGTCATGCTGCAATCCGGAATGAGAGCGCCCATGGGCGTGAAGATTTACGGAAAATCGCTTGCCGAAATTGAGTCTCTGGGCCGGAAAGTCTCCGAAATCCTGAAGGAGGTTCCCGGAGTCAGTCCGGAAACGGTTCAGCCGGACCGCGTCATCGGAAAACCTTATCTGGAAATCACGATAGACCGTAAGAAAACAGCCCGCTACAAATTGAATGTCGCCGACGTTCAGAACACGATCGAAGTCGCCATCGGCGGAATACGCGCCACAACGACCGTCGAGGGACGGGAGCGCTATCCGGTGAGGATACGCTATGCCCGCGAACTCCGGGATTCTCCCGAAGAACTCATGAAAATCCTGGTGCCGTCGCCGGACGGAGTCCAGATCCCTCTTTCCCAGCTGGCTTCCATCCAGTATGTCGCCGGGCCGCTGGAAATCAAGAGCGAGGACACTTTCCTTGTCTCTTACGTTCTCTTTGACAAACTCCCGGAATACGCCGAGGTGAATGTGGTCGAGGCCGTTGCCAGACACCTGGAGGCGAAACAGAAAAGCGGCGAACTCCGGATTCCTCCCGGCGCCCACATGAAGTTCTCGGGAACCTATGAGAATCAGGTGCGTTTCCAGGAGCGTTTCGTCATTATTCTTCCGCTCAGCCTCCTGTTGATTTTTCTGATCCTGTATTTCCAGTTCCGGAATACGACAGTGACGATGCTGGTATTCATACAGATCGCAGTGGTATGGGCCGGCGGTTTCATCGGGTTGTGGCTCGCGGCGCAGGGCTGGTTCCTGGACTTTTCGGTTTTCGGGCACAACCTGCGGGAAGTTTTTCATTTCAGGGAATACAATCTCAGTGTCGCCGTATGGGTTGGATTTCTTGCCCTTTTCGGGCTCGCCACCGACGACGCCGTCGTGATCATAACCTACCTGGAACAGATGTTTGCCAAAAGAAAACCGGGCAGCATCCAGGAGATCCGGGACATGATCGTGGAAGGCGGCATGAAGCGGATTCGCCCCTGTCTGATGACGACGGCCACGACAGTCCTTGCGCTGCTTCCGGTCCTGACCTCGAACGGGAAAGGGGCCGACGTCATGATTCCCATGGCATTGCCCATTTTCAGCGGAGTGACCTTTGAGCTGATAACACTCTTCATTACGCCGGTGCTCTACAGTCTCTACAAGGAATTCGAGCTCAGGCGAAAACAGGAGAAAAAAACTGTCATGACTCCATAATATTCTGCCTGGACAAATATCCGGTGCGCTTTGATTTTTACAATGGAAACCGAATCCGGCTGTTCAACGGAAAAACCGAACGGCGTGTCCATTCGGTGGAGAAGCAAAAATGGCGGAACACATACACGTTTCCGGCATGCAACAGTCCTATTTTCTGTAAAAATTATGGATCCCGTTTTTTAGAGAAGGATGCCAGCTTGCCCGGGGTAATTCCAATCGATTCCCGGAATACTTTGCAGAAATAACTGACATCTTGAAATCCAAGCGCGGCGGCGACATCCTTTACGCTCATATTCTGCGTTTCAAGCATTTCCCGCGCAAGCCGGATGCGGCGGGATCGGACATAGCGGTTCATCGACATCCCGGTGCTCTGTTTGAGCAAACGGGAAATGTGACGCCCTGAAAGCCCGATCAGGCTGGAATATCCCGCCATATCCAAATTCGTGTCAAGCGCGGCTTCAATGGCCTGAACGATCTGTTCCTGCCGGACGCCATGGATGTAAAGACGCTTTTTCAAAGAATTCCGGCTGAATAGTCCGGCAAAGTTTTCCGCGAAAATCGCAAGGAGGAATTCCTTCAACCGGTTTTCCGTCCGTTCCGTCCAAAGCGGCGGTCGCTGTTCGGTCATTTCATACCAGCTGTCCGCAAGAGATTTCAAATACGAAGTCATGGGCAGCGAACAGGATTTTTCCATGATTTCCCTTTTCAAACGCTCCAGGGAAACAGTACCTTCTTCGTTCTCAGGCAC
The DNA here is from genome assembly GCA_002069785.1 of Lentisphaerae bacterium ADurb.Bin242. Lineage (GTDB taxonomy): Bacteria > Verrucomicrobiota > Lentisphaeria > Victivallales > UBA1829 > SIG94. Next base: position 59,181 of record MWCA01000021.1, on the reverse strand, counting down.
AAGGCTGAACTGAAGTAACGTCAGACAGCTGTCGGAAGTCAGCACGATCCGGCGATGGGCAAGTCCCGGCGGGGCCAGAAAGATCCGCCGCCGGTCATAATCGGGGTTGACGGTTCTGCCGTCCACCGTGTAGCGGATGTAGCCCCGGTCGGTAAACACCAGCTCGAAGAAAGGATGCTCGTGTTCCATGAGGCTGTCTGAAATGCGGAATCGCGTATGAAACCGCTTGAGTTGAAGAAGAAAAGAACCTATCCGGAACGGCATGGAACGGCTGATGATGTGGCTCGACAGGCTGTCCGGGTCCACAGGAACGGAATTCTGGTTCGTGCTGGAAAGAAACTTTGTCATTATGTCCTGATTTTCCTATTTGTTGTCCGATATACCCTATATTGATATGTTGAAAAATACAAGCAGGGATTTATATTCTTTTTCAGAAACCGCCGTTTTTCAGGAATCGTTATCAGAAGAAAAGGGACGTATCATGAGAAAAACATCCGCCAAACCGGAAACCCGCTTTCACCGCTTTCCGGCATTCACTCTGCTGGAACTCGTGGTAGTTTCAGCCGGAATCCTCTGTCTTGCCGCAGTTACGGCGGGAACGATCTCTGCAGCGGCCCCCGATGCAAAGATCACGGCATGCGCCGATATCATGCGCGGAATCGAAAAACGCATGACGACCTACGAAAACTCCACCGGCGGAAGACTGATCTCCGGCAACAACAAGGGGCGTCTCTGGGGAGCCCAGCTGGTTGGAAGCAAACTCTTTGATGATGCCGGCTTCCATAATGCACAACGGACCCAGCCGAAACAATTCGAATGTCCTGCGGAAACCCGGGAACGCCGGGAGGGAAAAATCCTGCTGGATCATCCTTCCATGAACTTCTCGAATTCATACGACTACGCGGTCAATTATTTTACCCATATCAAAATCACGGCCGACGATCAAGTCACGCTGAAACGAGCGGAACTCAAAAAGCCGTCGGAACTGATCCGTCTTCTTGAAGGAACCCGCTTTGCGGTAATCAACGATGGAGACGGCTTGAGCAACCGCCACGGGATCGGAACCGGGAATGTGATTTTCGAGGACGGGCATTGTGAATTTCTTTCCGCCGTGCCCGTCAAAAAATCCGCGAACTACAAACATGCCAACTGGTATAACTAAGCTGGAAGGAAAAAATTTCCGATGAAGCTTTGTTTTACGGCCTTGTTATTTGCCATGGCGGTATTCCAGATCATTGCGGACGATAGTGCGTTCCACTATTTCTTCGACAAGGACAATGTGCCGGAAACCCGGCTCAAGGAGGGCGCCGTCGTCTCCGACGGTCTCCTGAAACTCGACGCGCCCGGCGCGAGGCTGGAAGTTCCGGAGAGCGGCAAATTCAATTTTTCGGAAACGGGAGGGACACTGATGATGGTCTGCCGGTTCCGCAACAAAGAGCAGGACCCGAAACGATTTCAGTTCCTTGCCAATAAAGGCGGGTCTTTCCTTTTTGGAATCACCGGAGGACGGTACAATTTCAGTCTCTGTCAGGACAAACGCTGGCAGATCGCCCTGATGGGCGGGGAACCGCCGCCGGACGGGCAATGGGTTCACCTTGCGGCAGTCGCGCGCCGGATCGAAAACAAGGAACAGGGGGCCGTCGGATTCCAGTTGGAAATCTATGTCAACGGGGAACGAATCCTCGGAAAATTCTTCCAGTGCGTCCAGCCGAACCCGGATGAAACCAGTCTTCTGACGCTCGGAAACACCAGTCACCGGTACCATTTCCAAGGAGACATCGCGGAAGCTTCGTTCCACCGGAGAGCACTCCTTCCGGCGGAGATCGAACAGGCCGCCCGTTCCGATAAACGGATCAAAATGTTGAGTCCGGGATTTGCGGAAGTCTCCGCCGAACTTGCCGTCCGGCTGGAAACGCTGAAAAAAGACGCAATCACTCCTCTGGCCTTATTCTCCGTTTCCGGAATCGCCGACGCGGCAGCGACCGGGGCCGATCCGGAAGAGATTTCCATTCTGCTGCCGAAAATGGCTGTACTTTTGAAAAAACAGGGAGTGTCCGAAAAGGAATTCATCGGGGAGTGGAACCGGACGCAGAAACGGTTTCGCCTGATCCCTTCCGGAGACACCGTTCTTCTGCTCGTCGTCGGCAAGGGAAAAGGATGTTTCCCCATTCTCGGATGGTTCGACCGGCGTTCCTCGCATTCCGTGTTCGGCCCCCGCGCGGCGACCTGGAAAATCGATTGGATTTTGAATGGAAATCCCAGCCGCCTGGAAGACTTCTCGGAACCGGTGACCTATACGGTCTCGGAACCGCGAAAACAGGGGAATGCCGTTCAGTTTACCCTCCGCTGGGAAGCTCCGGCCCTTGCGGTGAACGTTCCGGTGATTTTCTCCGGCAACCGCCTCGAATGCGGATTCGAGGTTCTCAATTCCGATCCGGAACGGCTGTTGAAGACGGTGGTCTTCCCGGACTGGCGGCTTGCACGGCTTCCCGGCAAAGACACTCTTCTCTATCCCACCATGTCCGGGCAGCTCTCCGAAAATCCGACCGAAACCTTCAGCTATGAGCGGGACTTCCCGACGGCGGAAAACTCCATGCAGCTCCGCGCCTATTACAATGAGGCGGGAACCGGAATCTATGCCGCCATGGAGGACCCGAAGGCATGGGCGCGGCAGACTTCGGTCAGTGGACGGCGAAACCAGCTTTTCATGTCGTGGCAGACCGCGGTTCCGTTTCCATGCGGCGCGACGGGCGGCAATCATTACCGCCAGAGCGGAAACGCCGTGCTCGAACTGTTCCGCGGGAACTGGTACGACGCCGGACAGATTTACAAGCGCTTCCTTGCGGAAAAAGCCGAATGGTGGATTCCGGAACGGCCCCGGAAATCCACCCCGCCATGGATGCGCGACAATGCAATCTGGATTCTGGCAGGCGTCTACCCGAGGCAAAATGAACAGACATTGCTTTATCTGCGCGATTATTTTGAAATGCCGTTCGGAGTTCATCTGGTCCGCTGGACCCCGAACCGCAACTGGCCTCATTTCAACAAGATCACGCCGAGAGCCGCGGAACTTCTCCGGAGTCTTCGCAAAGCGGGACTTCGGGTTCATCCGTATACCGATCCGCGGCTCTGGGCGGTCACCGACAGCGAAGACCTCAAACAGGACTGGAAATACTCGTCCGAGGGCAAAGCCTACGCCGTGAAAAATGAAAAAGGACAGCCGGTTACGGAAAATTACGGCGTCGACTGCGCCACCATGTGTCCTGGTGCGCGGGGATGGCAGAAGTTCTGCTATGACGTGGTGAAGTCGGTGGCCGGGTTCGGGTTCGACGGTGTGTATCATGACCAGCTCCCATGCGGACGCCCGGAGCTCTGTTTCGATCCGGCGCATGGACATCTTGCGAACGATCCTTCCGTGTGGCTCTCCGGCGGTTATTGGCCGATGTATGAAAAAATCCATTCCGATCTGAAGAAACAATATCCGGAACTGGCGCACACGGGAGAAGATGCGTCGGACCCCTATTTGAAAACCGTTGACGGCTACACTTGCTGGCGCTGGATCGAGCCCGGACATGTGCCGCTCTTCCAGTCCGTCTATGCCGGCCGGGTTCAATTTACGGGACGCCTCTTCAACCATCAGTATCCGGGCGACTGGAATTCCAGCTTCGCCAAAGTCGCTGAACAACTGGTCTTTGGTGAACAGCTCGGCTGGATCACGCTCGAAGACCTGGAGGCCGCAACCCACTTGCGCCTCTACTTTAAAAAACTGGCATTCCTCCGGAAGGCGCTGCTGGAATATTTCAACACGGGCGACATGCGGGCGCCTCTTTCCTTCCGGAAACCCGTGCCGGAACTGGCGTCGTTCTGGGGAAACACGAAAACGCCTCAACTGCTCGTGAAAACGCCCGCCGTGCTAAGCAGTTCCTGGCGGCTCTCCGACGGAAAGACCATGACACTGTTTGTCAATACGCTTCCAACCGCTATTGAAGTAGAACCTGTGTTGGAGAAGAAGACAACCCTCCGAATCTGCCGCGAGGGCAATTCCTCTCCGGAAACAGTCGGGCCGGATAAGCCAATCCCCCTGGTGAAACTGGCTCCTTATGCGTCGGAAATATGGCTGACCGGCGCGGCTTCGGCGGAAGCGGAACGAATCGCGGAAGCCTTGAAAAAAATCGCCTCCTTCGACATGGGAAAAACGCTCTTCATCCAGAGTGAAAAACGCAAGAACCCCCTCCCCGTCGAACTGGTCTCCGGAAAATGGCAGACCGTCGCCCGGATTTCGGAATATTTCCGCTGTTACTTCAAAAGTCCGAAAAGCGGAGGCGGCATTCCGGAGGGCATTCTGCTGCTCGGGCCCGGTTCCCGGATCGATTACCATTCGGTGGACTGCGGTCCGGGAATTCGCGCGCTGGAACTGGAAATCGCGGCGGACCGTCCCGGATGCGAAGTGGAAATTTTTCTCCGCAATTCGGCAGCCGGTTCCATGCATTCGACCGGACGGACTTCCCTGGGCGCGGCCGGAACATGGTTCGATTTCAGGACGGTCCGGGTTCCTCTGGAAAAGGAACTCTCCGGGAAGCAGGAACTTGTGTTTCAGTTTTATGGAGGGGAATGCCGGTATAAAGGATTCCGGGCGGCAAAACAGCAATGAATCACTTTCCAATTCAATATGGAATACGTCCGGGCGGCATACGCCGTCCACGGAGAAAAGTCAATCATTCAATAGAAAGGACCCAATCATGAACAACCGGAAAATTTTCACATTGATCGAACTCCTCATTGTCATTTCGATCATTGCAATTCTCGCCTCGCTGCTGCTTCCCGCTTTGAACAAGGCGCGCGAAACAGCAAAGTTCATCTCCTGCACCAATACCCTGAAACAGCTGCAAATGGTGGTCGGTTTTTACGAAACGGACCACAACGATACATTCATGCCCGGACTTCTGATCGAAGGCGGCGCGAGCACCATGTGGATGAGGCTTCTGATCCGCAGCGGCCTCTGGGACAACATCGGGTTCAACGATCCCGCCACCCGGATGATGCCGAAAGGGATCAAATGTCCCGCGGAAACCCGGGAAAGCATTGGCGACAACGGAAAGGTCTATACGACCCCGTATATTTCTTACTCCCAGACCTATGACTACGCCGTCAATTACCGGGGAGCCCACCCGCGAACCGATCCGAACAGTTCAACTTATCCCACGCTGCACAAAAGCAAACTGATCTCTCCTTCCGGACTGGCCAGCATCATGGATGCCAAAGTCTATGCCACGGATGGAATTTACAACTCCAGCGCCTCACCGACCCGACATGGAAAAGACATGGCAGGCAACGTCTCTTTCATGGATGGACATGTGGGGAGACACATTCCGATCCCCTTCAAGCTTTCGGGAACCTGGTACGGATTCAAGGATCGTCTCTTCTGGGACAACGTGCGGACTATTTACGATTAGGGTATTTGCGCGGCAGGTTCTGAAAGGACTTGAAAACGGGTGCTTGTCCACCTGCTTTATTATTGCCCGACAAAAATAGAAAAGGCAAAGAACATAAAGTCGCCCTCAAAGGGCGAAGAATTTGACCCAAAGGAATAAAAAAGAAAATGCATTACCTCAACATGCGCCCGGAACAGATTCGGGATGCGATCCAGCGAAATCTGCCGGCCGTGCTGCCGCTGGGCGTGGTGGAATACCATGCCGAACACCTTCCGGTCGGCGTCGATTCCCATGTCGTCAACGGCATGCTGGAACGGATCGAAGCGGAAGCGCCGGATCGAATCATACTCCTGCCGCCTTTCTGCTACGGATCGGCCACGTTCGCGGTCGCCGGACCGGAAGGAAACGGCACGATCGACGTGAAGCAGGAACATCTTGTCCCGGTGGCGGAAGATATTTTCCGAAGTCTGCTCCGGGTCGGGTTCCGCAACATTTTCTGTTTCATCGCACACCAGACGGAACGTTTCTATCAGGGCATGCCGACAGACCTTGCGTTCCGTTCCGCCGCGATCAAGGTCATTTTTGAACGGCTCGAACAAGAAAACGGAGAAGGCTGGTGGGGCAAGGAGAAAAACAGCAGCTACTATTCCGGAAAAAATAATCCGTTTCATTGGATTCGGGTTTTTCCCGTCCGGACGACGGAAGAGACGAAAAAGAAGTTCAAAGGGGATCATGCCGGCGTTCTGGAAACTTCCGAAATGCTGGCAATGCATCCGGAACAAGTCGACATGAGTAAAATCGACGATAGCCTCTGGTTTGCCCGGAGCGCCCGCGAAGCCACGTGTGAATTCGGAGAAGCCGCCATCGCCGCTACAATCTCCGACATGCGCCGGATTCTTTTGGAAGGAGCTGACATCATATGAAAATTCATGCGCTTCAGACGGAAGGTCTGACCGAACCGCTCGGCATTGCGGAGGAAAACCCGCGTTTCTCCTGGAAAATCGAAAGCGATGAAAATTGTTTTCTTCAGGAGGCGTATGAAATCGAACTTGATGACGACATTCATTCTGTGTGGCGTTCGGGCCGGATTGAGTCGGGAGAATCCGTGAATGTGGAAGGGTGTCCGCGCTTGAAGGCGCTGACTTCCTATTCGTGGCGGGTTCGCATCCGGGCGTCGGACAAATGGAGTCCGTGGAGTTCCCGTGCCCATTTTGAAACAGGGATGCTTCACCGCCGCTGGACTGCCTGCTGGATTGCCGGAATCCACAACGGAGAAGTCAAACAGCCCGTCAATTATCTCCGGAAGGAGTTTTCCCTCTCCGGGACGGTCCGCAAAGCACGTTTGTACAGTACCGCGCTGGGAGTTTATGAGGCCACGCTCAACGGGAAAGCGGTTTCCCCGGATTGTTTTGCTCCCGGCTGGACCGATTATTTTTTCCATGTCCAGCACCAGACGTATGACATCACGGACCTTCTCCGGTCCGGGAGAAACGTCATCGGCGTGAAACTCGGCGAAGGCTGGTACTGCGGCTCGATCAGCCGTCGGCGCAATTCCGGCAAACCCAGCTACGGGGACAAGCCGGTTTTTCTTGCCGAGATGCACCTCGAATATGAGAACGGGAAAAAAGAAATTGTCGCTACAGATGATTCCTGGGAATGCTCGATCGGCGGTCCGATTCGGATGTCCGACATTTACGACGGCGAATTGTATGACGCCCATTTCGAGCTCGGCGCATGGGATGCGCCCGGATATCCGGCAACGGGCTGGAGCCGCTGTCTCCTGAAAAATCGCCGGATCCGGATCGAGGGAATCACCGCGCCTCCGGTCCGCCGGACGGAAGTTCTGAAGGTCCGCGAGTGGCATGATGTGGACGTGAAGTTCTGGACGCCCGAGCCCTATGTGCCGCCGCCCGCCCGTCTGACAGTGATCGATTTCGGCCAGAATCTGGTCGGACGCGAGCATCTGAAAATCCGAATCCCCGAGGGCGCCGCAATCGTCATCAAGCATGGAGAAATGCTTTCTCCGGACGGCACCGTATATCTGAAAAACCTCCGCTCCGCGCTCGCCACGACCACCCTGACCGGCAACGGCCGGGAAATGGAGTATGAACCGCTTTTCACTTTCTATGGGTTCCGCTACCTCCAGATTGCCGATCTGCCGGAGGATTTCGATCCCGGTTCCATGGAGGCATACGTCATTCACACGGATTTGAAGCGGACGGGCAACTTTCACTGTTCCGATGAGTGGATCAATCAGTTGTATGCCAACCAGCTCTGGAGCAACCGATGCAATTACCTGGACATCCCGACGGATTGTCCGCAGCGGGATGAACGGCTCGGCTGGCTCGGGGACGCTCAGATTTTCATCAAAACTGCCGGCTACAATTTCGACATCGACGGTTTTTTCACAAAATATCTGGCCGATGTCAACTACGGAAGAACCGGCTATGGAGAATATCCTCCGTATGCTCCTTTTTTCGCCGTCAACCATCTGGACGCCTATTTCTTCGGGACCGACTACTACAAAGGGCATTCCGGCTCGGCGGACGCGGCTATCCTCTGTCCGTATCAACTGTTCCTGAAATACCGTGACCGCCGGATTGTCGAGCGTTATTTTGACAACATCCTGCAATGGATCCGTTATCAGGAGGCGAACAGTGAAGGCCTGATCCGGAAATCGGTTGTATGGAGAGACTGGCTCAACCACAACGATCCGACTTCCGAGGAACTGATTTCGACCGCATTTTTCGCTTATGGCACGTCCCTTGCCGCCATTCTGGCCCGCGAGATCGGCCGCCATTCCGATGCCGAGGAATTGGATATTCTCGCACAGGAAATCCGGAATGCTTTCCGCAACCGTTTCATGACGGAAAACGGGCACCTGACCGAAAAAAGTCAGACGGCCGCCCTTCTTGCGCTGCACTTCGATCTCCTGCCGGAAGAATTCCGCCCGAACGTCTTTGCGGACCTGGTTTCCTCCCTCGAAGCGCGCGACACTCATTTGAGCACGGGTTTCCTCGGAACGCCTTATCTGGCGCACGTGCTGACGCGTTTCGGACGCGGCGATCTTGCCGGACGCCTGATCGAACAGACAACGTTCCCCTCGTGGCTCTACCCGGTGCTTCAGGGCGCTACCACCATCTGGGAACGCTGGAACAGCTACAGCCGGGAGACCGGAATCCTCCCCGAACCGATGAATTCCTTCAACCATTATGCATACGGCTCCATTGCCGATTTCTTCTATGACACGATCGGCGGAATCCGTCCCGATCCGGCGCATCCCGGCTTCAAACGAATCCTTCTTTCTCCAACGCCCTGCGGCTCCCTGCGTTCTGCGGAATGTTCCTACGACTCTCCCATGGGAATGATTTCCACACGATGGAAATCCGATGACGGGAAAATCCGCCTGGAAGTTTCGATTCCCGCCAACACCACGGCCGAACTGCGCTTTCCCGGAATCACGCCGGAAGATGTGCGGTCGGAAGATGGGAGCGGACTGCCGGGTTCCCCTGCCCCCGACGGAACGGCCCTCGAACTGGGGTCCGGACGTTACCGCTTCGTTTTTGATGACCGCCGATGATTCCAGGGCCATACCGAAATACAAGACGGATGCATTATGTACCCAACGGTTTCGTGAAAAACAGAAATTGAAAATAATGAACGAAAAAAACTATGATTTTTTGAAGCGTTTCCGCGAGATTCACAAACCCGGCCGGAGATGTGATTTTTCTTCCCCGCACGACGGAGAAATCATGCTTGACGCCTCCTGGAGCATTGCGGTTGACAGGGATGCGTCTCCGATGATCCTCCGGGCCGCGAAAGACCTTCAGGATTATTTTTTCACAAGCATGAATCTCTCCCTGCGGATCGAAAAGATTCCCGGAACGGTTCCGCCTCTCCGGAAAATCCTTCTGCTGAATACGGGCAAAGCGTTGAAACAAGGCGCCTTTACCTTGTCGGTCAGTCCGGATGTCATACGTCTGGACGGGGACGATGACCGGGCCGTGCTGTATGGCAGTGTTCATCTGGAAGATCGGATGAACCTTCGGGAGGGTCCGTATCTCGCCATCGGGACTGTCCGCCGGGAGCCGCTTCTGCGAATGCGCCAGGTGCACTCCGGTTCGGGGATCGACGACTTTCCCGACTGGCAGCTGAATGCCATTCTTCACGCGGGATTCACGGCGATCGATCTTTTCATCCGGGGAATCGACACCAACGCCCGCGGTGAATATTGCAATGTCAACGATATTATCGAACGGGCGTCTTCTTTCGGGCTGGACACCGTTCTGTACAACTATACCCGCTGCTTCAAGCATCCCGACGATCCGGACGCGGAAGAAGTCTTCGACAGAGTGTATGGGGATATTTTCCGTGCCTGTCCGGGCGCCCGTGCGATCAGTTTTGTGGGGGAATCCCTTGAGTTTCCAAGCAAGGACCCGAGTACAACCGGAAAACGTTTTTCCGACAGTGCGTCCGACGGCATTCCGGATATCCGTCCCAGTCCGGGCTGGTATCCCTGTTCCGATTATCCGGCTCTTCTGAAGCGGATTTCCGATACAATCCGCCGGGTCAAGCCCGATGCCGAAATCATTTTCAGCACCTACAACTGGTGCTATGCTTCCGAAGAACTCCGAAGATATTTTCTGGAAAACATCCCGAAAAACCTGACGGTCAATGTTGCCTTCGACATGCTCCGCACCCGGGAAATCGACGGAGTGAAACTTCCGGTCATGGATTATTCCATTTCCGCGACCGAACCCGGCGAATATTTCAAAAGCGAAACGGCACTGGCGCATGCGAACGGACTGCGAATCCGCTGCACCGCCAATACGGCGGGGCTGACCTGGGATTTCGGAGCCATCCCGTATATTCCCGTCCCCCAGCTATGGTTGAAGCGGATGCAGAATCTTAAGCCGTATGTCCTGGAACGGGGCGTCGACAGTTTTTACGAATGCCATCATTTCGGATGGTGGCCCGAATCTCCGGCCGTCGATCTGGCAAAACAGGTCTTTTTCACCGGAACGGAAGATTGCACCGGGGAATTTCTTTTCCGGCTGGCGCGAAGAGATTATGGGCGGGAAGCGGCACCGGCGGTTGTATCCGTATGGGAGAAGTGGAGCGAAGCCGTTTCCCACATCGTCACGTCCAACGAGGATCAGTACGGGCCGCTTCGGGTCGGGCCGGCCTATCCGTTTATTTTTCACTTCAATGTTACACGGACGCTGACGGAAAAATCGCTGCCGTTCCCATGCGGGAAACACGCATACATGGGAAATGCCATTATCCGGACCTTCTACCGGCCGTTTGAAAACGAAAACCAGTCGCCGGCGATGGACCGGTATCCGATTGAAATTCGGGAAATGCATCTCATGCATGAACTCATGGAACAGGGATTGACTCTTCTGGCTTCTTCTTTGCCAGAAATGCCGCCCGGCAGAAAACACGAAAACGGCGAGCGCCTCTACGGAATCGGAAAATATATGGCAAATACGGCGAAAACCGTACTCAATATAAAAGAATGGTATCTGAAAAATATGGAATTCATGATGGAGCGAAATCCTGTTCAGCGTCTTGTCCTGCTGGATGAGCTGGATGCCTTGCTGGAAAATGAAAAAGAGAATGTTCTCGACACGATTCCCTATGTCCTCCGCGATTCACGACTCGGCTGGGAACCTTCCATGGAATATGTCTGCGATGAATGGCATCTGGAATGGAAATTACGCCAGTTGGAGGCAACCCGACGGGAAATGGAAACTGCACGAATTCTGACGGGAAATTGCAACCGCTGAAACAGGCCTCGTCCGGAATCTGGAAGCCGGGCGGAGCGCTGTGAGAAAGCGGACTATGAAATGACTTCCCAATGCCCGCCATGGGGCGGTCCTATACGGGCAATCAGTTTTTCCCGTTTCAGAAACAGCAGATGGGCTTCGACGGCAGAAACATTGATCCCGAGAGAATTTGCAAGTTTTCTTTGTGTTATGTGGCTGTTCTGATGGATGAGATAGAGAATTTGCTTTCGTCGTTCCGAAAGATGTTTTGAACCACTTTTTTCTTCTGAAATCGAACCAGACATATCAAAAATGATTTTATGCCGGAAAACGGATGTCAGCCGCATTTTCATTTTGCGGTATTTATTCGGTGGTACTCCAACTCTTTGCTTGAAATCATGAACAAAATGCGAGGTGTCGGTGTATCCGCAGATTGAAGCGACTTCGGAAATCGCGCAGGAGCCCTGGATCAGCAGATAGGATGCATGTGAAAGTCTGCGTTCGGCAAGATATTCCCTGGGGGATTTTCCGAATTTCGATTTGAACCGCCTGTCGAAAGTACGAACGGAGACTCCATATTTTTTTGCAAGGTCCGCCACCGTATAATTGAATGGCGGACGCCTCAGAAAAGAGACCATTACTTCCCAGGAGGAAATATTGTCGACATGTTTGTATTGTTTATTCAATTCTACCAGAAAATGATAGAGCACGGCAGAAATCTGCGTCATGACCTCAACGGATTGATTCAGAAGCATGGAATGAAGAGACCGGAGAAGGACAGCCAGTTTCTGCGGAGCGGACGGATGAAAAACCGTTCTGTCGGCAAGAATCCCGCTGCTGCGGAAAAGCGAAGCGCCGAGAGTCGGATAAATACAGAAATACCAGCGGACCGCTTGTTTTCCGTTGTTGTCAAGGAAGCGGTAATGATCTTCCAGCGTGGTGACGGCGACATCCCCTTTGCCGAGGGTGTACGTATTTTCTCCCTTCAGGATCATGGAGCCTTCCGCGATAAAATGGATGGTGAGATCGTCTCCCCTTGAGGATGCTTCGAATTGAAAGGGCCCCATGTTCCTGAAAATCCCGAAATGGTGAAGCTGGATCGCGTGTTCATGGAGAAGCGCCGTGAAGTATCCGTTGTCAATCCAGAATTCATCATGGACATTGCCGCTGTCGGTGATTTCTCTCGTATATGGATTACTGGGAGGTTGTTTCATATAGATACATTAATTTGTCTTTTTTTTACAATCAAACAGGATTGTTTTTTCATTTTCGGGAAATAATATATCACATCCGGAAAAATTATCAACATATCCAAAGAAAGGGTTTGCTCAGATGAAAAAAAACAAAAATACTGTGCGGTTTACTTTGATAGAATTGCTCATAGTGATTTCCATCATTGCCATTTTGGCCGGGCTGCTGCTGCCTGCGTTAAGCAAGGCAAGGGCAATGGCCCATACGATAAGCTGCCTCAATAACCTTCATCAGCTTTCGCTTTTCAAATCCATGTATCTCGAGACATATAATGACTGGGGGCTTGGCTACTTCAAATTTTCGCGTTCAGGCGGTTCCAAGGACGGCACGGATATCGAAACCTGGCCGAAATTGTATCAGGAGGATGAAAAAACATGCTCGGCTGTCGTTGCCTGGAAAAACCACGCAGACCGCAAAAAGAAGCTGAACTGTGCGGCAGCGGCTCTGAAATACAATACACCTGTGGACCAGGCGTTTTATGCAATCAATACCGGATTGTGCAACGATCCGGGCGTAAGAATCAGCGCCGGATATCAATGGGTCATTGACAAAAACAGAGGATATTTCAAAGCCGGCACCGTCAAACTTCCGAACCGCGTCTACTGGGTGAAATGTGCCAAGAATTATGCGTCCACCGACTACAACCAGATCCATACCGGCGGCACACCGATGTTTTTTCTTGACATGTCTGCCAAAACGGTTCGTCACAATGATTGCTGGAAAGGGAGCAACAACAGTTTCACTACCGGATATCCCGCCTCAGGCAGCCCCGGAAATTATTTTGGCACGACCGGATCGGTTCTGCTCTGTTTTGAATAAAAATAAGATTCCTGAACATGAAGAGCTTCATTCGTATTTTTCACACAAGCCTGCTGCTGGGATTTTTATTTCAAGCGGAGGCAAATCCTGTCAACATTTTCTCCGGCCGTCCGGATGAAAGCGCTTCGCTGAAAAGGATTGCTTCCCGCCTCAATTATGAGGTCCTGATTCCCGATGGAGTCGGTGAAGTCGTGCAAGCTGCCGCCGCCGAGTTGAAATCCTATCTTGAAAAACTTTACGACGCCGAAATCAGCCTCAATGGGAAGATTCCGGAAAAGATTCAGTTCATTGTAACGGCTGTCCCCGAAAAAACAGTGCCCCTCAAAGGAGAATTTGCGATTTTGAATGACTCCTGCCGTATCGTGATTTGCGGCTACGATGATGCCGATGCCCTCCCCTGGCAAATGCGCGGACGGACAGGAACTCTCCTTGGCGTCTATTATTTTCTTCAGAAATATGCGGGGGCAGAATTTTTCGCTCCGGGTCCGAAAGGAGAAAAACTCGGCAAAAACAATCTTTTGCGATTGGAAAAATATGATTCTCCGGTTCCTTCCTACCGTGTCCGTTATCTTTCGCCTTCTTCACGTTCCTTCCATGAATCCGAGATGATCCGTTTCTATAAAAAAATGCTCTGTTCGGTTCCCTGCTGGGCATGGCCCGACTTTTATTATACGGTCAGGAATTCCTGGAACAAACGGTTCAAGGACCGCGAAAAAGAGATGTTCGCCATCTATGACGGAAGATATTACAATGCCGATTATCCGTTTCACATGCCCTGTTTAAGCAAACCCGAAGTCTTCAACACGATGCTCCATGACATACTCGGAATGATTGCCGCACGTAAAAACTGCAAGACAATCCGTTTTTTCAGCGATACTCCGGTACGTCTTTGCGAATGCCCGGAATGTCGTAAATCGGGAAGCGTTGATAATTGGTATTATGGCTATATGAACCGTCTTGCGCACGCAGTTCATGAGAAGTATCCGGAAATGAATTTCATGACACAGGAAAAATACGGTTTTTACATGCATGTCCCGGAAGGGATGAAACCCATGGAAAAGAACCTGGCGATCGAAATCAAGACCGGGTTCCCGGCGGCACGCGCGTATGAACATTTCTATCCGCTGTTCGAGGAGTGGAAAGCCGCCGGTGTGAAAACACTTATCCGGTATTACGCCCGGATTCCTCTCTGGAAGGATTACCCCTGTGTTTATCCGAGGGAAACGGCCCGGCACTTCAAACAGATGCAGGGCCGGGCGGAAGGAACCCGCTGGTGTGACGGTTCCCGGGTAGTTTATGCCCAATGCGCCCTGCTCAACTACATGCAGGCTCGCGTGATGTTCAATGCGGATATGGATGCGGAAGCCGGAATTCGCCGTTTCTGCTCGCTGGCGTATCCGGGAGCCGAAGCCGAAATGACGGAATATTACCGGGTCATGGAAAACCTGTATTACGGATATGAACACTGGATGAATCCGCTGGAGGGCGCCCTGCAATATGAGAACTTGCTTCATCCGCGAAAACTGCTGGAAGCCGCCTCGAAAAAAGTTTCCGATGATTCCTGGCTTGCTCCGCTCAAAAAGGATTTCGAACGGGTTTTCGCCGAGGCGGAAAAGATCAGGGATGTCATGGCAGAACATAACCGCATCATGAAGGGGTTCGATCCCGAACTCGGGCGTTCGAAGATCATCCGTCCGACGAGAATCCACGAAAAAATCGAGATGGACGGACTCGACAGGGAAGTGTGCTGGAAAGACGCCTATACTTTGAAGCTTTTCCCAAATACGACAGCCTATTCGAAGTTTCAGAATTCCTCCGTGAAACTGACCTTCGATAAAGATTTCATGTATTTTTTTGTGACGGCGGAGGAAGATGAACCGCAGTATATCCAATGCGGTTCGAAAAAAAAGGATGGCAGTCCGAATATCTGGGCGGACGATCATTTTGAGGTCATGATCGCTTCGCGCGACCCGGCCAAAAGCGAAGAATATATTCATTTTGCATTCAATCCGGCCGGGGATTCCTTTCATATCCGCCATTATCCCGGGCGGAAAATACAATATATCGACAGCCGGATCAGCGCAAAAGGACGTATTGACACGAAAAGAAAATGCTGGACTCTCGAATTCGCCGTTCCAAGGTCGGCAATTCGTGAGATCTGTCCCGGTGAGGAGGCAAAACTCGGCCTTTTCCGAACCCGTATTTTAACTCCCGAGGGAGCGGAGAAATACCGGCTTCAACGTTCCGGACTGGATTCAGGAGGCTATAACAACAGCTTGAAGTATAAAAATTTTGAATTTTCCGAAGCCGATATTTCCAATGGCCCCGGAAGGCCGCCGCAGAATAATTTGAACGATTGATGAAATTTGGCAGGGATGACATGAATTTCAAAAGAGGAGATAAAATGAAGTTAAACTGTTTCATGACCGGGATCATGGCGTTCAGTTTCAGTGCGGCTCTTTCCGCCGCGGAACTCGTATCCGGAGGAAAAGCGAAGGCGTCCATTCTGCTTTCCGCCGATGCGGGGGCGGTCGAGAAACATGCTGCCGCGGAGTTGTCCGCCTATGTCGGCAAAATCACCGGCGCCGCACTTCCGGTCGGGACAAATCAAGGTGAAAAAACAACGGTCGAGTTTGTTCTTTTCAATTCCCCTGCGGCAAAATCGCTTCCTCCGAATATACAAGAGAAAGCCTCAGAAATCATTGATGACGGTTTTGTGATCGCCTCCGATGTTTCCGGAATCAAGATCATCAGTAATTCCCAACGCGGACTGCTCTATGGCGCCTATCGGCTCCTGAAAGATGCGGGAGTCATCTGGTTTATGCCGGGAGAAGAAAATGAATATATTCCGCAAAATGCGGATTTCAAAATTGCGGATGGAGTCCGGCTTTTCAATCCCGCGTTTGCCCAGCGAAGGTTCATTCTGAACGGCGGAAGCGGGTATACTCCCGATACCTATGACTGGATCGTCCGCAACGGCATCCAGCTTTATATCGATCAGCTTGACGGCAAATATGCGAAATGGGCTCCCGTTTATATCGGGGGCGGACACGAGATGACAGATCTTCTGGCCGGCAATTATCCGAAGAGTGAACAGCGTTCGGCCGCGGCTGAAAAACTCTTTGCCGAACACCCGGAATATTTCGGCCTTTACAAAGGGCAGCGCATCATGGGCGGCAACCCGGCACATTCTTCCAGAATTTTTTGCCAGCCATGCACAAGCAATCCGGAGGTTCCTGCAAGAATTCTGAAAAGCACAAAGGAAATCATTTCCAGATACGAAGGGAAAGAATACATTCGCATCCTCTGTAATGACGATCACATGAACTGGTGCGAATGTGCTCCATGCAAAGCGCTTGACGGCAAACCTCCGGCAGAGGAGAATGGACTCTATTCAAACCGCTGGTGGCACTTTGTCAACTTCATGGCGCAAAACCTGCTTTCGAAAGACTATCCGAATCTAAAACTTCATGCGATGGTTTATCAGAATTACCGGCTGGTTCCGGAAAACATCAAACCGGACCCGCGGGTTGCCGTGATTGTCTGTCCGCACCAGCGCTGCTATATCCATTCGCTCAATGATCCCGCCTGTTTCCCGAATTCGGCAAAATACCGGAAAATGTTCGATTCCTGGCATGCCGCGGGAGTGCGCTCGACGACTTTCGAATATCATACAAATCTGCCGGGCAATTCCTACCTGCCCATGGAGGAAGCCTGGGTCAGGGACCTGAAATATTATCATTCGATCCATATGGAAGGCTTCGGGCTGGTGACA
Organism: Lentisphaerae bacterium ADurb.Bin242; assembly: GCA_002069785.1. GTDB lineage: Bacteria > Verrucomicrobiota > Lentisphaeria > Victivallales > UBA1829 > SIG94. Next base: position 42,136 of record MWCA01000021.1, on the reverse strand, counting down.
CGCGCACCGGACGGCAAAACTTACATCGAACGCAGAAAATATCTCGGAAAAAACATGTGGCCCGCTTTGTGGCAGCTTCACTGGCTGACCGGATATTTTTCCTGGAACATCGATGCCGACTACGAAAAGGTTGCGGAAGAAATCAATTCGAAATTCTACGGGTCCGCCTGGAAACACATGAAAATCTATCGCCGGACGCTTCGTGAAGCCGTCGAGCTCTCCAGAGAACATATGTATTACGGCTCCCCGCCTATCCTGCTTGGGAGCTGTATGGATCGTCCGGGGCTGGTCGATCATCTCGAATCCCTGCTTGCTTCCGCTGAAAAGGCGGCGGAAAGTCCTCTGATCCTGAGCCGGATTCAGCGGGAAAAAGGTTATTTTGAAAAGAATTGGAAAACACAATACCGGAATTATCTCAAGGACAAAGACAACCGGATCGCAGCGCAGAAACGCAAAGAGAAGATTGTGATCGACGGTCTTGACCGGGAGGCCGACTGGAAGAATGCAAAACAAGTGTACAATTTCGCAGCATGCGATTCTTCCGGAACGCATGCCGCCCGGCTTGGGAGCATTGCCCGAGTCTGTTTCGATGAAGAGAACCTCTATTTCTTCCTTGAAGGAAAAAAGGCGAAAAACGGCAAGATGGTCCTTGAAACTTCCGGCGATCCAAAGAAGATTTTTTCGGACAGCCATTTCGAGATATTTCTAACTTGTCCCGCAATGAAGGGAGAAGACTACCAGCTTGCCGTCAATGCGAAAGGCATGAAATACCAGACGACCGGAACCACTGCCGCCGCACGGAAGGAGACCGACGCCAAACCCGAAATTGCTGTCAGGGACTACCCGGACCTCTGGTGTGCTGAAATCCGGATTCCCGTCAAGAACTTTACTCCGAAAATACTCACCGGCGACTTCTGGAATATCAACATCGCCCGCGCCGCTCTTCTTGAAAACGGCAAATTGGAGTTCAGTTCCTGGTGCAACGGTATTTTCCATGGAAATACACTTTTCCGCCAGGTCATGATGGGAACGCAGGAGCCGCTTCTCAAAAATCCCGATTTCGAGGTTGTCTGCGCTCCGGAACAGCCGAAAGAGAAAAACAAGAGGAATACATGGATTTTCATGGATGATAAATCGGTCGCGAACTGGATATTCAGCAATGCCAATCCCGGCACCCTGACTGTCAAAACAGACACCCCGGCCTCGGGCAAAGTGTACTTGCACGTTTCAAGCGGCGGAAAATATTCTTTCATAGACCAGTTCATCAGGATACCGGAAAAGGATAAGAACACCGGAATCTATGCCTTCCGTATGATGGCACGCGGCAAAGCCGAACTCCTTGTCCGTTTGCGGGGTCCGAAAACAAAATATTACGGCGACATCGCCATAAAAATCGATTCCAATCAGTGGTTTCCCGTCACGGGAATTGTCCGCTGCGATGAGCAAGTCCAGCTTGCGCTTTCCATTCGAATCAAGGGAGAACTCGACATCGACGATGTTCACCTGTCCATGGCCGATTCCGAGGAAATGCCGGATTCCAGCAAACACTGAAAAATACCTCGACCATTTCGTGAAAGAAGTATTCCGCAGGAAAAAACAATATGGTTCAATCCATACCCAGGGAAAAATTCAATGAAAGATAAGAAAAGCACGGCGTTCACTTTCGGGAATCTTACAATCTCTTTCAGCCGGGAATGCGGCCTGCTTCCTGCGAAAGTGATTGTTCATGAATTCGGCGGAAAGGAAACGGTTTTGATCGACAACAGGAAAGCCGTCTGGAGCCTGAGACTGGAGGACGGCAGGACTCTTTCTCCGCGTGTTGTTTCGGACCCGGCCGTTTATGACGAGGCCGGCGCGCATTGCATTGAGTTCAACGGCGTGGAATGGCAGGATGGTAAAGATCATGTTTTTCCCGGCATGACTGCCAGTATCCGGCATGAGTTTTTCGATGACGGGTCCGCGTTCAGCACCGCTTACTTCATGGCATCCCCGGATATGGAACAATGCGTCAGCGACTTCCAGATGAGATACAGCGTCCGCCTTGAGGATTACGATGAAGTGAAATGGGCATTGAATCATCGCAAAACACTTGTCGATGGAAAAACCATCTCCGATCCTTCCCCGAAACGGTTTCTGCCGCGCGGAAAGGATTGCAGATTCGAGCATGAACTCCTGCCGCTCATTGCCTTCAACGGCTTCCGGACGGGAGGCCCCGGCATCTATGCGGAATTTTTTGTCGAAGGCGGCAATACGCTCTCCGGCAGACGCGAAGATAATTCTTCTTCCGTCCTCTGGAAAGACGGTTCTCCCGAAATCCGCTGGAACTTTCAGACGAAACCGGTTAAAAAGGCCCCGCTTGCGCTTCAGTGGCGCAATGTCTTCGGCTGGTGCATCCATACGCCGCCGCTTACCCGGCATCTGCCGCCGATGACGCTGTATCATTATTTTGATAATTACGATCATTATCCAACTCCGGAAACGGTCAAAGCCATGGCAAATTCCGGATGTGACGCCATTATTCTGCATGAAAACTGGCGTCTCGACCCGCAGAATGGAAACGCTCCTTTCGAAGTCGGCCGTTTTCATGATTTCATCAGGCAGATACACCGCCGCCATATTCGTGCCGCTCTGTATGTTCGCGGCAATGAACCGGAGGTAATCGAACATAATTGTGCGTGGTTCGAACGTCTGTCAAGAAAAAATTTCGACGGGATTTACATGGATTTCGGCGGGCCGTTCCACCTCGCCGCAGCGCCTTCCGAAACATGGTGCAACGGACGGATATGTTTCCGCAAACACTACATGAATATTCGTTTCCTCCGCGAACGCATTGGAAAAAACGGACTTTTTTTTATTCATACGGGCACAAACTTCTCCGGGCTCGGACTCAACCTTGCGACAGGATATGTTTCCGGCGAAGGCGAACGCGGAATGCTCATCCGGGGACGTCTTGAGCACGAATATTTCAGCCAGTCCGTCAATGGATCAGGAACCATGTGGACGGCCGCGTTCCCGGAATATTCTTCCAGGCGGATGGTTCCTTTCCTTGCCGCGACAGGACAATATCCGCACAATCCGCTCGGCATACAGTGCAAAACCTCTTCGCTGGCGCACCCGTCCGAACCGGGAATCAACGACATTTGCTTTCGTCCGCTCTGGAAGATATGGAGCCTTTTCCGAGGCGAAACGGACATCAATATCTTCACGGATTCCAATTCCCGTGACATTTTTAAATATGACGCCGAATGCGGACATTATCTCATGGTTTCCCGTGACAAGAAACGCGCCTTGCTGGTCGTATCCAATTTTGCAAAAGAGAAGCGTTCTTACTCTTTTACGCTGAATTGGGAACACACGGGTTTTGTTCCCGGAGGCAAAAAAGTCTGGCTTCTCGCACCGGATGAAGCCACCCCGGGGAAGCCTCTTTCCTATACGGCAAAAAAGCTGACCGTCTCCCTCGAGGGCTGCGGGGTTGCCGGGTTCTACTTCGTATCCGGAAAGGCCGATTTCAAAAACTATGAAAAACCGTATCATATTCCTTGCGGAACCGGGAAAAAGTGGCTGGAGGAAATCTCCCGGCAGAAAAAACTGCGGGAAGAGCCTCCTCCTGCCCAAAGAGTCATTCTGACAGTTCATGCGGTCCGGAACTGGGGAACAGGATATGAGGACTCGATGCTCTGCGACCTGTATGACAATACAATGAAGCTGGTCGAATTTGTTCCGGACGGTTCATTCAAACCGGTTGCCGACATCCTGACGGAGAACGGCAAACGCCTTTTCATCGGCGACCGTTCGAAACGGCTTGACCTGGGAAAGCTTCTCGGCAAAGGCACCCATGAACTTGCAATCTATACGGAACATAAAGGAGCTCCATTTTATTCATTTGTCGAGGTCGACCTTGCCTGCGACGGAGCCAATCCCTATACGCTCAAATTCATGAACGGGCTTGAACCGGAACGGGCATTTCTCCATTGGAAAACGATAATCGAATAAGTTCAGGAATTTTTGAAAAAGATTTTCTTTCCGGGATTCCGCCGGTTATTATCCGGTTCCGGGCAAGCTTGACCGGAAATGGGATGGCGCCGCAATTCCGAACCGTTTCTTCTTCTCAGAATTTTAAACCATGTATTTTCCGTCAAGCAAAACAACAATCCACCCGTAAGAAGATTGCTGAGAGCACTTATGCGGAGATCAATAATCATCTGTCGATTTCATATGCTTCGCAATGAAATAGGAGTGAATTGTTGAAACGACACCCCATAAGAGCAGAATCGGCAAAATAACAAACATTACTTTTATCTGTCCGATGGGAAAAATCAGGCTGGCGACAATCACTGAAATTCCAGCAATCATTGCTTCGATACCGCCCCAATAATGGACTTTGCGCCATACTTCGTCGTCGGTCATAGTCCATGAAAAACGGATTCCGACCAGTCGGTTACGGCGTAATTTCGGCATTACATTGCCAATAAAAATGAAGAATAATCCGATTCCAACGCCTACCATTTTCTGATACAGATACCCCCATCGCCCTTGGGAAAGCTGCAACAGGAGGACGGCAATACAGATGTAATACAGAAAAATCATGAGCATGATAAAAAGTTTACGGATCAGAGGATAATCTTCTTCCTTGCGGAACCACCAATTCGGGAACAAGGCGCAAGCCGCAAGTATCAGAGTCATAACCAACGGCAATCCCGCCAGATACAGTCCATCCCAGGGGTTGCGTCCTTGAAAATGAAAAATGACAGCGGCAGTCATTGGAAAAAACCAAAGACCGCTGCCCATATACCAGATTGTCGGAGTAATCACATTTTTCATTCCGCATCTCCTTTCAAGTTGATGATCCAACGCAATACTTCGTCAAGAACGGAAGTGTCAAGCTGATAAATGATCTGCTTTCCCCTGCGTTCTTCACTGACCAGACCGGCCTGTTTCAATATCGACAAATGATGTGAAACGGTAGCTCCGGTCAACTGAAATGCCGCACTGATCTTTCCTGCCGGCATTGAATGCTTCTGCAGCATCGACAATATCTCACGCCGTGTGGGATCGGCAAGTGCTTTATAGACTTCATGCAAGCTCATGGCAACTCATCAAATATTGATTTTTCTAAAAAAAATACCCTGGGTTTCTTTGATTTGCAAGCATCATTTAGAAAAATATCTAAATATTTTAATTTTGAGAAAAAAATTGACCGTCAAAATGTTTTTCCCAATTGATTTCAATCACTTCCGATGCTCATTATCATTTGGGTATCTCTTGCATCGCCGCGGGCAATGTCTTCTTGATTTGAACCATCCATTCGGGAATATCAAATGTGCGAAAAACTCCGGACACTACCCGGGAATACTTCAAGGGCTCAACAACCGACGGGACAAGCGCCAGGCGGTATCTTGACTTCTGCACGGTCACTTCACGAGAAGCTCCACATCCATGACATCGTTGATCCAGCGTTCGGAGGACGGAGGGTTTTCGATCATGGAAATCAGACGTTCCGCAGCCCGTTCTCCCATCTCGAACGGATGCTGGTCGATCGTCGTCAGCGGAAGATGGGACTGCACGGATTTGACGTTGCCGAAACCGGTCAGCAGGATTTTCGTCCGGTCAAGTCCGGCACGCTCCGCACAATGATGGACCAGCAAAGCGTCATCATCCCGTTCGCAGGCGATCGCCGTAAAACCGGGAAAACGTTCCCGGGCCTGTTTCAGACGCGAAATACAATTGAATTCGTCGAACCGTCCGATGAAAAGACGGTCCCGGAAAGCATGGACGCCCAGGCCGTGGAACACGCCGGGGGCGCGGAGAGAAGAGCCGAAGGTCCCGAAGAAAACCACGTTGGAATGGCCCCGTTCCGCCAGAAATTTCCCGATCATCTCTCCGCCCCGGAAACTGTCGCTGTTGACCGTGTGGATCTTCTGTCCGGGCGCGGGAATACGGTCCGCATACAGCACCGGACGGGACGTTTCGTGAAGATTGTATCCGGTAATCAGGATGCCTTTCACGGAAGGCCCCAGCCGCATCAGAATGCCGCTGATTTCCTCCTCCGCGGGAGAAAGGAAGCAGACCAGATAATCGCGCCGGAACGCGGCAAACTGGACACCGTGCAGCAGCGCCGCATGGAAATCATGTGCCGCAGAGGTCAGGTAAAGCAGCAGTCCTTTGGGAAACGATTCCTTTCCGAGAATGACCGTCCCGGCGCGCGAGGCATACCGGGCCACCAGTCCCTCGTGTTCCAGAAGTCCGACCGCCTTGTTCACGGTGGTTTTGTTTACCGCGTACTCGTCCGCCAGCATGAATTCCGAGGGCAGACGGGTTCCGACCGGAAACTCCCCGCCGCCGATCCGTCTTTTTAAATCTTCCGCAATCCATTCCAGTTTCGTTGTTATGATTTGCCGGCCTCCTTTTCCGGTACTCTTTACTATAACACATCAAAACGAATGATTCAATTAAAATTGAAAATTTTTTAAAAATTCCTTGACAAGCCTGTTATTCTCTCTATATTAAACTCTATATAGCAATTTTTTATATGATCTATTGAATATTAATGAATCATTCGTTAAAACCTGGAGGACAAAAAAATGAAACAGCCGAAGAAGAAATTCACATTGATCGAGCTTCTGATCGTTATTTCCATCATCGCGATTCTGGCCGCCATGCTGCTTCCCGCCTTGAATCAGGCCCGGGAAAAAGCCAAAGCCATTCAATGCGTTTCCAACCTGAAACAAATCGGCCTGTCCGTCCAGACCTATGCCGGCGATTATTTCGGATTCGCCCCGATCTGTTACGATTACAGCGCCTCGGGAACCTACACGAATCTCTACTGGTCTCAAACCCTGTGCAAATACAACTTCATCCCCGGCGACAGCGCCAATCCCCAGAAATCCCGAGTGTTTCATTGTCCGATTATGCCGGAACCGACCGCACGGTATCATACCTACGGGATGAGAAGGCGCGATCAGGCAGGTACAAACGGCTTCAACATCCAGGCAAACCGTCCGTACACCCGGGGCAGAACAGGACTGCAAACCGTTTCCTTCTTCCAATCCGCCGCCGGAGCCTATACCATTCCCTCGAAGCTGATCCTGATCGGAGACAGCAACGGCATCGGCAGCGTCTCTTTTACTCCGTCGGAAACCTATCTGATCGACGACAATGCCTGGTCGCTCAGCTCCGGCGGGCTGCCGAGCGCGCGGCACTTCAACCGCATCCATTTCACATTTGTCGACGGCCACGTCTCCCCGACTTCCCCCTCGAGAAGCATGGGAGAAGCGCACACAAACATCTGGACCTGGTATCAGAAGCAAGTCCGGACGGGCGCTTATCCATAACCCATCATCCCGATATAATAAGGAGTTCAGCCATGAAAAAAATCATGTCCCTGTTTCTGATCCTTTGCGCCGCCGCCCTTCCGGCGGGACCGTCTCTCCCTTTCAAGGAATTCAAAGCCGAAGCGGTTCCGGCGCAATTCAAGGCCGGCACTCCGGTGAAAATCACTGTAAAGCTGGAGTCGGCCGAAGGATTTTCCCTGAGGGCCTGCCGGCTTTTCTGCTATCAGTCGAATGTGCCGGCAGCCTTTTTCGGACGGCCCGGACTGGAAATCACGAAAAGCAAGGAGAAAGAATACACCAGCGCCGCCATTCAGCCCTGGAAATGGTTCGGCCAGGGGATTTCTTCCGGTTCGTTTACCCTGAATCTCGACACAAAAGGCTGGCCTGAAGGCGACTACAGCATCTGTCTTCAGGGAATCTTCCGCGGAGCGGACAAGAAAGACCTGTACCGTTCCACGGACGTCAATTTCAGCATCACCAAAGAATGAGGACACTATGCGCTCCATCGGAATCATTGCGTTTGAATGGATTGTTTTGAGTCTGGCTCTGGCGGCGGCGGACGTTGCCGTTCCTTTCCACAAGGGACAAAGGGAACCGGCCGGAATCCTCGCGGCGGACGTTCCGTTCCATACCGGGTTCTTCGTGCTCGGGAAAAAGGAGAAATGCGAAGTCCAGACCCGTTTCAAAATCTTTCATGACGGCAAGTTCATTTACATCGGAGTCGAAGCCGACGAACCCGACATGGCGAAGCTTGTGGAAACTCCCCGGTACCCGCGCGATTCCAACATGCTTTTCCGGCACGACGGAATCGAACTCAATTTCGACCCCTCCGGAAAAGGGTTGACGTTCTATAAGATCATGATCGATCCCGGCGGCGACTATGCCGACCTCAAGGGAACCGATGACAACACCAACTCCGACCGTTATATTTTCGACCCCGCCTGGGACAGCCATATCCAAATTGCCACGCGGAAAAACAAAGACAAATGGACGGTCGAAGCCATCCTTCCGTTCGGTGCGTTCGATGAAATTCCGGCCGACGGAACGGCATGGCGCTTCAATGTCGGACGAACCCGCTTTGCCGGGGAGAAAAAACCGGATATGAGCTCGTTTTCTCCGGTCGGCAAACCTTCCCATACCCTGCCCCGGCAGTTCATCCGGGCCGACTTTCAATCCTTCCGTCCGTCGCTGTATCAATGGCAGATGGAGAACCTGGAAGGAAGCATGAAAAAAAGCGCGGACGGCATTGCGTATGTCGTCTCCGCCAACCTTCTGAACAGGACCGGACAATTCCGGTTCGTGGATTTCCGTGTCCGGCTGCTGGATGAGAATCAAACCGTCCTTGCCGAAAACTCGCAGCGGATCAAAGCCCAGGCCGACCGGCTGTCCCCCGTGACGCTTTCCATTCCGACCGGAGCCTCCGGCAAACATCTTTTGAAGACGGAACTGTATGCAAGCGGAGGAGAACTGCTCAAAACGGTCTCACGGGAAGTAAAGCTGGAATACCAGCCGGTCAAAATCACGCTGACCTCTCCGGCCTACCGCGACTGCGTCTTTGCAACGATGCCGCTCCGCCGCGTCGACGCGCTCATTTCGCTGGAAGAGGGAATCGGAAAACCGCTGATCGTCTCCCTGACCGGGGAAGGATACGGAAAAGAAATCCGGATCGACCGGGCCCTCGCGGAAAACACGGTCTCGTTTCCATTCGAGAATGTCAAGGACGGCCGCTATGTTCTGACCGCCGGAGGTGTTTCGAAAATCCTCCGGAAACTGCCCCGGATGAACGGGGAAGTGTGGCTGGACAAAGAGGGAGTGGTTTATGTCGACGGCAAAAAATTCCTGCCGTTCGGATGGTTCAGCGACACCCTTGCGGAAAAAGCTTATCGCGGACTGAATTCAACGCACAGTTATGGAATTCACCACCGGAGTGCGGATTCGATCCGGAAGATGCTGGATCGAAACTACCGGGCGGGACGCCGAATGGTTTTTTATCCGTATCAGGAACTGCTGGTCAATTCCTCCACTCCGCAGGACTTCACGGACAAGCTTCTGCAAGGCTCCCTGAACGACAAACAGAAAAACATCCTCCGGAAATTCGTGGAAGCCGTGAAAGACCATCCGGGGTTCCTTGGCTACTACCTTGCCGACGAGCCGGAAGGACGCAATCACAATCCGCAATGGTATGTCCAGCTGCGCGATTATCTAGCGGAAATCGATCCGTACCATCCCGCCATTCTGCTCAACTGCGGAATCTCCGGAATCCGGCGGTATTACGAAGGATGCGATATTCTGATGCCGGACTGTTACCCGGTGTTTTTTACGGACGGCTCCACCTCCGCCCCCCGGCGCGCCCCCTACGATTTTGCGTCCGCCGCATCCGCGCTGCGCCCCACGTGGCTCGTTCCGCAGGCATTCGACTGGGACTGGAGCACGGACAACAAGATCGGACGCGCTCCCACGTTCGACGAGCTCCGAAATCAAATTCTGCTGGGATTCGCCGCCAATATCAAGGGAGTCCTGCTCTACAATTATTATTCCTTCGGACAGCTTTCCACGGACTTGCGCGTCGGAACGCCTTATCTTGCCGCCGAAACGGACGAGCTCAAAGACCTGCTGCTCGCCCCCACCCTCAAAGACGGCGCAACGGTCAAAACCTCGCCTGAATCGTCCGGATTCATCACCGGGGTGAAACAATTCGGAAATGAACTGTGCCTCATCGCAGTCAACACGGAAAACCGGACTCTTCGGGCGGAATTTACGCTGAAGCAGCCGGCCGGGGAAAAGCTGTATGTCGGAGGCGGGAACCGTTCGGTGACCCTGAACGGAACCCGGTTCACGGACACCTTTACGCCGCTGGCGGCCCATATCTATCTGACGGATTCCGCCAAAGCCGTCTCCTATTCCCTCGAATCGGTCCGGAAGGAGATCGAATCGGCCCGGAAAGCGCGTTTCAAGCCCGGAAACCTGGCGGCGGCGGGCGAACTGCCCCTGCTGGAAATCAAGCGTTACAAAAAAGGAATCCTGCCGAAAGGAATCCCGGTCATGAAAGTCTCTTCGGCGGCGCCGGTCACCTTCCGGGACATCGAATACGGATATTTTCTTCAGGATGGAATCTGCGAAGAATCGCCGCGCGTCCCCTATATGAGCTGGGCGCCCGCACCGGATGATTCCAAGCCGCGGGTGGAAGTCACGTTCCCGGCTCCGGCGGAAATCGACAAGGTCGTGCTGTATTGCGTCACCCGGGAAACACGTCCCGCCCTCTCGGCCGGAACCATTGAAGTATTCGACGGCGGCGTCTACCGGGAAGCGGCAAAGTTCAAGGACAATTCCAAGGCCGTTGTCACGCTCATTTTCCCGAAAACGAAATGCCAGCGGGTCCGATTGACCGTCGATGGAACCGACCCGCTGGCTCGATGCCGTCTTCTTTCGGAAATGGAAGTCTACGGCAGGGAGGCCCAATGATCAAAATCTGGCGCTCCTGGAAAAGCGCGTTCGGGGAGTTCACAAGGGAGTTCAAGCCGGATCGGGATGAGTGCCGCACAGCCGTCGAAACCTATACGGATGGAGAACTGGCGCGCATCCGGTCTTCCGGCTTCAACGCGATCTGGATTCACGCTCAAATCAACCATCTGGTGAAAACAAGCGTCTTCTCCGACCTGGGGGATTCCGCCGAAGAACTGCAATCCGGGGTAGACAGGCTGATCAAACGCGCGGCCGGACACGGAATCGGAGTCTATCTTTACATGCAGATTCCGCGCGGGCTGCCGCGGGAGCATCCGCTGTGGAAAAATCATCCCGAATGCGCCGGAATGCCGGATATGTTCGAGGATGAAAAAGGCGAACCGGTCATCATGCTGCCGATGTGCGTTTCGGTCCCGAAAGTCCGCGATTATCTCGGCGAAGCCGCCCGGGAACTGGCCCGGAAAATTCCCGGAATGGCCGGAGTAATCCTGATTACCGCCGCCGAATATGTCTCCCATTGCCATGGCCGCGGAGGAAGGGTCGTCCCGGACGGAGCCCGGTGGAAAACCGTTCCGGTGGACTGTCCCCGGTGCAGCAAACGCACTCCGGCGGAAACGGTGTCCGAAATGATCCGGGTGGTGTCGGAAGGAATTCACGGAATTTCGCCCGAAGCCGACGTGATTGTCTGGAACTGGTCATGGACCCTGTTTGAAGAGTCGCCCTGCCTTGGAATGATCCGTTCCCTGCCCGGTGACATCCTTCTGCTGGCGGACTTTGAACGCGGCGGAAAAAGCCGTTTTATGGGAAAAGAGATCATTGTCAACGAATATTCGCTGAGTTACGCGGGACCGTCCGAACAATTTCAGGCGGTCTATTCCGCGGTCCGCGCCCGGGGAATGAAAATGATCGCCAAACTTCAGCTCGGAACCACCCATGAACTGGCCACCGTGCCGAATCTGCCGCTGATCGGAAGCATCCGGGAGAAGGCCATCCGTCTCCTGTCGCTGGACCTGGAGGGATTCATGGGGTGCTGGAACTTCGGAAACATGCCGAGCGCCAATATCGAAGCGTTCCATTATTTCCTGAAAAATCCGGAGAAACGGACCGAAGATTTCGCGTCCGTCTATTTTCCGGGCTGTCGGGCAAACCGGGTGGCCAAAGCCTGGCAACGGTTCGCGGACGCCATGAAGTTCTATCCGTTCAACAACGCATGGCTTTATTTCGGCCCCACGAACTTTTCGCCGGCGCTGCCTTTCGAGCCGGGCCCGGTTTCGAAACTGGCCGCCGGACGTTCCTGGCTGCCGGAGCCCGTCCGCGGCGACGATATTTCCAAGGCGTTCGCCTTTTATTCGCCCGCCGAAGTCATCCGGGCTCTGGAAAAATTGACCGGGCTCTGGGACAATGCTTCGGAACTTCTCCGGGAAGGACTTGCTTCATCCGCTTCCGTCCACGCGAAAGAAGAACTTTCCGACGCCCTCGCCTGCGGATGTCTTTTCCGGAGCGCCCTGAATTTCGTACGTTCGTATCAGCTGAAGTCCCGCTGGAGGGAAACGGATCTGGAGCCCTGGCGGGAAGTCGCCCTCTCCGAATTGGACAACTTGAAAAAACTTTTGCCGGTGGCGGAACAGGATTCCCGCGTGGGATACCACATCGAAGCGCACGAAAGACTGTTCACCCCCTGCCAAATCCGGAAAAAAATCGAAAAACTGGAAGAAATAAATTCATTCGCGTGTAAATTACAAAGTTGAAGAAAGGATGATCCCCATGAGTCCCCGCATCAAAGTCATGACTTATAACATTCACTTCACGATCGGAAGCGACGACCGCCCGGACTGGAAGCGGACCGCCGACTTGATCCGGGCGGAAAACCCGGATGTCGCCGGTCTGGAGGAAGTCACCATCCGCCACCACCGTTCGCCGGAGGTGGACACCGTGAAAGAGTTCCGGAACTATCTTCACTGGAACGTTCTTTTCGGAAAAGCCATCGATATCTGCGATGGAAAAGGCGAATACGGCCTTGCGGTCGCTTCGAAACATCCGATGAAAGAAGTGGCGAAAATCTATCTTCCGACTCCGGACGGCATCGAAGAAAGAATCTTTTTCGTGGTCAAAGTGTCCGCGCCCATCCCGTTCTACTGCATCGTGACCCATTTTTCATGGACCGGCGAATATGAAAACGACGACCGGGGACGGCTCGACTCCATCCGGCTGATCACGGAAAATGTCCGGAACAACCGTTGGTTCCCCGCCTTTCTGACCGGGGACCTGAACACGTTCACGGGGACACCGGCCCTCCGGTTCCTTCATGACGAATGGGATGTGGCCAACGACGCCGAGCCGGACACCCCCACCGCGGTCATTTCCGGAAACCGCCCGAAACAGATCGACTTCATCGCCTCCTATCCGAAAAACGCTTTCGCCCTGCGGAAATTTACGATTCATCCGGACCGCCTGGTGTCCGACCACAATCCGGTCACGGCCGTCTTCGAACCGAAATAAGGAATCCCATGAACACCTCCTGGAAAAAAGTCGCCCTTCACACGCATACGTACTGGTCCGACGGCAAAGGAACTCCCGAGCAGATGCTTCAGGCGTTCCGGAAACGCGGCTTCGACTGTGTCGCCTGGACGGAGCACAATTACTTTCCCGGCAAGGAAGAACTCTGGCTTCCGGTCCTCCCTGAAGAGGGAGCCTGGCCGGGAAACTTTTCCCGCCGGATGTATGATCTTTACCGGCGGGAGTTCGCCGGAACGATGGAAGAAAAGAAAATCGCCTTCCGCACCTGTGTGCGGATTCAGCGGTTCGATGAAGTCAAGGCGCGGATGGAGGAAAAGAACCGTTTTCTCATTCTGCCGGGAGGAGAGTTCACCAGCCCCGTCGACACGACCGGAAGGACCCGGGAACTGCACATGAACTACCTGAACCTCCGGCAGACGTTTCCGTATCTTCAGGGGAAGGATGAATTCGAGACCATCCGGCTGAATAAAAAACAGGTCGACGAAGCGGGGCGGAAACAGTCGGCCCCCTGTTTCTTCATGGTCAATCATCCTCTCTGGCGTTTCTACAATGTTCATCCGCTGGCGCTGGTCGAAAACCATGATGTGAAGCATTTTGAAATCTGCAACGGCGGAAGCGCACACTTTCCCCTGCCCGGAGCTTATACGCCGGATCAATTCTTCGATATCGTCAACGCCTTCCGCCTGGAAAAAGGGTATGGACGCATCTGCGCCGCCGCCTCGGACGATTCCCATATCTACGAGGAACCGGGCATCGATTCGATCGCCGGAGTCGGGGCCGCGTTCGTAATGGTGAACACTCCCGAACTCACCGCCGGTTCCATCATCGGCGCACTGAACCGCGGGGACTACTATCCGACGCTCGGCGTCCTTCTGGAGGAGATCACCTTCCGGGACCATTGCCTGAGCGTCAAGGTCAAGCCCGGGAAAGGCGTCCGCTATAAAATCCGTTTCATCGCGACCCGGCGGGGATTCGATTCCCGTGTAGAAATGAAGAACATTCCCGAAGGAGACGGGCATCCGCCACGGGAAATCGCCTTCTTTTCTCCCGAAATCGGATGGACTGTCATGGAATGCGAGGGCATCTCCGCCTCCTGTAAACTGGAAGACTCCGATCTCTACCTTCGCGCGGTAGTCGAATCCGACCGGAAAACCCGGATGGGATGGGACTATTTCCCCGGATATGAATGTGCCTGGACGCAAGTCTATACGCATTGAATTCCGGAAAACAAAGCATGGACATACCTATGGGAGGCTCCCGGAGAAAAAATTGCGGCGGCGGTAACAAATGAAATCCGGGCCTGCGAGAAAACCATTTCGACACATGACAAGTGAGTTACTGCGCAGCACTGAGGCGGTGACAGTATTCCACTGCCAGAGAGGCTTCGTCCAATCCGCACCGGACTTTTGTTCCATTCTCAAGAGAATCGGCGAATGCACGGATTTCTTCCAGATATGGATCGTTTTCATCCGAAAAGTCGAGAAAATCGCTGTTTTCAAGTCCATGCCGGGCTACGACCAGACCATTCAGCGAACGGAACTCCAAGGAGAGTTTTTCGAAGACCGCCGTGTATCCGGCACGAAACGGCAATGTCGACGGCGGGAAAAAGCCTCCTTCGATGCGCACAATCAGCCCGTCGCGGTATTCCCATGTGGCATCCAGAACACCGTTTCCGAAACGATTCCGGACGGTCGGGTTGACCCGGAAAGTGTGCGGTTCGCCCAGGACGGACAGTGCATAATCGATATCATGGATATTGAGGTCGAAAAGGGTTCCGCCGGATTCTTCCGCGGTTCCGGAATTTTTCCAGTCGCCCCACGCGGGAGTGCCCGAATAACGGTACAGTTGTAAAAAAAGGAGACGTCCGCAGGTTCTTTCCGTGATCAGGGAGGCGAGATAGCGATATTCCCGTTGAAAACGCACACAATGCCCGACCTGAAACACCAGGCCGGTTCCGGCAAGATTTTTGCGGATTTCTTCCGCTTCCTCCCGGCGGAAACAGAGCGGTTTCTCCACAAAGACGTGTTTATTGTGGGCAAGGGCGGCAAGAATACAGGGGTAATGCATCCCGGTCGGTGCGGCAATCACAACCGCATCCGCTTCACAGGAGTTCATGGCTTTATCCAATGCCGGATAAAAAGGAATGTCATGAATCCGTTCCCAGTCGATCCGGCGCGTATTGATGTTGCCTTTGGCGGGACGGAGCTGTTCCTTTGGAACACGGTCCACCACGGCGGCAAGCTCAAGGCCCGGTATGGAAAGGATGTTTCCGGCATGAGTCTGCCCCATGAATCCGAATCCGGCCAGGATGATTTTTTTCATTCTGCATCGCTCCAATCGAGGATGATTCCCATTTCAGCGCCCCGGTTTCGATCCAGCATTTTGTAGGCATCCGGCGCGTCTTTCCAGTTCAGTTTCCGGCTGACGAGCCCTTTCATATCCAGCACACCGAGACGCACTAGGTCGAAGAACATATCCACATGCCGTCTGGCTGTCCATGGATTATCCGCCTGCGGATAATCCGGATGCGAAAAATTATGAGCGCCGATGATCGAAATGCTCGGCCATGCGCAGAAATCCTGGAAGTCGAACTCCACCGCATGTTTCGGACTGCTCAGGATGACCAGCCGTCCTTTTTCCCGCAGCAGCGACGCCTCTTTCTGAAGCAGGGATGCATTGCCGGTCAGTTCGATCACGACATCCGCTTTGCGTCCGGAATTTGCCAGCAGCAGAATTTCTTCCACATTCTCCTTCATCGGGTTGACCCGAACCACGAGAGGACTGTCCGGGAGAAGTTCGAGACGATGCTCCGAGGGATCCACTCCGATCACCGGGTAGGCTCCGGCTTCCAGCAGGAAACGGACGGCAAACTGGCCGAGAAGTCCCAGCCCGTACACGACAGCGCATTCCCCCCACTGGATTTTCGAGGTGCGGATTCCGTTCATCACAATCTGCGGAATCGTAAAGAAAACGGCGTCATCATCGCTGACCGGATCGGGGACCGGGTGACATTCGCTTTTGCCCTTTGCCTGGGTCCCGGAATTGTGAAGGGATTTGATGACATACGCCGCATGGACGCAATTCGTGGCCACGCGTTGTCCGAGCCATTCATTTTCGACGCCTTCCCCCAGCCCGATCACGGTCCCGATATTGTTATACCCCGGATAATACGGACAGGAGAAATGTTTCTCCCAGGTTGTCCCCGGTTCAAATTCCCCGCAGTAAGCGGTCATTTCCGTTCCGGTGCTGATGAGAGTGCGGCTGGTTTTGATCAGGAGTTCACCCGCTTCCGGCATTGGGATTTCGGTCTTTTTGAACGCTGCTTCACGTACTTTCGGAAAATACAGAATGGCATTTTTTTTCATGTTTTCCATAAAATCTCCTTTGCTTTTTCAAGTGGCTGTCTTATATTTTACATGAAAATTAAGATTCTTTCTTTGTATAAAACACCAAAAACAATGCTTAAAACGTCAAAAATAAAAAACATCGGTTTCTACGATCCGATTTCGCTGGACCCGACGTTTCCGGTCACGTTTCCGGGATACAAACAGCCTCCGCACGACGCGCACATCCACAACTGTTTCGAGATCGGGCTGTGCACGACCGGCAGCGGCATATTCCTCATCGGGAACAAAATATTCACCTGTTCGCCGGGGGACGTCTGTTTTATCAACAACCGGGAATTCCATCTGCTCCAGCACGATACTCCGTCGAACTCGAAGTGGGACTTCATCAATCTCGATCCCGTGAGACTTCTGGCCGGCGGACTTCCGGAAGATGAAAGTCTGCTCGATCTTTCCCGGTTTTCAGGCGATCGCTTTCAGAATCTCGTTCATCAGTCCGACGCTCCGGAACTGAACCGGCTCGTGACTCTGCTGATCGATGAACTCGAGCATCGGAAAAAGGGGTTCCGCGACAGTGTGCGCGGGATTGTCTGGACTCTGCTGGTTCTGCTTCACCGCCGATGCGCGGCGCCCGCGGATGAAACGGCTTCCTGCGAAGGAGTCGATATGATTTATCCGGCGTTGAGATATATTGCGCGGCATTACAGGCGTCCGGTCAGGATCGAAGAACTGGCAAAACTCTGTCATTGCAGTATTTCGACATTCCGGCGACAGTTCATCCGTTCCATGAAAGTCCTGCCGGTCGAATATATCCTGGAATTCCGGCTGAAATCGGTTGCGGCGCGTCTGCTCAACAGCCGGGAGCCGGTTTCCGCCCTGGCCTGGGAGCACGGATTCGGAAATCTCGCAAACTTCAACCGTCAGTTCAAGGCTTTTTTCGGATGTTCTCCGCGGGAATACCGCGCCTCATCCCAAAGAGGATTGAATATGGCACAGAACAGACGATAATGCGGGAAGGAATTTTGCCCGATCGGAAAATTCACTTGAAAAAAACAGGAAAACTGTAAAATGAAAATATACAGGGCCAGAAACTTCTTCCGGAGCGATCTCGAATTCGCCGTGCGCCACACCGTCAATTCTGCCGACGAATTTAATACTTCCACGCGTTTCAAACGGGAGTTCTGGAAAATCACATATATCATCCGCGGCCGCGGCCGAGTGCTTATCAACGACCACGCGTATCCCGTAGGGGAAGGTTCGGTTTTTCTCGTGCACCCGGATTCAATCACGACGTTTGACATGGAAGTCAGGGAAATGGAGGTTTACAACATCCTTTTCGGGCTCGGATTCATCGAGAGGGAATTAACATCGCTCAAGGATGACTACGGCTTTTTCTCTATTTTTTCGCCTGAATTCCATCAGGACGCCAGTAATGCCGTTTATGTTCAGAAAAGCACTCCCGCGATCAGACGCGCCATACTTGATCTTGCCGCCGAATACGATTCGCCGGGTTTGAACTCGAAAGAGTTTCTGCGTTTCAGACTGGCGACCTTGCTCATAAGAATGCTGCGGGAGACCAAACGCGCATTTAAAAGCAACGGCGTGGCGGAAATGCTCGGATACATAGACCACATTATGGAAACTGACTCCCGCAGCGACACTTCAACTACACGCCTGGCTGAAATATTCGGGATTACTCCGAACCACCTCTGCGGCATTTATCGCAAGACTCGCGGCATGACGATCTCGCAGGCGCGTGTCACTTCCAGACTCGAAACTGCCGCAAAGAGGCTTTCTGCAACGGATTCTTCGATATCGGACATCCTGTTTGAATGCGGATTCAACGATCCGTCATACTTCTACCGTGCCTTCAAAAAACACTTCGGGAAGACTCCGGAAGTCTATCGCAAAAATGCAGCAATGACTGGACTGAATTAATATTTTTCGGCTCTTTTTCGATTTTACAATTCCATCCAATGAAAAACGCCTGGTGTCCGCTTATATTATTCAGCGGCAAAGGAAATTACGCATATTTCAGCGATTTGTCATCGACGCGCCAAAATGAAGGAAAGAGCAAAGACAATGAAGGTCAAAAGGCACAAAAAGCTGACCGCGAATGTCACTGTCGTTTCAGTTGGACTGGATACATACTGGAAACAGTTCTCGGGTCTCCTTGATAAGATGAAGACGAAAACAGGAATATTCGTCGACAAACTCTCTGCCAATTCCGTCAATGTTACGAACATCGGAATGGTGGATAACGCGATTGCAGCCGCCGGGGCGCTCAGGCGCATAAAAACCTCGGCTCCGGACGTGCTGTTCGTCGACATGGTGACATACGCAGCAAGTTCCACGTTTGGAATGATTGTCCGTGCAATGGATTGCCCCGTGGTGCTTGTCGCGCTTCAGGAACTCCCGGCTCTCGACTGTGCGCATGCCACGACCTTCATGCAGCTGTGCAACGACGATATCTGTGCGATACCCGAATTTACCGGAGTCGCCGAACGCATGGGACACCCCGTCGCGGATGTGATAATCGGAATGCTCGAAGGCGACTCCGAAGCTGACGCCGCGATAGCCGAATGGTGCCGTATCGCGCATGTGCGCCACGATCTCAGCCGTGCGCGCCTTGGCCACATGGGGCATGTCCTCGAGGCGATGCTTGACATGCAAACGGATCCGGCCGCCGTGACGGCAGCCTTCGGTGCGCATGTCGTCCAGTGCGAGCCCGACGACATCATGAAACATTATGCCGCGCTCTCCGCCGATTCTCCGGAAGTCGTCGCGATGTCTGAACGGATATTCACGTTTTTCGATATGCCTGATCCGGTCTCCGATCCGATCACTTCGCACCTTTCCGAGTCCGACCTCGCGACTGCGGCACGTGTAGCGGTCGCGCTTGAGCGTTTCATCGCGGAAAAGTCGCTGGATGGATTCGCTTACTATTACGAGGCTGCTCCGGGATCCGAGATGCGGAAACTCGTCACGAACTTCATCGTCGGCAACTCGCTCCTGACCGGCGCCGGATTTCCTATGTGCGGCGAGTTTGACATCAAGACCTGCATCGCCATGATGATCATGGACCGCCTTGAGGCGGGAGGCAGTTTTGCCGAATTCCATCCGGTGGACTTCACGAACGGAACGGTGCTCGTCGGACACGATGGACCGCATCATATCAACATTGCGGACCGTAAACCGGTTCTGCGCTCCCTTGCGAAATATCACGGCAAACCCGGGTCCGGTGCGAGCGTGGAATTCAACATCAACACGGGTCCGATAACGATGCTGAGCATCGGCGTGAAGGCTGACGGGAAGTTCAAATTTGTGATTGCCGAGGGCGAATCGGTCCCCGGGCCGATTCCGCCAACCGGCAATACCAACACCCACGGAAAGTTTTCACCGGACGTAAAAACCTTCCTGCGGCGTTGGTGCATGGCGGGACCGACGCACCACTTTGCGCTGGGAATCGGACATTTTGCCGGAACATTGAAGAAAGTTGCGGACAGTTTCGGAATAGAGAATCTGATCGTCACGGAACGCTGAGGGGCTGAAAAGCCGGATAAAAAAATGGGGGAAAGGAGAGCTTGGATCATGATGAAGAAGACGGTAAAACAGTGGGTTTCCACGAGAATGGGCAGGGGGCGGAGAGTGGTGGAAATGACGAATTTTACATTAATCGAACTCCTCGTCGTCATTGCGATCATCGCGATTCTGGCGGGGATGCTTCTGCCTGCCCTGAACCATGCACGCGAAAAATCAAAGTCCCTGAGCTGTATGAACAACCTCAGGCAGATCGGGATAGGGATTGTCAACTACTCTTCCGACTACGACGGCTACAATCCGGCGATGTGCTCGAAAATAACATGGGACTATTATTTTGCCGACCATCTCCTTTGGCCCGGAAAACACGGTTTTTCTTCTCTCGCTGCGGCGGCGGGGACCGGAGGAAAAGGTTTTTATGTGAACTACAAACTTTTCATCTGTCCCTCGATGCCCGGCGATTATTCGCAAACGTCAGCCTCGACTGTTCCGTATGGTGTTTTCAATGGAATGAATCCTCAACAAAACATGACTGATTTGTATACGGGATATTTCAGGGTGTCGAGTCAGAAGAGTCCGTCCCTCAAGGTCTATCTTGCGGACACATGGTATGGTTCCGGCAACAAGCTTGACCGGCAGCAAGGTTATTTCAGATTCATGCACAACTTCTCGGACAGCCAGTATTTCGGGACTCCTGCCGGAAGGCATAACGGATTCTCGAACATTCTGTATATGGATGGGCACATCGCCCCTTCCGAGCGGATACAGATTCTCACCAACCCATGGAATTCCTGCCGGACATTCAACCTTTCGGCAAACAGGGAGGGGCTCTACTGGACGGGAGCATATATTCCGTAAGGAGAACAAGGAGGGCTTTGATGAAATACTGGAAAAGAATTTTCGCATTCGCGGCGGCATCCGGCACTATTGCGCTCGAGGCCGGAGAGAATATGCTTTTCAACTCGGGGTTCGAGCTGGGAATGTCCGGTTACAGCGGAGAACGGCATATCACGTATGAACCCGGGAAACCGATAAACTATCCCGGACCGACTCCTGTCGTCTCATTGGATGCGTTTGCGGGGAACCGGTGCATTCTGATCAATGGCGTGGAGAAGGACGCCGGGTGGAATTTCGTCACGCATGAGTTCAACTTGAAGCCCGGCAGGAAATACACTTTCTCGGCGTGGATTCGCGGCGAGGATGCGGGAAGCTGCTCTTTTCAGGTGTTCTCTTCCGCCAACTACAAGTGGTACAATGCGGGCAGCGGGAATCTCAAGGCGACTCCGGAGTGGACGCGTCGAAGTTTTTCGTTCACCTACGAACCGGGGAAACGCGGGAGCGAACCGGCGGTGTTGAATACGTTTTTCATTTTTGCGAAGGCGCCGGACAAGAAATGCAAAATCTGGCTCGACAACATAAAACTTGAAGAAGGCGACCTGACCGGCTATACCCCGATGCACACGGTCGAGACCGCCGTCGAGGCTCCGGCGTTTCTGATTGAAAAAAATATGCTTGAGGCGGAAGCCGGCGCTGTTTCCGCAACGGACGGCAACAAAGACGTCGAAGTGGAGCTTTTGGACAAGTTTACAGGAAAAGTCATTGCACATAAAAAGATCGCATTCAGGTTAACCGCCGGGAAAGGGGCATCGGCGAAGGTCGTGTTCGACAAGGTGCCTTACGGCGGCTTTACGGTGCGGACCAAAGACCCGGCTCCCAATGGCGCGGCCGAGGCCTGGACTGTCCGAATCCACAAAAACGACCGGAAATACGACGACGGCTACCAGGTCGGAATCCACGGGGCTGCCGGCGAATCCGTTACATGGGCCAAATGGCACGACGGCGACTCCCTTGAGATGGTTTTTCGGGACACCTTCGGCAATGCGCCCGGAGACTTCGGGAGAATCCTGCGTATGACGGGATCCACGTTATTGTATCCATGGTTTCCGGCTTTTTTCTCATTTGCAATCCAGAATCACGCCGGACGCGGAAACTTTGACTGGCGGGTCTCCGACTTCGTGATGGAGAATGCGCGTAAAAACAATCTTAAATTGATATTTTTTCTTCCGGCGCAGTCGCTGATGGGACATGACGCAGGGAAAAACACCGGAAAAAAAGTCGTTCCGGACTGGCTGAGGAAACTCGATCGGTATGGTAAGCCGCTCGGTGCGCCGTATGGCGATTGGAAAGGGAGCTGGATTGTCCGTCCCCCGGGGGATGTTGTCGGGGAATATGCCGGTAAAATCGCGGAGCGCTACGGCAGCGATATTGCCATGTATCAACTTTTCGGCGAGGCCAACGGATATATGACGCCGGCGATCCTGATGGAGTATGCGAAACCGTTTTATGAGTCGATCAAGAAATATGCCCGGGATACTCCTGTCGTGACATTGACTCCGACGCAGGATCAAGGCTCGAAGACAGGATGGTTCTTTGAAGAGGCCCTGAAGATCGGAATGGGAAAATATACGGACGGCTACGGCTTCCATCCGTACGGTTCCGCCACAGATGATGCCGCAATCAGCGCGATGAGCGAGATACGTACGATTCACGAGGTTACGGGCGGCGCCGGCGCGAAAAAAACACTCTGGAATACGGAGGTGTATTATCTGCGCCCGCTTCAGGAAGGGACCATAATCACGCGGAACCAATATCCCGCCGACGCCGTGACACGCCGCTTCTGCATCGATGCCGGCGAGGGCGTAAGAGCTTCCCTGCCGCTGTTCATCGAACAGCTTTTTCACCCTCCGCACATGCTTGTCTCGGCGGTGGGCATCTACAGCGGCGGCTGGAAGCCGACCGACCGTTTCGCCGCCTACAACGCCGCCGCATATTTCCTTTGCGGAGCGACAGACTGCAAGCCTGTATTCATGGCAGGCAATGTGCTTTGCTACGTATTCCGCAACATGGGCAAATATTTCTCCGTGATCTGGAGCATCGACGGCAAGGCCGAGATGGACATGACGCTCCCGAATGGGGTGAAAGTCACTGCATACGACATGTTCGGGAACAAGAACGGCGAATACTCCGGGAAACTGAAGATGAAGCTCCTGCGTCCGCCCGTGTTTCTCGAATGGATGGGCGCAAAGGCCGATCCCGGGACAATACATCGCGCTGCCAATTACTCGAATTACGAGGAAATCTCTGTCCATGGAATGAAAATGCTTCACGGATATGTCCGGGTGTATCTGGTCAACAAGACTTCCTCGAAGATTGCCGGCTTTGCAAAAATATCTTCCGACTACCTTCGGACGAAGGGCAGGACGTTCGGGAACATCCCGCCTTTCGGTGCATTTTACCTCGATATTCCCGCCGAATACACCGGGAAAGTACTCATGGGCGACATCGAGGGCACTGTCTGCCTGACCGGGTCAAAGGAGGTTTACAAATATCCTTTCCGGATCCCCCGTGCGAATATTCATGCGATCCCGTTCAGTGTCAACCTCTCCCCCGATGGGACGATGTCCGTCCGGAGGGAAGAAGACAGGCTGCTGTTCGTATTCGACATGAAAAAAGCCTCTTTTACGGCTCCGTCAAATCCGGAACAGCCGTGGACGGGCAGCAGTGTGGAATTGTTTTTCGACCTCGCACCGGAGGAGGCCTTGAACGGAATGCAGCTCAACCGCTACACTCCGAACTGTTTCCAGGTCGCGTTCCGGACCGATACGGACGGCAGGGTGCAGCTTGTCGCGCCAACGGCCGGTCCGCCCGCCATCTTCAAAAAGATGACCGCCGAAGTGAAGAAGTCCGGCGGAGGATATGTCGCGACGCTTTCGATGCCGACGCCTGAGAAGGACTTCGCCTTTACAACCCAGTTTACTGAAAACGGCAGATTGACGGTTTGGAGCGGAACGCAGAATTTCAGGGATCGCTCGGGATTCCAACTTGTCAAAATCAAAGGAGCTTCAAAATGAAGAGACTGTTCATGTTCGCGGCTTTGTCGACAGCATTGGTGATTTCCGCAGCCGAACCGGAGGAAATAACGTTTCTTTACGGAAGCACTCCGCAACGTGAGAAATACGCCGGCAAGAATTTCAAGGAGATTAAAGACGAAATTGCGTTGGGGGAAAAAGCCTTCCTGGCGTTTTCGTTTCCGGATGCGCCGGTCGGGACGATCTATCGCCTTGTGTGCAATCTCAAGGCCGAAAAAGACGGCATAATGCTTTTCACGCTTTCAAAGGACGGCGAAGAGAATGCGGGCTTTCGTCACGTGACGGTTCAGGGAGGGGATTATTCGCCTTGCACGCTCTATTTTGAGCGGAATTTGTCAGAGATACGCCGCTTCCAGTTCGAACTTAAGGGCGGAGCCGTTTTCGTCAAGGATATAAAGCTCGAAAAGCTTTCGACGGATGACCTCAAAGGCAATCTCTATCCGGAGCCCCCGATGGCGCCTTCGAACTGGCGGATCCTTTGGGGCGCAAAATACGAACCGGTCCTGTTCGTCGACGAGCCGGACAGCCCCTTCGACGGAAAAATCCTGAAAACCCGGCTTCTTCCCATGCAACAGGGCAACGGATTTATTACGACTGTTTCACTTCCTTTTGTGTCGAACCGCAAATTCAAACTTGAAATATGGGTTCGCGGCGGGAGTGACGGCACGGCGAAATGTATGTTCCGGGCCGGAAAGCAAAGCATCGTGAAGACAATTCCGCTCAGAACCGAATGGAAAAAAATCGTTCTAGAGGATACAACGCCGTCCGGTCCGCTTGGCGCCAGGGACGAATTTTTCCTGATGTTTTTCGCGGCACATGACGGAAAGCCCGATTTCGCCATAGCCGATTTGAAGTTCCAATACGAGTAAAGTCAAAAAGGGAAAGTTTTGCAGCAGCATGAAAGTTTCAGCCGTTTTCGGAAAGCCGTGTTCCGGCAGCGTCTCCGTACGCAACGCAAAACTTGAAAGCCCCGTGCTGTTCGAGAACGCAACACGGTTGACAATCGATGTTTCCGGCGAAAACACTGCTCCGGGACCGTATCCCGCGATGGTTTCCGTCGGAGATGTCACCTTCCATCTGCGGGATGTCAATGCGGCGCATCCGGTCTGGTTTCCGGAACGCTCCTTCGCTGTCCTGCCGGAAAACGATCCGCGCTCCTATGCCGATGTCGAACGGGATATCCGGGCCAGGCACCTCCTTTCCGAGAGAGACCGTTTCGATGCCGAACCGGAAGAATCCTATGAAAACGCCTCGCTTCATGACCGCCGCAATGTCTCCCCGACATGGCTTGGATTGGGACGCGATGTTCGTGGATTCTGGATTGATTTTGACCGTTCCGAGACGGATGCTCCCCTGAATCGCGATCTGCGCTCGTGGGGGAACATCCGTCCGATGGCCCATTCCCATGGCCACAGCCCCTCTTCTGAAACGCTTGACCAGATCATCATCCGTTTCAGCATTGGTCCGGGCGCGCATTGCCGTCCATCGATCGCCCGATGGCTTGAAGACGGCAGTCTGCCTATCCTCCACAGTGTTCAGGATGAACTTTCGATCCAATACCGCCTGACGGGTTTCGCTTCGATGGAGAGCGGTCCGGTTTCAGCGGAAAATCTGAAGGGGACCGACTGCGAGACCTACTACGCCTTCTGCGCGTGGGGCGCCTGCAAGATACCCGGGGACCGGAAGGCGAGGCTGAAAGCCTCCATCGACAACGCTGTCGACGAAGTTATACTGATCATGCGTATTGAAGCCGTGAATACCGGCAATGCACCGGCCTACGCATTTTTCTCGGCAGGGCTTCCCGCATTTAAAAACTGGGCGCATGATGTGCTCCGGACAGTCGATTTTCCGCACACTTTCGAGAACGGCACAGCGTTTTTCCGCAACTTCGGCGGACGTGCCGCCTGTATGACGCTGATCGATGGCAAGCCGATGCGCACCAAAGAATTGAGTGTGCTTGTCATGCCGGGTGAAAAAGTTGTGATGGACCTGATTGTTCCGAACAGTCCGCTTTCAAACCGGCGGATCGGGAAACTCGCGGCTTTTGACTACGAGGCGCATTATAATGCAGCCGGGAGATTCTGGAAATCCAAGCTCTATTCGGCAGGCCGGATCGAATATCCGGAGAAGATGCTTACGGAACGTTTCGGGGCGGGACTTCTGCATCTGGACCTATGTACCGGCGGACTTGAAAAAGGCGGGGAACTTGCGGCTGCCGTCGGATTTCCGTATGGTCCGATAGGTTCGGAAAGTGCACCGGCGATACAGTTCTATGACAGTTGCGGCTGGCACGATGTTGCGGAACGTTGCCTTGACTTTTTCTTGAACCGTCAGCGGGAGGACGGTTTCGTGAATGTCTATGCGAACTATCAGAACGAGACGGGGCCGTTCCTTTGGACTTGCGGCGAGCATTTCCGGTATACGCATGATATGGCGTGGCTCCATCGCGTTGCGCCTTGCCTTATGAAGTCATGTGATTTCCTGCTGGCATGGCGCGATGAGAACAAAACGGACGAATGCCGCATGAATGGCTGTTACGGTCTTCAAAAGGGAAAGGTAGACGACCCGGATGACTTCTTCCACTCGTTTTATTTGAACGCCGGGTCATGGGCGGGCGTGAAGTCGATGAGCGAATGTCTGGCGGAGTGGAATCCGGAATATGCGCAAAAGCTTGTTTCCGAATGTGAGGCGTGGCGTGAAGATATCATCGCTGCATTGAGGAGGGCACGGGCGAGGTCTCCCCTGATGCCGATCGGCGACGGTTCGTGGGCGCCCCATATGCCGCCCTGGACGGAATACACCGGCGATCCGGCTTATCATGCGGACGGCGGGGAGTGGTCGAGCCACGGCTCAATCCTATATCGGGTATTGTGCAATCCGCCGGTCTACTGCGGTATCTTCGGGGTAATGGACTGCGATTCCGAGGACATGAGCCTGATTTTGAAGACGAACGGGCATCCGCACACCCGTGAAAACGCCGGACATGTTCAACCGTATTATCTTCGTCACGACTTCGCGCATCTCCGGCGTGGCGAGACGAAGGCGTTTTTGCGGATGTTCTATCATCAGATGGCCGGAATGCAGGATCACGAGACGTATGCAGTCGGGGAATATTTTTCGGGAAGTTCGCACAGTCCGCACAAGACGCACGAGGAGGGGTGGATGCTGCTTCAGATGCGTTGGATGATGTATATGGAGAATGGTTCGGCGCTGGAGCTTTTCAAGGGGATTCCAAGGCGCTGGCTCAAAGCCGGGGCCGGGCCGTTGAGGATAGCGGGGATGAAGAGTGCGTTTGGACGGGTGGACGCGGAAGCCGCCGCAACCGGCGGAAAAATAGAATGCCGCTTTGATGTCGAGCGTGAGGTTGGCGAGGTGCGAATACGTCTTCCGCATCCGGAGGGTGCGAAGGCGCTGCGTTGCGTCGGAGGAGACTATGATCCGAAACGTGAGACGGTGGTGATACGTGGAACGAGAAGCGGACGTGTTTCGCTTGAATTCGCGAAAGATTGAAATACGGAAAGGAAGACTGTAAAAATGAAAAACCGTCCTGTCGTATCCGCATATTATTTTCCGAACTGGCACGTCGATAAGCGCAACGAGTCGCTTCACGGGAAGGACTGGACAGAATGGGAAGTCGTGAAGTGCGCCCGTCCCAGGTTCCCCGGACATGTCCAGCCCAAGATTCCGGTCAAGGAATGGGGATATGCTGATGAGTCGCGCCCCGACGTCATGGAACTGAAAACCGATACCGCGGCGAAATACGGCATCGACGCGTTCATTTTCGACTGGTATTATTTCCAGAGCGGTCCATACCGCGAACGATGTCTGAAGGAAGGTTTTCTTCCGCGTTCCAATCGCGGGAACGTCAAGTTCGCGATAATGTGGGCGAACCACGATCCCGTGCTTTCGCACCCTTGCCCATGGAAGAAACCGGCTGACCATATTCCGTGGACGGGTGCGTTGAACGCGGAAACGTTCCGCGAGGGCACACGCCGCTGTATTCGCCGGTATATGACGCAGGATGATTATCTGCGGATAGACGACGGCGTCTATTTCGAAATTTACCGTCCGGAAGCGTTCATGATTGAAGTCGGCGGAATGGATGCGGCCGGGAAACTTGTCGAAGGTTTCCGCAATGATGTGGAGAAGGCGGGGCTCGGCAAACTCACGCTTTGCGGCAATACGGCCGGGATGCCGCCGTATTGGGATCTCGGAATCGGCAAAGTCAATGAATTCTGCCGCAAGCTGGGGCTGGACATGGTTTCATGTTACGGAGGATGTCCTTTCAAGCAAGGATTCCCATCCGCGGACTACGTCGAATGGCAGATAAAGACATGCTTCGGCAGCAATGAAATGTTTACCAGGGAACTGGATCTGCCTTTCAATCCTTATGTCCAGCCGGGATGGGACAGCTCGCCGCGCACGGTCCAGTCGGACATGTATGAGGACATCGGCTACCCGTTCAGCGGGATTGTGGTGAACGACACACCGGAAAATTACAGAAAAGCCCTGGAACTCAACCGCGATCTCTTTGAATCCGGCCGGGCAACGGGAAAGATCATGAATCTTTCCTGCTGGAACGAATGGACGGAAGGAACATATCTTGAACCGGACGAACAGTTCGGTTTCTCCAAGCTGGAAGCCGTACGCGATGTCTTCGGGTTGGCCGACAAAGGTAACGCACGTTTGTCAGACGAAACGCACGTTACCTTGAAAAAGTCGTGCATTTAGTTTGACAAACAGCTATCCGGCAGGTTTCGTTCCGGCTCAATACTCGAACACGGCAAGCGCGTATCCCTGAATCAGGGGGACCGTCACCGTGCAGTAGCCGTCCTTCACCGCAAAGGGAAGTTTCTCGCGCGCCGGGGCCAGATACACCTTCTTGACCTTTCTTCCGTCCGTGCGCAGGGAAAGTTCCGTGTTCACGAGGGTCGCGCGGTCCTCGAGCGCCACGGCAGCGCCACGGCGTTCCGGCGCATACGCCAGCACATGGACCAGCTCCCTGTTTTTGTTTTCCTGCACAAAGGCGCGGGCGAAACTGGGAAGCGTGGCGGATTTGAACTTCGGATCGGGCAGGAAACGCCCGATCAGATTTCCGAGCAGGACACGCATCTGATAGGGGGCCAGCTTGTAGTAACTGCTGAAAATCTCGCCGCTGACGTATGCGATCTTTCCCTTGACGGCCAGGAACGGTTCCGTTGTCTTTTCCTGGGGCGGAGTATAGTAGTTCGAGCGCAGACCATCCCACGCCCAATTCACATACGGCTTGACGCAATACATTTCGACCTTGGCCCCGCGGGCAGCCTTGACCTCGGTCCCTCCGGCATAAATGGAAAGCGGCATATCCGGCAGGTTCGCGGCGGCCGGTCCTTCCGGCTGGAAATAAAGCGGATCGTGGGAAGTCGGCCCTTTGTATTCGACGGGCCAGCCTTTCAGCACGAACTGTTTGTCTTCCGGATCGAGCCCGGAATACGCGCTTGCGATCACGGCGCCGCCTTTGGCCAGATGTTTTTTCAGCCGGGCGGCCGTCTCTTGGGAAAGACGCACATTGTCGGGCAGGATGAGGAGACGGTAGGAACTCCAGTCGGAGCATTCGGTGACGATATTGAACTGGAGCTTGAGTTCCGTCAGCATGCGGGTGGCCGCCTGGAGCGCATGATCGGTGCGGATCGCCGTAATGGACTTCGGGAACACGATTGCGATTTCCGGACGGTTCACCGCGTCGTCGCACCAGGAATCATACTGGTGAAGGTTGGAATAGAGGGAACGGATCCGGTCGAACACCGGCTGGTCCATGTCGCCGCGCGGGTGAAAATGTCCGCCCACATCGGGACGCATTCCGTTGGCGAGGCCGTAGAAAAGATCGTATTCGATGCCTTCCTCCTTGCGGAGGCCGCCGAAATCGCCCCAGTCGTAAAAACGGCCGGTCATGTTCAGCACGCTGCGGTCGGGTCCGGCGACCGTGCGCATGTAGTGCGCCATCACCGGCAGATATTCATATCCCCAGCCGGCGGTGGGCAGGCATTCGCACTCCAGATGGCTGTGCATGTCGCCCATTTCCTCGAAGGAGGGGCCGTTGAAGAACAGGAGGACATCCGGTTTGACCGCCTTCAGAGCATCATGCAGAAAACGGCAGAGCCGGTTGACCGAGAAATGAGAAAATTCCAGCGCGTCTTCTTCCTTCGACGGATCGAAGCCCATTTTCTTCATTTCCGGCGCACAGTGCTCACAGACGCACGGAAATTTCTGGAGACAGTCGAAAAAAAGGCCGTCGACCGGATATTTTTCGATCAGCTCCAGAGCCATGTCCCGCAGGTGTTCGCGGTAGGGGGAATTGTAGCAGAGCGTACGCACATAAGGGGTCAGGCGGGGTTCCCGGAGCGTGCGCCCGTCTGAAAAAATCATCATCCAGTCCCGGTGGTGAAGCGCCTCCTCGTCGCTGAGGGACCCGTTCATATAGGCGCTCAGGCGGATTCCCTTGCGGCGGCAGGACTTCGCAATCTCGCCGAACAGATCGAATTTCAGCGAAGGATGACGGCTTCCGAGCTTGGTATTGTAATAGGCGTTCCCTTGGTTGCACCGGGCATGCCAGGTCAGGAAATCGACCCCGCAGGCCTTGACGTTGTCGGTAAACTTTTCCACATCGAACCGTTCCCCCACGTCCGGAATGGTGGTGAGCGTGTGAAAATCGTAGAACAGCGCATACTTGAACTTCGCCATGAATGGACTCCTTGCATTGATTCATTCTGAATGAACTGAAACCGGAAATGAATTAATGTAATGTCCCCGTTCCTGAAATGCAAGGGAGGCCAACGGAGAATTTCATGCAATTTTCAGCAAGTGACCCGCCCGCTCAGAGAAAAAGCGGCAGCGCTCCGGGACCGCGGGCGTCGAGCGTGCCGGAGGCAAGCTGATCCGCCAGCGTCCGGACCAGCGCGGCCTTGTCGTGCGGAAAACGCCCGGACAGCGGAATCGGATTGGAGGTGTGGTTGGCGCGGAAGACGGTGTGCTCCAGTTCCAGTTTTTCGAGGATTCCCTTCAATTCATCGACAGCCTCGTATTCGGTCACGGGGACATAACCGTCCGGCAGAGAAAGTCCGGGGATCGGAATGAAATGCAGGGCCGACAGCAGTTTCGGCTGCATCCGGTTGAGGATGGCGGCCGTTTCGGAGATGTGCTCCCCGCGCAGTTTTTTTCCGCCGAGACCGACGAGGATCATCACGGAACATTTGAACCCCAGTTTCTGGGCGGCGGCCACCGCCTCGGTCATGCCCTCCGGCGACTCGCTTTTTCCGAAAAGCTCCAGCACGTTCCGGCTCCCGCTTTCCAGTCCGACGTACAGGGTGTTGAGCTTCCTCTGCCGCAGTTCCCGGAGCTGGTCGGAGGTCTTGCCGAGAATGGAGCTTCCGTTGGCGTAGACATTGATTCTCGCCAGCTTCGGAAATGCCGCGTGGAGAGCGTCCAGATACGTTTTCAGCCGTTCAAACGGCAAAGCCATCACATCGCCGTCCGCGAGAAAGACGCGGGCGGTTTCGGGATAGCGCTTCCCCGCTCCGGCGATTTCGTCCAGCACTTCGTCTTCCGGACGCAGACGGTATTTCACGGTCTTGTACATGCCGCAGAACTTGCAGCGGTTGTGGGGACAGCCGTATGCAACCTGAAAAATCAGGCTGTCCGCCTCGGCCGGAGGACGGAACAACGGTTCGACATACTTCAAATAACCACCTCGCGGAAAAGGGACTCCGGCTCGGAGAAACTATTTTCGATCTTCTGGAAGAACCGCCCGATGTGGAGGCCGTCCACCAGACAGTGGTTGAAGCGGCAGCTGACGGGCACCTGACGGTTCGCGTCCATCCGTCCCCACGCGAGAATCGGAATGGTCTGGTCGAAAGTGCAATCCGCCTGCGTGACGGAGGTAAAATGAAGCCACGGAATGCAGCTGGCGCAGATGAAGTCCTCTCCATGTCCTTCCATCGGGGAAGGATCATCGTTTTTCGCGGCTTCCACCTTGGGCGCGGACGCCGCCTTGAACGAGATGAAATCGGGTTCGTATTCACACCAGATCTGATGGAACATCTCCTGCGCCGTCAGGATCGGAGTCATTCCGGCGATGCGGTCGAACTCGATGACCTGTCCGCCGATCACGCGCTGACGGAGCTGGGGAACTTCATTGGCCGCGCGGAGAATCGCATAAAATGCGGTCAGAAAAAAGGATTCATCCCGTTTTTTGGACAGAGCATACAGGTTTCCGGCATCGAGAGACACCGACACATTGAAGGCCGGCGAATCGAATTTCCGGTAATATTCGAACAGCTTCCTTCTCGGCCAGTTCTCCAGATCGATCAGTCGGTATGAATTCATGCGTCCCTCTTTTTCCGTATCGGTTCCGTCCCTACTATAAACCGTCATTCCGGAGATTGCAAGTTCCTCCGTGAGGCTTCAGCCAAAAATCAGGAACAGGCCGCCTCGACGGCTGTCATCAACCGATGACATTGTCCGTTATTCCGGTTCGAATAACGGACAATGTCGTAATTTACCGCAAAAATTGAAAAATGCAAATCGAAATTGAAAAATAATTTCCGGCGGATGCGTTCTCTTCCCCGAAGGGAGGCGCTTTGCCGAAAAAACACTGATTCCGCTCTTTACTTCCGGGCGAATCGGCTGTATACTATGCGCCTGTCAGAGAGTTTTTATGAATCTGTAATAAAAGTGCAAGGTGTGCGGGATGAGTCTTTTTATCAATCATTTTCTGAAGTTTCTGTTTTTGCTGACGCCGTTTTTCGTACTCTCCATGTTTCTCTCCATGACCCAGGGCTGGGAAGTCCGGCAGAAACGTTCCCTGGCGATTCAGGTGGGGATCGCGGCTTTTTCCGCATGTGCGATTCTGCTGTTTTTCGGCCGGTTCATTTTCGAGGCGTTCGACATCACGCTGGACGCGTTCCGGATCGGCGGAGGCTCCCTCCTCTTTCTGTCCGCCGTCGGACTGGTCAACAGCAATGTTTCCGACAAAAAAAATCCGGCCATGGAACCGTCTTCGCGGGTCTCGCACATCGCGGTGGTGCCGCTGGCCATCCCCGTAACCGTCGGCCCGGGAACGATCGGGGCCATGCTGGTGATCGGCGCCGAATCCGCCGGTTTTCATGCGCAGCTGGTCTCCCTGGGAGCCATGGCGGCCGCGCTGGTCTTCCTCACCTCGCTGCTCCTGGCCGCCACCTGGGTCGAACAGAAACTCGGGCGCAACGTCCTCATGATCCTCAGCAAGATCACCGGCCTGATCCTGGCCGCCATGGCGGCGCAGATGATCTTCACCGGCATCCGGAATTTTCTCCTTCCATGACCAAGAGAAAGGGTTTGACATATGGCTGCCTCCGTAACGATCTCCGGCATCTCGAAATCCTATAAAAAAGGAACGCCGGTCCTGCTTCCCCTCGAGTTGCATATCGCGGCGGGCGAACTCTTTTTCCTGCTGGGA
The DNA here is from genome assembly GCA_002069785.1 of Lentisphaerae bacterium ADurb.Bin242. Classification (GTDB taxonomy): domain Bacteria; phylum Verrucomicrobiota; class Lentisphaeria; order Victivallales; family UBA1829; genus SIG94. Next base: position 8,541 of record MWCA01000021.1, on the reverse strand, counting down.
CCCTCCGGATGCGGAAAATCCACCCTGCTGCGGATCATCGCCGGACTGCTGGAACCCAACGAAGGGAAAATCCTCTTCGACGACATCGACATCACCGGACTGCCTCCGGAAAAACGGCAGGCGGCGATGGTCTTCCAGAACTACGCGCTCTGGCCGCACCTCTCCGTTTTTGAAAACGTCGCCTTCGGCCTCCGGGCCGCGCGTCAGCCGGAGAAAGTCATCCGGGAGAAGGCGGCGGACGCCCTTTCTCTGGTACGGATGTCCGATTTTGCCGAACGCCGTGTCCCGTCGCTGTCCGGCGGACAGCAGCAGCGGGTGGCGCTGGCCCGCGCGGTGGCGGTCTCGCCGCGGGTCCTGCTCCTCGACGAACCCCTTTCCAACCTCGACGCGAAGCTCCGCGACGAAATGCGCCTGGAAATCACCCGCATCTGCCGCGAACGCTCCCTGACCGCCATTTATGTGACGCACGACCGCCGCGAAGCCCTCAGCATGGGCGACCGCATCGCGCTTCTCGACAAGGGAATCATCCAGCAGACCGGCTCCCCGGTCGAGCTCTACCGCTGCCCCGTCAACCGTTTCGCCGCCGCTTTCCTCGGAGGCGTCAACTTCCTCCGGGTCCGGCTCAAGGGGGTCGCGGACGGACGCCTCCGCATGGAATCCCCCCTCGGAAATCTGTGCGCGGTCCCCGGAAAACGCACGGAAGGCGAATGCACGGCGCTGATCCGTCCGGAGGCCCTTTCGATTCTGCGCGGGGATTCCGTCCGGGCGGAGAACCGGATCGAGACCGAATACGTGAACGGAACCTTTCTGGGCGAACGCTCGGAACTCCGTTTCAAGGCGGCGGACGGCTCCCTGCTGGATGTCACGGCCGGAACATTCGAGGAGCTTGTTCCGGGCATGCACAGCACGCTGACCGTTTCCCCGAACGACATTTCCCTGCTGAAAGACTGATATACTGAAAACAAAGGAGACCGTAGTATGAATCCGTTCCTCTACACACTCATTTCCCTTCCGATCCAAGGACTCATCGGCGGAACCGCGCTCTGGGTCGCCGCAAAAATCACAAAAGAACAGCTTCAGTGGAAAGCCGGATTCATTATCGCGCTTCTCTCTTCGCTGGTCTCTCTGCTGCCCCTCGGCGGCTTTCTGACGGGACTCCTGAGTATCGGCCTTACCCTTTTTCTTTTATATAAATGGTCGACCGTCGATCAGATCTGGCCTCATGCGGTGATCCTGGCGGTGGTCGCGGCAATCTGCCAGTATGCAGCGCTCTTTTTCTTCCTATCGTGCATTATGGCATTCCGGTGAAAATAAAGAATTCCGAGATGGTGAGGCGTCTTCTTTTATGAAAACACGTATTTTCGGGGCGGTTTCCCTTCTGCTATTGGTGTTGCTCCTGCCGTTCCTCTTCCGCAGAAACGACGCCTCCCTGTCCGAATTCTTCGCCGGCACGGACACGGTGGTCATCATCACGGCCCACTCGGAACCGATGAAGTTCGAGCTGGAACGCGGCTTCCGCGAATACTACAAAAAGCACTACAACCGCAATGTGACGATCGACTGGCGTTCTCCCGGCGGAACCTCGGACATCGTCCGCTACATCGCCGACCGTTTCGAGGCGGAATTCCGCCATTTCTGGGAATCGGACCCGTCGAATCCGCCCTGGAACCCCAATATCGCCTCGGCCTTCGCCAATCCGTCGATTCTCTCGGACAAAAAAGCCAACGACGAGGCAAAGCGGGCACGAAAGAAATTCCTGGAATCGGATGTCGGAATCGGGATCGACCTCTTCGCCGGGGGCGGCACCTACGACCAGGACCGTCAGGCCCGGTGCGGCTATGCGGTCGACGGCGGACTCCGGAAGCGCCATCCCGAATTCTTCCGCCCGGACTCCATCCCGCAGAGTTTCGGAGGCGACCAGATCTATGAAAAAGACGGCAAGTATTACGGGGTCTGTCTCGCCAGCTTCGGAATCTGCTACAATGCGGACCGCCTCCGTGAACTCATGAAATACTCCATTCTTCCACACTCCGGGAATAATGCCGTCGAACCGCCGAAACGCTGGCGCGACCTCGGAAAACCGGAATTCTTCAATACGGTCGTCGCCGCCGATCCCACGAAATCGGGGTCGGCCAACAAATGCTACGAGATCATTCTTCAGCAGGAGATGCACGAAGCGATCCCGCCGGGCGTCCGGAAGCCGACTCCGGAACAGCTTGACAAGGGGTGGGCGAACGGGCTCAATCTGATCAAACGGATCATGGCCAACACGCGCACGATCACCGACAGCGCCGGGAAAGTCACGCGTGACGTCGCCTCCGGCGCCGCCGCGGTCGGAATGGCGATCGACTTCTACGGCCTCACCGAACAGGAATGGAACGCCTGCCAGACCGGCGGCAAACCGGTCATCTTCTACGTTCCCCCGGAAGGCGGAACCGCCGTTTCCGCCGACCCCATCCAGCTTCTGCGGGGCGCGCCCCGCCTCAAGACCGCCCATGCATTTCTCGACTTCATGATCGGACTTGAAGGGCAGAAGCTCCTCAACTTCAAGCTCAACACGCCCGGAGGCCCTGTCAAATACGCCCTCCGCCGTTCTCCCGTGCGGATGGAACTCTATCAGGAACAATACCGGCATTTGCGCTCGGACCCGGACTACAATCCCTACAAGGAGGGACTCTCTTTCGTCTACCACCCCGAATGGACCGGACGCTACTTCTCGCTGATCCGCGTGCTGATCCGGTGTATCGCGCTGGACGTTCAGGACGAACTCCGCGCCGCATGGCGCGAAATCCTTCGGGCGGGCGGTCCGGAAAAAGTCCCGGAAGCCTACCGCGCCTTCTGCCGTCTTCCGTTTGAATACCGCGACGCCGCCGAGGCCGCCGCCGGACTCCGCATCTCCCGGGAACGCACCGCGGTCGAGGTCGCCGCCCTCTGCCGCCGCTGGAGCGATTCCGCCCGTGAAAACTACCGGAAGGCGGCCGAACTCGCCGGACAAGGAAAGTGACACATCATGAAATTCGCGAAAATCCTCTGCTTTCTGTTCCTTCTGACCTTTTTTCTTCTTTTTCTGATCCTGCCGGTCTTCACCGTGATCGAAGAGGGTCTCCGCTGGAGCCTCGTCCGGGAGGTTTTCGAGAACAAACTGTATCTCCACGGGCTGTGGAACTCCTTCTGCATCTCGGTCGTCACGACGGTCCTGGTTTTCCTGATTTCCCTGCCGCTGGCGATGATTTTCGACCGTTACGAGTTCGCGGGGAAATCCCTGTGCAGTCTGGCGATAATGCTCCCGATGATCCTGCCGCCGTTCGTGGGCGCGCTCGGCTTCCAGCAGATTCTCGGACACTACGGCGTGATCAACACGATCCTCGCCGACCTGGGACTTTCCCGCGTGGACTTCCTGGGCGGGACCGGCCGCTTCTGGTCGGTCTGCTTCATCATGGCGCTGCACCTGTATCCCATTCTCTACCTGAATCTGGTGACCGCGCTGGGGAACATCGATCCGGCAATGAACGAAGCGGCGGGGAATCTCGGCGCTTCCAGATGGTATCGTCTGCGCCGCATCACCCTGCCGCTCCTCAAGCCGGGAATCCTCGCCGGGGGAAGCATTGTGCTGATCTGGAGTTTCACCGAGCTCGGCACGCCGCTGATGTTCGGCTACACCCGGACGACGGCGGTCCAGATTTTCAACGGGATCACGGAACTGGAGACCAATCCCCTGCCCTATACGCTGGTGATCGTGATGCTGTTCCTGGCGCTCGGCATGTACCTGGTGTCGCGCCTGGCGCTGGCCTCGGACGCCGCGACGTCGACGGGCAAAGGGAGCGGCGCGGGCGGAGCCGTCCGGGCGCGCGGGATCATGGCGTTTCTTGCCCCGGGCGCGTTCCTACTGGTGACGTTTCTGGCGGTCCTGCCGCACATCGCCCTGGTCCTGACGGCGTTTTCACGAAACTGGTACGGCACGGTTCTGCCGGAACACTTCACCCTGATGCATTTCGAAAACGCGCTGTCCCACAAGATCGTGCTGCCCAGCATCGTCAACAGCCTCAAATATTCGTCGCTGGCGATGCTCTTCGCCCTGCTGGCCGGACTTCTGATCTCGCTGGCCGCGGTCCGATGGCGCTTCCGCGGCTCCTCCCTGCTCGACCTTCTGGCGATGGCGCCGCTGGCGGTGCCGGGAATCGTGATCGCGTTCGGTTTTCTGGGAATGAGCGTCAAATACCACTGGGCGCGCGAACTGTTCAACCCGGTGGAAAATCCGTTGCTGCTTCTGGCCGCGGCCTATGCAATCCGGCGCCTGCCGTACGTGGTCCGGTCGGTCTCCTCGGGACTGGAACAGACCCCGGCCGAACTGGAAAACGCGGCGCGGAATCTGGGGGCGGGCCCGTTCCTGACCCTCCGGCGCGTCACCCTGCCGCTGATCACGGCCAATCTGGTGGTGGGCGGCCTGTTTGCCTTCAGCTTCTCCATGCTGGAGGTGTCCGACTCCCTGATCCTGGCGCAGAAGGCGGTTTTCTTCCCGATCACCCGGGCGATTTTCGAGCTCTCGCAGATTCTGGGCTCCGGACCGGTCACGGCGTGCGCGTTCGGCGTCTGGACGATGCTTTTCATGGCCGCGACCCTGGCGGCGGCGGGAATTCTTCTCGGGCGCAAAATCGGGGCGATTTTCCGGATTTGAAAAAAAGCGCGTTGTTTTCCGGGAAAAGCTCCGCCTCATCCGGGAAGATGGAGCGGACAGGCGGTTTTTTTTGAAAAAAAAATTGCTTCGGGGTCCGGCGAAAGCCGACCGTCAAAAACGCATTTCGGGTTTTATTTTTTGGCTTGTTACGCTCAAATCGGGAGGAACGAAATAAACATAAACGAATAATATACATCCTTTCCGGCTTTTTTTCAAGTCCTCCTTGAAAATTTATAAAAATGAGGGTGGAACCGGGTTCCGAAAAAAGGTTGAAATCTTCTGAAAAGACAGTATAAGTAACGGAATTGGAAAGAGCATTTTTGTTTCAACTTTGTGAAAAAAGGAGACGTCGATTATGAAATTTGAAGCCCCCAGGATCAGAAATTTCGTTGCAGCCGGCCACAGCGGGACAGGTAAAACCTCGCTGTGCGATCTGATGCTGTTCAAAGCCAAGGCCGTGGATCGACTGGGGAGCGTCGACAGCAAAACCAGCGTATCGGACTACACTCCGGACGAACAGGAAAAACGGTCCAGCATCTATGCCGCCTACCTTACATGCGCCTGGCGCGACCAGCAGTTCTTTTTCACCGACACCCCCGGATACGGCGAATTCGTCGGCGAAGTCATCTCCGCATTCCGCGCCAGCGACGCCGCCCTGATCGTTCTCGACGGCGTGCAGGGGATCGAATTCGGAACCACCCGCGCATGGAAATTCGCCAACGATTTCAAAATCCCGCGCTTCTTCTTCGTCAACCGCCTCGACCGCGAAATGGCCGACTTCTTCCAAGTCCTCGAACAGCTTCAGGAAGCCTACGGCAAGACAGTCTGCATCCCTCTGACGATCCCTGTCGGCAAGGAAAATTCCCTTTCCGGCGTCATCAATATTCTCACGGAAAAAAATCCTCCCGCCGAATACAAGGAAATGGTGGAGAAATACCATACGCAGCTGATGGACACCGCCGTGGAGTCCGATGAAAAACTCATGGAGCGCTATCTGGAAGGCGAAACGCTCACGGAAGAAGAAATCGCACGCGGCCTTCACGACGCCATCAAAGCCGGTTCGCTGGTCCCGGTCTTCGCCGGAAGCGTCGCCAAGGACGCCGGCGTGGAAGAGCTCATGAACGGCATATTCAATCTGTGCCAGACCCCGCTCGAACGGATTCGCTATTCCGCGGACGGAACGGAAATCAAGCCGTCCGTCGACGGCGATGCCGCCGCCTTCGTGTTCAAGAGCATCACGGACCCCTTCATCGGACAGATGGCCTTTTTCCGGGTCCTCACCGGCAGTTTCAAGTCCAACAGCGATGTGATCAACCTGACCAGCGGAAGCAGGGAACGCATCGGCCAGCTGATGATCCTCAACGGGAAAAACCAGATTCCGATCGACGAGGCCGTCCCGGGCTGCATCTGCGCGGTGGCAAAGCTAAAGACAACCAAAACGGGAGACACGATCGCCACTTCCGCGAATTGCAAGGCAATGAATCCGATGGACTTCCCGAACGCGGTCATGGCGTATGCGATCTCCGCCGTGAAAAGCGGGGAAGAAGACAAGATCATGACGGGCCTTCACAAACTGTGCGAGAACGATCCCACTCTCCGGGTCGAACGCGACAAGGAAACGCACCAGACCCTTCTCAAGGGCATGGGCGACCAGCACATCAACAACGCCGTCAAGCGCCTGAAAGACCTGGCCAAAGTCGAGGTCAACCTCAGCACGCCGAAGATCCCCTACCGCGAAACCGTCACCAGCCACGGCGAAGGCCATTACCGCCACAAAAAGCAGTCCGGCGGACACGGCCAGTTCGCCGAAGTCTATTTGAAAGTCGATCCGAATGAGGCCGGATACGAGTTCGTCAACGCGGTGGTCGGCGGCTCCATTCCCAAGAACTTCATCCCGGCGGTGGAAAAGGGCGTGCTCGAGGCCATGGAGCGCGGACCGCTCGCCGGATGCCTCGTGGAAAAAATGAAGATCACCGTCTACGACGGCAAGTTCCACGACGTCGACTCCTCCGAAATGGCGTTCAAGATTGCTGCGCGCATGGCTTTCCGCGACGCCATGGCGAAGGCCAAGCCCGTTCTGATGGAACCCATTATCACGGCCCGGATCATGTTCCCCGACACCTTTACCGGCGACATTTCCGGCTGTCTCAACCATAAGCGCGGACGCATCCTCGGCATGGAAATGGATGAGGGGCTCCAGGTCATCACCGCCGAAGTCCCCCATGCGGAAATGCTCAAGTTCGCCACGGAGCTTCGTTCCATCACCCAGGGACGCGGCTCTTTCGAAATGGAATTCGCACGGTATGAAGTCGTCACCCCGATGGTGGCGAATGAAATCATCGCCAAATTCCAGGCGCAGAACAAGGAAGAGGAAGACCTGTAACCCTTTCCGGAAAACAGACACCGGCATGGACGGAGAAGACTGCTCGTTTTCCCGTCCATGCTTTTTTTCATCACGGGTTTCCATGCGGTTCCCCGCCCCGTGCACAGCTCATGATCCGCAATCGAAATATTGAACAAAAAATATTTTGCAATTTGATTTTTCAACGCTTCGGGTGCATATTACCCGTTTGAAGACCTTCAATCAGAACCCATCCAAGTGAAAGGATCATGAAAATGGCGGTTTGCTACAAAGACCTCGGTCTCGTGAACACTCGCGAGATGTTCAAAAAAGCCATGGCGGGCCACTACGCCGTCCCGGCTTTCAACTTCAACAACATGGAACAGCTTCAGGCCATTATACAGGCGTGCGCCGAAACCGAGTCCCCCGTGATTCTTCAGGTTTCCAAGGGCGCCCGTCAGTATGCCAACCAGACCCTCCTGCGGTATCTCGCCCAGGGCGCGGTCGAATACGCCCGTGAGATCGGCGGCGGAAAGGTCATTCCGATCGCCCTTCATCTCGACCACGGCGATACCTTCGAGACCTGTAAAAGCTGTATCGAATACGGCTTCTCCTCCGTGATGATCGACGGTTCCTCCAAGTCCTTCGAGGACAACATCGCCGAAACCAAGCGAGTGGTCGAATACGCCCATCCCTTTGACGTGACCGTCGAGGGCGAGCTCGGCGTTCTGGCCGGTATCGAAGACGAAGTCTCCGCCGAAGCGCACACCTACACCCGTCCGGAAGAAGTCGAAACCTTCCTCGCCGGAACCAATGTGGATTCCCTGGCCATCTCCATCGGCACCTCTCACGGCGCCTTCAAATTCAAGCCCGGCACCACCCCGAAGATCCGGCTGGACATCCTCCACGAGATCGAAAAGAAAATCCCCGGATTCCCGATCGTTCTTCACGGCGCCTCCTCCGTTCCGCAGGACCTGGTCAAGATCATCAACGAGAACGGCGGCAAGCTCAAAGACGCCATCGGCATCGGTGAGGATCAGCTCCGCGAAGCCGCGAAGTCCGCCGTCTGCAAGATCAACATCGACTCCGACGGCCGTCTCGCCATGACCGCCGCCGTCCGCAAGGTCTTCACGGAAAAACCCGCCGAATTCGATCCGCGGAAATATCTCGGACCGGCCCGCGACGCCCTCAAGGAACTCTACAAGCACAAAGTCATCAATGTGCTCGGCTCCGCCGGCCACGCTTTCGACTGATTTCCGCTTTTTGCGAACGGACGAAGACCGCTTCCGCCGGGAGGCGGTCTTTTTTTCATCCTTCGCACGGGGCGAAAAGCCTTCCGCCGGGTTCCGAAACCGTCTCATTCGATTTTTTTTAGCGAAAAAACTTGACAAATCCGCAGGGAAATGGTACTCTAAATACAGTTCCTTTTTAACTGGAGATTTTTTATGAGAACAGTTCTTTATCCCGGCAGTTTCGATCCTGTGACCAACGGACATCTGGACGTGGCGCACCGGGCCGCCCGCAT
>MWCA01000020.1 GCA_002069785.1 Lentisphaerae bacterium ADurb.Bin242 | reverse complement strand
AGTAAACCTGCGGTCGCGCCGGGTTGAGCGTGGACGAGGTGAGTTGAGCAGAGTAAACCTCTTTTCTCTTTATAATGATATAATAGCCGGGAGGGAGGGCGGCCGCCCCTTTCCGGCAGACCTCGGCGGCGAAGCATTTTCCACAGATGTTCCAGCGGTAGAGCCGGTCGACGAAAGCACCCTCGAAGACTTTCTTCCCGAGGAGGGTTCCTTTATGGGGGGCAAGGGCGCGTTCGACCTCGCGGGTGAAGGGGAGCTTCTTCTTGTGTTCGACGCGGACGTCGAATTCAAAGTGGACGATGTCCGCCCCGGTGGATTTCGCCTTGGCGTAACAGGCGCGGGCGGTGTTGCGGTCCAGATAGTCGTCGGCGTCCAGAAAGATCAGGAATTCGCCGGTGGCGGCGGCGATCCCGGAGAGACGCGCCGCGAGAATTCCGCCGTTCTTTTCGTGGGTGACGACCTTGACGCGGGGATCCTGCTTCGCATATCCCGCAAGCACTTCGGCGGAGTTGTCGGGCGAAGCGTCGTCGACGGTGATGACTTCGATTTCCTTCAGGGTCTGTCCGAGGACGCTGTCCATGCAGCGCGGCAGGTATCGGGCCGTATTGTAAACGGGAATCAGGATGGAGACTTTCGGTTGGGCTGTCATAAAGAATGCGGATCCCTGCTGTTGCGTTTGTTTTCAGGCATTGTGAGTCAGCTTATTATAGCACTTCGCGAGCCATTTTGCAATTTTTTTCCGGGGTTTTTCGGGAACGGCCATCCGGAAGAGCTTGTCCAGCTTCCGGAAGAACGGGACGAAAGTTTCGCCGTCGGGCGAGGGCGGAATGGTGTATTTCCGGGATTCCGATTCGAAATCGTCCAGAGCCGAGAGCAGCCGTTCCGGAAGGGAAACGGGAGAAGGGGCCGGTTCCGCGAGGCATTTTTTGAGGACGTCCGGGCCTTCCGCGCAGAGGATTGCGCGGCATCCCCGGGAATGGAACCATACGGCGGAATCGGCATCCGGAACGATCACGGCATCGGTGCGGCGGAGCAGCCGGTCGGCAGTCAGCCAGCGGCGGAGTCCCCGGCTCCGGAGTTCGGACTCGAAGGCGTCTTTCCGGAAGGAAATGAACGCCGCACCGGAGAGGTTGACCGCCAGGGCGTCCCAGAGAAAGCCGGTATCCGTTTCCCCGCAGAAGACAATCGCGTCGAGATGCTCTTTTTCGATGAGCTTACGCCATGCGTCCCACCGGTCCGTGGAGTTTCCGTTGAAACGGGGCAGCCGTTCCGCGCCGGGCAGATCTGTTTCGGTGAGGAAGACGTCGTGCGGAAAAAGACCGCTCCGGTCGTCGGGATCGCGGGAAAAAAGGCCGATCCGGGAAACCTTCTTCGGTGCGGATTCGAGCGTGCGCGGCCCGGTCATGAGTTCGGCGAGTTCCGTATCGCTCCGGACGAAGAAATCGGTAAACGCATGGAAAAGCGGGGCCGCGTCGTACGACTGGAACAGGAGGTCGAACGCCGACTGGCGGTCCTCCGGCAGAAGGTTGCGGCGCCAGCGGTGGACGAGGTCGCTCAGCATCAGGCTTTCCTGTTTGCGGAAAGCGTCCTGGTACTTCTCGAAGACGCCGCGCGACTCCAGAAACCACCGGACGGCCCGGCAGACCGTGAAGATCGAACATCTGCGCCGGAACCCGGCGAGATCGATGGACTGGTAGGCGCTGACGCCCGCGTTCAGGTAGTAGAGATAACCCGGATAGTCCAGCCCTTCGTAATGGTGCGCGTAAAAGGAGATCAGCGTGTAGAAACAGAGGTCTTCCGCCATCAGGTAGTAGCCGTCGGGCAGGATGTCCGCGGCGTTCCGGCAGAGGTCGGTGCGGTACAGTTTTCCCCAGACGGTCCAGCGGTAGGACTGCTTCCGGAACGCCTGGTCGAAGATGTCCTTGTACAGCAGGGTCCCCGGATAGGGCAGCAGCTTCTTCTCCGCGAGACGGAGATGCTCCGGTTTCGCCGCGCCGCTTTCGTCGAAGACCCGGGAGGCGAAATGAACGATGTCGGCTCCGGTTTCCTCCGCTTTGCGGCAGGCCAGTTCAAGAACGCGTTCGGCCAGGAGGTCGTCGGCGTCGAGAAAGGTGATGTATGGAGCGCGGGCCGCACGGATTCCGGACACGCGCGCCGCCAGGATTCCGCCGTTCTTCTCATGGGTGACGATCCGGACGCGGGGGTCCTTCGCCGCATATTCCGCGAGAATCTCCGCGGAGTTGTCCGGGGAGGCGTCGTTGACCGCGATCACCTCGATCTCCTTCAGGGATTGGGCGAGGACGCTGTCGAGACAGCGCCCCAGGGATGGGGCTGTATTGTAAACGGGAATCAGAATGGAAACTTTGGGCGAATTCATCGAATCTCCGCGGGTTACAGTTCTTTGTCTTTGGTTTCCCGCCAGGGCCGGAACCGGCGGTAGACCGAACGCACTCCCCGCAGAATCCAGGCGCAGGCGCGTCCGATCCGGCGAAACAGGGGAAACAGGAATTTCCGCCGTCTGGAGTCCTCCGGGAAAAGTTCGCCGATCAGCAGCTTGAATTTGAAGGCATGAAGCATGATCGGATTTTCCTCCAGATACTGTTTCACGTAATGCTGTCTCTGCCGGTCGATGAAGTCCCGGTTGTTCAGACAGGTGTCCAGCCCGAAGAAAAATTCCTTTCCGGCGAGACGCTCGTTCCGGAACTGCTGCGCCGGATCGTCCGCCGTCCGGAAGAGATTTTCCGGATCGTTTTCCGTTTCCAGATAGGAGAACAGGGCGTCCCAGCGCCGCTCGACGGCCTCGGCGCCGAAGGCTTCCAAAGAGGAATGGGCTTCCATTCCGAGCTGTTTCAGGCGGGAAAAATCGTCGAAAAGCTCCGAAACGGCCTGCGCCATTCCGAGCACGTCCTCCTTGCCGACTTGAACGCAGCCCATGCCCGGCCGGGCCGCCTCCAGATACTTCATCTCGAAACAGACCGCCGGGATTCCGTGCGCCTTGGCTTCCATCAGGGTCATGGGGAAACCTTCCACGACGGACGGCATCAGGAGAATGGAGCTTTTCCGGAGGTAGTGGGAAACATCATTGGTATAACCGGGAAGCAGAACCGAACTTTCCAGTCCCGCCTCCTGAATCCGGCGGTCCAGGCGGTCGCGATAGGAGTCGCTGACGAATTCTCCCAGGAGGACGAGACGGGTGTCCGGGTGTTTCCTCTGAACGATCCCGAGCACTTCCAGAGCGGTCTCGATCCCCTTGTTCGGGGAGAGCCGCGCAATCAGGATCAGGGTTTTCATGTTCAGCGGACTCAGCGGACACGACCGGGGGTCGAAGGTCGGCGGATTGGGCATGCAGCAGGCGCGGACATCCCAGTCGGACCAGAGCTGGCGATCCATTCCGGAAAGGCACGTCACCGCATCGCAGACCCGGTAGACCGCATTCCTCCGGAAAAAGATTTCCGGATCACCGCCGTAGAGGAAATAGGGGAACGTGCTGTGCTCCATGGCGATCGTGCGGATTCCCAGTTCCCGCGCGGTGAGGAGATCGTAAAACATCAGGTCCGATGTATGGTCCAGACAGAGACAGGTGTCCGCCTGGAATTCCTTCAAAGTCCGCTCCATTTGAATCCTGCGCGCCTCTTTCTCCGTCGGGAGGACGACCCGTTTCACCTCATGCGGGCAGGGATAGTCCAGCGGATTCCGGGGTTCGTTCGCGAGCAGGAGGACCTTTTTTCCCTGCCGGACGAACTGCTGCATCAGAAGCGAGGCGCAGCGCTGGGAGCCTCCTTTGCGGAGGAGTCCGGAGGAAACCGCAATGCGGCGCACGGGCTCTCTGGAGGCCGGGCGTTTTTCCAGGACCAGATGCTTCATTTTGTCCGGCGCGGTTTCCGCGACAGCCTGGAACAGCAGCCGGTTGTCGTGCCACCGTGCCAGTTCCGCCGCATCCGCGCCCCAGTTCGTGCCGGATTTTCCCGCCATGTTCCGCAGTTCCGTCTGGAGGACCGTCCGGAGGAGACCGTCGATTTTCAGAAGCCATTGTCCGTCGGATTCGGAATGGGAGCGGGAGCGTGCGGCCTGAGCAAAGTCGCGGACCGCCCGATGAAAGGAGGAGGCGTCCGTGATTTGCGGAAACGGTTCCGGAACCAGATCGGCCTGTGCGTAAAGGGAGGCGATGAGATCGGCTCTGCCGTCGGACGGAACCCCACCGGAAATCTCCATGTCTGCACCCCTTTTTTCTGTTCAATTCGAAGCGTAATATACATGAAATACACCCGGATGCAAGGATGCGGGTCCGGTTTTCGGGCGAAAAGGCGGGAAAGAGCGCGTTCCGGAAGACTCTTTCAGGTCTGCGTGTCGAAGGTGGTGCCGCCTTCCGCTTCGAGGCGCGCCTGGAAATCCTTTTTATCGGTGGCTTTCATATAGGCTTCTTCCGCCGTGATGATGTCGTTGTCGAGGAGCTGCATGAGATTGCTGTCCATGGAGCACATGCCGCGTCCCTTGTTGGCCTCGATGATGGTGCGGATGTTGGAGATCTGGCCTTCGCGGATGGTGTTCGGAAGCGCGTCCGCCCAGAGAAGGATTTCGAGGCAGGCCACCCGTCCGCCGGTTTTCTTCCGGCAGAGGAGCTGGGAGACCACGCCGCGGAGGGATTCCGCCAGGAGGGTGCGGATCTGCATCTGTTCGTTGGCGGGGAAGGCGTCGATGATGCGGTCCACGGTTTTGGGGGCGCTGTTGGTGTGGAGCGTGCTGAAAACCAGCATTCCCATGGCGGCGCAGGTGAGGCCGAGGCGGATGGTGTCGAGGTCGCGCATTTCGCCGATGAGCACGATGTCGGGGTCCGAGCGCATGGCGCTGCGGAGGGCGCTCGGGAACGAATGGCTGTGGATACCGATTTCCCGGTGGACGATGGTGCAGAGCTTGTTCCTGTGAACGAACTCGATCGGGTTTTCGAGGGTGATGATGTGCTTGTTCATGTTTTCGTTGATGTAGTCGACCATGGCGGCCAGCGTGGTGGACTTTCCGGAGCCGGTGGGGCCGGTCACGAGGACCAGCCCGCTTTTGGTGTTGCAGAGCTCCAGGAGGGTGTCCGGGAGGCCGAGGTCCTTCATGGTCAGGATTTTGCTGGGGATCTGCCGCAGGACCCCGCCCATTCCGTGGTAATTGTAGAGAAGGTTGCAGCGGAAACGCGCCACATTGGGGATCTCGTAGGCGAGGTCCATGTCGTGTTCCTTGAGAAAGGTGTTCCAGCGGGATTCCGGCAGACAGATCCCCTTGAGCATCTCTTCCATGAATTCAGGGGAGATGATCTTGTCGTCGGCGTTGACGATTCCGCCGTGAATACGATATTTGGCAGGCTGTCCGATGGCAAGGTGAAGATCGGAACCCTTTTTCTCAAGCATGTCGGTCAGATATTTATCGATGACGGGCATGTTCCTGTCCTCCTGTTCCCGGGGTTAGTGTTGTCTGGCCTGCGCCGCGGCGGAGAGCTTCTGTGCTTCGCGCTTGGCCATTTCCGTGTTGAGAAGCTGAATGACGATGGGATCGGCCATGTTCGCCAGCGCGGTCTCATACGTGATGGTGCCGATCTTGTATTTTTCCAGAAGGGTGTTTTCAAGGGTGCACATGCCGCTCTTCTGCCCGATTTGCATGGTACCCTTGAGCTGGAAGGTTTTTCCGTCCGCGATGATGCTGGCGACCGCCATGTTGTTGACGAGGATTTCATAGGCGATCGTGAGGTTTCCGTCCGAAGAGGGGACCAGGCGCTGGCAGATGATTCCCCGGAGACTGCCCGCGGTCATGGCACGAATCTGAGACTGCTGGTTCGGGGGAAAGACGTCGAGCAGACGGTTCATCGTGTTGGCGGCGTCGCAGGTGTGGAGGGTTCCGATGACCAGGTGCCCCGTTTCCGCGGCAGTGATGGCGTTTTCAATGGTTTCGAGGTCGAACATTTCCCCGATGATGATGATATCCGGGTCTTCGCGCAGGGACGCCCGGAGAGCGCGGCTGTAGCTGTTCGTATGGATTCCGACCTGGCGCTGGGTGACCTGGCATTTCTTGGATTCCTGGAGGATTTCGATGGGGTCTTCCACCGTGATGATGTGATCCTCCCGTTTCCGGTTGGCGATGTCCACGAGCGCGGCCAGGGTCGTGGTTTTTCCGCTTCCGATGGGGCCCGTCACCAGGAGCAGGCCGTTGGGAAAGTCGACCAGACGCTTGATGGTGTCGACGTCCTTCGGCAGAAACCCGAGTTCCTCCAGCGTCCGGATTTCCTCGGGGACGATCCGGTAACTGCCGGACACTCCGTCCTTCTGATGCATCAGCGATGCGCGGAACCGGCTCTTCCGGAATTCCAGCGCGAAGTTCATTTCAAGCTCCTCTTTGAACTTTTTCTTCTGTTCCTCCGTGAGAAGGACCGTATTCAGCCGCTCGGCGTATTCCGGGGTGATGAGAACGTCGGAAATCCGTTCGATGTTCAGGTTCCGGCGGACAAACGGGCGGCTGTTGGCGGAAATGTGCAGATCGCTCGCCCCGTAGTCGTTCAGCTGGAGGAGGAGGGATTTCATCATTTCGCCAAGCTGCTGGTCGTTGAGGTTCGTCATGATGTCGAAACAGGGGAAACCGTTGCCGGCGACATCCGCGGTGGCGGCGATCCCGTCCTTGGAGAAAGAGCCCGGCAGCTTTCCCGCGGCAATCTTTTTGGCGACGGTCTTCGGGCGTTTTGGTTCGGGGGCGGGTTCGGGAGCGGGTTCCGGCTCCACTTCCTGAATGAAAATATCCGGGACGACGCCTGTGGCCGCCTGTTCCGCGGCGAAGTCATAAACCTGCTGAATCATTCCCACCAGATTGTTGGCGTCTTCCTCGCTCATGTTGGCGGCCATTCGTTCGAGAAGGGTCTGTGCATAGGTCTGCAAGGGAGCATTGCTGCCGAGTTCATTGTCGAGATTCACCGCCTCTTCGAGGGTGATCATCTCGTTGTCAAGCAAGGCGCTGACGAACCACTGGACATCGAGTTGCATTTTTCAGTTCCTCCTTCCTCACTTCAATTTTGAAACAGCTTTCCAGACAATGTACGCGGCGGCGGAATATTTGTCAAGCAGGAAATGCGATATGTCGAAAAAATAAAAAGGGAGCCGCCGGTTCAGACGGCTCCCCGGTCTCCGGGAGGCTTCCGGCGTCAGATGGTCATTTCCATGAAGTTTGCCCCCATCCTCTTGAAATCTTCCACAAAAGACGGATAGGTGATTGCCGCGCAATCGCTGTCGCGGACAATGGTTTCCCCTTCGGCGGCGAGTCCGGCGATGGAAAGAGCCATGGCGATCCGGTGATCCTTGAAACTGCTGAGGTCCGAGGACCCTTTGAGTTTTCCGCCGGTAACGACCATTCCGTCCGAAAGTTCTTCCACGGCGACACCCATTTTCCGGAGTTCCGATGCCATGCAGCCGATGCGGTCGGTTTCCTTGATCCGGGCCTGCGGCACGTTCCGGAGATAGCTGACGCCCTCGGCGCAGGCGCCCGCGACGGCGAGAACCGGAAGGGCGTCCGGAGTGGCGTTCAAATCGAGGTCGAACGGTTTCAGCCGTTTCGGTCCGCGGATCGTGGTGATATGGTTGTCCGTGGAAATTTTCACGCCCATCTGGGAGAAGTAGCCGAACACCGCCTTGTCTCCCTGGGAATCGTCGAAGTCGAGATTCGGTATCTTGACGTCGCCGCCGGTGATGGCGGCGGCCAGCAGCGGGAAGGCGGCCGTGGAGAAGTCTACCGGAATCCGCGTCGAGAACGGCACGTATTTCTGCCCGCCGAAGACTTTGAACCGGATCAGGTTCTTGTCCATCTCATAACGGATGCCTTCCCGGTCGAGCCAGTCGAGCGTGAGCATGACATACGGGCGTTCGTTCAGTTTGGAAACATGAATGACGGTGTCGTTTTTCAGCAGCGGAGCCGTGAGAAGCAGCGCCGAAAGAAACTGGGAGGTCTTTCCGTCCACGAGGATGTCCTTGCCGTCGATCGGACCGGTGACGGAGAGGGGGCATTTCCCGTCGGCGGACCCCGTTTTCGCGCCCATGGCGGCGAGAGCTTCCAGCAGGGACGCCATTTCGCGGGTGCGGAGGGAGCTGTCGCCGTCGAACGAGACCTTGAAGTCGGCGATGGCGGCCAGCGCGGTGAAGAACCGCAGGCCCGTGCCGGAGTTGCCCATGTTGATGGTCCCGGCCGGCTGGAGAAGGTGTCCGCCCGTTCCGGAGATCCGCCAGATGGAGTCATCTCCGCGCTTGATCCAGGCGCCCAGTACGGAGGCCGCGCTCAGGCATGCAATGGTATCCTCCGAAACCAGCGGCATTTTGATGGTGGACGTTCCGCCGGCAAGGGAGGCGATGAGGATCGCCCGGATCGTATGGGACTTGGATCCGGGGATTTCAACCTGTCCGCTTATCTTCGATTTTTTGACCGATATTTCCATTTGCAATGCCTTTCGATAAAAAAAGAATGTGCTGTAATATACGACCGGAATTCCGAAAAGTCAATCTTCTTTCCTCATCGTTTCGTTCGGGGCGTCTTCCGTATTTCCCCGGAACGGGGCTTGTTCCCGGAGGACGAGAGGCAGGAGAAGGAGAAGAATCCCTCCGAGAATCCAGTAGGGAGTCCAGCGTCCGGAGTGGAACGGGACTTCCCACAGGCTGTATGGATACAGATTGACAAGAACCGCAAGGAGTCCCGCCAGAAGAGCCAGCCAGCCGAGGAATTTTCCCGGAGATACCCCTTTCTCCCGGCATCGGATTCCGGTCATCGTCATTGCGGCGGCCATGCACGGCTTCGGAATATAGACAAAGACGACGTCCATCATGGAAACGGTTTTCATGAGAACCCAGGGGGGCAATCCGTGCAGAGGGAATATTATGAAATACAGGAATATTCCGAGAGGGAGTCCCCATGCAATCAAACGGCTTTTTTTATAATACAGGACGTATCCGGCCAATGCCGCAAGCCCCAGTTGAAAAATGAAATAAAGCGGGAACATATAACAGAATATCCCGATGAGAAAAGAAAAAGAATCTTTCAGATTCCAGCCGTAGAAACGGAAAATGTCCTCTTTCACTTCGGCCCAGGAGGATGCCAGCATCCGGTTTGTTTCGGACTGCGCATCGGTGAACAGCTTCCGGCGGAAGGTCTTATAGTCTTGTGAAGCATAAGGCTCGATCTTGAGACGTGCCGCCTCCGCATACAGTGCTTGCAAGTCGCTGTCCATGGGCTTTTTGTCCAGCAGTCCCGGCGGAAGCTGGGCGAGGCAGGGCGCCAGAATCTGTTTCAGTTTGGCGCATTCCCCGGCTTTGTTGAAAACCAGCTGGGAATGCACGACTTTCGGTTCGCTTGCGGCGCGGATGCTTTCGCTTGCGATATACACCAGTTCCTGAATCATCCACGAGAAAGGGTGTCCGCTCGGATGCGGACCGCAGCCCCGTTCCACGAGCGGTACCGCCAGAAGCGCCAGAAGGATGGTAAGACGCAGAGGGAAGAAACGTTTCCGGAACCAGAGAAAGTGTTCCCGCAACCTATGGAAGAAAATTCCGATTTTCTCCATGCCTTCCCTCCTTTTTTACTTGAAAAGATTGGGTACGTTTCCGGTTCCGCGGCGGAGCGTCCGGATCCCGAAATGGGATTTCCAGTGAAACATTTTATACAGTCTTGCCTTCAGGAACACCACTTCCACCAGGTCGAAGCGGTAGGGGACCGCCGGTTTGCCGATCTCCCGCATATAGGTGAAGGCGGCCCGGTAGATTCGCCGTTTCTGCGGCGTTTTCAACGAAGCCGCGGGCCGGGATTCGTCCGCCTGTGTGCGCGTCTTGGTCCGGCGGGTCTTGACTTCCGCGAAAACGAGGCTCAGACCGTCGCGGACGATCAGGTCGATCTCGCCGTTTTTCATCCGGTAGTCCCGCATCAGGACATCGCAGTCCATGTTCTCGAACATCCGCACGGCGGCCGTTTCCCCGGCGGCGCCCAGACGGAGGTGTGCGGCTTTTCCTCGGCGGAGACGTTTCATCGGCGCGTTACGCCTTCGGCGGCTTGTTGTATTCGAAGAGCCCCCAGAGGCTGTCGCCCGCCCGGAAAGAGGAACGCAGCGTAAAGCCCTTCTGGTAGCGCATGGAAATCTCGCTGGCGATCTCGTCCGCGCCGGGTTCCGGGAATGGCGCCAGGACAATCTGCGATTCCGACCGTTCCGGCGAATCCTCGAACGAGACGACCAGGATTCCGCCCGTGTCGCAAGCTCCGGCGAGCCGGACCTTGCGCGGACGCTTCAGGCAGTTGGTTAGCATGCTGCCGACGTCCTCCGGATCGAAAATGATGTCTTCGATGTCCACCTGTACGATTTTATTCATAATAGGCCTTTCCCCCGGCTTGCGGTGCGGCGTGCCGGGCTGGGTTGAGACGTTGTTTCGCATCTTCGTCGTCGCAGACCGTGCGGGGCGATATTTCCACGACGCAGTCCGGGGAGCCGTCGCTCTTGCGCGGGACGCGGATTCCGGCCAGTTCCAGACGGCGGGCGTCGCGGACGCTGAGCATTTCGCGGCAGGATTCCACGGAATCGACTCCGGTCGGGTTCTTGGTGGGGGAGAAGTGTTCGGCGCGGCAGCCTTCGAGGATCATGGTTTTCCGGGCCAGCGGAAGGGCGTCGAAAATGAAGGACTCGAGCTTGACGGCATTCGGCGTCTCGGGCTTGACCAGCTCGCCGTTTTCACTGATGAACGGAACTTTTTTGTCGGCCCGGTGCCACGGAAGGTTCAGGCGTCCGTCGCGGGTGAGCTCCTCGACGAAATCGCGGCTGATGACGTGGATGGCGGGGCTACCGGCCAGGAACGCGAGCGAACCGTCCGGATTCTTTTTTTCCGTAAGGGCGTCGGGCATGTCGCTGTATTCGATGATCCGGAGTTTACCGCCGGACATGCAGAAGTTGCCGAGCTTTTCATGGGGATTGGTTTTGGGGAGCATCCGGGAGCTCATCTGGGAGCCTTCCAGACAGTGAAGCCCGAGGAAGAGGGGATCGGCCATCGGCGCCAGCGGGTTGTCCACCTGGAAATAGGAGATGTATTCCACGCCTTCGGACTTCATTTCCGCCAGTGCGCCGGATTTTTTCAGTGCCAGCAGCGTGCCGCCGTGTCCGTTGGGGGAGAGCGCGAGGGAGTCGGGGCTTCCTAGCAGGAGTTTGCCGTCATAAGAAATGGCGGGCATGGTTCCCTGCGTGAAGAAACGGACCGATTTCACGGGCAGCCCGAAGAAGGCGTGTTCTTTGAAGAAGGCGCGGGTGGCGGTGTCGTTGAGCTCGCTGGTCATGATGTACCACGGAATGACCGCTCCGTATTTCTCGGATACGCGGGCGATCTCCTCGGCGAAATACTGGAACAGCGTTTTCCCTTTCACGGGCGTGATCGGGTAGGTTCCCTTGGGACCGTCGAAGCCGAGCCGGGTGCCCTGTCCGCCCGCGACCACCAGCAGGACGACTTTGCCGTCCGAGAGAAGTTCTTTCCCTTTTTGCTCCGCCTGCCGGTAATAGGCCGCCTGTCGGCCGTTTTCGGGTTTCAGCCGGAAGAACGGCGCGGGGGTCAGGTCGGAGGGAATTCTGGTTTCGGGTTTTTTCAGCACATAATCCCGGATCAGCGCATCAAGTTCCTCCGGATCGATTTCGGAGAGCTGTTTTTCCAGATTTTTCCGGGAATCTCCCGTGAGACGGGAAAGGGTCCGGGCGATAAAATCCTGTTTCGGTTGTTTCAGCGTTTCCATCATGATTTCGAGAGACTCCTTGTTGCTTTTCCCCGGTAATATACTACAGAAAAGCGGCCGGGGCAAATCGGCGGGACGCCGGAAAACGAATTTTCACGATCCGCTATTGTAAAAACAGAGGAAAAAAGGTATATTACCCCGGAAAATTTTTTGCGGAAATCCAAATCCATATTGAAAGGGGTTTTTCATGAAAATCTTTCTCGGCATCGGGCTGGGCCCCATCCAGACGGGAATCTTTGTTTCGGGCGCGACCCGGGGAGGCTTTGACAAAATTATCGTGGCGGAGGTCGACGAGGCGGTCAAGAACACCGTGAATTCCACCGGAGGCGTCATCACGGTCAACATCGCCGCTCCCGACCGCGTTTATCAGGAAACCTGTCCGAATCTGGAACTCTACAGTCCCGCGAAACCCGACGAGCTGGAGAAACTCATCGACGCCGCGGCGAATGCGGCCGAGATCGCCACTGCGCTTCCGAGCGTGAAATTTTTCGGAGCCACCGCGCAATGGCTCCGCGAAGGTTTCCGCCGCAACCCGAACGCCACCCGCTACATTTATACGGCCGAAAACGACAACCACGCCGCCGAAAAGCTCGAAAAGGAAGTCGGCGAGGCTTTCCCGCATACCTTTTACCTGAACACCGTGATCGGGAAGATGAGCGACGTCGCCCGCGGCGAAGACTGCCAGAAACGCTCCCTCGTCCCGCTGGCGCCCGGTCTCGACCGCGCCCATCTGGTGGAGGAATTCAACTGGATTCTGATCTCCCATGCGCCCGGCATCGAGAACCGGCGTGTTCAGAATCTTTACGTCAAGAACGATCTCTTCCCCTTTGAATTCGCCAAGCTCTACGGTCACAACGCCACTCATTTCCTGCTCGGCATGCTGGGCTCCATCAAAGGACTTCGCACCATGGCCGAACTGGCGGAACATCCGGAGCTGGTGGCGATCGGGCGCAAGGCCTTCATCGAAGAGTCCGGCGCGGCGCTCTGCCGCAAATACGCCGGGGTCGACGAGATGTTCACGCCGGAAGGCATGCGCAAATATGCCGAGGGGCTGATCGCCCGCATGCAGAACGTGTATCTTTCCGACGCCATCGACCGCGTGATCCGGGACATCCCGCGGAAGCTCTCCTGGGACGACCGCGTCATCGGGACCATGCGTCTGGCCCTGAGCCAGGGGGTGCGCCCCGTGAACTTCGCCAAGGGCGCCCTGCTGGCCGCCCGCCGCGAATTCGGAAACGATCCGGAAGCCATCCGCGCCGGTTTTGCCGCGCTCTGGCAGACGGATGTTTCCCGAGGCGAGGCCGCCGAAGTGCTGGACCTCGTTCTCAAAGCAGAACTCTGAAAAACGGAAAGGGCCCGACCTCATGGCAGACATGGACCAGAACAAGCTCATCGAGAAGATCGCCCGCCTGAAACAGGAACGCCGCGCCGTCATCCTCGCGCACAACTATGAACTGGCCGAGGTGCAGGACATCGCCGACTTCACGGGGGACTCCCTCGAACTGAGCATCCGCGCCGCCGAAACCGAAGCCGGGGTAATTGTTTTCTGCGGCGTGACTTTCATGGCCGAGACGGCCAAGATCCTTTCCCCCTCGAAAACGGTCCTTCTTCCCGTCCTTGCCGCCGGATGTCCCATGGCGGATATGGCGAACGCCGCGGAACTGCGCGATCTCAAGGCCCGGCATCCCGGCGCCGAGGTGGTCACCTATGTCAACAGCACGGCCGAGGTCAAGGCGGAATCCGACATCTGCGTGACCAGCGCCAACGCCGAAAAAATCGTTTCCCGGATTCCCGTCGGCAAGGAGATTCTGTTCGTTCCGGACCGGAATCTCGGACAGAACATCATAAACCGCACCGGCCGCAGAATGATCCTGTGGCCGGGCTTCTGCCCCACGCACCGGCGGATCGAAAACGCCGAACTGGAACGGCGCAAGCGCGAGTTTCCGAATGCGGTCGTTCTGGCGCATCCCGAGTGCAATCCGGAGATTGCGCCGCTGGTGGACGAATTCCTGAGCACGGGCGGCATCTGCGCCTACGCACGGAAAAGTCTGGCGAAGGAATTCATCATCGTGACGGAAATCGGAATCCTGCACCGTCTTCAAAAGGAAAACCCCGGCAAGGTCTTCATTCCCGCTTCCGTCCAGGCCGTCTGCCCCTTCATGAAGCTGATCCGGCTGGAGGATGTCCTCCGGTCTCTCGAAAATATGGAATACAAGGTGGAGCTTCCCCGGGAACTGATGGACCGCGCGCGCATTCCGATCCGGAGAATGCTGGAAATGTCGAAGTAAGCGTCCCGCCCGAACACGGATACCGGACCGCAAGGAGTTGTTTGCCGTGCTGAAAACCGATTACATCATTTTGCGCAAAACTCCGTTTCAGGAAACCAGCCTGATCGTGAACGGGCTCAGTCCCGGCTTCGGACGGCTGGATTTCCTGTTGAAGGGCGCTTGCGGGACCGGCGCAAAAAAGTTTCCGTTCGCGGGACTCTTCCGCGAACTCACGATCGAATTCCGGGAAAATACCGGGAATTCCAGTCTGTTCTACATGAAGTCGCATGAGCCGAAGGCGTGTTTCGATGCGATCGCCAACCGGCCGGAAAATTATCTGAAAGCGTGCGACTACGCCCGGTTTCTGCTCAAGCACACCCACTCCATGCTGGAACTGCCGCAAACCTATCGGTCGCTGCGCGTCCTCCTGGGACGGCTCGCCGGGATCGTGGACGGCACGTTTTCCGTGGCGGCGGCGAAGCTCGTCTTTCTTCAGGAGTCCGGATTCGTGCCGGAAGCGGACGCCGGAGACCCCGGACAGGCGGCCGCTCTGGCGGCGCTTCTGGAGTATGCGCTTTCCCTGGAATGCCCGGAGCCTCCGTTCAGCGCCGAATACCGGAAGCAGCTGGTCCGGTGGACGGACGCCCTCTGCGTCTATCACGACTTGCGTCCGTGACCGGAACGGATCATGGGGCCAGGACAGCCTCGATCTTCTCCAGTTCCCCGGCGGAAAACTCCAGGTTGTCCAGCGCTTTCAGCGTGTCGCAGAGCTGTTCCGGCGAACTGGCTCCGACCAGCGCGGAGGTCGTGCCGCAGAGACGCAGAATCCATGCGATCGCCATTTGCGCCAGCGATTGATCCCGTTCGTGCGCCAGCGCATCGAGGGCGGCGATTTTCCGGAGGAGTTCCGGTGTGATGCTTTCCGCTTTGAGGAAGTGGTTGCGGGTTGCCCGGGAACCTTGGGGAATCCCGTTCAGATAACGGTTGGTCAGGAGCCCTTGCGCCAGCGGCGAAAAAAGGATGGCTCCGACTCCGGCATCGGCCAGAAAATCGAACATGCCGCATTGTTCGCAGGTGCGGTTCAGCATGTTGTAGCGGATCTGGTGGATCAGGCACGGCACTTTCATTTCCCGGAGCATTGTAATCGCCTGCCGCGCACGGTCGAGCGGATAATTCGATATCCCCGCATAGAGCGCCTTGCCCGAACGGACAATATCGGCGAGCGCCCCCATGGATTCCTCCAGCGGGGTGTTTTCATCCGGCCGGTGGTGATAGAAAATATCGACATACTCCAGGCCGAGGCGTTTCAGGCTCTGTTCGCAGCTGGCGATCAGGTTCTTGCGGGACCCCCATTCGCCGTAGGGTCCGGGCCACATCAGATATCCGGCCTTCGAGGAGATGATGAGCTCGTCGCGATACTTGTCAAGCCCGTTCCGGAGGATGCGTCCGAAATTGGTTTCCGCCGAGCCGGGTTCCGGACCGTAGTTATTGGCGAGGTCGAAATGGGTGACGCCCAGGTCGAAAGCGGTCCGGGCTGTTTTTTCCGCGTTGGCAAAGTCGTCGACACTGCCGAAGTTGTGCCACAAACCGAGGGAGATCATCGGAAGCTGGATTCCGCTTTTCCCGCACCGGCGCCATTTCATGGTTTCGTACCGTTTTTCATCGGCCTGATACATGGTCTGTTCCTTTTCTTTGATGGTTCATGGATTCGATATCCTGTTACTGTAGCCTGTTTTTCCGGAAAGTCACTCTGTTTTTTCATTTTTCCGGTATTGACCGGGGGAAACGCCGGAAAGCTTATGGAAAACGGCGCTGAAATAATTGCTGTCGGAAAAACCGCACAGGCGCGCAATTTTCGAGACGGAGAGATTCTTGTGGAGTTTCAGGTAGACTTTCGCCTCGTCGATCCTGCGGGAGTTCAGGAGTCCGCGGAAGGTCTGCCCGGTCTGCTTCTTGAGGAGGGCCCCCAGGTAGTTCGGATGGATCTTCAGCAGGTCCGCCAGATCGGAGAGAGCGATGTTCTCCAGATAATGACAGTCGATGAATCTCCGGCAGTTTTCAAGGTAGAAGGATTCGTCGCGCTGCTTGCCGTCCATGGCGCCGGTTCCGGCGAAAAGTTCGATTTCGCAGCGGATGAACTCCGCAAGGAAACGGGCGCATTTCCGGAGCCGGAGCTTTTTTTCCGGCGTAATCTCCGGCGGAAGAACCCCGTTCCAGGAGACTCCGGAGAGCGTCGGCGGCCGCTGCTCCCGGAAGTTGCCCAGATAAAGGACGCAGGCAAGTTCGCCGTTCAGGAGCAGCGGCTGCGCCAGCTCCCAGATCCCGTGGGGACAGCACCCGCAGAAGGAGCGTCCGAACGAGGCGATCTGAAGACTCCGGTGTTTGTTGGCCGAACAGAGAAAGTTGGCGTCGGACATCTTGGCGGCGCGGCAGAAGGAGCTGTGGTGGAGATACTGGTCCGGCGCAAGTTTGAGCGCGTTCGCACGGTAGAATGCGGGATGCCGGACCTCGAGGCTGATCGAGGCGGAGTTTTTCCGTTCCAGAAGACGAAGCAATTCCGAAAGAATCATGCGATCCCCGTTTTTTCTGCGAAATGTGAGATAATTATAGTATTATTGCTGAAAAATTCAAGGTTTTATGGAAGAATTATGATATTTTTACGAATGAAGTCCAGAAATGGAGAACAACCGTACGGCGGAAGAAATGCCGGACAAACAGAAAGGATTCGTCGGATGAACATGCGGATCGACACAGATTTTCCGGGTGGAAACCTCCTTGTGAAAGAGATTCGGGCGGGGGAGGCGGTGGTGGCCGTGGACCAGCGGGATACTCCGAGCCCGTGGTTCTATTGGTGTTTCCGGGCGGCTTTCCAGGAAAAAGGGGAGTATCGTTTCCGGTTCGACCAGCCGAATAAGATCGGAACCCGCGGTCCGGCGGTCAGCTATGACAACGGGATCACGTGGGAATGGCTCGGCCGCGCCTGTGTGGATGATTCCGGATGTTCCTTCGTTTATTCGCATGACGGCAAGGGAGGCCCGGTGATTTTCTGCATGGGAATGCAGTATCAGCCGGTTCATCTGGACCGTTTTCTGGAAGCCCATGCGGATTCGCCGTTTCTGCGGAAGGAAATCCTTTGCAGAACCCGGAAAGGACGGGAGGTGGAACTTCTGACGATCCGGGAGCCGGGCGTGAAAAGCCCGCACAAACTGTTGCTGACCTCCCGTCACCACTGCTGCGAAATGATGGCCACCTATGTGCTGGAAGGGATTCTTCTGGAGGCGCTGGAGAATGCGGAAGTCCGGCGGACCTTCGAGGTTTTCGCGGTCCCGTTCGCCGACAAGGACGGCGTTGTGGACGGAGATCAGGGAAAGGGGCGCGCTCCGCACGACCATGCGCGCGACTACGGCGAATCGCCCATTTATCCGGAAACGGCGTCCATCATGAAGCTCATGAAGGAGGAATCAATCGACTTCTGTCTGGATTTGCACTGTCCGTGGATTCACGGCAAGGATAATGAAGCCATTTATTTTGTCGGGCCGCCCCTCCGGAGCATGGAGGAAAAAACAAAAGTATTTGCGGAATTTCTCCGGAAGGAAGCCGAAGGAATTGTCCCGTATGACGGAGAGATTCTGCTCTACGGCACGAGCTGGAACACCGGCGCCAACTACATCCAGGGTTCCCCGATGCGCGACTGGGCGATCCGGCAGCCCTTCAACCGTTTCGGCGCTTCGATGGAAATCCCTTATGCAAATGCCGGAGAAACGACATTTGAACCCCGGATGATGCGGAATTTCGGACGATGCATCGCACGCGCAATGATCCGGTTTTCACAAGAAATCAAGAAATAGACCCGATGGGGCGAAAGGAGACCTTTGAAAATGAAAATGTACAGAGAAGCGGCCCGGGACATTCCGGTGGCGGCGGAAACGGAAGTCCTGGTGGCAGGCGGAGGACCTGCCGGCGTCGGAGCGGCGCTCGGGGCGGCCCGGGCGGGCGCGAAAACGATGCTGATCGAAAAGGATAACGCCCTCGGCGGCATGGCGACCATGGGAATGATGTCCCATTGGAGCGGTTCGATCCATTCGCCTCTCATGCATGAGATCGTGGACCGCATGGCGGCCAGTGAATCGCTTCCCCTGAAATGGAACGAAAATCTGACCGATTATGATAAACGGTGGGTGATCAGCCACGAGTGCCAGAAGAGCGTCCTGTTCCGGATGATGAAGGAGGCCGGCGTGACGGTTCAGCTTCATACGCTGGTCGTCGGGACAATCCTGGAAGGGAACCGGGTCCGCGGGATCATCACGGAAAGCAAGTCCGGACGGGAGGCGATCCTGGCGAAAGTCGTGATCGACTCCACCGGCGACGGCGACGCGGCGGCTTTCGCCGGGGCCGGTTATCTGCTCGGACGCGAGGACGATCACATCTGCCAGCCCGTGACGCTGATGTTCCGGATCGGCGGCGTGGATTACTCCCGCGCCATTTTCCCCGGCAGTTTCGAATCATATATGGACATCCCGAAAGGGGAGGTTCAGGCGCTCGGGAAAGCCCATCTGCCGCATCCGGCCGGACACGTCCTGCTGTACAAGTGCCGTCTTCCGGGCGAGGTCTGCGTCAACATGACCAACGTCATCGGGATCGACGGTACCAACGTCCGCGACCTGACGAAGGCCGAGCTCGTCTGCCGCGAACAGATGGACAGGATCATCCTGTTCCTGCGGGAATTCGTTCCCGGATATGAAAACTGCTATCTGGTGGCTTCCGCAAGCAACGTCGGCGTCCGGGAGACCCGCCATTTCAAAGGAGTCTATACGCTGACGCCCGACGATATCGTGGAGGCGCGCGTGTTCGATGACTGGATCGCCACCCGGAACTTCTTCAACTTCGACATCCATTCCCTTTCGGGGCCCGGCCTCGACAAGAACGGCGCGCAGAAGCATTTCCAGTCCAAGGGCGTCTATACGATCCCCTACCGGGCCTGCGTTCCGGCGAAAATCGATTCCCTGCTGCTTTCCGGACGCAACATTTCCGGAACCCACAAGGCGCACTCGAATTACCGGGTCATGGGAATCTGCGCGAGCATCGGGCAGGGCGTCGGCGTTGCGGCGGCGGTGGCCGTCCGTGACAACGTGCTGCCGCGGGACGTCGATGTGAAAGAAGTCCAGAAGATTCTCCATTCCAGCGGGATCGAAGTCTGATTCGGAAAGGGCGGCCGTTTCCGCCGTCCCTTTCCAAGCCCGTCCCGCGGAGAATGCGGTGTGCCGTCAGAGGGAGTCGCAGCCGTCCGGGTTGTGCCAGCAGAACGGATCGGATGCCAGATAATCCCCCGTGACCTGATAGGCCGCTCCGCGGCAGCCGTAGCAGGATTCGGCTTTTTCGCAGGTCCGGCAGGCTCCTTTCATGGTATTGCGGTAATTCTTCAGGTCACGGATGACTTTGCTTTGCGCCAGGATTTCTTTCAGCGGTTTTTCGTCCAGGCGGCCGATGACGATGTCGACCCCGACGCAGGGTTTGACTTCCCCCCGGGCGTTGACCACGCAGGAATACGTGTGGCGGAAGCATTGTCCTCCGACCAGCGGCGGCTGCGGCATCCAGTGATGCCCGAAACTCTGGTCCAGAGAGGCGATTTTGTCGAACAGCTCCCGGACCCGCTGTTTCGGAACCAGCAGATGTTTATTTTTAAGAAGGCGTCCCTGCGGCGTCAGCATCTCGAAATACGGCTGGATGTTGTTTTCGCGCATGTATTTCCAAAGCTCCAGAACGCCGTCGAAGTTTTCGGAACAGATGACCGATGCGCCGCACAGCATGCCCGGAATCGTGTAGCCGGCTTTCTGTAAAGTTTTTATCGCTTTCAGGAGGACGGGAAGCGACCCTTTTTCACCGGTCATGGAATCCTGGATTTCCGGATTCAGCGAGTTGAATTTGACCACCACCCGGCATCCGTGCCGGAAAAAGAATTCCGCAAGATGCGGCGTGACCAGCGAGCTGTTTGTAAAAATCTCCGCTCCCATTCCCAGGGTTGTGATCATCCGGATCTTCTCTTCCAGACGGTTGTACAGGAGAGGCTCCCCGCCCAGAATCACGATTTTCCGGGCGCCGAGTTCCGCCGCCTGAAAGATTGCCGAGTTCAGCTTGCCCGAAGGAAGCTCGTCCGCTTCCGGATTCTCTTCCGCGGCGTAACAGTAGGGACAATGATAATTGCATGCCCGGCTGAACTCGATCTCCATGGAAAGCAGCCGGTTTTCCGCCGCGGCTTTCCGGATCTCTTCATCGGAAAAGTCAAATTTATGCAAATCGAACATCGATGATCCCCATTCCAAATCCGGAATATTGCAATGAATTGTGTTCCGAAAATAAACGACCCTTACAATACCGTCTTTTTGTTTTTTTTCAACTTTTTTTGAATGAAAAGGCTGCAAAAAACACTCCTTTTCAAATCCAAGGAGGAACCGCCGAAGACAAATCGGTGGCTGCGGGTGTTTTCCGTCCGGCGGTTTAAAAAGCACGGGGACAGGACAGTATATTTCCGTTCCGTCGCGAGGTTCCCTGTTTGTCTTTCAGGAAACATCCCTTTGTTTCTGTGAAAATTCACAGCCGCAGAAGTCCTGCCGGTAGAATCCGTATTGCTTTGAAAGTTCAATGGAACGCCGGAAGCCGTCTTTTTTCTTGAAGTCGACGGCCTCAAAAAAAGACCACCGGGACCCGACCTCAAAAATCAGTTTTGAATTTTTGTGCGGACTCACGGTCAGGGAAGTGGTGAAACTCATTCCGTTTTGCCGGGCATGCTCCGCCGCCCGTCCCAGCGAAAAGGAAAAACAGAGACGGCACCGTTCCGTTCCTTCCGGATATCGGGCATATCCGGGCAGCGAAGCGGAAACCGCGGCATGCCACGAAGCATGATCATACGGATCCTCGACCAGTTCCGTCCGGGTGAGGGAAGCCAGGCGGCGGACCGACTCCCGCCGCCGGCTGTATTCGGCTTCGCTGCAAAGGTTTGAATTGGAAAAGAACAGCCGGATTTTTCTTTCTTCCGCCAACAGACGCTCCACGCATGCGGATGCGCAAGGCGCACAGCATACGTGGAGAAGGAGAATATCGGAGTCGCGGCCGCTCATGCGCACATTCCCTCCTCAGGCGGGCTTGACTCCGGCGAACGGAGCGGTGTCTTCCGGGGCGATCGGAGTAAACGGTCCTTTTTTGACTTCCAGAAGCGTGGTCCCCGATTCGCGGAAGACATAGTTGTGCCAGATTCCTTCCGGGATTTCAATGGCGGACAATGCCTCTCCCCCCGGGATCATTTCGAACGATTCCTTTACGGAGCCGTCTTCATGATAAATATAAACGGAGGCCCGGCCTTTCAAAATGACGGACAACTCCCATTTGTCGCGGTGGCGGTGCGGCGGAAAAACGGTTTCCTTCTCACCGGTCACGCAAAGACGCTGGATCGGTGCGTCCAGGGATTCATGCAAGTTGCAATGGGTCCGTTTCCGGGGGGCTTGAACCGCAAGGGCGCCGAGTTCCTCGAGTTTTTCATGGTCAATGATTTTCATTATGGTTTCTCCCGATTGATTAATTTACCGGAATTTCAAACGAAAGCAAGGCGAAAAGAAATGATTCATAAGAAAAATCAACAACTTTTTGCATTTTTAATTGTCTACTTCCATGGATTGTGAGGAGAATGGATGAAATAAAAAAAATTATAAAAAAAAAAGATTCGTTGAAAAAAAAATGTTGATTTTGCATTTTGCGATGCTATTATAAATTAGAAAGGCTTTGGTCTGTAAATACCGTGAATCAAGCGTTGAAAGGCTGAAACAATCCGTGTGGTTGGATATATTTCAGTTTTGTGAAAAGCACTTCTCATATAAAACAATGAATTTTGATTTAACATGGAAAGGATTTCGAATATGAAACTGACGCCTGAAATATTGAATGCTTTGCGATTGGCAATCGAACATTACGGCAACACTTCCCAGTTTGCCAAGCATGTTGGAATCGCGCACAGCACGGTATTGTTCTGGCTGAGTGGAAAGACTTCCAACATCAGCGGACATATCTGGGTTGCAAAGATTCGCCGTGAACTCAAAAACTTCATGAATGAACCCGAGGACCGGCATTTCGGGTACATGCTCCGCGAAGACCAGGAGCCGTACAGAAGGAAAATGCCGGAACTGGAAAGCAAGCGGGCTCCGCTGGTTACTTTTACGGAGATTCTGGGGTTCGATTCCACGCTGGAATCGGCGTCCGCATTTGCAAAACGCCTGGGCGACCGGGTTGCCTTTTTCGCAAATCCCGTAAAAGATTCTTATTTCGCATTGAAGGTGGATTCCAGCGACTTATGTCCGATGTTTCCCATTGGAACCGTGATGTTGGTCGCGGGCGGGGAATATGCGCAGGACGGCGACATCGTTGTCGGGAAACTCCGGAATCCGGCTACGGTGATCCTCTGCAAGTACACGCGCAATGAAGAGACCATCCAGCTGACGCCGCTCAACGGCAAAAAGAAAGCCTTCCAGTGGAACAATAAAGACAATGCGGAAAATCTGGTCTGGCTGTATCCGGTCCTGGAGATCAACATCAATCTGTTGAACCGGAAATGGGAAAACGGCGAATTGGTCGAAAAATGAGTTTTTTTTGCTTTTGACCTTGAAAACCGGAAAAGTGATCGTATAGTATACCCCGTTCGTTCAAGAATAGGGTGTATAGCTCAGTTGGTTAGAGCGTCACGTTGACATCGTGAAGGTCACTGGTTCGAGCCCAGTTATACCCACCATTAATGAATATTAGTTCCGGCGTAACTCATTCTAACAAGGAATAATATTTTGGAATTTGTTACGAAGGTATGATTTTTTTGTTGTCTTTCCGGAAAGACGGCTGTTTTTGATTGTTTGCTCCGGTCGATGGATACTTTGCGGCCGGAGCCGTTCATAACGGTCAAAAAGTGTTTGTTTTCTGTCTTGCGTCTCTTCCCGGGGACGGGAGTTCAGTTCAGCAATGGAGTCGAAGCCCGGCATGAGACCCGTTGTGAAAAAAGGGATGACGGAATCCGGTTTTGTTGACGCATGACAAAAGTGGATTCCGGACCAATCCTGCCGGGCGATGGTGCAACAGAATATAGAAGGAACGCGTTATGGGAATCCGCATTCGAAATATCGGCTCTTACGTCCCGGAAAAAATTCTCACCAACGATGACTTGAGCAAGTTCTTAGATACCAACGATGAATGGATATATACCCGAACCGGAATCCGGCAGCGTCATATTGCCGCGCCGGAGGAACAAGTGTCCGACATGGGCTGTTCCGCGGCGAAAAAAGTTCTGGAAGAAGCGGGCGTTTCCCCCTCCGAACTGGGCGCGATCCTGTTGAGTTCCACGTCTCCGGAATGCCTTTTTCCCGCCTCCGCATGTCTTGTCCAGGAAAAACTCGGGGCGAAAAACGCCTTCAGTTTCGATATTCAGGCGGCGTGCAGCGGAATGGTTTTTTCTCTGGAAAACGCCCGCTGCATCCTGAAAGGGAACCCGTCCATGCGGTATATCCTCGTGGTCGCATCCGAAAAAATGTCCGCGATTGTCG
This sequence comes from Lentisphaerae bacterium ADurb.Bin242, assembly GCA_002069785.1. GTDB lineage: Bacteria > Verrucomicrobiota > Lentisphaeria > Victivallales > UBA1829 > SIG94. The sequence continues at coordinate 44,222 of MWCA01000020.1, read as the reverse complement.
ACTGGGAAAACCGCGATACCTGTGTCCTGTTCGGCGACGGCGCGGCCGCGGTGCTTCTGGAAAACGATTTTCAGGAAACCCCCGATGCGCTTTTCCCGGCTCACCTGGGAGTGGACGGCGCTTATTTTGAAAGCCTTCTTCTGCCGGGCGGCGGTTCGAGACTTCCCCTCACCACCGCGCTGCTGGACGAAAGACAGCAGTTCCTGCACATGGACGGCAAGCTGATTTTCAAGCTGGCGGTGGCCGGCATGACCGAGTATTCCAACATCGCGCTGGAGCGGGCGGGATTGTCTCCGGAAAAGATCGACTGGTTTGTGCCGCACCAGGCGAACGTCCGGATCGTGGACGCCACGGCGGAACGTCTTGCCATTCCCTCGGAACAGGTGTTCCGGAATGTGGAAAATTACGGCAACACCTGTGCGGCGACGATCGGCATCGCATTGGCGGATATGCGCGCACGCGACTTGCTGAAGCCCGGACAGCTTCTGCTGCTGGCCGCGGTCGGCGCCGGGCTGAGCAAAGGCGCCATGCTGGTCCGCTGGTAAGACCCCGGAACCGTTTCTCCGGATTGTTCTTCTTTCCGGCGAAAGAAAGATTTTTCTCCGTCCTTCCATCCTGTTTTTCCGTTCTTTTTCCATCCGGAAGATTGTTTTTTCTTTCGGGCCGGATTGTTCCTTTCCCTCCGCGGCAGCCGGAAGTCTCTTTTGTTCCGCCAGTTATGCGGGCGGAGGCTTTCGCCCTTCCCGGGAACGATTCCGGAAAACCATAATTTTTCCAGTTTCCTGCTTGACATTTTCATTTTGAAAGTTATGGTAATAGAGTGAGGATTTTGTTTTTTTTATTTTTAGACATCCAACAAGAAAAGAAAGGATTGGTAGACGTAAAGTGAAAACATCCGCTGTTTCCAAATGGATCGCCGGAGGAATGTTATGTTCCGGAATACTTCCAATGTTCGCACAGAATAAGGATGCCGTACTGAAAAAAGCAACGGAGGTGGCGGCTGCCGGGAAAGCAGCTTCCGACGCCATTGTAACCAGCGGGATTACTCCGATGTGGTGGATCGCTCCCCTTTGCGCGCTGTTCGCGTTGTTCGCCGCATTCATCTGCTACCGTCTGATGATCCAGGCGCCCAAGGGCAATTCGACGATGGAGGAAATTGCCGGTTATGTGAGAGAAGGCGCCATGGCCTATCTTCGCCAACAGTATTCCCGCGTGGGACTGGTCTTCGTTATTCTCTTCCTGGTGTTTACCGTCCTGGCGATTATCGGCGTTCAGAATCCATTTGTTCCGGTTGCGTTCCTGACGGGCGGATTTTTCTCCGGCCTCTGCGGATTCCTCGGCATGAAGACCGCGACCGCCGCCTCCAGCCGTACGGCGCAGGGCGCGAGCGAGAGCTTGAACCGCGGCCTTCAGGTGGCCTTCCGTTCCGGAGCGGTCATGGGGCTGGTCGTGGTCGGATTCGGTCTGCTGGACATTTCCGCATGGTATTTCATCCTTGACCGTCTGGTTTACACGCCCGAGCACATGGCCAACGGATTCTCCCTCTTCGGAATCCAGCTGGTGAAGGCGGGAGCGATCGCCGCCGATCACCGCATGATGGAAATCACCACCACGATGCTGACCTTCGGGATGGGTGCCTCCACCCAGGCGCTTTTCGCGCGTGTCGGCGGCGGTATTTATACGAAAGCGGCGGATGTGGGTGCGGACCTGGTCGGCAAGGTGGAAGCGGGCATCCCGGAAGACGATCCCCGCAACCCGGCCACCATCGCGGATAACGTGGGCGACAACGTGGGCGACGTGGCCGGCATGGGCGCCGACCTCTACGAATCCTACTGCGGCGCCATCCTTGCGACCGCGGCTCTCGGCGCGGCTCTTCCGATTGCCGCTCAGGATGTCGTTGTCCGCATCAACGCTCCCATGATTGTTGCCGGAATCGGTATTATCCTTTCGATCATCGGCATCTTCTCGGTCCGGTGCAAGGAAGGCGCCAACATGAGCACCCTTCTGCGGGCATTGCGCATCGGCACGTGGGGAAGCTCCATCCTGATCCTTGTCGCGTGCGCTGTCCTCGTTCTGTTCGACATCATCACCTGGGGAATCTTCGGGGCGATCGTCGCGGGTCTGATTGCCGGTGTCGTGATCGGATATTCCACCGAATATTACACTTCCGATGAAAACAGGCCGACCAAGGAACTGGCCGGCCAGGCTCAGATGGGCCCGGCCACCACGATCATCGACGGTCTTGCTCTCGGAATGCTTTCTTCCGGAATCCCGGTGATCGCCACCGTGATCGCCATCGTCTGCGCGTATGCGTTCTCCGGCGGCTTCACCCAGGGGACGATTTACGGCTTGTATGGAATCGGGTTTGCCGCGGTCGGTATGCTCGCCACCCTCGGAATCACGCTGGCGACGGATGCGTACGGACCGATCGCCGACAACGCCGGCGGCAATGCCGAAATGTCGGGCCTGCCCCCGCATGTCCGGGAACGCACCGATGCGCTTGACATGCTCGGCAACACCACGGCCGCCACGGGCAAAGGTTTTGCCATCGGTTCGGCCGCTCTGACCGCCATGGCTCTTCTGGCCGCGGAAATTCAGGAAGTCGAAGTCTGGACCCGCAAGCTCAATCTTCTGTCAGCCGACACCCTTGCCAAACTCAATGACAAGGCCGTCGACAATATCAAAGTATTCATCTCCGCCTTTAACATCGACATCATGAACCCGCTGCTCCTTTGCGGAATGTTCATCGGCGCCATGATGGCGTTCATCTTCTGCGCCCTGACCATGAAAGCGGTCGGACGCGCCGCCGGAAACATGGTGGAGGAAGTCCGCCGTCAGTTCAAGGAAAAACCCGGCATCATGGAAGGCAAGGAACGTCCGGATTACGCCCGCTGCGTGGAAATCTCCACCAAAGGCGCCCAGCGTGAAATGATGGTCCCCTCTCTTCTCGCCATCGCAGTTCCTCTTCTGACCGGACTGATCCTCGGTGTGGCCGGCATCATGGGACTGCTCGCGGGCGGTCTTGCGGCCGGGTTCTCCCTGGCTTGCATGCTCAATAACGCCGGCGGCGCCTGGGACAATGCCAAGAAGCACATTGAAAAAGGCAACTACGGCGGCAAGAAACTGGCCGACGGAAGCAAGAATCCGGTTCACGGCGCGGCCGTGATCGGCGACACGGTCGGCGATCCCTGCAAGGATACCTCCGGTCCGTCCCTGAACATCCTGATCAAGCTCATGAGCATGGTCGCGATCGTCTTCACTCCGATCATTGTCAAGTACTCGCCCGTGATCCAGGAATCCCTTGGAATTCTGATCCGTCAGTAATTTTACTGTCCGGTATCTCACAGAAAATCCCGGTGAATCGTGTTCTCCAGACCGTTTCACCGGGATTTTTTGTCGTTTGAAAAGAGTTTTTCAGAGAATCGGGAGTGTCTCGAGGACTTTCCGGACTTCGTTTCTTTCTTTTTCCTCAAAGAAATGGAAAGGTTCCGCCAGATATTCGGAACAGATGTTCCTCAAGGAAAGGGAGCATTTGATTCCCTTGACGATGCTGGACGGATAGTGTCCGATGAAATAGAGTTTGCGCTGACGGTAGATCTGTTCCTGAAGCCGCCGCATTTCCGGAATGTCGCCCCGTGCCGCGGCTTCGTACATGGACACGAACAGGCACGGATTCAGGTTTGCTCCGCCGGAGACGCCGCCGTCCGCACCGAAAAGGACCGCTTCGCCGAGCAGTTCCTCGGGACCGACGAAAATGGAAAAATCATCCCGGCCCCGCAAGGCCAGCAGGACTTCATGGAGGTCCGGCATGCTGCCTGAACTGTCCTTGTAGCCGATGATTCCGGGAACACCCGCGAGACGGATCACCGTGGAGGGTTTGAGGCAGACTTTCGTCATGGCCGGCATGTTATAGAGGAAAAGCGGCAAGGGAATTTTCCGGACGAGGGTCTCATAGTAGTCGATCAGTTCCGGTTCACCGAGTGAGAAGTAATATGGAGGCGCGGCCACCGCTCCAAAGGCCCCGTTTTCGCGGGCAATTTCCGCCAGTTTCACGGAATCGTTCATCGCGGCGGCGGAAATTCCCGCGAGAATCGGAACGCGTCCGCCTACGATGGCACAGGTTTCCCCGATCATTTTTTTCTGGAGTTCATATCCCAGGACGGGACCTTCCCCGGTGGTGCCCAGAATGAAAAGTCCGTGGACTCCTCCGGCAAGGATATGTTCGAGCAATTTTTTCAATCCGCGGCAATCGATCCGGCCGTCTCGGGTCAACGGCGTAATGACCGGCGGCACAATCCCTTTCAGTTTTTCCGGCATGGCACCCCTCGCTTTTCCGGTTGTTTTTCCGGCATTACTATAGGAGATTCTTTTCCGGATTCAATAATTTTCGCCTGAATTTTTTCATTTTATTCTTGAATTACAAAGAATTATTCATTATATTTCCTGAATAAAAATCTTGTTCGGATCAGGTTTATCTATGAGCTGGACGCAAGAACAGGTAGGTTCGGGACTCCGTTCCCGAACTGAAATTCAGTCCGGCAGAGGACTGCCGAACCTACCGGAAAGGCGCCCGAAGGGGTACTATATGAATCCCACTGGAATGAAAACCGGAGGAAATGAATGGCGACGACAACCGAAATTGCAAGAAAGGCCGGGGTTTCGCAGTCCACCGCATCCCGCGTGATGAACGGGGATCATTCCGTCTCGGAGGAGAAACGGGCGCGGATTCTGGAAGTTCTCAAGGAACTGGGAATGACGGTCCGTGAAAGCCCGAAGCGGCGCGGACGCAAGACCCTGATCGGTTTCCTCCAGCTGGACGGTTCGGAGACGGAACCGGCGGTGATCATCCGGAAGCAGAACGCCCTGCTGAAGTTTCTGCCGGAGGGCTGGACCCTGTTTCTGGTGCGGCAGGGAATTCATCCGCTTTCGCTGGAGGCCTCTTTCCTGAAAGGGGAATTGCACGGGCTGATCCTGACCGGATACGCGGGAGAGCACCGCAATGAACTGGTCCGGGCGCTGGCGAAAATTCCGCATGTGTGGCTGAATTCCCACAATCTGGGCCCCGGCGGAACGACGGTTCTGATGGGGAATGAGTTCGCCGGACGCATGGCGGCCGATTTCCTGATCCGGAAACAGACGAAAAAGCCGCTCGTTCTGGCGTTCCGGAGCGGCAATCCGGGACTTTCCCCCAAGGTGGACGGTTTCCGTTTCCGGTATTTTTCCCTGGGGCTCCCCTGCGCCGTTCTGGAGTGGAAGACACCTGAAAACCGGAATTTCGAGAATTGTTCCGCCCAGGAACTGGAAAAGACGTCAGAGGAGCTTCTGCCGGAGGTTCTCCGGGAGAATTACGATGGAATTTTCATTCCCGACGAGCGGATGGCGACGCTTTTCCACCGGGGCCTTGCCCGACGGAACCGGAAGGATTTTCCGCGGCTGGTCGCTTGTGGAAGCTGTCCGGAATATTTTTCCGGCCTGTATCCGCGTCCGGCGGTGGTCAACCTGAATCCGGAGCTGGTGGCCAGGCTGGCGCTGGAGAAATTGCAAAGCGCCTTGCAGAACGATTCCATGGAAGAAAATATTTCGGTGATCGTGAATCCGATCCTGATTCCGGGAGAGGAGATTCCCTGAGACCGCTTTTTCCATGTTTTTCTTCTCCTTTTGACTTGAAATACACTCAAAAACGGGGTAAGTTGCCCTGTTCATAATTTAAGAGAGGACTTTTCATCATGTCGATTCCAGGGTATGTCGATCTTCAGATCAACGGTTATTTCGGAGTGGATTTTTCCGATCCGGCGCTTACGGAAGAAATGTTTCTCCGCACGGCGGATCGTATTTTTGAAAGCGGCACGGCTCTGTTTCTTCCTACCATCGTGACCAGCCCGAAGGAAGTGTATCTCCGCAATCTGTCCGTAATCCGCAAAGCGGCGGAGACGCACGGATTGCTCAAACAGATTCCCGGGGTTCATCTGGAAGGCCCGTTCATCTCCCCCGAGCCGGGGGCGGTCGGCGCCCACAATCCGGCGTTCGTGCTGAAGCCGGACTGCGCCTTTTTCAATGAAATCATGGACCGTTCGGAGGGCTATGTCAAGATTCTGACGGTCGCCGCGGAAGCTGAAGGCGTGGATGCCCTGATCCGTCTGGCGGTTTCCCGGGGCGTGGTGGTTTCCTGCGGGCATCAGCTCGCGGACACGGAACAGATCTTTGCCGCGGCCGCCGCGGGCGCCAAACTGTTGACCCACCTCGGAAACGGCTGTCCGAATATGATCAACCGTCACCGGAACATCATCTGGACGGGCATGGCCTGCGACGACCTGACGGCGATGATCATCACCGACGGGCACCATCTGCCGGGCGAACTCGTGAAGTGCATCCTTCGCGCCAAGGGAGCGGAAAACGTGATTGTGACCAGCGACGCCGCCCCGATCGCCGGACTTCCGCCGGGGCGCTACCGCACATTGGGCAATGAAGTCGTTCTTGAACCGGACGGCCTGCTTCGCTGTCTCGACAAGGATTGCCTCGCCGGTTCCTCAGCGTGCATGAAGGACTGCGTGAAATTCCTCTCCTCGTTGGGAATTCTGACGGACGAGGAGATCGAAATGGTTTCCTATTCCAATCCGTTACGGATGATCGGCTGTTCCCTGTAAGAATTCCGGGCGGCGGAAGTTCCGGCCAGGCGTCCGCTGGAAAACGCCCACTGGATATTGTAGCCGCCGCACGGACCGACCAGGTCCAGAACCTCTCCCGCGAAGAACAGTCCCCGGACGATCCGGCTTTCCAGCGTATCCGGGCGGACCTCCTTGAGTGAAACGCCGCCGCGCATGGCCATGGCTTTTTCCATCGGTCCGGCTCCGGTCGCCGTGAGTTTCACGCCGCAGAGCATTTCCGTGAGGCGTTCCCGGGCGGACGCGGAAAGCGTGCTGGCTTTGGCGTCCGCACAGCCGCCCGTCTCGCAGAGGATGTCCGCCAGCGAATGCGGGAGGTGTCTTGCCAGCAGGGAACGGATTCCCTTCGCTCCGTTTTCCTTCCGCCGGCGTTCGAACTCTTGTGTCCATGCCGCCTTGTCCATGGAGGCCTTTACGGAAAGCGAAAGGGGCGCGGTTCCTGTTTCGAGACAGAGTGCAGAGACCTCCCCGGCCAAGTCCATGGCCGGGAATCCGGATAAGCCGTCATGAGTGAAAAGCAGACTGCCTTCCGTCCGGAGCGTGTTCCGTCCGGACCGCAGGGTGAGCGCGGCATTTTCCAGCGTGACTCCGGCGAGCGAACCGACCCATTTTTCTTCGATCAGAAGCGGGGCGACTGCCGGAAGCGGAGGCCGGAGGGTGTGTCCCGTTTTCCGGGCCAGTTCCAGGCCTTTGGAAGTTCCGAGGCCCGCCCACGCGCACCCTCCGCATGCGAGAACCACACTCTCCGCAGGGAGAAAGCCGCCGGGAAGCTCGACGCCCCGGACCGCGCCGTTTTCCACCCGGATTCCGGTGACTTCCGCCCCTGTCCGGATTTCCGCATCGGAGGCCGAGGCGAAGGCGTCGAAAACATCGCGGGCGCGTCCGGAGGCCGGAAAATAGAAGAAGGAATCCGTCAAAACCGCGCGGACGTTCCGGGATTCCAGAAAATCGAGAAGCCATTCACGCGGCGCGGACCGCAGGGCATCGCGCATAAAAGCTCCGTTCCGGCCGAATTTCCGCATGAAGTCCTCCGGTTCGAGTGCATTGGAAAAGTTGCAGCGGCCGCCTCCGCTGCCAAGCAGTTTGAGGGCAGGGCGGTCGAGGCGTTCCAGAATCAGCGGACGGACTCCCTGTTCCGCGAGGGCGAGCGCGGCGGAGAGTCCGGCCGGGCCTGAGCCGATGACGATGACTTTTTTCGAGTTCATAGAGGCCTCCCGCCAATTCCGGAACGGTTGAAAATGAAAAAAAACCTGTTCCTCCGGGCAGGGGGAACAGGCATGAAACTTCGGTAAAAAACTCTTAGAGTTCCTGTCCGATTTCCCAGCGGAGGAAACGTTTGACCTTCATCGCGGGAGCGATTTTTGCAAGCGTGGTTTTGTCGTCGCGGATCCACGGCTGGCTCACGAGGCAGACCTCGGTGAACCACTTGTTGATTTTTCCGCCGACGATTTTCTCGACCATCTCGGCCGGCTTGCCGGTGATCTGGGCGGCGGCGATCTCTTTTTCCTTGGCGATGACTTCCCCGGGAATTTCGCAGGAGCAGACATAGGAGGGCTTGAATGCCGCGATGTGCATGCAGATGTCATTGAGGCTGAGGTCGGCGGGAATGTCGCCTTCCACATCGACCATGACGCCGACCTTTCCTCCGAGGTGGAGATAGGCGGCGATCTTGCCGGCCGTTTCAAAGCGGTAGGCGCGGCGCAGCTGCATGTTTTCGCCGATGGTGGCGATCAGCTGGGTCAGGTTGGCCGCTTCAAGGGCCTGGGCTTTGGCCGAAATATCGCCGTCGCCTCCGGTTTCCTTGAGGATGCGGGCCGCGGCGGCTTTGATGTATTCGAAGAATTTTTCGTTTTTGGCCACAAAATCGGTTTCGGAAAGGACTTCGATCATGACCGCCTTGCCGTCTTCGACGAGGGCGTAGATTTTGCCTTCCTTGACCGTCCGGGCGGAACGCTTTTCGGCTTTGGTGATGCCTGCCTTGCGAAGGAATTCCACGGCGGCTTCCATGTCGCCTCCGGTTTCCTCGAGCGCTTTTTTGCAGTCCATCATCCCCGCGTCGGTCTTGTCGCGGAGTTCCTTGACCATTGCTGCTGTGATATTTGCCATTGTTCGATCTCCTTATTCAGCGGGTTTCTCTTCGGCTTTGGCTTCGGCGGGCTTGGCTTCCGCTTTGGCTTCGGCTTTGGGCTCGGCCGGCTTGTCTTCCGCTTTCCTGGGGGCGGCCTTTTTGGGAGCGGCTTTTTTCCTGGGAGCGTTTTCCGCTTCGCCTTCGACTTTCGCCTTGACGTCTTCCTCACTCACCTGGATGCCTTCCGCCGCGGGTTTGCGGGAGGGACGTCTGGCTCCGCCGGAGGACGGGCGTCTTCCTCCGCGATCATTGCCGCGTTCGCCACGGTGATCCCCGCGATCTCCGCGATCCCCGCGTTCGCCGCGGGACGCGCGCTGCTGCTTGGGTTCTTCCTTGGCTTTTTCCGCGGCGACCGCCTGGGCTTTGGCCTTGTTTTCCGCTTCCTTGCGGCCCCAGATTTCGGCGGCGTCCTTGATGGTTTCCATGAAGGTGTCCATGATGACTTTGATGGATTTTACCGCGTCGTCGTTGGCGGCGATCGGGTAATCGATGTTTTCGGGGTCGCCGTTGGTGTCGACGATGGCCACGATCGGAATTCCGAGCTTGTGGGCCTCGCGGACGGCGATCTCATCGTGGCAGACGTCCACGACGACGACCACATCGGGCAGTTTTTTCATATCGGCGATTCCGTCGAGGTCCCGGTGGAGTTTTTCCGACTGGCGGGAGAGAACCGCGATTTCTTTTTTCTTGAGAGGCGAATTTTCCGCGGAGATGATCTCGTCGATTTCCTGCATTTTGCGGATGGATTTGCGGATCGTGGTGTTGTTGGTGAGCGTGCCGCCCATCCACCTTTCCGTCATGTAATTCATGCCGGTGACGTCGGAGGCCTCTCGGACGATCTGCTGGGCCTGGCGCTTGGTTCCGACAAAGAGGATTTTTCCGCCGCCGACCACGGTGCGCTGCAGAAAGTTGCAGGCGTCGGCGATCTGATAAATGGTTTTGGTGATGTCAATGATGGAGATGCCGTTTTTGGAACCGTAGACAAAGTCTTTCATTTTGGGGTTCCAGCGTTTCGTCTGATGTCCGAAATGACATCCCGCTTCGAGAAGGTCCTTGACTGTGAGCGCCATTTAGGAGGCCGCCTTTCTTTTTTTCGATGCTTTACTCCGGACTTTCCTTGATTTTGTCCGGCAAGACACCTTTGCTGTTCTTGTGTAATGCGCGCCCTTTCGGTTGGTTAAGCAAGGGAAGACTCCGCCCCGCGGAATCCGCGCACGAACACGAATGAGTGAATAAAATACAGCCGTTTCAGGAAAATTCAACTGCTCCGGATGGAAAAATGTCAAAAAAACGGAAAGGCCGGAAGCCTTGATCCCGCGATCCGGTCATCCGGCCTGCCACGGAACGGGAGCTTACTCCCCGTCCGTAAACGACGGAAGGATTTCCACGGGAACTTTTTCGGAGTGCTTCCCCAGCCGGAATTCAAACTCGTATTTTCCAGGCTTCATTCCGCGCGTGGTGAGCCATACGTGGTTGTCGCCGCCGCGGAGAAATCCGGCTTTCGGATAGATTATGCGGTTTTTTCCGGATTGGGCCGTGACTTCAAGCGGGTAGTTCCGGATGCTTGCATTGCTGATCCGGACCAGGGCGCGGAACGGCAGGAGTTCTCCCGCCGCGACGACCGGACTTTCCGTCATGACGGACAACGGTTTTCCGCTTTCCATCGGAAGGAGAAAACGTTCGAGTTCTTTTCCCGTCGTGTCCGTCAGTTTCAACCGCCATGTTTCCGGAGGAACCTCTCCGGGAATGTCGAACTGGAATGTGAAGTTTTCCGGATTTCCCGCGGGGATGTCCTTTTTGCAAACGACGGTTCCCTTTGCGTCCGTCAGCATCAGAATACCTGCCTGTTTCAGGGCCTTCAAGGTTCCTGAAATCGTGTTTTTTCCCGGATACAGCGCATCGAATGCAATTTTGTCAAAAACAGCCGACGTGCCGGGTTGTCCCGTGAAGACGATGGTTCCCCACCGGTCGCTCTCGGCGAATCCTGTCATGACGCGGCCCCAGCTCATCAGGGGATTGCGGTAACCATGGAGTTCACGGCAGGCGTTGAACTTCCAGACAGTGCCCGCTTCCGGCATTCGGTCGAGTCCGAATTCGGACCACGGGATCAGGACTTCCTGTGCGAGCCCCGCGGCCGGGTTGACATTCGGTTTGGAACAGACCTGTATGCTTTGAAATGAAGTTTTGCCGTTCGCGAGCATGACCTTTTTGTCGAAATTGCTGACAATCAGCTGATAAAATCCCTTGTCCCCCGGCTTCTGGAAGAAATATTCCATGCAGATTTCCCGCCAGAGATTTCCATCGCCGTCCTCATATCTCGGTTTGGCTTTCGGGGAAGGGGTGCCGAAGTTTCCGATGCTGGAGATCAGGAGTCCTTCCTGGCTGTATGTGAGCCAGACAGCCGTCCAGGCGCAGGCGATCCGTTTTTGAAATTCTTCCAGGCTGCTGGAATAAGCGCGCGCATTGACTTCGTCGGAAACGCGAACGCGCAAGGCTCCCGTCGTATTTTTGCCGCGGAGGTCAGGCATCCCGTCGAGCTTCGGATTTTCCAGGATCGGAAGCGCAATGGAATTGTCCGCGGACTGGAACGGTTCCGTTTTTGCCGGCAGGGTCGCGATTTCCGGTTTGAGTTGATCCGGGGAACGGGAAGCTTTTTTCTCGGCTTTGCCGCCCGGAAGCCGTTCCGCTTCCTGAATGGCAAGGGCAACCTGCCAGCGTCTGCGGTTGAGCTCCGATTCCTTTGTCCTTGCATTCCATCCGCCCGCTTCCGCGCTGGTGATGGGGATGTCCGCCGAGACCTGCCGGATGACCTCCTCCAATTTTTGGGCTTCGTTGTTTTTTCCAGCGTGCCGGAGCCGGGTGATTTTCTCCCGGAGCCGCTGGACGTAACGATAGTCGCTGATGCCCTCCTGCATCCATTCGTAGTTCATGCCGGAACAGACTCCGTCCTGAAGGAAAGCCAGCGTCTGCCAGTAGTGCTTGGTATCAGTGATCCACATTTCCGCCCATTGATGGTTGCCTGTCGCACCGAGCCGCGTCAAAAGGAAACCGAAGGAGGCGCGGTGAAAGCCGTAGTTATAGGCCCAGACTTCCCGGTGATTCTTGTGAGCCGTGTCCAGAGCTTTGTCTTCCCAGCTGTTATACTGGATTACGGGAAAATTGTCCGTGTTGCCGCGGTCGACGGCATCCGTGCGGTTATACCCGATGTCGTTGTCGATAATGTAGTCGCGTCCTCCGGCGGCTTCGCGCAGCGGTTTCCGGAAACGTGTATACGTGCGTTTTTTAGTGTTGTCGGGATTTCCGACTTCCTCTTCCGGAAAGATTTTGAGGGCAGGCCATTTTTCCTGTTCCGCGGTCTGAATCAATGTCTTGATCCGTTCCTTGAAGCGTTCCTCGGCCGATTTGTCCGGAGCCGCTTTTTCAAGCGCCTCTTCATGCCATGCCCAGAAACGGGAATCCAGGCAGAGGGGACCTTCCAGCCCGGCGCGTTTCATGGCGTCCGCAAACAGGCGGACCGTCTTGAAGCTGATCTGTTTTTTCCCATTGACATTTTTATATTCGGGAAGCAGATGCGTCAGGGTCGGAGAGTTCAAGCCGCGGGTTTTCCAGAAACGGAACAGGGGGTCCAGCTGTTCCGGAGAAAATTTTTCCGGAGAAAATCTTTTATACCCCGTACCCGTGGTGTCGAAATGTCCGGCAACATAAGTGCCGAAAACCCCTTCCGCTTTCGGCAGATCATATCCGAATATGCGCAGGGAGACCGGTATTTCAGCCGTTCCGGCATCGTTTGAAATCCGGATGTTTCCCCGGTAGATTCCGGGAACGGTCCCGCACGGAACACTTGCCAGGTACAGATAGTGGAGGATGTCTCCCTTCCTGACGTTTTCGAGGTCAGGTGGGATCAGCATATCCTGGGAATACGTTTGAAGGGTCCGCTTCGAAATGATTCTGCGGAGCTTGATGTGATCCGCCGGGATCTTCTGTCCGGAGCCGTTGGTCAGCTCTTCCGGCGTGATGCTCCATTTTTTTTGGTCTTTCAGGATCTGGACGACAAACGCCATCGTGACATACTGGCCGCCTGCCGCGAAATGGTCCAGCCGTTTTTCCCGGAGGGGACTTTCGTATTTGTTTTCGGGGATGCCCGTGCATTCCGTCCCGATCCGGCCGAACATCCAGCCGGGTTTCTCTTCGGAGGCGTCCGGTTGGCTGTGAAGGAAGAAGCCTTTTGCATCGTTCACCGGGGTCTTGGGGATTTCCGCGGGAACTTCTTTCGACATGATTTCGAATTCCGGGGGCTGCGCCGCCGTTGCGGTCATGACAGCGAACAAGGCTGAAAAAAACAGATTCCTTTTTGAGTGCATCGGAAATATCCTTTCCATGTTGCTTCGATTTTCGAATCACCAGGAGCCGAGGTCCTTCTGGTATACATCTTTGAGCTTGCCGACATGTCCGTCCAGATACAGCACATTGCCGAATCCGAGGTGCCGCGGCGAAAAGAGATAGGGGAAGCTTCCGGGGTTGCTTCGATCCCTCGCATAATTGCGTGTGATGGTCACATTTCCATCGGCGGTACTTTCCACCATGCTCAAACGGGAACCGGGACTTTTCCATGCACCGATGCGGTTCTGGTATGGTTTTCCATGCAAGTGATAATCCGGAGCGTAACTCAGGTTCGGATACTTGGCTTTGGAGTCCAGGCTTCTGCAATACAATACGCCGTCCCGTCCGAACTCTGAAATATTCTGCGGCTCTTTCCTGATTCCGGCAAGCGGTCCGAGAAGCCCGATCCAGAAACGGGGAACATACCCAGCCCCGTTGTCTCCGCACCATACCCAGTCGTCATAGGTATTGATGTACATGGAGGATGCCAGCCCCAACTGTTTCAGGTTCGACGCACATTCCGCTCCTCTCGCTTTTTCCCTCGCCTTGTTCAACGCGGGCAGCAGCATGGCCGCGAGAATCGCAATGATTGCAATAACAATGAGAAGTTCTATCAGTGTGAACCGGTTCCTGCTTCTTTCTTTTTGAATCTTTCTGTTTGCCGTTTCAAAAATCCTTTTCATTTCTTGATCTCCTTCCGCTTTTTTATTGCGGCTTATTGTTTCTTCCATAATTCAAGTATCAACTTCGCCTGAAAGGCATCGTCTTCGGACAAGTTGATTGACCATCACGGTCAACCACTCCGCGAGATAATCACTCTGTGATTATGTTATTCAATTGTCAAAGAACTTTGAGTTCAGTATGGATCGTGCTCATTCAAATCGAGCATATAATGCCTGGCTCTGAAAAACTTTCATAATTTCTCTGTATTATACTCACCTTCAATCCCTTCTCATGACTGGTACGATTTCTGTTCTCATGACTGGCACGATTTCTTACGATTTCTTAACTTTTTTCGTTCTCAAGTATATACCTCTAGCCGTTAGTCAGAAGTCAGTCGCCATGACTGGCACGGTTTTTCTGTTCAAGAGACTTTAATACTTTACAAGCCTGTTTTTTTATTTCAGGAGTTGGTTTTTGTAACAATAATTGTTTAATTGCATCAATCGTTTGAGAACATCCAATTTTCCCCAAAACCTTGAGGGCCGGATTAGTTACGGCATTGTTATGAGGATCAAGAACACATTTTAGAACATTGGGGCTTTCTTGATTAGATGTTTTCTGTAACCAGAAAATTAAAGCAACACATCCTAAATCCTGACGTGAACAAATCAACTCATGTATAATATGGATATTTGATGGGGTATGTGGTGTTATCTCTGCGATAGCCTGCCCAATATACCAGCGAAATTCTGCATCGTTCGTTTTGTTATATTCATGTATCAATAATTCTTGAAATTCTTTAATTTTAAATGGAATAACAAATGTATCTGTGATAAATTTTCTTACGCCCTCATAAGGTGTTTTATTCCAAAAATCTATAAGAATTGAATTTATATGCGAAATGTTTTTCTTATTCAAATTTTGAATTTTGAATGAATGCATTTTTTGGTCAATCTCACCATGAAGGGTGATCAAATTATACGTAGTATTTTCCATGAATTCTAATCCTTTTTTGGAATGAGATACCTTACTGCTATCACAAGGTGCCTCATTGATAATTTTTTACAACAAGAGAAGCTGTATAACAATAATTTGGTATCATGTCACCATTTCAACCATTCAAAATTTTGTTCCGGCGCAATTTGTTTTTTTATGATTTTGTCGTCTGTTTGAAAATACTCCATACAAGTAATTTCATTGTCTTTCTTGTTAATTATTGTTTCTTTCAATAATAGTCCATTTCTATACTTTGTAATGACACAATTTTCTAAATTATTCTTGATGAAATAGTCAATACTTCCATCATAATTAAACCAAATATCAATATAATTATTTTTATTATTCTTTTCATACACTATTATTCGTGCAGAATTTCCTTCTTGATATGCATCATGGACTTGAAGCATTCTACCATTCCGCAGATCAAAGAGATTGGTAAATGAGTTCAATTTTTGAGGTTTATGATATTGTAAACCAACCATAATTCCAAAGGAAAAGAATACTATACATGCCAGAAGGATAAATATTTTGAGTTTCATATTAATTTCCTCCATTTAATGCGTCTTAGAAATCCACATGTGCGAAATTTTCCGGACGTTATCTTTATCAGAGCGAAATTAAGAAGTTTTTTTCAAATCAATGCAATGGAAATCCTCTTCCCGCAAGCCGCGGCATATCTTGAAATCGCCGTCCAGCAGATTGTTCCCGTGGCGCGTTCCAATTTCGCCACATAGGGTTGCGTCACCTTCATCCGGACGGCTACTTCCGCCTGGGTCAGTTTTGCAGCCACACGGGCCTTGTAGAGTGCTTCCGCGATGGCGCGGCGTTCCCGGCACTGTTTAAGAAATTCAGCATTTGCCGGGTCATTCAGGACGGTTTTCCGAGCCGCGCTTTGCCGGGCGTATGCTTCCTCTTCGTGTTCCAGAAAATTATTTATTTCGGCTTCCAATCTTATATCTTCTTTGCTGATTTTTTTCATTTCACTCGACCTCCCTTTCTCAAAATTTTAATTGCTTTATGCGCTAAGTCCAGTTCTTTTCCTGGTATTTGCTGCATTTTTTTGTCATATGCGTGAATTCCGTAAATATTGCTTCCTATGCCGTAAACATAAAATATGCGAACATTGCCCGCTTGAATCACCCTGATTGCAAACAAACTGGCATCCACCTTTTCTCCATTCGGCATGGATAGCCGCCCGTTTCTTTCAAGTCCGTCCACAATGTCTTTGTATTCCGTGTTTACTTCCACGGATTGAGCCGCCATAAATGATTCGACCTGCGGCAACTCTTTGAAAAACTTCTTCTTCATACTGTTTGACATTGTTCTCCTCGCCTTGTTCCATTCATAATATAACTATCCAGTTATATTTTTCAAGTCAGAATTTGAGATTTCAGAAAATAAACATAAAAAACGTTGCCATTCATGAATGGCAACCAAATATCAATCAACAATCACTTCTCATGACTGGCACGGTTTTCTTTTTTTATATGAAAAAAGTAATCAATGTATCTTGCCAACAGGTAATAAATAAATGTCTGTATCATCATAAAGTAAAGGTAATTATAGCTGAAAAATTCAAGAGGGTTGCCGCTGATGCTACAGAATAGAGCAGATACGCTGGACGATAATGTGGCGACAATACACCCAATACCTCCCAGTAAACTATCGGGTTTTGCAAAGGTGAGGTTTGTCATTCCCAAATAATAAACGCCTGAAAGAACACCATACATGATGATGGAAAGCTGAATTACTTCTCGAAATACTATCCCTGAATTTCTCATAAAGCTATTTTCCTTCCGAAAACCAGTTTGGAGAAAAAACGGTTCCATTCATAAAAAAACGGTTCCATTCATGGCAACTATATATCAATCAACATGATACAGATAAATTATGAAACCGCTTTTTTTTGGCGGCTCAGCCTGATTTTCATCCGACCATCCCTGTATCAACTTCGCCTGGAAGGCATCGTCCTCCGGGCAAGTTGATCGACCATCACGGTTAACCACTCCGTGATGATGCTATTCAGTTGTCAAATACAGTTTTCCGGCACAGTTTTCCCAGTTTTCCTCATGACTGGCACGGTTCCTTCACTGGCACGGTTCCTTCGATCCGCTTTTTTCACAGACCGTAGTTGCTCAGGAGCTTTTTGTAGTCGCACATGAATTCATGCATGACCCGATATTGTTCGGTTGCCTCATACTCAATCCGAGAAAAACCATGTTCGTCGATTTTGATTATGTCCGCCTTCGGATATGCCATGATGATTGGCGAGTGGGTTGCCATGATAAATTGCGAATCCTTCTTCACCAATTGCTGAATGATTTGCAGCATTTCCAGCTGTCGAGTCACCGACACCGCGGCCTCGGGTTCGTCCATGACATATAAACCGTTTCCTCTGAGTCGCTTTTTCAATACGGCAAAAAAGGATTCCCCATGGGATTTTTCATGCAGATTCACTCCGCCATATCCCGTTTTTACCGGTGGCGAAAAGTCCGGTTCGCTGTCCAGCCTTTCGATTTCAGTGATCACATTGTAAAAGCTCTCCGCACGGAGAAAGTAGGAATCGCGCGGGCGTCTTATCCTTGTGTAATACATGTAATTGCCCAATCCGGAGTGGGATTTGTATGTGGAAAAATTAAAGTTTTTGGAGCCCCCTTCCGGGTTTATCCCGAAGCAGCAGGCGATCGCTTCAATCAGGGTGGACTTGCCGCTGCCGTTCTCTCCGATAAAAATCGTAACCGGCGATTTGAAAGAAAAGGATTCTGTCTCCATGAATTGTCTGATTGCCGGAATACTGAAGGGATAGGAAAGTGAATCGTCCGCGGATATTGACTCTCCCGGCTTGTTTTTCTCTTTATCTTCCTGCCAGGCGTTCTTGTCAAAGCATATTTTCTGAATATACAAATCCATCTTTGAATTCTCCATATTTCCCCGGGCAATTAAGTGCAACAGGCATGTTCACTTATGAAAGAGCCGATTTCGATCAGGTTGCCTTCGGGATCGGCGATGTAATAGGTGCGCTGGACACACGATTCCGTGGTCGGTTCCATGACCGGGAAAAATTTATTGAATACTATACAGCATCTGTCATATCTTTTCCAATTAAGCACAACCAATAATAATGACAAAAATACTTTTTTTGTCAACTGGAATACCTAGAATCTGTTCACACTAATCCTTGAATGCGTCTTAAAAATCCACGTCCTCTGGGTGTGGTCAACAGAATAGAAAACGGCGACATTCTGTCATGGCACCTATTTTTTCAGATCAGTTGCAGTTGGTCGCACAGGTTCCGATGCCGTTGAGGCAAGGGGAACGGTATCCTTCCTTCAGTTTCTCGTCGCGGGCGGGGTCCCTGCCCAGGATTCTGAAGTCGCAGTGGCCGTCCAGATACGACGTGTTCGCACGGCCGGTTCCGTGCCGTTCGCTGGCCGCATTTTCATCCGTGACCGCATAGCTGGTGCGGATATTCGAGTCCATATACACCACGCCGGAAGACGGTTTGAAGGCGGTGGACAGTTTCCTTACCGGAGCATTGTAATGCGTGAATTTGACGTTAACCCCATAGTGGGTGTATTGAAAGGAGGGGTCTCCCCCGGTCGGAATCTTTTCCGAGGGACATTGGAACGTCTTGTAATAACTGTCCATGGGGATTCCGTAACTTTTTTCGATGACCTTCGGATACACGATCTGGGTGAGAATGGACCACCAGAAGTCTTTCGCCTCACCGGAGTTGTAGCGGTGACCGGGGAGAAAGTATTCCTTGTTGTTGTCCGCATACATCAGGCTGGAAACCGCCATATCCTTGAGATGGCTCAGGCAGAAAGCTTTCCGCGCGGCTTCCCGCGCTTTGCCCAGCGCGGGCATCAGCAAGGCGGCGATGATCGCGATGATCGAGATGACGACAAGAAGTTCCACCAATGTAAATTTCCCCGCCCGCCTTCCTGAAACCGGGCCCGAATGCGCACCCTCCCGTTCCGATATTGACGTTTTCATACAACGCCCTCCTCCTTTTAAAAAAATCAACATTGCGTTTTAATTATAAACAGAAATGTTTGTTTTGCAATAGGCAAAGCAACCTATTTTTGATTTTTGTTGGACATCCGAAGCAGACGATCCCCTGTTGGAACACGACTTCCGCATGGAATCCATCGGGTCGGGGAATGGCGGGGAAAATACAGAGGGAATAAAAAACGGAAGCAGGGGGAACTGTTCGCTCCAACTTACAATGTACCTTTAAGGCTTTGCGGCCTTGATTCATTTCTTATTCGGAGCCCGTCTGCCTGCTTCCTGAGTCTTACTCTAGCACACAAGTCCGATTTGTCAAGCGGAGGAAAAACTTTTTTTGGATTTCCCGGAAAAAACAGGGAAGAAAGCGGGATTCCGGGGCTGTTTTCAAAGAGGCGGCAGAGAGAGGTCTTCCCCTTGGGAACCGAAAGAATCTTTCGGCAGTTTCCCGCTGGCAGTGTCGGAAATGATCCGGATGACCCAGTCCGCCCGTTCTTCCGCAAGAAGCTTCCCGGTTCGTTGAAGCAGAAGGACCCGGTAGTTCGGGAGTTTCCAGCGGATGGACAGCAGCCCTTCCTTGTATCCCCGGTATTGGACGGCGAAATCCGGTTTCTGGTCCTGGATGATCGAACGCTCCTCCGGGGTGAGTTTGATTTTCTTGTCGTGGCGGAGGAACTTGCAGACATAAACGATGACCGCCTCTTCCTCCTGCGGGGTCAGACGGTCTTTTTCCGCGAAAATATATTCACGCGAACAGGAACAAAGCAGAGCCGCGAGCAGACAGCACCATGTGATTTTATTCATTTTCATTTCCTTTCGATGGGATGTGTTTGGATCGGATGATTTTTGCGCAGATGATTTTCCAGAACGGTCCGGATGCCGTCCGGGTAAACCTCGACGGCATGCAGCTCCGCGAGAGAGCGGAGAAGCGGGAAACGGCCTCCCGCTCCGGCCAGGGCAAAGGTGGTGAACGCACAGGCGACCGTCCGTGTTTCATCCGTCCAGTCGCCGGATTCTCCTTTCAGGCGCAGGGACCCTTTGATCCGGCCGCCGCGTCCCGTGGAATAAACGATTCCGGAAGGCGCCTGAAACATGCCGCTCCGTTTTTTTGCATGCTGTTCCTCCAGGACCATGCGGCATTCGGACGGCGTCAGTTTCAGCACGCCGATTTTGTCTTCATACGGCGTCAGGGCGAACAGTTGCCGGCGGTTCAGCGGGCCGGGAGCCTGCGCGAATTTCCCGTGGGTGCCGTGAAAGACGACCGGTGCGCCGGTATATTCGTGAATGGTGTTTGCGAACAGCCCGGTCAGGCGGTTGGAATGTTCCGTCCCGGAAAGCGGTTCGAGCGGAAACGGAAGACGGGCGATCTGTTCCGCGCCGGTCCGGGCGGAACGTTTCAGCTGTTCCGAGAAGACTTTTTCCATTTCCGGAAGGGGGGCGGTTTCACGGTCGGCGAGGAGGAGCAGACGGCTCTGGAGGGAAACGACCCGGCGTTCCCGGGAATCGTAAAGGATGTCCGCGACGGCAATCCCCCCGGCGTGGGCGGGCGCCTGGAGGAACCAGGCGTGTCCGCCGAGACTCTTTCCCGGGATGTCCTGGTGGGTGTGTCCGCCCAGGACCAGATCGATCTGCGGATATTTCCGGATCAGCTGCGTGAGCGTGAGACGGCCGGAAACCGGGGTGTATTCGCCGGCATGGACGGCGAGAATGATCACGACGGGCCGGACGTTCATCACTTCCGGCATGATCCGCGCCATTTCCTTTTCCGCGTCGAGGAGGCGCACCGATTTCAGTTGATCTCCGGACACCAGCGTATCCAGCGCCGGAAACGTGATGCCGATCACGGCGACGTCCAGCCCGCTTTTTTTCAGAAGGGTCCACCGCCGGACAGGAGTGTCCTTCCAGTCGAGGTTGAGGGCGCAGACGATTCCCCTGAACTGCTTCAGATGATCCCGGAGGGAGTCGGCCCCGAATTCAAAGTCATGATTTCCGGGCACGAAAACATCATAGGAAAGGAGGTTCAGCGCGCGGATCATGACGCCTCCGCGGTCCAGCGTCATGGGAAACGAGCCCTGCATCAGGTCCCCGCAGTCGGCCAGTACCGTGTTGGGGGACCCGCCCGCGGCCTTGCATTCCTGCCGGATGAGCGTTGCGATGCGCCCGAATTTTCCCTGTTCGATGGAGCCGTGGACATCGGTCGTCTGGATCACCTTCAAGGAGACCGTCTGCCCGGAAGCGGAAACCCAGAGCAGGGCGGCAAAGAGGATCAGGCAGGATTTACGGAATGATGTTGACATGGTGGATTTGGCAACTTCCCTGTTTGACGCCGCCCAGTTTATGCATGACCACCGGACATTTTGCACGCAGCAGAAACACGGTCGGGCGTCTGGTTTCGCAAAGCGTCTCATAGTTGCCCTGTCCTTTGGAAATGATCAAGTCGGCGGAATGGTAGGCTTCCAGAAACTCGCCGGAGGAGCGGCAGAGGTCGATGCCGGGCGTGTTGTCGCCCGTGTCGATCAGGCGTATGGAAGCCGCCGCCAGCCCGGAGGCCTCCGCCTCGCGGCGCGTGACGTCGTTTAAAATGGGGCTGCCCCGGACCGCCACCGTCATTTTGCAGCGGTAGCGTTCGAGCAGCAGCGCGTCGAACACCGCTTCTCCGCAATTGTCGGTGATGTACAACACGTTTTTCGCTTTTTCGAGAGCTTTGCGCAGCACTTCGAGAGCGGCCCGGTCGATCTTTTCGGAAAAGGTTTCGGTGATCCGCTCCAGGGTTGTGTTCAGGTCGAAGGCGGCGTCCAGCCCGAAATCGATGATGTTGCCCGCCATGACGAGGCGGACGAGTCCCTCCAGCGGGTCGTTGAATGTTTTCAGCTTCGTCCGCAGGGGTTTCAGCAGACGTTTCGCATGTTCGGTGGAAAGGTCTTTTTCCTGCTGGAAGGGATCTTTTTCCCCGGTTTTTTCCGAAATGAGCTGGTAGATTTTCCGGGCGATGAGCGGCGGCGGTTCATTGAAGTCGGCCTCCGCGATCTCCCGCAGGATGGATTGATGCAGCTTCACATTGTCTTTGTGAGACAGGGCGAACCGTTTTGTCAGAAACAGGGCGCCTTTTCCGAAACATAAAATACATTCAAGTTCAGTTCTCATCTGGAAAGTCCGTTTTCTCCTGTGAAATGGAACAATACACCCTCCTTCTGAAAAAGTCCATGTTCATTTGAAAAAATGACGCGGAAATCTTCCGCTTTTTCCGTTCCGTCCGCGATGTTCCGAGCCGTTTCCGGAAGGGAACAAATCACAGGAAGAATTTGAAAAACCGGACGGGCATGCTATGGTACGGGGAATGCGGATAAAATGAACAAATAATACATTGCTTCCGGATTTTTACCCGGAGGCGGACGGGCGCGGCATGGACTATTTCGACGATCTGGTGTTTGTCAACCACGGACAATGCGAAGGCGTATCCACCTATGCGGAAAACCGTATTTTCGACGGATACTACGGGATTCAGTTCATTTACAGGGGGGACGTCGAGGTCCATACGGGCGGCAATCCCCCCGAAGTCTCGACCGGGCCCGGCGTGTTTGTCACAGGACCGGGAATCCCTTTTTCCTACGGTTCGCCGGAGGGAACGATCCGATTTCAGGCCCATCTGTGCTTCCGCGGTCCCCGCGTGGAACGCTATATCAAGAGCGGTCTGATCCCGCTGCGGGAAAAGAATCTTTTCATACGCCTCCGGGACCCGGAACAATTCCTGCGGAAGCTGCGGAGCGTGTTCACTCTGTTGCGGGTGCCGGGGCTGAACCAGCACGCCCGCGCGGTCCTTCTCCTCGAAGAACTGCTGCTGGAAATCAGCGAACAGCCGGCGATGGCGGACAAGCTGTACAATCACTACGCGGGGGCTCTGCTCGCGCTCCGCGACCGGATCGCGCACGAACCGGCGCTCGGCTGGAATTTCCGGAGCGAGGCGGCCCGGATGTCGCTTTCCTACGTTCATTTTCGACGGCTTTTCAAGCAGGTGACCACCTGGGCGCCGGGCGCATTCCTGCTGGAGTGCCGCCTGCGGCGGGCGGAAAAACTTCTGATGTCCACGCACATGCGGATCAGCGAGATCGCCCAGGAATGCCGCTTCAACGACGAATTCCACTTTTCGCGCATATTCAAGAAGCACGGCTCGGTTTCGCCTTCCCTGTTCCGGTCCCGCTACGGAATTCAGT
Organism: Lentisphaerae bacterium ADurb.Bin242; assembly: GCA_002069785.1. Classification (GTDB taxonomy): domain Bacteria; phylum Verrucomicrobiota; class Lentisphaeria; order Victivallales; family UBA1829; genus SIG94. Next base: position 21,171 of record MWCA01000020.1, on the reverse strand, counting down.
AAAATGATCAAAAAGATCATGCTTTTATCAAAAAGACCATTGGATTCCAGGGGAAGAATGCTATTTTATCCGGCGTAAGAGAGATTTCGTTTACGATATTTCAACCAGGAAAGTCAGAAGATGAAGAAGAAATTGAAGGCCGCCATTGTGGGGCTCGACACGAGCCATTCCGTTGAATTCGCCAAATTCATGCAGGATCCGTCCCTGCCGAAAGAACACCAGGTCGGCGGAATGCAAGTGACGCGCTGTCTGCGGTTCGACACCCCGTTCCAGAGCAAAGAGGGGCTGGACAAGCGGCAGGCCTATCTCGAAAGCATCGGCGTGAAAGTCACGCAGAATTTCGACGAGGCGGTGGCGGACTGCGACGCGATCTATCTGGAAATCAACGATCCGGCCTATCATCTGGAATACTTCAAGAAATGCGCCGTCCTCGGCAAGCCGATCTTCCTCGACAAGCCGTTTGCCGACACGCTGGACAGCGCCAACGAGATCATGGCCGCCGCCAAAGAACACAATATCCGCTTTTTCACGGCTTCCTCCCTCCGCTACGACGCGAACCTCATTGACGCGGCGTCGAAATGTCCCAGGCCCCAGTTCGCCTGTATCTGGGGGCCGCTCGGAAAGGCGCCCGCCAGTTCTTCCATCGTCTGGTACGGCGTCCACGCCTTCGAGATGCTGGAACGGACCATGGGCACCGGCGCGGTTTCGGTCACGGCCGTTCCCGACCGTCAGGGCGTCGTCTGCACGGTGGCGTATGCCGACGGCCGCCGCGGCGTCGTCGAGCTCAATTCCCACTCCTACCGCTACGGCGGCGTTCTCCGGAACGCGGTTCCGAGCGAATTCCTCTTCCATTTCGTCGGAGGTGTCGACCTTTACCGCAGCCTGATCGGTGAAATCCAGCGCTTCTTCCGGGGAGAGAGCGGCGGTGTGCCGCTGAACGAATCCTATGAGATCATGGCCATGCTCGAAGCCGCCGATCTTTCCGTCAAATACGGCCGGACCATGCCGGTTTATCAAAACTGACGCGGCGAAAACAGGGAGCATTCCATGAAAAGAATCAGAGTCGGAATCATCGGACAGGGCCGGAGCGGACGCAATATCCATGCGGTCGTGTTCAATACCGAAAAGCTGAAAGAGAAATTCCAACTGGCCGCCGTCGCCGATCTCGACATTGCGCGCTGCAAGGAAAGCTGCGAGGAAAACCCCGGATGCAAGGCTTACACGGACTTCCGGGAAATGCTGAAAGACTCCTCCCTCGACCTCATTGTCAACGCCTCCCAGAGCCCGGACCACGTTCCGTTCAGCATCGAGGCGATGGAGGCCGGACACGCGGTTCTCTGCGAAAAGCCTCTCGCCCGGACGGTTTCCGAGGCGGACCGGGTCATCGCCGCTTCCAAACGCACGGGACAATTTTTCGCGGTTTTCCAGCAGTCCCGCTTCGCCCCCACCTTCCGCAAGGTTCTCGAGGTCATGAATTCCGGCGTTCTCGGGCGGATCGTCATGGTTCGCGTGGTGTTCAACGGCTTCTCCCGCCGCTGGGACTGGCAGACGCTTCAGGACATGAATGCGGGCAGCCTGCTGAACACCGGTCCGCATCCGCTGGACCAGGCGCTTCAGTTTTTCGGAAACGTTGACCCGGAAACCGTTTTCTGCCGGATGGACCGCGCCAACACCTGGGGCGACGCCGAGGATCATGTGAAAGTCATCCTGACCGCGAAAGGACATCCGGTCATCGACATGGAAGTGTCCTCCTGCGCGCCTCCGGGACAGCGGGTTTATGAGGTTTACGGCACAAACGGAACCCTTCACGGTTCCCACAGCGAACTGGAATGGCGTTTCTTCGATCCGGCCGACGCCCCGGCGCATCACCTGATCCGTGAACCTCTTCCCGATCGCGCATATTGCTCGGAAAAATTGAGCTTTACCACGGAAAAGTGGACCTCTTCCGAACAGGGCATGGATTTTTCCTACCGCACCATCAAACTGTATGAGAATCTCTATGACGCCCTGGTCAACGGCGGAAAATTGGAGGTGACTTTGGAACAGGTCCGCCGCCAGATCGCGGTCATCGAGGAGTGCCACCGGCAGAACCCGCTTTCCAAACTCCCTCTGGGAGTTTGAAGAGTTTGTAAGTTGGGGAGTTTGTAAGTTTGTAAGAATTTTTCAGATGCGAAAAGTCCGTTTTGCAGCGCTTTGAACGAGGCAAAACGGATTTTTTTAATCCGGGAAATTCCTCAGAGAACTTTCAGGAGCTCCACTTCGAAAATCAGGGTTGCGTTCGGAGGGATCGCGCCCGGCGCGCCCTGTTCGCCATAGGCGAGTTCGGACGGGATGAAAAAGCGGAACTTGGACCCTTCCGCCATCAGTTGAAGGCCTTCCGTCCAGCCGGGAATGACCTGCGTCAGCCCGAATTCGGCGGGCTCCCCGCGCTGAACGGAGCTGTCGAAGACCTGTCCGTCGAGAAGCGAACCGGTATAATGGACGCGGACCGTTGACGCCCTTTGCGGCCGGGTCCCTTTGCCTTCCAGAAGAATCTGATACTGGAGCCCGGTCGCCGTGGTGAAAACCCCTTCCTTTGCCTTGTTGGCGGCGAGGAACTCCTTTCCGGTCTTCGCGTGGGTTTCTCCGGCGTTTTTCGCCTGATCGCGGGCGGCGTCCTGCATCCGGGTCTGGAGCATCCGCATGGCCGCGGCATATTCCTCGGGCGGGATTCCGGGGATGCCCGCGAGAGCGTCTTTCAGTCCTTCCAGGACGAGTTCCGGCGTCAGGCCGACGGGCGCATGCGCCACATATTCGGCCACGTTCAGCCCCATTGCATAGCTCATTTTTTCATTGTCGTTCTGAAAGGTCTTTGCCATTTCCTGTCATTCCTGTTTTGGGATTCACCCGTGCATCCGCCCCGAACGGACCGATGCGCCGGCGATGAAAGTGAAACGGATAGTATACTCCGTTTCAGGGACTTTTCAACCCGAACGGAAGAAAACGGCTCGGAATCCTTTCTCCCGGCAGCGGTTACAGCTTGAGCATTTTCAGCTTTTCCGTGTCCGCGATCTCGACCATTTTACCGGTTTTGCGGGCTTTTTCGGCCTGAACGATGGCTTTTTTCAGCACGGGGATCATGCCCCGGATCGCATCGTCCAGATTTTTCACTCCGGTTTCGGCCTTGGCGCGTTCCGGATACCCCATGACGCCGACTTTGATTTCCGGGCGCTGGACGGTGTTGACGATCTCCTGATGAAGCCCGGTGAAGTTGGTCCGGAGCTGATAGGCGTCGGGGTCTTCGCGCATCATTTCGGCGATTTCGGGCGTGTCCATTTCCAGTTCCTCCATGCGGACGAGTCCGGGACGGCAGGCCAGCATCGTGGAGGTTTCGGATTCGCCCGCATGGTAGTCGCGTCCGTAAATGCTGTCCAGGGCTTTTTTCGAGTAATCGCTGCGGCGGATGAAAAGGATCATGGCCTTCTGCATGGCGGGGTTCATCCATTTCAGGATGCGGAGGGATTCCTTGAGGTGGAGCAGGCTTTCGCTGCCGCCGTGTCCGGGCACGATGAAAATATTCAGGAACCCCTGATTGACGAGGGACTCCATGATGTCGCAGACCATGTTGGAGAAGTTGTTGGGCTTGACGTTGATGGTGCCGGGGAGCTGTCCGCCGGAGAAACAGTAGTTGAGGCACGGCGCCACGATACAGTCCAGTTCCTCGGCCATTCGGCAGGCGAGGATTTCGGCGTTGTGGATGTCCATGCTCAACGGCAGATGGTAGCCGTGCTGTTCCACGACTCCGTACGGGAAGATGACGGTCTGGTTGTGTTTCAGGTACTCGCGGACTTCTTTCACGGTCATTTCGCCCATGGCGTGCGTTCTCATTGCAATACTCCTTGTTTTTTATGATTGGCAGGAATCGAGGAACGATTCGAGCTGGATTTTACGGGGATGGTATTCCGGATTTGTCAGTTCCCGCACGATTTGCGTTCCGGCGCTCCGGAAATCGCAGCGGAGGGCGGGCGTGTGCGGCAGGAGCCTTGTGTTGTAGGGACCCTCACCGGACGTGACGATCCGGACCGAATCCGGCAGTCCGCAGTTGAAGGCCAGGGATCTGGAAAAATCGACGGAGGGCAGTTCCGAAACTTTCAGGAGAAGCCCGTCGAAACGTTCTTTTTTCCAGCAGGCGGCAAGCTGTCTTCGGAAATGTTCCCGGTCTTCCGGGGTCCAGAGGGAATATTGTTTCGGATAGCGGAACCGCGGCATGAGATCGAAGGGTCCCTTGTCGAGTCCCTGGAGGGTCGGATCGATCACGGCGGTTTTCCGGCAGTCGCATTCCGCGCGGAGGAAGCGGTCGGCGGTTTTCAGGAGGGCGGGGACATCGTTCCGGAAATGGAGCCACTGGTCCGTGTAACGGCGGAGCGGCGGATCATCGTTTTCATTTCCGAGCGTGAGGAGGGCCGCGCGGCATCCGCTTTTCTCCAGACGTTCAAAAATCGTGCGGTACCACAGGGAAAAGACAACGACGCGGCTGGAGGAATCCAGATGGGCCAGCACGCGCGGATCGATGTCGTCGTTCCGGTTAGCGGGGGAGAGCGCCAGCGTTTCCACCCGGCAGTTCCGCTTGGCTCCCTCCGTGATGACGCCGCACAGCAGCTCGCGCGTGATCACGGAATTCGCGTATCCGATCCGGTCCGCAAGGATGTCCGCGCAGGGCAGGAGGAAGGAGAGCACGCTGCCGGCTCTTTTCCGGGAAGCGACGAACGTCCCTTTCCCCGGAATGCGTTCAACCAGGCCTTCCTCTTCGAGCCGGGACAGAACTTCCCGCAGAGTCTCCCGCGCGATTCCCAGATGATGCGACATCTCTTTTTCGGTGGGCAGGCGGCTCCCTTCCGCGAGAGCCCCACTCAGAATCCGGGCGCGGAAATCTCCGGCGATCCGGTTTCGTATTTTCGGCGGTTTCATGGACCATCTCCTCTCTTCCGGTCTGTTTATTCAATATAAACTCCGGTCTGGTTATGATGCAAGCGGGGAATGAATTTTTTTTGAAAAAAATATTTTTTCTTGCAATCCGGCAATCCGGCGGTATTGTAATGGTTTCCCATAAATCAGTCACCAAACGCGAGGCTCCACAGAATGAACGACACGGCTTTGAAGGCAACGGTCCGATATACGGGTTTGACGGAAGAAGAAGTATTGAAAAGCCGCCTGGAACACGGGGAAAACCGGATGTCTCCGCCGGTGCGGCATCCGTGGTGGAAGCTTCTTTTCGCCAAATTCGACGATCCCGTGATCCGCATTCTGATCATCGCCGCGCTGATTTCGGTTTGCACGGGTGAATGGATCGAGGGAACCGGAATCATTATCGCGATTCTGCTGGCGACGGTCCTCTCCTTCCTGAATGAATTCAAGGCGGAGAAGGAATTCGACATTCTCAACCGGGTGAGCGACGATGTTCCGGTGAAAGTGATCCGGGAATCCAAGTTCCGGACGGTTCCGAAATGGGAGCTGGTGGTGGGGGACGTCGTGTTCGTCGAACTGGGCGAAGAGGTCCCGGCCGACGGCACGGTCCTTGAAGCGGTGAATCTCCAGGTGGACCAGTCCAAACTGACCGGTGAATCCGATCCGGTCCGCAAGGTCAGTGTTGAGGATGCGGCCGGGATGCCTTCCGCCGAGGAAACGTATCCCGCCTCCGTGCTGCTGCGCGGCTCGCCGGTGGTGGATGGACACGGCTACGCGGAGGTCTCCGCGGTCGGCGACCAATCCGAGATCGGGAAGACCGCCGCGGCGGCGGTCGAGGAGCCGGAAGGCAATACCCCGCTGAACGACCAGCTGGAACGTCTCAGCCGGCTGATCGGAGTGGTCGGATTCACCGCGGCGGCGATCACGTTCGGTGCCCTGGTGGTTCACGGATATTTCATCGGCGAAATCCGGCAGGCGGCCGGACAGTGGATGATCTCGGGCGTTCTGCTGATCGCCGTTCTGACGGCGCTTTCGCGGATCTGGCTTCCGGTCCTGTTCGATGGTCTGGAATTCCTTTCCGGGAAAAGCCTCCTGCCGCGATGGCTTGCCGAGGGCGGGACGCGGGGCTGGCTGCTGTCTTTCGGCATCGGGGTCCTGATCCTGCTGTGCGGAAGCGGGCTTCTTTACTTCGGCGGGTCGGTTTCCGGAAAGCTCTCCGGCTGGATTGCCCCGGAGGCGATGGCGCAGTTCATCCAGTTCTTCATGGTCGCGGTGACGCTGATCGTGGTGACCGTCCCGGAGGGCCTTGCCATGAGCGTGACGCTCAGCCTGGCCTACAGCATGCGCAAGATGACCGCGGCGAACAATCTGGTCCGCAAGATGCATGCGTGCGAGACGATCGGCGCCGCCACCGTGATCTGCACCGATAAGACCGGCACCCTGACCATGAACCAGATGCGGGTACAGGAAGTGGTCTTTCCGCTGGCGCCGCCCGCGTTTTCCGCGCTGGCGATCGCCGTCAATTCGACGGCCAACCTTTCCCTGGTCGACCCGTCCGGGCCGCAGCCCATCGGCAACCCCACGGAAGGCGCGCTTCTGCTCTGGCTCCACAAGCAGGGGTTCGATTACGAACTGCTCCGGGAAAAGTTCCGGATCACTACGCAGTGGACCTTTTCCACGGAACGCAAGTTCATGGCCACGAAAGGATTCACGGACGGTTCCGCTTCGGAAATCCTGTTTGCCAAGGGTGCGCCGGAAATCCTGTTGAAGCGCTGCCTTTATTTCGAGACGAAGAACGGGAGCCAGACTCTTTCCGAAGAGGACCGGGAAGAGCTGCACCGCCAGCTGCTTTCTTTCCAGGCGCGCGGGATGCGCACGCTCGGATTCGCCTGCCTCTACAAGCCGTCCGACAAGTCCGACGTCCTGGAAGTGGCGCAGGGCATGACGTGGATGGGGTTCGCCGCGATCGCCGACCCGGTCCGCGCGGATGTTCCCGCCGCGGTCGACGCCTGCTGCAAGGCGGGAATCCGGGTGAAGATGGTGACCGGCGACAACCCGGAAACCGCCCGGGAGATCGGACGCCAGATCCATCTGTGGGATGATTCAGACGCCTCGAAATACAGTCTCCTGACCGGAGTTGAATTCGCCGCACTCTCCGACGAAGAGGCATTGTCGGCCTCCAAAGAGCTCAAGATCATGGCGCGGGCGCGGCCCAATGACAAGCTCCGTCTCGTAAAGTGCTTGAAATCGCAGGGGGAGATCGTCGCCGTGACCGGGGACGGCACAAACGACGCCCCCGCCCTGAACTTTTCGGACGTCGGAATCGCCATGGGCAAGACCGGCACGGCCATCGCCAAGGAGGCCTCCGACATCATTCTGCTGGACGACTCCTTCAGCAGCATCGTCAACGCGGTGATGTGGGGACGCTCCCTCTACCGCAACATCCAGAAATTCATTCTCTTCCAGCTGACGGTCAACGTGGTCGCGCTGAGCATTGCCATGAGCGGTCCCTTCATCGGCGTCGAACTGCCCCTGACCGTCATTCAGATGCTCTGGATCAACCTGATCATGGACACCTTTGCGGCGCTGGCGCTGGCGACCGATCCGCCGGACCCCGCCGTCATGGATCTGCCTCCGCGCAAAAACACGGCGTTCATCGTGACGCCGCGCATGTGGGGCGCGATCTTCGGCGTCGGAGCGGTGTTCATCGCGGTTCTGCTTGCGCTCCTTTTCTGGATGAAACAGGCGAATCTCGGTTCGGATCTGAACTGGCTGACCATATTCTTCTGCATCTTTGTAATGCTCCAGTTCTGGAACCTTTTCAATGCGAAATGCTTCGGAAGCAGCGACTCCATTTTCAAACATCTGGCCGACAACAAGGCGTTTTCGCTGATCGCCGCGACGATCCTCATCATGCAAATCGTGTTCGTCCAGTTCGGCGGCCGGCTTTTCCGGACCACGCCGCTGAGCCTGAGGGAATGGGTCCTGATTCTTGTCTTCACTTCCCTGATCTTCTGGGGAGGCGAAGTTTTCCGCGCGCTGAGACGTATTTCCTCCGCATCCCGGCGGTCGTGAACTTCCGGGATTCCCGGATCAGAAGCAGCCTTCGAGGGTCGCTTGCGCCACGCGCATCACGTTTCCGCCGATGATCTTGCGGATGTCGTCGTCGGAAAAGCCCCTCTGGACCAGTCCGACCGTGAACAGCGGCCAGTTGGTCCAGGCGACCGAGAGGCGCATTTCAGCGGTCGCCTCGAACGGATCGACGGCCGGCGTCCAGAACTGTTCGAAGATCGGGCGTGACCGCCGGAGGTTCGGCCAGACGATGCCTTCCGTCGAAAGACATTCCGCCACGCGGTCCGTGCCGATGGCCACGTGGTCGGCCCCGAAATGTTCCGCCACATAGACGATATGATCGAGGAAGGAGTCGATCTTCCCGGTTCCCCGGTAGAATTCCGGGATCGTGCAGATGCCCGCATAGCCTCCGGTCTTGACGATTTCGCGGATGACTTCGTCGGTCTTTCCGCGGTAGTGTTTGCTGAGCGACCCGGCGACCGTATGGCTGGCGACGACCGGCTTTTTCGAGCATTGCGCGGCTTCCAGGCTGGTGCGAAGTCCGGAATGCGCCACGTCGGGAATGATGCCGACCCGGTTCATCTCCGCGATGACGGCGCGCCCGAGATCGCTGAGGCCCCCGTCGGCCGGTTCCGCACAGCCGTCCCCGAGCAGGTTGCGCCGGTTGTAGGTCAGGTGCATCATGCGGACTCCGAGCTGATAGAAAACCGTGAGATAAAACAGGGCGTTCTCCACGGAATAGATGGGGTGCGGCAGCGGGACGCCGTTGGTGGTCAGGTAGATCGTATGTTTGCCCGCTTTTTTGGCGGCCGCCACGTCGGCGGGGAAGACGGAACGTGCCATGACGTCGCGGAATTTATCGCAGAGGTAGCTTCTCCGGGCAAGACGCTGGATCAGCCGTTCGATATCGTTGCTTTCCTCCCCGGAATTCTGGAAGACGCAATCCACACCCGCCGCGTCGAAGGTTTCCTTGAATTGCCGGAGCGCTTCCGGGGAGGCCAGGAACCGCAGTTGATTTTCCTCCTCCCTGCAATTGGAAATCTCATCCCGGTCCGCTCCGGCTTCCGAAAGCGCCGCAAGGCTGTCCATGGCTTCCCGTGTCCAGCCGCCCGGGATGAAACTGTAAGCGTCCCACACCAGGGCGTCGCGGTGGAGCTCCAGTCCGTGTTCCAGCTGTTTCGGGGTGGGTTTCAGGATCGAGAGCGCCAGCGCGCGACATTCTTCGATATGCGGATTCATGGACACTTCCTTTGCTTTTGTGATTCCCGGCGGACTTTTCCCGCCGGGATGGAAAAACGGTTCCGGTCAATATAGAACTGTTTTCCGGCAAAGTCAAACGGGAAACCAAATCCCGCGCGGTCAGCCGGGATTGGTTTCCGGCTGTCTCCGGCGGCGGCTTTTCCGGAAAAAGGCTTGCCGGAAGGTTGAAAAGGACCGGGCCGGTGCTATTGTACCGGATTGCGGCAAATCCCGCGCGGCGTTCTCACGAAACGCGGGCCGTATTTGTTTTTTCAACCACAGGAGTTTGTTCCGATGATTCCTTTTATCGAGTCGGTTGCCCGGAAAGCGGGCAGGGAAGCAATGGATTACTTCAATTGCATGAAACCCAATACCGTGTCCGACAAGACGACCACGCGCGACCTGGTTTCGACGGCGGATCGCGCGGTGGAAAAAAAGATCATCGGGCTGATCCGGGAAAAATATCCGGACCATTGCATTTTCGGAGAGGAGAGCGGCCATGCCGACACGGATTCGGAATACTGCTGGGTCATCGACCCGATCGACGGCACGCAATCCTTCGTGAAGCGCCACCCTTATTTTTCCATTTCGATTGCCCTCAAGAAGAAGGGCAGGGCCATCGCCGGATGCGTGTATGCGCCCGCGCTGAACCTTCTCTTTTCCGCGGAGGAAGGGAAGGGGGCCTTTGAAAACGGCGAGCCGATCCATCCCTCTTCCTGCTCGACGATCGAGACCGCCGCATGCTGCACGGGGTTTGCATGTCTCCGCTCCCGGCTGGAGATCAACAATCTGCATTATTTCAACCGGCTGGTGCCGGTGATCCGGGACATCAAGCGCTGCGGTTCGGCCGCGCTCGACCTCGCCTTCGTTGCGTCCGGGCGCTACGACGCCTACTGGGAACTGAATCTCCAGGAGTATGATGTGGCCGCGGGCGCCTTCATCGTGCTCACCGCGGGCGCCTCCGTCTGTGACATTTTCGGAGGGAACGATTATCCGGCCAAAGGAATTCTTGCCGCCACGCCGGCATTGCTCCCGCAGTTCCTGCCGTACTTCAAAGACTGATCCGGTTCGGATTCTGAAAGACGCCGGAACTTATTTCAGGTAGAACGGGGTCGTGACGGCGATTTTTCGCGGAGTTTCCCCCTGGATTTCCACACGGACATAGGTTTTCAGGGAAAAGCCCGCCAGCGGAATTTCACACTCAATGGAACCGGCGTCGAATTTTTGGGAGACGATCTCCCTTCCGCCGGAATACACCCGGATTTCCTTCCCATTTCCGCCGTCGATTTCCGCCGTAATTTTCAGGGAACTTTTTGCGGCTTCCTCCAAAGACAAGGTGTCGCCGGGAAGCCTGCCGTCCAGCGTGACGTCCGCTTCTTTGAACCAGGCCGCGGCGATGCAATGGCCTTTTTTGATTGCCCCGACAATGGATTCGCGGCTAGGCTCGCCGTCGAGATAGAGAAAATTGACCGCCGGATTGTCCAGAAGGCGCTGCGCCCCGAAGAGATCGACCGAGTTCATGAAGGTGATCTTTCCGCCACTGGCGTAGAATTTCTCATAATCCGAACCGGCGATGGAGGTCAAATATTCCTTGTCGACCGCGTCGTATCCGTACTCCTTCCAATAGTCGAAATACGGATGCGTGGCACAGGCCGCCCCGCCGTGGTCGTGAATGTAGCGGATGGCTTTTTTCAGATAGGCGTCAATGTCGGATGTGCTGAAAAAACTGCGGGTGAATTCCGGCGTATAGACGTCGGCGTCGATCCCGATCGACAGCATATGATACGCGTTGTGGCAGGATTTCGCGTTGACTTCGGTCCAGTTGAACGGATGATATTCCTGTCCGTGAAGGAAAAATACTTTGTCGTCCGAATATTTTGCCAGGTCCAGCGTTCCGCCGTGCGGGACGGCGTCCTTCACGGCGATCGAGGCAATGTCGATTCCCTTGTAACGCATCATCGCGCGGATGGTCCCGGGATGGTTGTCCCCGCCGTACCATTCCAGCGAGTGAAGGTGAATCGCCATTTTGTAATTGCGCTTCAGGGGGAGCTTCCCTTGGGGCGCGGGTGTGTAAGGAGAAGTGTCTTTCCGGAGAAAACGTTCAAAGTGGCAGAGCACATTTTCCGCGTATTTTTTCCAGAATTCCAGAATCCGGGGTGAATTTTCATCGAGTTCCTCGGGAAAGAGAATCTGGTTCCAGAAGTAGAGCCCTTTGCCGTATTCCGCCTGAAGGATCAGTGCGCCTTTCCGGATCGCGGGGTCCATGTAGGAACCGAGAATTTCCCATTTTTCGCATTCGATGGCGCACGAGAGGGCGGAACTTTTGACGGTTTCGGTTTTTCCCTGCTCGCTTTGGACGAGCCCGAAGGAATTCGCGCGGATCTGCCAGTAGATCATTTCCTCCGGAGTGATCGGGTTCGGATCGTTGAAAAGACGCTCTCCGGCGGGTTCGATGAACGGCATCATATAACATTTGTAGACGGAACCGGGTTCGATGGTGGTTATGTAACGGTGCACCAGGATGGGAGTCCCCAGTTCCGGGGGCAGGAAATACGGCGCCCAGCGGCGATAGTCCTGATGCATGAACCAGCAGATTCCCCCGCGCCGGATGAATTCCTTGAAATAGATTTCATCGTTTTCAATGAAGTCGTTAAAGCCGTTCTGTTCGATGAGGACGACATCGAACGGTTCCAGATAGTCCGGTTTCGTGTAGTCGATCTTCTGAACATCCAGCCCGACTTCTTCCTTCAGGAATGTGACGAACTTGTACGGCGGCTGGCTCCAATGCTCGAAATACCCGATCTTCCAATTCATTGTGACAATCCTTTTTTTGAGCTGTCCGAGTCTTCGCGCAGAAACAGCTTTGGAGGAAGGTTCTTCTGAAATGGCGACAGCGGGAGGAGATTATTGTCCATGACATATTCCATGGCGAGGCGGATGCTTTCCTCGTAGTCGAAAGAGACATGGTTCACCCGCGGGGCCAACGGGCTGGTCCCGGACAGCGAAAGGTCGAAAAGCGGTTCTCCGGAGAGACCCGCCCGGTTCCGGAAAAGATGGAACGCATGCAGTAATTCACAGGAATCCGCCAGGATCGCCGTGCCGGGAGGAAGCTTTTTCAGGAACGGGAGGAACTTCGCAAAATCAGCGTCCGCAATGTCCCCGCTGTGACGCGGAATCAGCATGTCTTTCAGACGGTTCAGTTTCAGCGCTCCGGCCATTTCCGTCATGCCGATCTGTCTCCACCTCGTGCTGGGGGAGAGAACGGGCGTCGGAGCGACATATACAAAGTTGCGGCAGCCGCGCATGGCCGCCGCCGAACAGGCCAGAGCCCCGGCCATGCGGTAGTCGGGCAGGATCGCGGCTTCCCCGGACATGTCGTCCTTATAGTGCGTCAGGTGAAGCACCTTCATTCCGGCGCGGCGCATTTTCCGGTAGAGTTCCGTATTCAGCGGCTCCAGCGGCGTTCCGACCAGGATCACCGCCGCGAAATTCTGTGCCAGCGCATGTTCCAGAAACTGTTTTTCCGCCGCCGGATTCTGGAGGTCTTCCGAAGAGCAGTAGGTGGAGACGAACCAGCCTTTTTTCAGATATTCGTCGCGGAGTTTCTCCATGGCTTCCAGCCAGCCGTTCCGCAGCAGGACCGCCCCGGCGATCCGGTTGACCTTCCGCGGAAGCGGCGTCCCGGCGTCCGTAAGGAAAGTTCCCTTGCCGTGAACCGTGCGGAGAAGTCCTTCGTCCGCCAGAATCCGGACCGCGTTCTCGATGGTCCCCCGGCTGCAATCGTATTGCCCGGCCAGTTCGCGGAATCCGGGCAGACGTTTCCCGGGCGGGAATTTGCCCGCGGCAATGTCGCTGCGGAGCGCGTCGCAAATATCTCCGGTCATTTCGGCCCCTTTTTTTATAGTGTCCACCTGTCCAAGTGTCTTATATGTGTCAATATATCACCTTATTTTTCAAATTGCAAAGGACAAAAATTTTTTTGCGTTATTTTTTTGTGAAGCAGGAAATGCGGTTCGTGGCGTGAGTATTTCATGATATGGTTGTCCGGAAAGCATTCTGAAATTTTATCGATAAAAAATTTATCGATAAAATTTTCAGATTTCCCCTTGCACTTTTCATTTTTCCGATTATAATTATAAACAACAGGGATGTTAAATCTAACAACACCGGGTAGAAAATGGTCACGATCTACGACATTGCCGAAAAGGCGAAGCTGAGCCATACCACGGTCAGCATGGCTTTGCGCAACAAGTCCAGCGTGAAGGAAACGACCCGCAAGCGTGTGCAGACCCTTGCCAAGCGGATGGGATACCGTCCCAACCAGATCGCGCTTTCCCTCAAGAAGGGATGTTACAAGCGGATCGCGTTCCTTACCACGGACTACAGCGGCTTCACGGAAATGATCACCCGTTTCGGCGGCTTCTGTTCGGACGCGGGATACGAAATGGTTCTGATGTATCTGAGCTCCGATCCGGTGAAAGCCCGGCGCACCTTCGAACATCTGCTCCAGGCCGGATTTGCCGGGATCGCCTCGTTCCTGTACCTGTATGGCAACGTGAAGGATCTCCTGCTGGACTTTACTTCGATGAAACGCCCGGTCGCTCTTTTCGGACCGCCTCCCGATTTTGTCCCGACTCCGGGGATCCTTCCGATCAACGTTTCTTCTTTGCGGGCGGTCTCCGAAGTCACGCGCAAGCTCGTGAAGCTGGGACACCGCCGCATCGTTCAGACGGTTCCGAAGCAGACCGTCGATCTGGGCTGGTACCGGCAGAAAGACGAGCTGATCCGGGGCATTCTCGCCTCTGCCGGGGTCACGGACTGGAATCCTTCGCTCCCCTATGACAGCGATTACCCCAGCAAGCCGATGGAGGCGGGATATGCGGTTTCCAGGCTCCTCTTCCGGGAAAAACCCGGCACGACCGCGTGTTTTTGCATGAACGACTGGTTCGCCTACGGCCTGATGCGCGGGCTGAAGGAGCAGGGAATCGGGGTCCCCGAGGATTTTTCCCTGATCGGGTTCGGCAATACGGATATGGGAATCTACTCGCAGCCCTCCCTTTCTTCGGTGGAATTGTGTTTCACGCAGTTTGCCGACATCGGCTGGGACTTCATTTTCAGACAGCTTTCCGAACCCGACTTTGAAAAGCCCCCGAAAGAGATCCTTTTGAATGCCCGTTTCGTCTCCCGGGAGTCCATCGGTCCGGCTCCCCGCGGAAGTTCTCCGGGCCCGGATACGGTTTCCTCAAAACGGAGAAAATGAATCATGCCGCGATCATTCCGCACCCTATTCACCCTTTACAGAAGGAAGAGAAAATGAATCCAGACAGAAGAGATTTCACTTTAGTCGAGCTCCTCGTCGTGATTGCCATCATTGCAATCCTGGCCGGGATGCTGCTGCCCGCCCTCAACAAAGCCCGTGAAAAGGCCAGAGACATCTCCTGCAAGAACAATCTCAAGCAGAACGGATTGTCCGTGCATCTGTATACCGGCGACTATAACGGCTATCTTACACCGGGAAACGCGGGGGAGGCCAGCGCGGGCCACAAAACCATGGACCCGTTTACCGACACCTGGTTCACCGGCTCGCCCAACCTGATCCGCACCCAGTATGTAAAAAACAATGCCTACCTGACGAATTTCGGCAAGAATATCGCCTTCGGTTACCTGAAGGGGGAAAAGACCTGTTTCTGTCCGACCTCCCAGCCCCTCTACAAGCATCCGACGCTTGGAGACGCCTACTGGTACGGCGCCATGACCTATTACTATGAAGGCGGATTCAAGATGACCTATCTGGGCGCCAGGGACCGGACAAGAAATTCCGCGCCGCCGGGGTGTTACCTCATGCGCTGCACGCAAATCGGCGGGACTAAATTGCAGAACCTCAACGTTCATGCGGCCAACAGTTCCAATACCCTCTACATGGACGGCCATGTGGAACCGAAGACGCCGGATGGTTATGCGTATTGGACCATGGGCAATATGGTCAAGGCATTTGACAATATCAAATATTGACATCGAGGTGAAAAATGAACGCAAGGCATTGGTTTTTCGCGGTCATATCCGCCGGTTGCCTGACCCTTTCCGCAAAGGAAACAGTCCTGTTCCAGAGTGATTTCGCAAAAAATCCCGAACTCAAAGGATGGACCGATGTCCATCAGAAAACGCCGCCCGGTCCGAAACAGTATTCGGTCGTCACGGAAAACGGAAAGACTTTCCTCAAAACGGCGAAAATCTATTTTGGAATCTCTCACAAGCTCTCCCGGGGAATCACGATCGATGACACGGTAAAAAGGATCACTCTTTCCGCGACCTTGTTCCAGCCGGAGGGTTCCAGCGGGCATCCGCTCGGACTGGCGCTTTCCTCCCGCATGACCGTGGCGGCCGACGCCGGGCAGGCCTTCTGGAAACTCCGCGACAGCGGGTTCCAGGTACAGGGATACTCGCACAACCTCCAGACTCCCAATTTTCTGGCGTATCAGGTGGAAGGAAAACAGGTGAAGGCAATGCGTCCGACCGCTCCGTTCAACCTTCTCACCGCCCGGGAAAAATGGGTCACGTGGACTCTGGTCTACGACCATGAGAAAAAACAGATCGATTTCTTCAACATGGAAGGGCAGACGGAACCGTATCTGACCCTCTACAATGTGAAGCTCGACGGAGTCATGCTGAACAGCGTCTGGATCGCCGCCTGGGGCGCCTGCTATGAAACGGTCCGCGTCACCGCGGAAGTGAAATGAAGTTCAGGAATTGAATATATATATGATCGAAAGGGAAGATTCATGGTGAAAAAAATGATGTTTGCATTGGCGCTGCTGCCCGGAATGATTTTCGGCGCGGAACTGGTGAAGGACGGAAAGCCCGAAGCCGTGATCGTGGTGGATGAAAACGCCTCGAAACCGGCTCAATTCGGAGCATTGGAACTTCAGTATCATATTCAGAAAATGACCGGAGCGACGCTGCCGATCGTCACAAAAGCTCCGGCGGATGCAAAAACGAAAATTCATGTGGGGGAAACGGAAGCCTCCCGGAAGGCCGGGATCAAAGACTTCCGGTTTCAGGAGTATCTGGTCCGGGTGAAGGGAAACGATATTTTCCTGCTGGGATGCGACGGCCCGGAGAAAGGAAAGGTGGACTACCACAAGAGTACCACGTTTCCGAACTTCTGGGAAAAAATCGCCACGACGTATGCCGTTTACGATTTTCTGGAACTTCTGGGCCTCCGCTGGTATCTGCCGACGGAACTCGGAATCGCGTATGCCCCGGCAAAAAACCTGAGCATCGGGGACATGGAAATCCGCCGCACGCCTTCGCTGGAAATGCGCGATATGTTTTACATGGGAATTCCCGCCAGCCTCTGCGGCGACACGGTCCAGACCGCCGACCGCGAACGGCTGAACAGCCGCGACTTGATGCTCTGGTATCTGCGCCGCCGTCACGGCGGAAAACGGGCGATCATCAACCATTCCATGTATACTTTCTACAACCGCTTCTGGCCCGCCAGAAAGGACTGGTTCGCCAAGGGATACGGCAATGACAAGCCGATGCAGCTCTGCTACACGAATCCCGAGGTCATCGCCCGGGTGGTCCAGGACGCCCGGGACTATTTCGACGGCAAGGTGAAGGCCAATCAGGTGCTCAGCAACGTGCCGGCCGACTATCAATCCGATGTCTTCGCCGTGGTCCCGATGGACAACCGTTCCTTCTGCAAGTGTCCGGAATGCAGCAAGTTCACTCCGAAGAAAATCATGCGCGGCGAAGGATGTTTTTCCAACGACTTCTCCAGCAACTATTTCTTCCGCTTTGTGAACGCGGTCGCAAAAGAAGTGAAGAAGACGCACCCCGGCAAATTCATCGGAGCCGCCGCGTATGCCGGGTTCGCCTATCCCCCGACCGAGGTTCAGCTGGAGGACAACATCGTCGTCATGATGTGCTTGCACTCGCGGATGGTCTATTCCAAAAAGGTGGTCGGGAACGACGATCGAATATTGGCCGCCTGGGACAAGGCGTATCCGAAAATGAAAAAGTATGTCTGGATGTATTACTGTTTCCCGTCTCTGAGCGCGACCCAGCAGCAGACCCGCTACTTTCCGGGATTCTTCGCGGGGCATGTCGGGGACTACTTCAAGAAATATATGGATGTCCATGTGACGGGAATGTTCTGGGAACCTTCCTATCTGCCGTTCAGCCAGCACAGCGTGCTGTTCGACCAGGTGGAAGGCCACATCAACTGGAAGCTCGCCTGGGACAAGTCGCTGGATGCAAAACAGTTGTTTGATGAGTTCTTTGCGAAGTATTACGGTCCCGCCGAAAAGCCGATGAAGGAGTTCTACCGGTTTGCGGAGTCCATCTACACGGACGGCGCCAATTATCCGAAAGGCGTCCTTCACCAGACGGACGAGATCGCCTGGAAATACCTGGGCACCGACGCCCGGATGAAGAAGCTGGGCGAATTCATGGAGCAGGCGAAAAAGCTGGCGACGGCCGAACCTTTCAAATCGCGGGTGGAATTGTTCGACAAAGGCGTCTGGCAGTATATGGTGAAAGGGAAAAAACGCGCCGACGAACTGGAAACGTTGAAGTCGCCCTCTATGCAGCAGTGCGCGGTCCCGTGTGTGGAGAATCCCGAACCAGGCGATCCGGACCGGCTCGACTGGAACAAGGCCGCGCAGCTGAACCTGTACGGCGGTCTGCGCGCGGAACCCATGAAAAGACAGCTTCAGGTGAAGGTTGCGCACGATGGAACCTGGGTTTATTTCCAATATCTGGAAAGCAAGGTGGACCCGGCTTCCCTCGCCAGCAACAACATCGTCTGGCTCAACGATGAATGGGAGAGCTTCTTCGCCCGGCAGCGCGGCATGCCGTATAAGCAAGTCGCGGTCGATCCCGCCGGAAAGATCGTCGGGGCGAACCGGGACGGCACGGTTACGGATTCGTGGGATTTCCCGGGCAACGTGAAAGTCTCTTCCGGGAAAGACTTCTGGCGCGTCCGGATCGCCGTCCGCATGAGCGACATCGTGGCGGGCGGAATCAAGCCGGGCGAAACGCTTTACTACAACGTGATCCGTTCGGTGAAGACCCAGGCGGCGGGCTGCTGGATTCCAACGTTCGCCGGCTACCATGCCCCGGACCGTTTCGGAGAACTTTATCTGGTCCCGAAACGCTGAAAAAGCCGTGGGGGAGTTTCAAGAGCTCCGTAAAATCTTCCGGAGTTCTCCGATCACGGTCCGCGCGTCGTCTTCGGACATGTGGGGGCCGATCGGGAGACTTAAAAACGTGTCGGCCAGCTCTTCCGCAATCGGGAAGTCGCCGCGCTTGAATTTCATATCCGCGTAAGCCTCGGAAAGATGAGGCGGGATCGGATAATGGATCATCGTGGGGATTCCCTGTCCGGCAAGCGCGTCCTTGACGGCGTCCCGGTTGGAAATCCGGATTACGAACTGGTGCCAGACGCTCTTTTCCAGCGGCGATTCAGGGAGAAGCATTCCCGGAATGTCTTTCAGTCCGTTGAAATAAAGGGAGGCGATCTGGCGCCTGCGTTCGTTCCATTCGTCCAGTTTCGGGAGCTTGACCGCGAGGAACGCCGCCTGGAGCGCATCGATCCGGCGGTTGTAGCCCTTGACTTCATTGCGGTATTTGACGCGGGAACCGTAGTTGCGCAGGACCCGGACACGGTCGGCGAGAGCGGCGTCATGGGTCGTGACGGCTCCCGCTTCCCCGAACGCTCCGATGTTTTTGGCAGGGTAGAAGCTGAACGCGGCGGCGTGTCCGAGATTGCCGGTGCGTTTCCCCTGATAGAAGGCGCCCTGCGACTGGGCGTTGTCCTCCAATACGAACAGGTGGTGTTTTTCCGCAATTTCCATGACCGGCGCCATGTCGGCGGGCGTCCCGAAAAGGTGGACCGCCGCAATGGCCGTGGTTCGGGGCGTTACCGCCGCTTCGATGCGGGCGGGATCGATGTTGAACGTATGGAGTTCCGGTTCCACGGGGACCGGAATTGCGCCCACCTGGGAAACTGCCAGCCAGGTGGCGATGTAGGTGTTGGACGGGACGATGACCTCATCGCCGGGTTTGACTCCGCCCGCTTCCAGCCCGAGGCAGAGGGCGTCCAGTCCGTTGGAGACGCCGACGGCGTGTTCCGTGCCGCAATATTCCGCAAGAAGCTCCTCAAAACGGTCTGCCTCCGGTCCCAGGACGTACCAGCCGGAATTCATGAAGCGGAAATACGCGGCGTCGAGTTCCTCCTTCAGTTCGAGGTAGGGCGCCTTCATGTCCAGAAACTGCATGGAAATCACACTCCCGTCTTTTTGTATTGCAGAAAATCGTCGTAGTTGCGGATATAATCCTCCGCCTCGTAGGAATGCGAGGCGAGGACCAGCAGCACGCAGTCGGCGGAATGCTTATACTGGATTCCCCAGCAGCCGGCGGGCAGATGAAGCCCGATTTTCGGACTGTCCAGCACATATTCCTCCCGGTTGTCGCCGTCGTCGACAATGACGTGGAGCGAACCCGCCGCGGCGATCAGGAACTGTTCGCAGGTCTTGTGGGCGTGTTCGCCCCGGACGTTGTTGGAGTCGACGCCGTAGGTGTAGAACATCCGTTTCACGGGGAAGGGGAGGAGCTTTTCGAATTCGAGGACGCTCAGTTCCCCGCGCACGTCGGAAAAGCTCGGGATGGAATAGACCCGCTTGTCCTGCGCATTTTTTCCGGGGGACGCGGCTTCCTCGGCGGCAGTTTTTTTCGAGGCGCCGCAGTAGCCGATGATCCGGGCGGGATTTCCCACGACGATCGCGTTCGGGGGGACGTCTTTGGTGACGACCGCCCCGGCGCCGACCATGGCGTTGGAGCCGATCCGGACCGGAAGGATCGTGGCGTTCGCGCCGATGGACGCCCCTTTGCAGATCGTGGTCCGGGCGAATGTTTCCGGATATTGGCGGCTCCGGGGAAACTTGTCGTTGGTGAATGCCACGGACGGACCGATGAAGACGTTGTCCTCGATGGTGATGCCGTCCCAGACGGAAACCCCGCATTTGACGGTCACGCGGTTGCCGATGACCACGTCGTTTTCGATGAAGGTGTGGTCGCAGAGATTGCATTCCTCGCCGATCCGGGCGCCTCCGAGGACGTGCGCCCACGCCCAGACCCGTGTTTTTGCCCCGATTTGAGCGCCTTTCTCCACGATTCCCTGCGGATGAAGATAAAAAGAAGTTGGTTCCGTCATGATACCGCAATCTCCCATCGATAAGTTTGAAAAATCAGTCCCGGGGCTTTCTGTCCTCTTCCTTCCGGCGGATAATGTAGCCGGGACGCGCCTTGACTTCTTCGTAAATCCGCCAGATATATTCGGCGATGACGCCGAGCGAAAGCATGATGATTCCTCCGAAAAAGGTGATGAACAGGATGATCGACACCCATCCGGGCACCTGGAGGCCCCAGAATTCGTGGTTGCCGAAGACGGTGATATAAAGATAGAAAATGATCATGCCGAAAGAAAGAAGCGAGGCGAAAAGCCCGACCCGGTTGATCAGCAGGATCGGGAAGGTCGACGAGGAAAAGAAGGTGTCCTTGGCAAGCCGGAGCTTTTTCCGGAATGACCATCTGGATTTGCTGCGGTTCAGGCCGAGCGGCCGTTCATACCCGTAAAAATACGGATCGAATCCCAGCCGCAGGACTTCCGCGATGCTGGCCGTGTTGATCGGATGAATCCGGGTGTTGAGGATGTCGATGACTTCGCGGTCGATGAAGAAGAGGTCCGCTCCGCCGTCCGGATAGGTCACTTCCGAAAAACGGTTCATCAGCGAGTAGAAGCAATGGGAGAACAGACGGCTGGCAAGAGGGTCCTCCCGGCTGATCCGGTGCGGAATGATGACCTTGTGCCCCTGTTCCCAGAGACGGTACATGTCCACGATGGTATGATAG
>MWCA01000019.1 GCA_002069785.1 Lentisphaerae bacterium ADurb.Bin242 | reverse complement strand
TAGGAAAAACTTTTGGCGCTTCCCATCCTTTCCCATTTGGCTTCTTCCATGCAATCGCATCGGAGCGGTTCTTCCGCATTCAACTCCGTCCGGTCCGCTTCTTCCTCCCCGAAAACCTCTCGCCCATATCCTTCATGTCCGGGCCGTCCGCCGCCTTTTCTTGCCTGATTCTCCTGCGAAGCGTTGCCTTTGAACACTTTTTTCGAACTCGGCGTGCTCCATCCGAACACTTCCTCGTCTCCGTGACGAATATTCAGTTTCTTTTCCAGTTCCTTGTTCCGTTGCTGAATCTCGCCAAACGCTCTTTCCAACTCTTTTTTCCGTTGTAATGACTGCTGTAATGCAACTCAACCTCGTTTCCAAAACTCAATTCTCTCCGCAAAATAGCACACTTTTTCAAAAGTACAAGCCCAATATCAAATTTTTATTGATTTTTTTTCAGAATTTCCGATACAACCCATAATTTTCACTGACGCATTACCGGGCGAAAAAATTTTTCATAAAAAATCAAAATTCCCATTTGACTTTTAGGACAACTCCATTATAATATTATAGAACTAAATAGAACCATCTTTCCGGAATCGAGGCAGAACAGTGATTTCCTCGTTGAAAAAAAATGAAGTGTACACCGATCTTCTGGCCGCCATCCGCTCCGGACGGTTCCGCGCGGGCGACAAATTTCCTCCGGAAGTCCGGCTGGCCGCCGACTTCAAGGTCGGACGGATCACGCTGCGCGCCGCGCTGGAACGTCTGGAAAAAGAAGGGGTGCTGGAACGGTGCCGGGGCAAAGGAACGATCGTCAAGTCGGAGCAGCAGAAATCCGGCGGAACCATTATCATCCTTTATGGGTATGAAGAAAGCATCGCGCATCCCTGCCACTATATGCCGCAGGAGTTGATCCGCTTTGCAAAAGAGTGCAACTGCCGTCCGCTGATGATGGAACGGAAAACGTTTGAACTGTATTCCGCGGAGGATATCCAGCGCTTCATCCAGCGGGAACAGGTCGTCGGGATCGCCGCACTTCTGTGCAATTTCAGAGGGGACGAACCCATCCTGAAAACCCTTCAGCAACTGGAGACACAGGTGGTTTTCCTGTTGACCATGGGGCGGGACCCGGAGATTACAAATCGGCCCTGTATCGGAGTCAACCAGCGGGAGGCGGTGGAACTGGCGCTGTCCTTCCTGGCCGGCAGGCAATACGGCGACATCGCGCTCCTCGCCAACGACGTCACCAACTTCCGCGGATGGGAACATTCCGAACTTCCCGGATTGTTCCGGAAACACGGACTTGTTTTTCACGAGGAATGGTATGAGGAGCTTCCGTTCGACCGCGAACGGATCAAGGCCGCCGTCCGCCGTTATTGTTCGGGAAGAAAGCGTCCGCGGGCGATCCTCTGCTATTCCGCCTATTTCGCCATCCATGTTTATGAAACGGCAAAAGAATTGAACTTGTCGATCCCGGAAGACCTCGCGGTCCTGGGCATCTGCGGATACCTTGGCACGCGGGTGCTTTCGCCCGTCCTCTCGACCATCAATTTCCACTACGACCGGATCGCCGAACGGGCCATCCGGATGATTCTGGACAGAGAATGCGAAGCGGCGCGGGGAAAATTCATCGAAATCAAACCAATGCTGGTGGACGCCGAAAGCACCGCCCTCGAAAGGCGGTCTCCGGCAGGCAGGAGAATCCCTCTGGAAAAAAATAGACGGAATATCGGATCGGAAATCCGATCCGTCCGTTGAAAAATTAAACCTCAAGAAAAAGGAGGCAGATATGTTTTGGTCCCTCGAAAAGGAGAAGGAAGGAACCCATCGGAACGGGCATGAAAAACATCCGTCAAAGCATCGGAGCGTATTTACATTGATTGAACTTCTGGTCGTGATTGCGATCATCGCGATCCTGGCGGGCATGCTCCTGCCGGCCTTGAACAAGGCGAAACAAACCGCTCGGGCGATTTCATGCACGAACAACTTGGCATCCATGGGAAAAGCCGCCACGCTTTACATCGATGACAACCAAGGATATCTGATGGGATACTACAACAACGCTGAAAACAAGTGGGACGCTTATGCCCATACTTTCTTCGGAACAAGTTCCAGCAAAAACGCGGGACTTCCTCCCTATTTGAATCTGAATGAAAACATTGGGATCGGCGCTTATGGATATCCGAACAGGGATAACACAAAGCCGGTCGTGGTCAGCAAGATCAGTTGTCCTTCCATCTCCGTACCGGCAAGCGTAGAAAAAGTGGATTCCTATTTCGGATACGGATACAATTCTTACATCTACGGCAATGGCAGTATGGGGACGCTGAAGACAACCAGATACAAATGGCCTTCCAAAACGCTTCTCTTCGGAGAGCGGGATCCGCTGTCCTCCGTCGCTTCCTATACAAACACCTATGGTATTGGACATCAGTATTATCCGAGCAAGATAGCGGGTCCTCCCCGTCACCAAAACAAGCACAATCATATTTTCTGTGACGGGCATGTGGAAGCTGTCGCCTACAATGAGTATTGGTTCAATACTTATTGGAAATCTCAATTCTGGTTTCCGTTCTTCGAGGGATTCTTTTGACAATCGCATTCAACAGGAACCAAACCAATTGAGAAAGGAAACAGAAAATGCTTACATCCCTGAAAAAAACACTCGGAATCGGAATCTGCCTTCTGGGAATCGGTGCGGCGGCCGATACGGAAATCCGGAATTTCAAATCCGAACTTTCCCGTCTGCCCGAAGGCAAAAAATCGGAAGATGTTTTTTACAAGACGGCGCCGGCCCTGAAACTGGACAGCGGCGAGGCCGGAAAACAGAAGAGCAACAACGTCGCCCACGGGTTCTATATCTTCGGAGAACAAGCACGGGCTCTTCGCGGAAAGAAAATCCGCTTTGAGGCGCAAATCCAGCGGCGGGAAGGGAAAGCCCCGTTGCGGGGAAGCTTCCGGATTTCCGGTAATGGAAACAAAAACATGACCAGTAAGAATGCGTTTCTCCTCAGTCCCGCGGAAAATAAAAAGTGGGAGAAAGTCTCGGCCGACTTCGCCATCCCGGAACTGGACGGCATCGAAAACATCAATTTTCTGTTGAGCATGTATCCGCGCGGCGTTGAAGAAGACTGCTGGCTGGTGGACGATCCCGTCATTTCCATGATCGAAGACAATCCGGTCGCGGAAAAATGGCAGAAAAATATTGGAATTGCCGCCTTCGATTCAGCCGGGACGCCGCTGGTTCTGGCCGGAAACGGCGTGAAGGCCAAAGTGGTGGTCGGCCTGAAAGCAAATGCGGTCGCACGGTTTGCCGCAAAGGAAATCGTGGATCACATACAGGCGGCCACCGGCGAGGTTCTGGAGATCACCACCGACGATACGGGAAACGGTCCGGCCATTCATGTCGGAAATACAAAACTGACGCGCAGCTACGGAATCGACCCGGAACAAATGGCTCCGGAAAACTGGGTCATTGCGCGGGTCGGCAGCGCGGTGATGATTTCCGGAGGGGAAAAGCCGGACGCCGCGGAAAGCGAAATTCTGAGCCGGGCGAACATTCCCCTCGGGACCCTTTCCGCCGCCTATGAATTCCTGGAACGGGTCGCGGGGGTGCGCTGGTACTGGCCGGGCAAGCTGGGTACGGTCGTTCCAAGGCAGAAAACAATCCGCATCGGGCATCTGTATGAAACAGGAACTCCTTCCTATAATACCCGTATGTTTTTTTATGACACGTCGAGCGATCCGTCGATTTCAAACCGGGAAATGCGCCTCTGGTTCCGGCGTATCCGGAGCGGGGGATCGGTCGGGGACCCGATTGCCAACCACACTTTCATGGACTGGCCGGAAAGGTTCGGCAAAAACCACCCCGAATATTTTGCCCTCTTGTCCGACGGCAGCCGGAAGAATTACCGGAATGCACACGGAGTTCACCTCTGTCTGAGCCATCCCGGAGTGGTCGCGCAAGCCGTCAGAGATGCCGTTGCCTGGTTCAAGGCCAACCCGTCCGCAAAATTCTATGCCATCATGCCGGGAGATTCCAATAATTTGTATTATTGCCGGTGCGAACGATGCCAAAAATCAGCTTCTCCTGAAAAGGACTCGTCCGGGGTTCATTCCAATGCCGTCTGGAGCTTTGTCAACCAGGTTGCGGCAGAGGTCGCCAAAGAGGTTCCCGGCAAACGGATCAAATGCGCCTCCTACGCGGACTACCAGGCAAGGCCGGACTTCCCCATCCTGTCGAACGTCGCCGTGACATTATGCTATCCGACAACCCCTCATTCCAGGATATACAACCGGAAACATTATCTGCGGCATGTGAAGGAATGGCACTCCTCCGGGGCGGCGGAATTGTATCTGTGGGACTACTGGGATAAGCCGCGCTATTCCCGCGGCGTCTATGGCGCACCCTCTTTTTTCCCGCGCGAAATCAAGGAGTGGCTGACATTGGACGGAGGCGTCATAAAGGGACGTGTTATTGAACTGTCAGGCATCGATTCCAACGGCAAAAAAGTCGACGCGTGGGGGGACTGGCTCTACGACGTCCAGAATGTCTATGTCGTCAACCGTCTGATGTGGAACAGGAACGAGGACGTCGAAAAAATACTGAACGAGTTCTATCCCGCGTTTTACGGTCCCGCCGCGGAACCGGTCCGGCAATTCTACACTGAAATGGAGAGAGCCTGGAGTTGCTCCCCGGCTTCCGACAAGCCCGCCGAGTGGGATTGGGAAGCCTGCTGGAAGAAAACCTATCCCCCGGAATTCGTGGACAAAATGATGGGATTGCTGCGGTCGGCGGTCGCCGTGAGCCAGGGAAAGGAACCGTATCACAGCCGCGCCCTCAAAACACTGGAAGGATTTCTCCCGTTCGAGGCCAACAGCCGGATGTTCCGGGGTCAGAAGGCTCCGGCTCCCCAAACCATCCGTGTCCCGTCCGTATCCGCTCCGCCGGTCGCGGACGGAAACCCGGACGAGGAGGTCTGGAAAAAGGCCGCCCGGATCGCCGATTTCGTGGACAGCTATAATTCCTACGAACAGAAGGCCCGGACGGAAATGCGCTTCCTTCACGACAAAAACAATCTTTATGTCAGCGTGAAGGCCGAATGGCCGCCGGAACGCAAGGAGATCCTCTTTGCGGACAACGCCCATCCGCGGGACGCCCTCCTGTGGAATTATGAAGGGGTCGAACTGTTCTTTGCCGGCGGCGATTCCGAGCGCTACCAGTTCATTCTTTCTCCCGACAGCAAAATGGCGGACTTCCACTGGCTTGAGAAAGACCCGAAAACGCCCGGCATCCAGTGGAATTCCCCGCAGACCCGGGCGGCTACGAAACGGATTGCCAACGGCTGGACGGGAGAAATCGCAATTCCCCTTGCCGACCTGAAGTTCAAAAATCCCGCCGGAAACGGGACGTTTCGCGTCAATTTCTTCCGGAACCATTATCCCAAGGAAGGGAATCAGGTCCGGTGGGAACAGTCCTGCTGGATGCCGACGTTCGGTTCATTCCACGACGTCGGGAAATACGGAATCATGCATCTGGAATGAGCCGGATTACTTCGGGCCGTTCAGATGAAGACGCGCGTAATTCTCATATAAATGAAAATCCGGTTTCGGCAGGGCCGGACACGAGGAAAGCTCCTTCAGCGGCAGATAAGCCGAATAGTTCTGCCGCGCCACAAAGATCGTCCAGCGGCCTTCGTTCGTGAAAGGACATCCGTACTGTTCCAGCATTGACACGGGAATTTTCATCAGCAGATTCCAGCCGCGGTCGCGTTTCCGCCAGTCGTTCAGCGTGCCGTCGACCCAGACGTCGATCGAAATATCGACGGAACACCGCATCACGCTCGGCACGAACAGATATCCCCGGCTCGGATAAAAGAAAACCGAACGCAGACGGTTGGGCGTGCCGTAAAGTTCCCAGTAGTAATTTTCGTTTTCGGGCTTGATGAAAATTTCGATCGTGTCGCCCATGTTGTAAAGATGCGTCTGGTCCTGCGTGCCGTCGTTGAACACATCGGAATCCTCCATGTCGACACCCACATACAGGGCCTCCCGGTTCCAAAGCAGCCGGACGTTTCCTTTCTCGTGAAGCGTTTCGCCGACATTCCGGACCTTTTCCTCCGTCCAGCAATCATTCCGGAGACTGACCAGCTCCAGCGGATAGACAACGGCGTCCTTCCATTCGTTTCCATCCATTTTCGCATCCATTCTGACTTCGGAAGCGCAAGCCGCTTCCAGCGTGACTTTCCCCATTTGTTTTTTTCTCCCTTGTTCGGATTCAATTTTCAATGTGTTTGCATCGCAGACCAGTTTCATTGATAACGCCGGCAGAAAAGACATCCCGGATCGTCGCAGAGCAGCACGCGCGGATCGTCCTTCATCAGATGAATTCCCAGCGAGAAAACCGATTCCATTTCCATGACTTTGAGTTCGCCCACGCCCAGCGGTTCCGACCGGATTTCGAGTCCGCGTTCGACGGCCCGCCGAAAGAACTTGCACTTTTCGGCGTCTTCCCGGTAGAAATCACGATGCCCCGGCAGATGCTTTTCGATCGCCACGGTTTTCAGCGTGCCGTCCGGATTCTTCACCCGGCAGACGGCGGTATCGAGGAACGGAGCATTGCAATGGTCTTCCAGATAATGCAGAAAAGTCGTGCTGCCGATGCCGGAGCCGAAATGGAGGATTTTTCCCTTGCATTCCAGCGCTTTTCCCATCGGGGAAGCCGGGGAAGCCGGAGGAGCGTATGCTCCATGGTGTTTCAGGCATTCTTCGGCGGCCGGGCCGAATCCCGCCCAGGAGTGGGTGATATGACGGCTCCGAAGCGCGTCCGAACACTTTTCCAGAAGGATTTTCGGGATGTTCCCCGTCCAGATCTGGGAGACGGAAGACGGATCGAACGGACGGTAATTCCAGCCTTTGTTGAGGCCGCCCAGATAAATGTACGGCCGGGTGAAAGTCGGGAAGAGGGCGGTACCCGTTTTCCCGACCGCCTTCCGGATCGCGGAAAGGACGGTTTCCGCGCCGCCCCGCACATAGCCGCAGCGGGAGGTCGCCGCATGAACCAGAAGCAGGTCCCCCTCCCCGATCCCGAGTTTCCGCAGGGCGGCAACGATTTCCTCTTCCGTGAGGTCCGGACGCTTTTCCACCGCCAGGTATCCGTAATCCGACAGGAAATTCAAGGCATCGACATACTTTTTCACATTCCCTTCCGAAAGCCGGGAATTCCGTTCGTATTCCGCCTCGCGGATCAGGACGGCGACATCCTTTTTTCCATCCATATTGGCCAGGACGTTGGAGAAGGGACCGTAGATCACGCCGTCCGGCAGAAGAATCTTTTTGTCCGGAGGAACTTTGACCAGATTGTGCGGGAACCCGGGAACGGCCCGTTTCATCACGATTCCGGCGGCATGTTTCCGCCATTTGGAAGGCGGTTCCGGATCGGCGGAAAGCCCGGCGGAAAGTTTCCGGTATTCCGCCTCGAAACGGGAAAGGATTTCCTCCACGGGACCCGCCGCCAGTCCGCGTTTGAAGTCGGCGAGATGCCGTCTTTCCACCTCGTAAAGATGGGCGAAACGCTCCGCGTCCGACCCGAGCGGGTTTGTTTTCAGCTCCGCAAGCGTCGCGCGGAGAGACCGGAGAGCCTGTTCCAGCGCGGGGGCGAGATACGCCTCCTTCGGGTTGGCGACGGCATGCACGAAAGCGGTATTGAAGGCGGTCCCCCGGACGAACACGGATTCGTCCAGAAAGTCCATCGTCTGAATCGAGGAATGGTGATTGTCGCCGAATTCCCCGATCGCCCACACCGCCGGAATCCCGATGGTCGAATCGCTGAAAGAATCGTCATCGAAATAGGCCGGGCCCTTCATGATCCAGCGAAGGGCGCCGGGTTCGTTCTCCAATTCCCCGACCAGCTGGCCAGCCAGCCAGTTGCCGTAAAAGGGGGAGCCGCGACCGGCCGTATAAACATTCGACGTTTTCGCATTCTTCACCGACGCGAGGGCGTCGAAATTGCAGCCGCCGATGACCTCGTTTCTCAAAAAGCTGCCCCGTTCCGCGATGTAGGCCATGTAGCCGTACAGTTCCATGGCGAACAGCAGGCGGATCGAAAACTCCGGCAC
Organism: Lentisphaerae bacterium ADurb.Bin242; assembly: GCA_002069785.1. Taxonomy (GTDB): domain Bacteria; phylum Verrucomicrobiota; class Lentisphaeria; order Victivallales; family UBA1829; genus SIG94. Next base: position 59,914 of record MWCA01000019.1, on the reverse strand, counting down.
GCCTCTTTGCATCATCAGACGGGCCGCCTCGATCCCGCCAACGACCCCGTTGGGGTCATCGCCGCTCAGCGGCTCATACATGTGGGCGTAAATCCAGACTTCCTCCTTGCGGCGGCCCGGAATCAAAGCCGTGACGGCCGGAAGTTTTCCTTCGTAGCGGCGGCCGTCGCATTCCACGAGCGCTTTCAGTTCCCGGTGCGTGGCAATGTTCCGGATCCGGTCGCCCGCGGAGAGAGAGACGCTGAAAGAAATGAAGTCGCGGTGACCGGCCAGTACATGCCATGAACCGTCCTCGGTTCCGGCGTTGACCCAGGACATACAGTCCGGGTGTTCGTAGCGGTTTCCGTTTTTATCGGTGATCACGCCCAGGCCGCCGCAATCCAGGATCGGAACGAGCGCCTCGGCGCGCGGCATGGTAAAGGGGTCCAGCATCACCAGGGCGCCGGCCGGATCTTCTCCGGCGAGGAACTGCGTTTCCGTGATGATTCTGACGACGAGCCCGCCTGGAGGAGTCGCCACGGAGCCTTTGATCAGATGGAACGGATGAAGCTGGAAATCGATCCGCGTCAGGCTGTCCGCATCTTTTTCGAAGGCGGGCGGAGGCGGCAGATCGATCGGGGACAGGAAGGTCAGGCGTCCGACGGTCGCATCCCATGCAATGGGCATCCGGATATCGTTGTATGTCGTCTTTCCGTCGGCGGGATAATACAGCAGTTCGGCATTCGGGATGCCTTCTTTTTTCATCAGGTCGTACGTATATTCCGCCGCCTTGTGATAGTCCTGGAAGGTTTGACCGAATTCGCATTTCCAAAGTTCTCCGGTGTGCCGCATCAGACGGTTCCCGTCCACCGCTTTCAGGAAATCACGGTAAAGCTCTTTCATCGAAAACAACCCCTTTCTCTCTTTTTTACAGACCCGAATTCATACTCCGCGCCCCAACCGCGGAACTTATTTTTCATTCCTTCTTTTTCCGGCGGATCTCGCGGATCAGATATTCGACCGATTTCAGAAAGATGTTCCTGTAGCGGCCGGGCTTGAGTTCGAGCACCTCCGGATAACCGCCCGAATGGAGCTTCCCCGCCGCGGATTCCATCGCCAGAATCACGGGACGGCCGGAAACAGAATGATTCTGAAAATAGCGCAAAAAACCGTGGACATGGTTCTCCCCCCGCAGGATGATGGCGTCGGGCGACATCTTCATGATCTTCACGATTCCGTCATACCCGTCCCCGGCCGCCTCGACGATCCGGTTCTCCCGCAGTTCGCAGCCGTTTTCCCGGAAGGCCGTCCGGATTCCTTCCAGAGCCTCGCTGTTGGCCCGGAACAGGGGCAGATCCATCAGGACGGCCATGCGCCGGAAGGAATGCTTCCGCAGCGCCTCCGAAAACATTTTCCGGTACAGCTTCCGGACATCCAGCGTCACTTGCGGATGAGCCGGATCGATGTCGTAATTTCCGCAAACCACATATTCGACATGACGGGACTTCGGATACTTCAGCAGTTTCTCGTCCACTTCCCCGTAAATCGCAATGCCGTCGATGTCCTCCTTGCGCTTCAGATAGTCTTCCAAGGTGAACTCTTCTTCAAAATTGGACGCCAGCAGCAGATGAAATCCGTTGTTTTTCGCATAGATGAACGCGTCGTTCAATTCCCGTCCGAGGGGAAGAGGATTGGTTACATTGAAAAAGATGCTCAGCCGGTGAAACAGGCCCGGCCGCAAGTCCGGATTGACGTACGTGCCGCTGCCGTGCACCTTGAACACGTAGTTCTCATTGCTCAGAATCCGGAGGGCGGACACCGCCACCTGATACCCGACGCGATACCGTCCGACAATCTCGCGGATGCTGTCCATCCGTTTTCCGGAACGGAATTCTCCGTTCCGGATTCGCCGGATCAGGTCGCGGGCCACCATCCGGCATTGCGGAGTAAATACTTTTCCATACACGGGAGCTTTCATGGATCACCGGAACAATATAATAACACTTGTTTTTTTTGATAACACTTTACCATAACACCGTTTTTCCGATTTGCAAGACGGCAAATCAAAAAAAGAGGATAAGCATGCACGGGCACCCTTGCATTACAAAAAAACGACAGGGACCCGTCGGAATCAGGCGTTTTTCAGCAGGCCGGCCAGTTGAAGGAAGAGGGAGGGCGATATTTTTTCCGCCCGGATATCGAGGCTGATCCCGAGCGAATTCATGGCACAGGTCACAGCCTCTTCGCCGAACACCGACGCAATCTGTTTGAACATTTTTTTCCGCCGGTGCGCGAATGCGACTTTCACCAGCGTGGAAAGCGTCCGGAAGAGTTCGGGACCGGGGCGGTCCTCCCGGAGCGTCAGGCGGAGAATGCTTGAATCGACCTCGGGTTTCGGAAAGAAGAGATCCGGCGGCGCCGTGCGGACATTCTCCACTTCATACAGGACCTGAACCCGGACCGAAAGGGAACCGTATTCGGACTCGCCCGCTGCGGACGAAAGACGCATTCCGACTTCCTTCTGGAGCATGACCAGCATGTCCGAGGGCGGGGTTTTGAGCGTCAGCATGTTCGCCACGATCACCGTCCCGGCGGAATAGGGAAGATTGGAAACCAGCCGGAACGGAGTGTCCGGGCCGAAGATCGCGGGAATGTCCGTTTTGCATGCGTCGTCCTCGATCAGACGGAGCGGGGTATCCTTGAAACGTTCCCGCAGCCAGGCGGCGATCTTGCGGTCGAACTCAATGGCGGCGACCGCGGCCCCCGTCCGGAGAAGGGATTCCGTCAGCGCGCCGAATCCGGGACCGACTTCGAGGACATGATCTTTTCCGGAGATGCGGGCGGCCCGGACAATGCTTTCAATGAAATGGGAATCCACCAGAAAATTCTGTCCCATTCTTTTGCTCGGCACGACTCCGAGCTGCTTCATGAGCGCCGTCAGCTCTTTTTTATTCATGGTCATCCATGCTTGTGTCCGCAGCCGCCACCGCAGCCGCACGAGGGAGAAGCGGAGGGGCAGACCGCCTCGTGCGCACAGCCGCCTCCGCGCCCGGCAGGGACGGAGGGAGCGAAGGTGGAAATTTTCCGCTTCAGGCGGGAAGACTTGCATTCCGGACATGCGGCCGGAGTCTCTTTGGAATTGCGGACCAGCGCTTCGAACGAATGGTTGCAGTCGGAACAGAGATATTCATAGATCGGCATGGAAAAAGCTCCTTTCCATTTTTCGTTTCAGCGGTTGTTGTAATAACGCTGGATCACCCAGTAGATGAAAAATCCAAGAAAAAGCATGCCGCCGAAAAAGAGGGGATAGGCGACATACCACTTCATCGTCGGCCCGATCATGGCGGAAAACTCGGACATGCCCCCGACCCCCGTGACGAACGTGGGAACGGAAACCGCGATCACGATGGCGTTCATGTTCTTCATCATGATGTTGAGGTTGTTGTTGATGATGGAAGCCCGGGCGTCCATCAGTCCCGAAAGCACCTGCGAATAGACCTGCGCCTGATCCAGGAACTGCTGGTTTTCAATGGCCAGGTCGTCCAGCAGCTCCAGGTTGTCCTCGGTGAAACCGATCTTGGAGGCGGCGGCCTTCATGCGCTCGATGACCCGTCCGTTGCCGTTCAGCGCATTGACATAATAGACCAGCCCTTTTTCCAGGGTGAACATATCCAGGAGGTTCTTGTTGCCGGAGGACTTGCTGATTTCGTGCTCCAGTTCGTCGCTGCACATGTTGATGATCCGCAGATGAGTCTCGAAATGGCGGATGGTCTGGTAAAAGGTCCGGAGAAGGACGTCCTGGGGAGAGCGGAGGCTTCCGGCGATGCGCCCCGTGAAAAGCGGGACCTGGTCGTCCACCACGATCACGATCCGGTCGGGAGGGAACAGGAAAATTCCCATGGACTTGACCCGGAAGAAGAAATTGTCCTCGGCCGAATAGTTCTTCGGATACTTGAGAATGACCGCGGTATGGGTGTCCTCGAACTCGACACGCGGAGTCTCGTCGGGGTCGGTGGAGGAAAGCAGCGTATGTTCGTCCACGCCGCAGACGTCGATCAGGTGGCGGCGTTCCGCTTCATCCGGACTGACATAGATGTCGAGATGCGGGAATCCGGCGGGGTCCTGCTTGATTTTGCCATTGACGACGGACAGGCTTTGAAGCACGATTGCATTCCTCCCTTTCCCGGATTGAACGAGCGGCGGAGGGCGCGCAAACGCCATCCGCCTTGCGAATTGCGGTTCAGTTGTTTTTCCGGAAGTTCTCCATCAGTTCCACCAGTTTCTGAACTCCCTCGAGCGGCATCGCGTTGTAGATGCTGGCGCGGACGCCTCCGACGGAGCGGTGTCCCTTGAGACCGATCATGCCGGCCTCGGACGTCCGTTTGAGGAACTTCGTTTCCAGCTCTTCGGAAGGCAGACGGAAAACCACGTTCATTTTGGAACGGCTGTCCTTCCTGACCGGCGTGCTGAAATATCCGTCGGAATCATCGATGGCCTTGTAGAGAAGGGCCGCCTTCTCGTCGTTCCTCTTTTCGATTGCTCCAAGGCCGCCGATCTCTTTCATCCAGTCGGTCACCAGGCCGATCATGTAGATGGCGAAGGTGGGCGGGGTGTTGTAAAGGGAGTTCTCCCTGGTGTAGGTTTCGTAGCGGAGCATGGTCGGGACGTTCGCGGGAGTGCGTCCGACAAGGTCCTTGCGGATGATGACCAGGGCCAGGCCGCTGGGCCCGAGGTTCTTCTGGGCGCCGGCATAAATCAGGCCGAAGCTGGAAACGTCCACGCGGCGGGACATGATGTCGCTGGACATGTCGGCGATCAGCGGAGCCCTGGTCTTCGGGAACGACGGATACTGGGTTCCGTAGATGGTGTTGTTGCTGGTGATGTGAACATAGGAGGCGTCGTCGGAAAGTTTCCATTCGGAGAACGCGGGGATGTGGTCGTACTGGGTGTCCTTGCTCTGGGCGGCGATGCGGACTTCGCCGAAGCCTTTGGCTTCCTTGATGGCCTTGGAGGACCACGTGCCGGTATCGACATAATCCGCGGCGCCCTGGAGAAGGTTCATCGGGATCATGGCGAACTGCATGCTTGCGCCGCCCTGGATGTAGACGATGTCATACGCATCGGAAACGCCGAACAGGTCGCGGATGTTCTGGTTGGTCTTGTCCAGAACGCCCTGGAACGCGCTTCCGCGATGGGAGTGTTCGAGGATGCCGCACCCCGTATTGTTGAAGTTGCAGAACTCCTTCTGCGCCCTTTCCATGACGGCGGCCGGCATCATCGCGGGCCCTGCGTTGAAGTTGAAAATCTTCATGAAGAAAACTCCTCCTGTTGTAGACGTTTTACTGAACCCTTACAATACCACGAATTCCCGATTTTTCCAAATTGAAAAGCGAAAAATCCCGAAACTATTTTCGTCTTTTCTTCAAAAAAGGCGGCTTTCATTCCTTTCCATTTGAGTTTTTTATGCTACATTGTACGGGTCTTTACTCAAATGGAACAGGGGAGAACAACCGGGCGGCATGCAATGAAAACCTTGAACATCTATGTGACAAAAGCGTTTCTTGCGACCTTTCTGATGGCCATGGGAATTCTGACCTTCGGAATGACGGGCGCCCGACTGATGAAGGTTTTTGAATACATTTCCAGCGGCGTCCCCGCCCAAAACGCCTTCATGTTCCTTCTCTACGTCATGCCCATCGTCTTGGCGTTCACCATCCCCTGGGCCGCGCTGGTCTCGGTCATGCTGGTGTTCGGACGCCTTTCCGCGGACAACGAGATCACCGCCATGCGGGCTTCCGGGGTATCCATCCTCCAGATCGTTTCGCCGATCATCGTGATCGCGTTCCTGCTGACCTGTATCTGTCTTTATCTCCAACTCCAGGTCGGTCCGCATTACCTGGGCAAGGCCCGGCAGCTGGTCAAAAACGTGTTCGTGGACCAGCCGACCGCCATTTTCGAACCCGGAATCCCGGTGAAGTTCAACGACCTTTTGATCTACATCGGCAGCAAGGAAGGCAAAATCATCCGGGAAGTGCAAGTCTACCGGATGGGAAGCAAGGGAACCTGGGAACAGGACATCACCGCCGCCAGCGGGGTGGTGGAAGCCGACAAAGAAAAACAGCAGCTGAACGTGGTCCTCCAGAATGCCACCATCGCCGCGTATGAAGGCGAGAGCGACAGCAAAGTGATGCGCCACACCTTTTCCAAGGAACTGACCTTCACCATCGACTACGGAAAAAATTTCAACTCGGAAGACGTGACCCGGCGCGGCAAGTTCCTGATGTTCATGGAGATCCTCGCCCGCTTGAGCCTGGACAAGAAACGGGGCATTCCCACGACGGAACTGGAAGTCGAGCTCAACCAGCGGGTGGCGCTGGCATTGGCTCCCATCGCGTTTCTCCTGCTCGGCATGCCGCTGGCGGTCCGGACCAGCCGCCGCGAGACCTCCGTCGGACTGTTCCTGAGCGTGCTTCTGGCAGGCGCCTACTTCGGCGGCGTGCTGATCTCCGACGCCCTGGCGGATACGCCGAAGGTATTTCCCCAGTATCTGGTCTGGATACCGCCCGCCCTGTATCAGATTTTCGGCGCGATTTACATTTTCAAGATAGCAAGAAGATAAAACCTCCAAACAACTGCGGAAACGAAACATGATCAAGACCGACTCCTGCCTGCAATGTGTCCGATGCGCCCGAACCTACGACATCGGAGAACTCCGCTATACCTGTGACTGCGGCGGCATCCTGGATGTGAAGCGCGACCTGTCCAGGATCGACGGCATCCGCCTCAAGGCCCTCTGGGAAGAACGCTGGGGCATGAAGCGCGGCATCGAGGCCTCCGGCGTCTGGCGCTACCGCGAGCTGATCCTCGATGCGCCCGACGACAAGATCGTCACCCGCCAGGAAGGCAATACCCGTCTGTATCCGGCCGGTTCGGCGGGAGTCTGGGCCGGACTTTCCCGGCTTTACTTCAAGCACGAAGGGGAAAATCCGACCGGCAGTTTCAAGGACCGCGGCATGACCTGCGGCGCCAGCGCGGCCAGACTTTTCAACGCGAAAACCGTCGCCTGCGCCTCCACGGGCAATACCAGCGCCAGCATGGCCTCCTACGCGGCGGTCAGCGGAATGAAGTCCGTGATCTTCATTCCGGAAGGGAAAATCGCCTACGGAAAACTCGCGCAGGCCCTCGCCTACGGCGGGAAAACCCTTCAGATCGAAGGAAATTTCGACGACGCCATGACGCTGGTCCAGGAGGTCTGCCGGGAACTGGGAATTTATCTGTTGAACTCCATCAATCCGTTCCGCATCGAAGGACAGAAGGCCATCGCTTTCGAGACCCTCCAGCAGCTGGACTGGCAGGTGCCGGACTGGTTCGTCATCCCCGGCGGCAACCTCGGCAACAGCAGCGCTCTCGGCAAAGCCCTCCTGGAACTCCATGAACTCGGCATCCTCTCCAGAATTCCGAAGATCGCCGTCATCCAGGCCGCCGGAGCGAATCCGCTCTATACGATGTGGACGCAGCACACGCCGTTCAAGGCGGTGAAAAAACCTGAAACGATCGCCACCGCCATCAAGATCGGCAACCCGGTCTCGTGGGAAAAGTCCCTCCGCGCGGTCACGTGGAGCAAGGGGACCGTGGAACAGGTCACCGAACAGGAGATCATGGACGCCAAGGCCAAGCTCGACGCGGCCGGGATCGGCGCCGAACCGGCTTCCTGCTGCTCCCTTGCCGGAGCGAAAAAACTGGCGGACAAGGGCGTGATCGCTTCCGGGGAAACCGTGATCGGCATCCTCACCGGCAATATTCTCAAGGACCCCGACGCCGTCATCGGCTATCACAAGGACACCCTCGGCAGTCACGGAATCAAGGGAACCTTCGCCAACAAGCCCGTCCAGATTCCCCCCACGCTGGACGCCGTGAAAAAAGCGCTGGGAGTTTCCTGACATGACGAGACCGGCCGCCGAATTCCCGGGTGTGGAAAACATCCCGTTTCTGCGTGACGATTTCATCCGGAAATATTCCGCCATGGCCTGTATCGAAGAGCAGGACGTCGAGGAAATCCTCCGTCTGAAGGAAGTCCTTCTCCACAAGGATTCCTTCGTCCGGCTGCTGTGGGAACTCCACGACCTCCTTTACGTCCGGGAGCTTCCTTTTCAGGAGGTCCTGCCCGAGAACCCGAAGCTCGGACGTCTTCTCGGCGACGACCTGCGCGGCATTTTCTACTATCTGCTGATTCTTTCCGGCATGCCGCTGGCCTTCGAGCGCTACAAAAAACGCGGCTGGCCGGAGGAAATGCGCGATGAAGTTTTCAGCGATCTGGCGGTCTGGGTCGCCCACCACAAACGCAATTTCGGTTCGCCCGGATTCGCCTGGATGGCGGTCGGCTGGTTCCAGACCCACATCAACCTGACGCTGCTCAGCTTCGGACGCCTCCAGTTCAACACGAGCCTCCGCTTTCCCGGCAAGGTCCGGGTCTTCCGCAACCGCCCCACCGGCGAGACCGTCGCCCTGACTTCGGACGCCTGCCGTTTCACCGCGGACGGCCTTCCGGATGACCTTCAGGAAGTACCCTCCCCCGGAAGCTGGATGAGTTTCTTTGCGGATCATCCGCAGTCGTGGGCGGGAAACAAGGTCACGCCGGACGGCCGGGCGGAGAAGTATCCCTCCGAACTTCTCAAGACGGAGTGGGACCCGGTCCTGTCGCCAAACGATCCGGTCATCAACATCCACATCCCGGAATGCGGGCCGCTGAACCCGGAGGCCTGCCGGGACTCCATGCGGCGGGCCCGGGAATTTTTCGCAAAATATCTGCCGGAGTATCCCTGGAAAGCGTTTTTCTGCGATTCCTGGCTTCTGGACCCGCAGCTCCAGAAAATCCTCCCGCCGGACTCCAATATCCTCGCGTTCCAGCGCGGGGCTTACCTGATCCCCTTCCCCGGGGAAGCCGACACCATTTTCCGCTGCTTCGGCGTCAAGGCCGCCCGTGACGGAATCGGAACCGTTCCCCTCCGGACCAGCCTCCAACATACGCTGGTGAAATTCCTCAAGGACGGAGGCCGTTTCCACTACGGGGCGTCCTTTATCCTCCGGGCGGACACTGATCCTTTCTCGGCAAATCCTTACGAACAGAAGTTCTGAGTTTGTAAGTTTGTAAGCGGGAGAGAGTCCGGACCTTCCGCGAATGACTTGGACGGCCCCTGAATCACCAGTGAACTTCCAGCATTCCCGCGGAGGGCGCTTTCACGCAAAGGGTTCCGTCCGCAAAGCGGACATCCAGGACGGCACCGTTGAAGGAGACCGAGGCCGGATTCTGGTTGAACCGCAGTTCCGCGTCCGCGCCGTAATCCAGTTCCAGGCTCAGACGGTTGCCGGCCAGCACGCTCCGGTTGATCCGGACATTGGCGTCCAGAAGCTGGATGCCGCGTCCGTGGCTGACCGCGAAAAGACGGCTCCCGTGCGGCGGCAGCTCCACCGAGAACTCCCCGCCGAAACGGAACTGTTCGCCGCTCCAGACATCCGTGAGAATATATTCTCCGGGCGTCAGCGCGAGGTCCTTCGGCGCAAACGAAACCATCTTCGGGGCGTCCTCGAGGTTGAACAGTCCGACCGTCCGTACCGGCAGCGCCGCCTGCCCTTCCGCCGGACAGAAGTGCGGCGTCTTGAAATACAGGATGTCGGGCGTTTTCTTTTTCTGGTTGCGGTAGTCGTAGCGGGCCAGAAACACGTCCTGCCCGTTGTTCGGGTTGCACACGGCTTTCTTCAAGGTCTCAAACCGGGGCGAATCAGCGTGTTTGCTCAGGCGTCCGGCGATCTCCACCATGGAGTGGGTCGCGATGCAGTAGTTCAGACAGAACATAGCTTCGGTGTCGTTCAGGCCGGGGAAGAGGCCGACGGAATCGCTGTTCGGGACGAAGAGGTCGCCCGTGTGCGTGGCGAAACAGGCGATTCCCCACAGGAAGTTGGTCTTGACGTAATCCCAGTTGCCGGAGCCGATGTCGATCCCGTAGCGGTAGTTGGTGAAGAACTCGCCGAGGAAGGGATTGCCCATCACGATGTCGCACCCCGTCTGGAAATAGCCGTCGGAGGCGATGCGTTTGCGGACTTCCTTCAGCCACCAGTCGCGCCACTCGTATCCGGAGGCTTCCTTGTTGCGGTAGAGATCGTGGCTGTCCTCGAACGCATAGCTCCAGAAGTCGTGCTTGACGCCTTCGAAACCGTATTCCAGACAAAGCGTGTCCAGCGCCTTCTTCATGTATTCGCGGACTTCGGGAACGCTTACATCGAGCGGCTGGGACTCCTTGACGCGGTAGGAATAATCGATAAACCATTCGGGATGCTCCTTGAAAATGGGCGTATGGATCGGGCAGAAGCCCCCGATCCAGAGCGCCGGGCGCAATCCGATTTCCCGGAGCTTGTCGGTAAAATGACGCATTCCCTCGGGGAACTTGTTCTTGTCCACGCCGTCCGGCCCCTCGTAAGGCATCCCCAGTCCGTGGGCGGGAGGCGTGTTGACCGCGTAGCCGTCGTCGATTTGCATCCAGTGGACCGTCGGGAAATTCTTCCGGAGGAACTCGGCCTCCTCCAGCAGCATCTCCTCGTGAATGTTGCGGAAAATGCCGTCGTTCCAGGAGCCCCAGACCATGTTCGTCCGGTTGATCTTCGTGGCGCCGTACATCGGCGGCAGTTTCTTCCGGAGCACATTCGCATATTCTTCGAAAATCCGCTCCACATCGTCCGAGTGTTCGGTCGTCCCCAGATACCACTCGTCGACCAGCGTCCGGCCGGGCGCGAGACGAAGGGCGTCGACGTCCTTGAACCCGGAAAAGATTTCGAGCTGGACGGCATTGTTCTCGTGGGATACGAGATAATTATGGTAGAATACCCGCTGGCTCAGCGTGCCGTGGACCAGTCCGCGGCAGGTCCCGTAATTGCTCAGCAGGATCGCCGGGAACGGCTGGTAGGGGCTGCGCCCGATCCGTTCGCAGACCACGCCGGGGTCCGCCCAGCGGTTGCCCGCCTGAACGTCGAAGGATGTATCCTTCGCATCCTCCGCGGTCCTTCTGTAGTCCACGGGAAACGTCATGACCTCGTAGATCCGCGGATTCTCGTTGTGGTAGAAGAAGTCCTCGCGGGGCGGTTTTCCGAAGGTGATCCCTCCGATGGCAAGTCCCAGTTCCGTAACATCCCGGTACTCTCCGGAGACATTCCGGAACACGCGCCGGCAAAGGATTTCCTTCCCGGAAAAACACAGATACAGATCATCCTTGAATCCGCCGTCGTATTCATAGGAAAGCCGCGCTTTCCCGTTTTCCGTCCGGATGCGGCAGGAGGCTTTCAACGCTTTTTCCGCTTTTCCCTTGACCACGACATACGGTTCGAAGGAAAGCGTCCCGCAATTCAGGAGGTTCAGAATCTTGTGTATTTCCCTGTTCATGATTCTTCCTTTTTTTATGGGTTGTATCGCAATGGAATTGTTTCCATTTTATTCCGTCAGCCATTGATGAAGGGTCTTCAGGTCTTCCACGGAGCCTTCCGGGATTTCCAGCACGAAATTATCCACGCCGCCCCGGAGAATTTTTTTTGCAACGCGGGGCAGATTCATTTTCGGGTTCGGGGTGGAAAGCTTTTTATGTCCGTCGGACCATTTGTTCTTGGGAATGGAATTATCGTAGACCGAGGCGTGGAAATGGCACATCCGGACATTGCCGGAGCGGAGGGCCGTGCCGATTTCCGCATGGAAGTCCCGGTCCATCAGGTGGGCGGCGATCCAGAGGTGCCCGGTGTCCAGGCAAAGCGGATGTCCGAGCCGCCCGATGTCATGGAAAAACATTCCGGCGCTGCCGTAGGCCGGGAAGTCGTTTTCGAGGCAGAGCAGGAACCCCGGATACCGGACCCGCAGAACCTCGAGATTCTCCTTGAGAAGCGCCATCCGGCCCGCGAATTCCGGAAGATTCGTGAAGTCCGAATTGTACATCTGCCCCTCGAAAAGAGCCAGCTCCGGACGAAAGACCGGAGCCATGGCCTCATGATACGATTTCCCGTGTCCGAACGCGTCCGGGCACTCGTCGGACATCATGGCGCCGTGAAATACGATCCGGTCGATTTTCAGGCGTTCGAACAGACGGATGTTCTCGTCGATCGCCCGGAAGGTCTCCGCAGTTTTCCGGGTGGCGAGGTTCCAGTTCTTGCGCTGGTTCAGCGGTCCGTGCGCACTGAGGACGATCCCGGTTTTCCCCAGGGTGTCGATCTGTTCGGAGGAAGCGGTATTGTGGAGCTGGATTCCGAATTCGAAGCCGGCGGAATCCGTAAAAGTACGGCATGCGTTCAAGCGTTCCTGCCAGTTGCCCGACAAAAAGGCGCTTGAAGTCATTTCGAGTCTCATGTTTCTGTCCTGAAGTTAATTTGACGATAAAGCCGTGAAAGGAGTTACAATACACGTCCGCGTATTTTTTTCAAGTGGGGAAAAAACAGGCCCGTCCCTTCCGGCGGCCATCGGCCCCCTCACGGTAAAACGGCGGGAAAATACGCCCGGCAGCATCAGAATTCGGAAGCGAGGAACTCCCGCAGGGCATCCTTCCAGTCGGGCATGGGCGAAAACCCGGCCAAGCGCAGCATCATTTTGTCCAGGCGGGAATTCGCCGGACGCGGCGCCGGACGCGGAAACTCCGAAGTGCTGCACGGCGCCACCTTCTGCGGAATTCCCCGCTGACGGAAAATCTCGCATGCGAACTCATACCAGGTGGCCTCCCCTTCGCACGTCAGGTGAAACGTGCCCGCCAGTCCGGGGCATCGCAGGATTTCGCGGAGCTTGCGCGCCACGGCCGGCGTGCTGGTGGGATTGCCGATCTGGTCGTTGACCACCTTCAGTTCCGGGCGGGAGCCGTCGGCCAGCTTGACCATCGCGTGCACAAAACTGGGGCCGCCCGCTCCGTAAAGCCAGGAGATGCGCGCAATCACATGATCCGGGCAGAGGCACCGGACCTGCTGCTCTCCCGCGAACTTGCTTTGTCCGTAGACCGTATTGCCCCCGTTCGGGATGTCGAATTCGTTGTAGGGGCGGTCGAGGGCGCCGTCAAACACATAATCCGTGGAGATCGCGATCAGGCGGACGCGATTGCGGTGACACGCGGACGCCACATTCGCCGAGCCGAATGCGTTCAGGCGGAAAGCCTGTTCCTTTTCGGTCTCGCACTTGTCCACCGCGGTCATGGCCGCGCAATGGATCACCGCGTCCGGACGGAACTCTTTCAGAAGCCGGTCCATGGCGGCGGGATCGGTGATATCCGCCTCGGGCAGATCGGTCGGAATCACCTCGAAGTCGGAAAACTCGGCCGTCAGGGTCCGGCCGAGCATGCCCCGTCCTCCGGTCAGCAGGACCTTCATGACGAAGCCTCCGGCCCCTCATCGTCCGGCAGTTCGGCGTCCTTCAGCAGCGGATTGCGCATATCCTTTTCGGAAAGGAGCATGGAGGCGGGCTTGATCCCCCAGTTGATCTTCAGGTCGGGATCGTCGAACGCGATTCCGCGCTCATGGGAAGGCATGTAACGGTTGTCGCACTTGTAGGCGAAAATCACTTCCGGGGAGAGAACCACGAATCCGTGCGCGAATCCGCGGGGGATGAACACCTGACGCTTGTTGTTGCCGGAAAGCTCGATTGAAAAATGCTGCCCGAAGGTCGGCGACCCTTTGCGGATGTCCAGGGAGACATCCAGCACCGCGCCCTGGATCACCCGCACCAGTTTGGCCTGGGCATACGGCGGAAGCTGATAATGGAGTCCGCGGAGAACCCCGAAACGGGACTTGGATTCATTGTCCTGGATAAAGCGGACATCGATTCCCGCCTCCTTGAAACTCTCCTCATTCCAGACTTCAAAAAAATATCCGCGGGCATCCCCGAAAACCCGCGGTTCGAGAATCCGGATTCCTTCGATTTCAGTTTTGATCACATTCATCCAAACAGTCTCTTTCCGAAAAAAATGCACTTCCAGTGAACGCATGCTCGCGGCCGTCATGCCAGGAAAATCTATCCGGAACAATACACGCGGGAGTGAGTTTCGTCAATAACGCATTTCACAAAAAAACGTTTTTTTTTGAAACGGGGATTGACATTTCCGGGAAATGCTGTATAATGAAAAAGAGCAATCGATTGCTCATAATAAAAATCGGAGGAATTTTTATTCATGCCGTCCCGACAGCCCGACAATCTGGTTTCCCTGAAAATCCTTGCGGAAAAATGCGGAGTTTCGGTCTCGACGGTCTCCCGCGCGCTTTCCGTTCCGCCGCGCGGACGGATCAGCCCGAAGGTCCGGGAACAGATCCGCCGATGTGCCGAAAGCTGCGGATACCGCGGGAACCCGGTCGCCCGGAGCCTCCGGATCCGCCGTCATGAGACGATCTCGCTGGTCCTTCCGCCGTTCTTCACACAGACGCCGCGTTCGCTGGACTTCGATTCCCACGTGCGCCTGACACAATGGGAAGTGATTTTCAGCGTCATCCGGAAAGCACGTGAACACGGATATGACGTCAAGCTCGAGCCGGTCCAGGATGAAAATGTCTCCTTCCTTACCGGAAAACTGGATTTCGCCCATACGGACGGTGCGGTTTTTCTTACGCCCGAATTTTTCGGGCCGCTTTTTCCCGCCCTGTCCGCCGCCCGTTTTCCGTATGTCACGATGAACTTCACCAGTTCCGCAACCCCTGCCATGTTTTACCCGAACCCGGAGACCGGATACCGGCAGGCGGTCGATTTTCTGCTCAAGTCCCGTCGCCGCCGTATCGGACTCCTGTTCGAGCCGGAGCGGATGCACTCCGAAGCAATCCTGAATGTTCTGCGGAAAGTGCTCCGGGAACGCGGCCTCTGCCGGGAGGACAATTTCTTTCACGTGCAGGATGTTTTTTCCATCCGCAAACTGGTGGACGACAAGTTTTACGAGTCGCTGGACGCGGTCTTCTGCAGCAACGACACCATGGCCAACATGCTGGAACGCGAATTCGAATACCGCCGCATTCCGAACCGGCCCGCCGTCATCGGCTACGACAACAATCCCGTTTACAACACTTGTTCCACCATCGCCGTCCCCCGCGCGGAAATGGCCCGGCGCACCGTGGAACTTCTGATCGGCCATCTCACCGGAAAATGCCGCATCGGGGAGGTGTCCGACACCCGGGTTCCCACATGGTTCATCCACCGGAAAAAAGTCCCGGAAAATTCCTCCGAACGGAATCATTCATCCAAATCCACCAAAAACACAAAAATAACGGAGACACAAAAATGAAGTGGAAACGGTTCACATTGATAGAACTTCTCATTGTAATTTCGATCATCGCCATCCTGGCGGGAATGCTTCTGCCCGCCCTCAACCGAGCTAGAAATTCCGCGCAGGCCATCAAATGCCTGGGACAGCTCAAGCAGAACGGCCTTGTTTTTTTCCAGTATATCGACGACAATCGCGAATTTTATCCGACCACCATGTGCTACTATCCTCCGTGGCCTTACGGAGCCCCGTCGATTTACTTCACCAGATACCTCCGGCATCACTACTTCAAGCTTCCGGTCGGATATACCTTTTACAACCGGGATACCCAGTACTGTCCGTCGGAGACAAAACACAACCAGGGCGAGATCGGAACCGACTATGCGTTCAACTACAATGTCATCATCGATGCATCGAACAGCCTGAAAGCGACCAAAGTCCACTCGGATACGCTGATCACGGGCGATCACGGAACGGGGGCGGTTTCACCGGTCTCCTATCTCCTGAACGAGTGGACCGCGGCCAATTATCTGGCGTTCCGCCACAGCAAGCAGACCAACGCCCTGTTTGCGGACGGCAGTGCGCGCGCCGTGAGAAAAAACAGCGTCAAAACCTCGATGCTGACGCCCGGCAAAGATTGAAAATCCATGTCATGGAAACATGAAATTATCCAAAGAGAAAAGGTGATCCCATGAAAAAACTGCTCCCGATCCTTTTGTTCGCGGCTGCCCTCGGTGTCCGGGGAACCGAAATCGACTTCACGGCCGGCGCTGAAAAACTGGATTCCTTCCGGAAAAGGATGCGAAACATCGAGATTCTTCCCGCCGGAAAGAACGGCGGCATCATCGCCGCGGAACCCGGGAAATATGCCGGTTTCCAAATACAGAATCCTCCGAAATTCGCCGCGGAAACGGGAAGTATTGAAGTAACCGTCGCCCCGATTGCGGACATGGGATTCTACAAGGATGCGCAAAAGACGGAAAGCATGACCCTTCTGGAAATTGTCTGGCAGGACAAAACGCAGTGGGCTTTCAACTCGGTCATAGCGCCGACCTATCAGATACTCAGCGCATCCGTCGCCGGGAAAACGGTCAATCTGAACATCGGGAAATGGAAAAAAGGCGAAGCGCACACGCTCGCCATCCGCTGGGCGGACGGCAAAGTCACGGCCGCAATCGACGGCAAACTCCTTCTGGAAGTCCCGAAACCCGCTCCTCTTGCCGAACCGATCATTGTCAGCGTCTGCGGATACAACAACACGGCGTTCTGTATTCAAAAAGTCAACATGAAGGATTCCGGGAAATGAATTTTTTTTCCGCCGTTGCTCTCCTCCTCGCGCTGGGATCGCTCCCGGCGGCGGAAAAATTCACGCTTGACAACGGCCGTGTCCGGCTGGCCGTCGAAGATGGAACCCTCGTTGAAGTGACGCCCGCGGGCGCCTCCAATCTGATCCGGGAAATCAAACTGCTCGAATTTCTCCACCCGACCGCCATCGAAGAAAAATCCGTGGTTATTTCGACCCGGAAAAAGGCAACCGCCGGAGGCGAAGAAATTACGATCCATCGGGAAGGAACCGCCTATTCCTGCGTCCAGACCTTGAGGCTGGAAAAAAATTCCGACACGGCGGACGTCCGGCTCCGCCTCACCATCAAACAGCCGCTGCGGATCGGCATTCTCCGCATGCCGGTCGTTTCCGGCGCGCCTTCCGCCGATGCCGTGCTTCACAGCGAAGAATGGGAATTGAATGTTGCCGACACCGCCGGGCTTCTCGCCAACCTCGATAAAAGTTACGATTTCTTTCACGGGATTTTCGACCGCTCCTCGGGACGCGGCCTCCTGGTGATCGTGGAAAACAACCGCAAGACGGGCGCCGGAATTTTCCGCAATTACCGGAAGATGCCCGGACGCTGCCGTTTCGGATACGAACTCAACAAGGGACCGTTCGGAGAAATTCAGGAGGTCAAGCCCGGAGACACCCTCGATTTCCGTTTCAAACTTCTGTTTGTCGGCGCGGACCCGGAAAAATCCCTGAATGCGTTGTATCCGGACGCATCGGTGAAGCCCAAACGGAAAACCGGGCTGGACGGAGCCATTCAGGTCTTCTGGGACCCCACGCTGTACCGCGACGACCGGAAAATGTTCCTGCTCGGCAATTTTCCCAATCCGATGGCGGTTCTCTTTTATCAGCGGAAAGACGGCGCCCCGCCGATGAAAGAACTCCGGTTCCGGCTGGACCTTCCGGCAGGGATCGAGCTTCAGAAGGCCGTCGTTTTCAACTATTGGATTCCGCGCTCCGTCCAGACCTCCTTCCAGACGGAACCCATTTCGCTGGAAGGCCGTCCCGGACGCCGCTACCTTCTCCAGGCGCCCGATCCGATCACCTTCGTCTGCGACAAGAATCTCTTCGACAGCATCAAACATCATCAGCTGTATTTGTATCTGAAGACCCCCGAAGTGTCCGCCGCCACGCCGTTCATCTACCGCTGGCAGCTTCAGAAACCGGGAACGGAACCGGGCGAACTCTTTACCGGACACGGTGAAATCCTGCCGTGGACGCCCAACCGGGACGTTCCAAAACGAATCGGACTCTGGTATTCCCACACTCCGCTCCGGCATCTGGTCTGGGCGGATGCGGCCCAGCGCGAAGCCTATCTTGCGATGTTCAAGGCGCAGGGAATCACAGTGCTTTCCGGCCCGGAGACGGCTCCCTACATGAAGCCGGAAATGCCGGAACTCAAAAAACACCTCCGCGGCCTCGGATTCAGGCTTCACGCGCCCTATGACTTCCTGCGCAAGGAAGCCATGGAAAACCTGAAAAATCCCGTGCCCGGTTCGGTCTGGACCCTCCTCAACGGCAAGGTGAGGTACGAGGGCAACAATCCGCAGCACAGCTTTTGCCCCAGTTATCTTTTACGGACGGACACCGCGCTCCACCGGCGGCTCAAAGAGGCTTTTGCGCGTTTCAAGGAAATCGACTATATGTGGCATGACTGGGAAGGTAAGACGTTCCATGGTTGTTACTGTGCGGACTGCCGGAAAAATTTCGCCGCGTTCGCCCGCCTTGATCCGGAGGCCCTTTCCGGGCTGACGCCCCTTCAACTGGCGCGGAAATATACGAAGGAATGGATTTATTTCCGTCATTACCAGTCGGCGCTGATGTTCAAAATGTTCAAGGAAATGGCGCGCGCCGGAAATCCAAAGATAGTAAGCGGGATGGATTTTGAATATATCGAGACCGATTTTGTGTTTCCGGGACTGGGACGCGGGCGAACCCTTTTCTGTGAAGATCCGCGTCTGATGAAGGAAGCGGAGTTTGACTTTGTCCTGCCCGATGCATTGTTTTCCGGGCTCAAAGCCTATGAACAGGTGGCCGTTTCCGTAAAAGAACTGAAAATCCCGGTGATTCCGAAAACGGGTTCGGTGGGAGGACTTGCCTTCTACGCGGGGTCTTGGGTGTCGCGCCGTCTTCTGGCAGACTTCCAGCGCCGTCCCCTCGGGCTCGACGACTGGCCGCGCCTCGCACGGATCAGCGCGCTGGCACATGCTTCGTCCGGAGCCAAAGGGATCCTTCTCGAAGGGGCGCCCGTCGATGCGCTGACCCAACTGGAATACATGCGTCTGGCCCATGAACTTGCCCGGACGGAAGCCTATTACCTTGACGGGAAGGACATCAGCGGCGAATGCTCTTTCCATGATTATTTCATTCCGGAAAAACAGCGTCCCCGGGATGATTCCCTCGCGGCTCCCTGGGTCTATTTCGGCAATCCTCCGGAAACGTTCTGGCGTTGCCGGGTCCACCGGCTCCATGACGGACTGCTGGTCAGCTATTTCAACTTCGACCTTGCTCAAAAACGGACTCTCCGGATCGAACTGCCGCCTTCCCTCTGCCGCGACGGTACGGTTGTTTACGAGCCGGTTTCCATGGCCTGCCAGCGTTCGCCTTCCGGCAAGCTCCTGTGGTCGGGCGATGAACTGAAGCGGGGGATTGTCGTTTCCGCCCAGCCGGTCGGCAGCGCCCTCCGGATCGTGGCACCGTCCCGGGAAAATCTCCGGTTCGGAAATTTCCTTCCTGAAGAAAAAGTGGAAGGTCCCGGACGCAAATGGGAAACGCGGCCTCTCGGAAAAGGAAGGATCGAAGATCAGCTGGAGACGACCATTTTTCAATTTTCATCCGACGGGTTGTAATTCCGGCGCGACAAAAATTCCGCTCGACGGCACCGGCGTCGATCCGGCAGACTGTCCCGCCGAAAGCCGCGCGGAAGAACTGCGCGGCCTTCTCTCCCGTACCGGTAATGTCGGTTATCCCGGAGGAATTTGATTCATCCGTTCTTTTACGAATAAAAGCTTTTTTCATTTTTTCTCATAATTTCCGTTTTGCCTCATTCAGCACACAATCCGCTGCTTTTCTTCTTTTCACTTGCGGCTTCCACATCTTCTTTTCCGGAAAATCCGCATTTTTTTATTTGACGCTCTGCATATAATATGGAAATGCGATCATTCCGGTCGCATATCGACATCATTTTATGGTTTGAAAGGAGTCTGAAAATGAATTTTCCGAAAATGGAAGAAACGCTCAACGACATCAAGGCGCAACTCTCCGCTCTGACGGATTCACAGGGGAATCCTCTGTTGAGCGAGGTCCGGACATTGTATGGAGTTCCCATCTTCTCGGAGCTTTTCAATGTCATGGACGATCTTGCAAGGTTTCCCGCGGCGGTGGTCTCTTCCGGAGATGTTTTTGCCGATCCGCAATTCGGCGGTCTCATTCAGGACGTCGAATATCATGTTTTCCTTCTGGCGGAGACGAACGGTGTGCCAGCTTGCGAGACCGCCGCCGTGGACACGCATGAAAAAGTCATGACAGCCCTGAAAGGATCGGTTCCGGGCATGCCGTTGAAACTGAATCATATCCCTGTTCAATTAATCTCGTCGGAAAAACTTCCCCTGCGGCCTGAGTTGCGGGGATGGAAACTGCTCCTGAATGCAAAAATGTCGGCGACTTTTTGAAATGAACCTGGAATCCATGGAGGTTGGAAATGGGAAACGATAACGTCCCCCTGAATGACAAAAACATTGTTCCATTCTGTAAACTCATCGAGAAAGAAGCGGCCCGGATGTTTACCGATTTGAATACATACAAAAAAATCTGTGAATATATTCAGGTGCACCGTTCGGACAAAAATGCTCTCACCGCGGAGAAAATTTTTAAAGCCTGCTATATTCCGGTCAATTCACGGAGCGCCTATAAGCGCGCTTTGTCGGAACTGGAAATCAAACGGTTTCTTGATAAGAACGATGTCCTTCTGGACGTCAGCAGGAAACTTTGGGGAATCATGGACGTTGTCCAGAAAGTCCAGCAGGAGACAGCGAAACTCACCCGGGGAATGGAAATCGTTATGGGAACAGCCAACCTTTTACGCAGGGCGGAGGCGGAAAAACGCCGGCTTTCCAGAAACGACATCACTCCCCGGCAGGAAGTGGAAGCGATGTTCCAGGCAAAGGCTTCGATGGATGAACTCATCACGCTTCTTGAGGACATCGGATTTCACAAAGAGTTGCCGATCGCCGGAAAAATCATCGGCGTGTATTTTGAATTTTTCAAAATGACGACCGGCATCATGGAAAAAGTCCGGAATTATGCCCTCCGGATCATCGATGAAGCGGAAAAAGCACTGGGCACAAATGGGGCATGGTGGAAAATTTTTAAAGTCAATGCCGAGCGTGATAAGATTCTTCTTGGGGAGTAAAAATAGATTTTAAGTTTTCACGGATTTCGACAGGCAAAGAATATTGCATGGCTTGTTCAGCATATTTTCTTGAAAGAGCATTTTTTTCGTTCTTTTGGTAAATTTGTGCTAAATAATACAAACTCATATATTCAGCTCTGGCTCTGTCATGCTTATATAACAGAGGGTGGGTAAGGATGTGGTTCAGCGTTTGAACTGCTTCCTCAGAAGTTCCATTTTTCAGATGAGCATCAACAAATATCTTGTAAAAACCAGATGGAAAAAGTCCGTCTTCATCGATCCAGTTTTTTAAGGCAAAAGAGATATAGTTGATGGCGGCAAGGTATTCTTTCCGCGCCATTGCAATTTTTGCTTTCAAGTAAAAAAGATGTCGTAAAGTGGTTCGAGAAATATCTTGAGGATGCTTCTGATAAATTTCCCATGAAATTTCAGCTTCTCGTGTAGCTCGTGATATGTCATTGGAATCTAAAAGAATAAATGCTTTTTCTTTATGATAAACTGCTGTGATTTCGTTGCGCCCATCCACCTTTAAAGAATCCATTTCTTTCAATACGGAATCGATTCTCGCAAGCCAGCGATCCATCAATTCATATTTTTTTTCTTTCATATATATTTCAGATAATTTTCTAGCGATATACAACTTTATATCCCAAATTGCAGTATTCTTCGAATACAAATAAGGGTATGCCTTCGTATAAAAGGATTTTTCTTTTTCGACATCATTAGCATATTCAGCAATCTGTCCATCAAGGTAAAATTGCATACCAATATAAAGTTTCTGACGGTATCCTTTGGCTTTTGAAGCAAGCTCCGAAAATTGAATGGAAATTTTTTTTAGCTTTTCTATATTCTTATTTGAATCAGCTTTCTGATATTCCTGGATTAATAGATTTAGTTCATTATTATTTTCAGGCAGGACATGTATAGTCAGGAAAATGCAGAATCCTGCTACCGATAAAACCAAAAAAAACAATAAAAATTTCATCGTTCTTCTCCATCTGTTACGCCATAATAACACCTTTTTTGGGGGATATCTTTTTTATGCATACAAAGAATAAAGAGATATCCCCATCGAGTCGAGTTGATGCCGGTCTGAAGTCGTTTGGTTTTCCTCTCCGCAGGAAATCCCGGCAAATAAAAATATGCAGATCAGAAAAATTGGAAAATACCGATATGGTTTTTGCATTTTACAAATCCTGGTTCATGATTGTTTGACTTTTAGAGGCGGTTTACGTGAAAGAGTAATTTCTTTCTGGTTTCCGGAACAAGCCGTCAGCCGAAAGCAGAAACAAAAGTAACAGAAGAAGATTGACGATTGCCCACAATATATAGAAGTAATTCATGATTGCTTTCCATCTATGATTGTCGAAGAATATTCAGCCAATATATTCTGGCTATTCAAATTTTTCAAGTTTTTACGGTATCCACCTTGCTTTTCTTTTTATGCAATGTACGTGGTCCGTGAAATTTATGGAATTTGAAAAAAATTGTATACGGTAACATTCGCGGAGGGCGGAACAACGAAAATGACATTGATACGGACATACGACGGGTTCAACCGGATGACAGGAAGTTCCTCCGCGGGGACAGGTTTCCGCACGCATTCCGATCCGGAAAAGGGAGAAACGGATTCCGGGTTGCATTCCGGAACCCGTCCGGATCAGGCGCAAAACCGCCTTTCCTTCCGGAAAATTACCATTTTCAAAAATTCCCTGTGGAAAAAAAACAAATCCGGTGATATATTATCACTCCGGAAGCATGCCGGAATTCCCGGAAGCTGTAAAAATACCCCAGAATTGGAATGTGCCCCATGCCAAAAAGAAACGATATCAAAAAGATCATGCTCATCGGCTCCGGTCCGATCATCATCGGACAAGCCTGTGAATTCGATTATTCCGGAACGCAAGCTTGCAAATCCCTCAAGGAAGAAGGCTACGAAGTCCTGCTCGTCAACAGCAATCCCGCCACCATCATGACCGATCCGGATTTCGCGGACCGCACCTATGTCGAACCGCTCACCAAGGATATCCTTCACGAGATCATCCGCCGGGAACGTCCGGACGCCCTTCTGCCGACCCTCGGCGGACAGACCGCCCTGAATCTCTCGCTCGAACTCTATGATTCCGGAATTCTGAACCGCTATCATGTGGAAATGATCGGGGCGAAAGCCGAGGTCATCCGCCGGGCGGAGGACCGCCAGCTCTTCAAGGAGACCATGGCTTCGCTCGGGCTGAACATGCCGAAAAGCGGGTCCGCGCACAATATGAAGGAAGCGATCGACGTCGCCGCCCGGATCGGCTCCATGCCGCTGATCATCCGTCCGGGCTTCACGCTGGGCGGAACCGGAGGGGGCATTGCGCACAATGAAAAGGAATTCGAGGAGATCGTCACCCGCGGCCTGAACGCCAGCATGAACTCCGAAGTGCTGATCGAGGAATCCATCATCGGCTGGAAGGAATTCGAGCTGGAAGTCATGCGCGACAAAAAAGACAACGCGGTGATTGTCTGCTCGATTGAAAACCTGGATCCCATGGGAGTCCACACCGGCGACAGCATCACCGTCGCCCCGGCCCAGACGCTGACCGACCGCGAATACCAGAAAATGCGCGACGCTTCGCTGGCGGTCATGCGCGCCATCGGCGTCGAAACCGGCGGCTCCAATGTCCAGTGGGGAATCAATCCGCGCGACGGCCGCATGGTCATCGTCGAAATGAACCCCCGCGTGTCCCGTTCCAGCGCCCTGGCCTCCAAGGCGACCGGATTCCCGATCGCCAAGATCGCCGCCAAGCTCGCGGTCGGCTTCACGCTGGACGAGATCATGAACGACATCACCCGCGAGACTCCTGCCTGTTTCGAGCCCGCCATCGACTATGTCGTCACCAAAGTCCCCCGCTTCGCCTTCGAGAAATTCCCGACCGCCGACAACACCCTTTCCACGCAGATGAAGTCGGTCGGCGAGACCATGAGCATCGGCAAGACCTTCAAGCAGTCGCTCCAGAAGGCGCTCCGCTCGCTGGAGGTCGGGCGCGCCGGGCTGGGCGTTGACGGCAAGGACGGCAAGTATTCCGGGATGACCGACGAACAGCTCCGCAGCGAGCTGATCCGTCCGAACTTCGCCCGCATGTTCCATATCCGCGAGGCTTTCAAGCGGGGCTGGAGCGTCGAACAGATCTACGAATACACCGGCATCGATCCGTGGTTCCTGCGTTCGATTCAGGAACTGGCCGCGTTTGAAGATGAAATCGCCTCCGCCGGAACGCTGGACAAGCTCCGGAAGGACCCCGCCTTTTTCCGCCAGATCAAGGAATTCGGCTATTCGGACCGCCAGATCGCCTATCTTCTCAAGTCCGATGAGATTTCCGTCTTCAAGGCGAGAAAAGACATCGGACTGATGCCGGTCTACAGCCTGGTGGACACCTGTGCCGGCGAGTTCGAGGCCTACACGCCTTATTACTATTCCACCTACGGCGACCACAACGAGCCGGTCAGGAATTCCGGCAAGAAGAAAATCATGATCCTGGGCGGCGGTCCCAACCGGATCGGCCAGGGCATCGAGTTCGACTACTGCTGCGTCCACGCGTCCTTCGCCCTGCGGAAGGCCGGCTTCGAGACCATCATGGTCAACAGCAACCCGGAAACCGTTTCCACGGACTACGACACCAGCGACAAGCTTTACTTCGAGCCGCTCACCCTCGAAGACGTGCTTCATATCTACGAACGCGAGCAGTGCGACGGCGTCATCGTCCAGTTCGGCGGCCAGACTCCGCTGAAACTGGCGCAGCAGCTGGAAGCCTGCGACGTGAAGATCATCGGCACCTCTCCCGCGGACATCGACCGCGCGGAAGACCGCGACGAATTCAACCGGCTGGTCGAAAACCTTCACATCCAGCAGGCGCCCGGCGGAATCGCGACGAACATCGAACAGGCCGTTGCCGTCGCCGACCGGATCGGGTATCCCGTCCTGATGCGCCCCTCCTTCGTACTGGGCGGGCGCGCCATGGTCATCGTCTACAACGAGGAATCCCTGCGCAAATACATGACGGAGGCGGTCGAGGCCTCCGAGGAGCGTCCGGTCCTGGTGGACCGCTTCCTGGAGGACGCCGTGGAGCTGGATGTGGATTGCATCTCCGACGGAAAGGACTGCGTGATCGGAGCCGTCATGGAACACGTGGAGCTGGCCGGAATCCATTCCGGCGACAGCGCGTGCGTCATCCCGGCGGTCAGCCTTTCCAAAGCGGTGCTCGAAAAGATCCGCCGCGACTCCTTCGTGCTGGCCAAAGCGCTGAATGTCTGCGGGCTCATGAACATCCAGTTCGCCGTCCAGGAAAACGAAGTCTACGTGCTGGAAGTCAATCCGCGCGCCTCCCGGACCGTCCCGTTCGTCAGCAAGGCCATCGGCGTTCCGCTCGCCAAGCTGGCCGCGCTGGTCATGACCGGGAAAAAGCTCAAGGAACTCCAGTTCACCCGGGAGGTCATTCCAAACCACTACAGCGCCAAGGAAGCGGTCTTCCCGTTTGTCCGGTTCCCGGGGATCGACATCGTGCTTACCCCCGAAATGAAGTCCACCGGCGAAGTGATGGGCATCGACCTGAATCCCGGAATGGCGTATCTCAAAACCCAGATCGCAGCGGGGAACGCTCTCCCGGAAGGCGGAGATATCTTCCTGAGCGTGAGAGACATGGACAAGGACGACATCGTCCCCTACGCCCGGGACCTCATCAATCTCGGCTTCGTCATCCACGCCACGTGCGGAACCGCCACGAAGCTGTGGGAGGCGGGCATCTCCGTCAATCCGATGTTCAAGATTTCCGAGGGGCATCCGAACCTGATCGATTACATCAATTCGCATAAGTTAAAATGGATCATCAATACGCCTTCCACCGGCGTGACGCCGCGCATCGACGAGATCCAGATGCGCGCCCATGCGGTCATCAAAGGGGTTCCGATCACCACGACCCTGAAAGGACTGCATGCCGCCATCGACGGCTTGAAGGCTTTGCGGATCATGCAGCGGATGGAAGTGTGCAGCATTCAGGAATACCACCGGCAGTCAAAACATCTGGATGTGTGATCCGTCACTGAAACGAGGCTTCGATGAAATTACCGGAATTCGAGTTTCTTAAAAAAAGGTCTGTGAAAATCTGGCTGGCCGTCCTCCTGATCTTTC
Organism: Lentisphaerae bacterium ADurb.Bin242; assembly: GCA_002069785.1. Taxonomy (GTDB): domain Bacteria; phylum Verrucomicrobiota; class Lentisphaeria; order Victivallales; family UBA1829; genus SIG94. The sequence goes on along the minus strand of MWCA01000019.1, from coordinate 33,770 downwards.
TGCTGACCGGCGGGTCGGTCGGGCTGGTCTGGCAGACGTCTTCCAGCATGTTTTCCGGAAACCAGCGCTTCACCATCACCGACGTCCGTGTGGAAAGCAAGGGATTCTGGCAGGACAAGAAGGACCTCCTCTGCGAAATCCTCCGCATCCAGCCGGGCCTCACGAATCTGTTCAGCCTGGACCCGGGGGAACTCCGCGGGCGTCTGCTGCAAAGGGAACCCTCCATCCAGCAGGTGAAGATCACGCGAATCCTTCCGGACACCCTGACGATCTCCATTCTGGAACGGATTCCCATCGCCCTGGTCAACAGTCCGAAGTTGCCGTTCGTCGTGGATGCCGAATCCATCCTGATGAACAAGAACCGCTGCATGGATATCTCCTACAGTCTTCCGGTCATCGTCGGGCTCCAGAACATCACCCAGTATGCGCCCGGCACCTGTATCCGGAAGCTGGAAAGCGCCGTCGAGCTCATCATGCTGACCAAGACAACCTATCCGGACATCAAGATCGCCAGCATCTCCATCCTTGTCCCCGGTCAGCTCTCCTGTGCGATCTACTATAAGAACAATTTCAGCGAGGGCGAGCTTTTCCGGGTCGTCATGCCGGAAAAAGACATTTCCGGGAATCTCTGCAAACTGCTTTCCGCGCTGGAAGAGATCCGCAAAACCAACAGTCCGAGAAGAAACATCAATCTTCTGTTCAAGAACATGTCGGTCATCACGATGGCTTCTCCGCAACAGCCGGTGCTTCCATGAAAAACGGCGGGGAAGGCTCCGTTCCGGCTTCCGCACCCGTTTCGAAACGAAACAGGAAGTGGAAGCTTTTTCTCTGGATTTTCTGCATCGGGATCCTCTCCGTCTGCCTGGCGGCCGTTTCCGCTCTGACGCCCTATGCACTGCGTTCGTTCTGGCTGCCGCTCGCGGCGAGCCTGACCGACGCGAAGATGGAAGCCTCCGATCTGCGCATCGAAAGCTTTGTCCCGTTCCGGGTCGGGGTGAAGAACTTTCATTATTCCGACGGAAGCGGAACGGTCATCGACGTGGGGACCGCCACGACCGGAGTCCGTCTCGGGAAACTGTTCAAGGGCACGATCGACCTGAAGGACACCCATGTTTCAAACATGAAACTGGTTATCCGCAGCCAGCCAGCCGAAACGCCTTCCGCATCCTCCTCCGCCCCGTCGCCGGAATCTTCCGCATCTCCCGCGACGGAGCCGGTGCTGGTCATGCATTTTTTCAAGGCGGAAAATGTCATATTTGTGCTGACCGATCCCCTGAACGCGGTCCGGCAGCAGTGGACCATCCGCCGTCTTCAGGGCGACCGCCTCCTCCCCCGGGAAAAATGCACGCTGGAAGCGGATGCGGAAATCAAGACGTTCCCGACCCCGAACGCCCCCCTGCACATCCATTCGCTTCCCTTCCGGATGAACGCCGTTTTCGTGCTGGATGACGATTACGGCCTGGATGCGTTTCATGTCAAGCTGGACACCGGGGTCATGGACCTGGTCCTGCTGAACGACTATACTTTCCCCGCCAAAATGGGACTCCGCCTGAATCTTTCCACGGACGGGAAATTCCTGGAAGACGGCACCTTCCGGCTCCAGAATTCGGAACTGTTCCTCCTCAAGGACAAACAAACCCTCGGCAAGCTCACGCTGTCCGGCGAACTGGGCAAAAAATTCCAATGCAAGGGAAAGATTCAGGACTTCAATGCGGGCCCGCTGCTCTCTTTCCTGTTTCAGGATAAAAAAGCGGAATTGACCGTCCGGCTGGCCGATTTCCATTTCGAAGGACGCAACTTCACCGCGGAATCCCTCCAGTCCGAACTCACCGGGGAACTCAAGCTTCAAGCGGAGGCCATGTCGTTCCCGGTCGACCTGGACAGCAGGAGCCGTCTCTTCAAGCTGGTCATGATCCCGCTGGAAGCCCTGCCCTCCTTCATCAATATGGCAAGGCTGAAACTGGATTTCAAAAAAGAGGTAAACGCCGGTCTTGCCTCCATCAACGAGGCCGTCACGGGCCGGAAGAACCTGGACTTCGACAAAGTGACCGCGGATCTCGCAGCGGACCATGGCGTCCTGAACATCCGGAACATTTCATTGAGCGGGAAAGACATCGAACTGGAATCCATTCAGGGAACGCTGGACATGCCCACCGGGAATCTGAACATCAAAACCCTGCTCATCATCTGCGGAATCAAAGTGCCGTTGAACTTCGAGGGCACCCTCAACCAGCCGTCCGTCAACCTTCTTTCGGCGGCGCGGGATTTTCTTACCCTCAACGCGTCCATCCTGAAAACGCTCAAAGAGGAAGCCTCCAAAATCATCCCCTCGGACACAACTGTGGAAAAAGCCGTCAAACGGGGACTCCGGAATCTGGACAAATTCCTGACCGAGTAGATTTCTTTTGTCCACGGATGGAAGAACGGGGAAAGACGAATTCCGCCCGTCCCCGGTCCATGCTTTCCTGCCGTTCGCCGTTTCTCACTTGCCCGCTTTGGAAACCAGCCAGACCCGTTTCCAGATGCCGCCCATTCCGGCTTTGTCTTCCACGCGGACAATTATGTTCTGGTAAACGGATGAATCCCAGTTCGTAATCCCGTCATTGATCCGGATGCCGAAAGGAACAGTCCAGTCATAGGAGTTTTTGAAAATATGTTTCCCGACCTCTTTCCCATTGACGTAAATCCAGCAGGACTCATCAACGGCTCCGAAATAAAGATAGACGTCGCGGTTTTTCCACTCCGCAGGAACTTTGAGCCCGGTTGCATACCAACCTGTTCCGTCATAATTCTTGAGTTTTCCACGCAGTTCCGGGGAAACCTGTTTCCAGCGCGGGGGAGGATTCTCCCAGAAACTGTCGGTCGGAAGCATTCCGTCCCAGTTCTTCGAGAAGGTTTTGACGCTGGCTTCAAACCATTTTTCCTTCACCCCCGTATCGGAGGGGTCGAGTTTAAAGTACCAGAAAAGATTCGTCCGGATGAAAGGCGGATCATATTCCCTCAGCGCCAAAATGGTCTTGATCTCGCAGGGATCCCCCCATTTCTCTTCCCTCCCGAACAGGATCGGGATATTGTTTTTCTCCCTGAACTTCAGCAGAGCGAGAGAATTCTCGTCGCTTTTGAGGGCGATCGATCTGTATACAAGTCTGGCATGTTTGTTGGCAAGGAGCATCTTTGCAATATGTCCGCGGGCAGAATCGGAAAGCTTCCCGGAAAGAGCGGTTTCAAGGATCTTATCCGTTGCGTCGAAATCAGATTCCTCGAAGGATTTCGCCAGCTCGCCCCACATCATTCCGCGAACAAAATTGTAATATCTTCCTTTTTTCAATATTTCGTCCAGATGCGGGGCGATCCTCTTTTCCCAGTTTCTGCGCCAATACTCGTGATACTCCTTTACATACGGCGCACTCTCTCCGAAAGCGGAGCAGTAATGATCAAGCCAGTATTCATAATTTCTGGACGGGTCCTTCATGCCTTTTGCAAGGACATAATCGCTGAGACTGAGCGTCGGATGAGAACGGAAGCTGCTGTAGTCGAAGCCAATCGTTCCATGTTTTACCGTCAGGCAGAGTATGTTGAAAAAATGCTTTTCGAATCCGAAAGGCATGCAGCCTGAATTGAAGTATGTATGCTGGTTCGGTCTCCAGAAAAATTCCGTTGCTCCGGCCTTCTTCCAGCCCGAAAGAAGTTTTTCTGTTCCTTCCACGGTAAATACTGTCGGAACGATCCCTATTGTATGGTTGGCGGATATCCTTTCCCGCACGGGCGGACGTTCGGTTTCATTGTATGCATAGTAGCACACTCTTGCATCAGGACGTTTTGCAACAGCAAGTTTTGCCACGGCGTTTGCAAAATATACATAGCGATCTGTAAGGAAATCCGGGTAGTAATTTCCAAGCGTTGCTCTCACCGGATCGAGTTTTCTGCAATTTTCGCAGGAACAGAACTCAATCGGCGGGGAATCGTTCTCGCATATATTGATGTAGCGCTTTTCCTTGAAATTCCATTTCTCCACAATCTTCCGGTGGAGCGCCTCGGAAGAAACGCACATCTTTACCGCTTGTGAATTCTTCCCATGAAACGCGGCCGGGTTATCCGTATCATTCCCGCTTTTAAGCGCCGGAGCACGCTTGCCTGAAGAGTTGAGAGCAAAAAATTCAGGATTGGTTTTTCCGAATTTTTCCCAGTAGTCCGTGAAAGCATGTCCGACCTGCGGCTGGTCGTGCCCTCCAAAGCACATGCGCATGCACCAGAGGCGGTATTCCGGGTCGCGTCCGCGGATACCTCGTACTCTGAAAGGCGGAGTCCATGCTCCGGAAACCTTCCCGAGAACAATTGGAGAAGGCCTGATAAACATGATTTCCCCCGGCTCCGGCCAACGGACCCCGAGTTCGTCCTCAAGAAAATTATACACAGCGTGCCGGGAACCGGAATTCCTGTCCCCGTAAAAATATATGCCTTCAGGCGTCGCAAGCCATCTTGCCTCCTCGGGTTTGAACTCCGCCTTCGCATCCGGGGGAAGCTTTCCGACATGGAAAACGAATTTTCCTTCCGGAGGCTTCCCGTCGCTTGTGACAGGGATATTCGAGGAAAAGATCAGATCGAGATGTTTCTTCAGATCAAATGCAACGATCCTGTCCCTGGAATTGTAATAAGAAATCACTGAATTTTCAGGTTTTATGACAATTTCAGCGGCCGAAAGCGCAAGCAGAAAAGCAAGCGCCGGAAAAAAACATAGCAAACCGGGTTTCATCATCATTCTCCTGTCCTTTCTTGAACTTTAAAAGCTGTTCCACTCACCGGTGGAAGCCGTGCGCCATGGCATGAACGGTTCAGTGTAACGCAGCTGCCTGTTCCTGTTTTTGTAGGAGGTCGCCGAGCCTGAAAATGTCACGGCATTGGCGGATTTTCCTCCGGAATGTCTGAGATACGCCCCATAGGAATCCTGATTGAGATTCTGGAGAACAGGCATGCTGCTCCCATGATTGTTTATCGCATATCCATTCTTTGTCCTTTCCGGGATGCTTCCCTTTGGATTGGCTGTATCGGCAAATATGACTGTATTCGGGGATTTCACCGACCTTGAAAGGACACCTCGTTTGATTCCGCCGTTGACTGCGGTGAGCTGATCGCCAAAAGTTCCGGCGACAAGCCCGTAGAAGACCTTGCCCTTGTCGCTTCCATTCAGAATTATGGTTTCGGAGGGGCAGGAATAAGCCTTTGAATAACGAAGATATCCCATATTATTGAACTGAGTCATCCAGAACACCTTGCCGTAAGTGCCGTCCGTATTGGGGTAATCGAGACAGATAAGGTAATCGCTGAAATCGGATGAATACAGTTCCGATGCGAGATGGTGGCTTTTGAGATTGCTGATGCAGGAGGCGGATTTCCCCATTTCCCTCGCCGCGTTCAGGGCGGGCAGCAGCATTCCCGCCAGAATGGCGATGATCGCAATCACGATCAGGAGTTCGATCAATGTAAAGTTCCGCCCGAACGGGATTTTCCTTCCCGTTTCATGCTTCTTCAAGGATGTGTTTTTCATATTTCTTCCTTTCCGGCGCTTTCCGTTTTTTTTCCGCCGTTCCATCCGTTTGCAAGAATCGAAGCAAACCGCATTTTTCAGAATATTTTTCCCGATACCATTTAATTATACTTGAAAAAAACGCTTTTCGCAATAGATTGAATTAGCACTATATTGACAAAAAATATGATTAAATGGAATTTTTTCCCATGTCGAGAAATATTTCTTTTTATCTGCGCCATACCTCCGGGCAATATTACGAAGAGGACTTCTACCTGGACCAGAACCGGATGCCGTTCTTCAATTCCAATGCCATTACGCTTTGCGGGTATGGAGAATCCTTCTTCAAGCCGGGGGCGGAAATTCCCATCTACCATCCCTACTGGGCGGTGACGTACGTCGTGGAAGGTTCCGCCTACCTTCTTTCCGAGGGCAGTTCAAAACAGCGGATGAAGCCCGGCGACATCCTGATCTTCGGTCCCGGAATCCATTACCTATACCGCGTTCCAAAAGACACGACCGTCTTCCGGAAAATCCTTCTGATCAATAACGGACAGCTGGTCTCGTTTTTATTCAACCAGGGAATTCTCAACGGACACAATCTCCTTCACCTGAAGGACCCGGCCAAAATCAATTCCTTCTTCGAGCAGATCAAAAAGATCGCCACCGAAGGAGACCCGGAACTTTCCAAGAAACTCTCCATTCTCGCCTATGCCCTCATCCTGGAACTGATCGACCAGGCCGGTTCCGAAAACATCCCCAATGACTTCGAAAGCATCGTGAAAGATCTTGAACTCCACTTGGGCGAACCCCACACGCTGAAATCCCTGTCCCGTCAGTACGGCATCGGGACGCGCACCCTCAACCGGTTGTTCCTAGAGCATCTCCGGTGCACGCCGATCCAATACCTCATCAACATGCGCCTGAAATACGCCGAACAGCTTCTCTCCACCGACTTCATGCCGATCCGCGACATTGCCGAGACCTGCGGCTACAGGACTTTTTCCTTCTTTTCCCGCGTTTTCAAGAAACATTCCGGCCTCACGCCGAGAGAGTTCAGATGCAGGAAAGTGGCCGCTGACCCGCCCCTGAAAAAACACCGTTGAGAAATGGCGGAAACAATGGGAGTTCTTTTCCGGTTCCGCCGCGCGGCAGAGTGAAAAAAGTCACTCCTTTTCCGGAAGGCGGGAGAGGATGCGGATCGCGGCGCAGGCGGCCCCGAAGCCGTTGTCGATGTTGACCACCGTCACCCCGGAGGCGCAACTGTTCAGCATGGCCAGCAATGCGGTAATCCCCCCCAGCGACGCGCCGTAGCCGACGCGGGTCGGAACCGCGATCACCGGACAGGACAACAATCCCGCCGTGACGCTCGGCAAGGCCCCCTCCATCCCGGCCGCGGCGATTACGACGTCCGCCGAACGCAGCCGCTCCAGTTTGGAGATCAGACGGTGAAGCCCGGCGATGCCGCAATCGGGGATCAGGTCGCACTCATAGCCGCAGGATTCCACCGTCAGGAAGGCTTCCCGGGCCACGGGAAGATCGGAGGTCCCCGCGCAGATCACGCAGACCCGTCCCCGTTTTTTCGGCATGGGACGGATGATCCGGACCGTGGAGGCAAGCGCGTCGTGTTCCGCCTCCGGAAACGCCGAAAGAAGGGCCGGGACCGCCTCCGGGTTCACACGGGTGACCAGCACCGTCTTTCCCGATTCATGGAGCCTGCGCATGATCCCCAGCAGCTGTTCGGTGGTCTTTCCTTCTCCGTAGATGAATTCGGGAAACCCGCAGCGGGCCTCCCTGTCCAGGTCCAGTTCGGCGTATTCTTCGAGCGGTTTGTTTTTCATGAGGCGTTTCCGGGGTTGAGGTTCTCTTTCCTTCCATAATTTATCCCGGAAAAGCATAATTTCAACGAAAAGAAAAATATCATTTCCCGAAAAAGGGTGTATATTCCCGTTCGTGAAAACAACAATGGAGGAAGGATGAAGAAGGCTTTTTTTCTGGACCGGGACGGCGTCATCAATATGGATGTGGACTACTTGCACAAGCCGGAAGACGTGGTCCTGTGTCCGGGTGTGGGGAAAGCGGTCCGGAAAATCAATGAGGCCGGGTATCTGGCGGTCGTCGTGTCCAACCAGTCCGGAATCGCGCGCGGCATGTACACCCTCCGGGAAGTCAAGGCCGTGGAACGGAAAATCCGGGAGCTGCTCGAACCCGAAAACGCCCGTCTGGACGCCTTTTACTATTGTCCGCACTACAAGGACGGAAGCGTCCCGGAATTCGCCGTGGAGTGCGCCTGCCGGAAACCGAAGCCGGGCCTTCTCCTGAATGCGATCCGCGACCTCGGGATCGATCCCTCCGCCTCGTTCCTCATCGGGGACCAGCTTTCCGATCTCCGGGCGGGCGAGGAAGCCGGATGCAAAGCCGTGGTAATGGTCACCACCGGACAGGGTTTCCGGAACCTCGAAAAAGCGCGCGCCGAAAACCGGATTGTCAAATCCAGTCTTCCGGAAGCGGTGGAATATCTTCTCGCTTTATAAGAAAATTCTTAAGAAAATCCTTTTGCTTTTTCGGAAAACGGCGTTACATTGTAGCGGGAGCATGAGGGACGCGATATGAAAAGCATGAAAGAAAATTCAGGGCTGCTGCAAAAAGTCAAACGCAAATTTCTGCGGATGAAGTCCCCGCTTGAGTTCGGCGGCTTCCACCGCTTCAACTCCCTGAGCGTCATGAACATCCCTCCCGAAATGGCGCACCGGGATGCCGCATGCGAACAAATCGAGGCCCTTTTCAACAACAGCCGTTTTGATGCCTCCAGCGAAAACCGTGAAAAACTGTACGCCCGGATCAATGAGCTTCTCGAAATCGCCCTGGAAAAAACGGAGTTCATCCACAACGCCTCCACTTCGGCAAAATGCCACCTGGGAAGCGGGGAAATGCTCCTCTATCTCCGCCTGATCCAGCGAAACCTTGTCGCGCTGGAAGAGATCGCGACTTCCCAGAGCATTATCCGGCAGAACAGTTCCACGTTCGAAGAAATGCTCGGCAACCCCTCCGCGGCCGCATTGCTCCCCCTGGAAAAAACGCTCTTCACCGTCGAGGTTTCCCTGTATTCCGCCATCAAGGAAGCGCTGGCCGCCGCAAGCCAGCAGCTGGCCCAATTCCAGATTCAGCGCCGCAAACAGTTTTCCAAGAGCGACAGCGAACGCTATGCCCTGGCGCATGCGGAATACACCCGCCTGTTCGCCGGGGAGACGCAGGAAATTCCTTCCGGCAGCGGACCGCAGGTGCCTGAAAAGCTCCCCGCCGCTTCCCCGCCTGTTTACCGGGGAGACGCAGGAAATCCCTCCCGGCAGCGAACCGCAAATGTCTGAACCCGCCGCTTCCAGTGGAAGGAATGCCGGAACCGGAAGAAAATGACGGCCGGTGAAAAACCTCGGGAACATCCGCGGTCCCTCTATTCCCGGAAAAACCGGAACCGTTCCGGGAAGAACCATCAAAAAAACCAAATAGTGCAACAAATCACCAAAAACCGCTATTGCAAAAACACTGGAACGACAATATATTTATAGAAAGTACTCCGGAGCTGTTTATGAGTATGAAAAAGTACAGTTTTTCAGAAGGATCGGATGGAAACAGCCGTCCCCGTGAAGATGAAAATTCCAACTTTTTTATAAAAAGCGGATTGACAAATAAGCTAATACCTTTATAATACATGAACAGAAAAAAATCTCTTTTACAGGGATCAGGAGAAAGGACGTGAAAATGAAACGGACGTGGGAAATTCGAAATTCGAGGCGCCTTTCCGGAGCCTGTACCGAATCCGGGGAAAAAAGCGGTTTCACATTAATTGAACTCCTGGTCGTGATTTCGATCATCGCGATTCTCGCGGGAATGCTCCTGCCGGTGCTGAACCGGGCGAGAGAAACGGCGAAGAGCATTTCGTGCGTCAATAATCTCAAGGCGCAAGTCACGGCGTGCCTCCTGTATTGCGACTCGAACCGGGAATGGCTCCCGCCGGTCCGCTGTACGGACTACAGCCTCCTCACTTTCTGGTACGGCAAGCTGGGCGGATACTGGAACGCTCCGACGTACGGCGCGAAACTCGGTCTGGTGATACTGAATTCGTCCACGGGCACGTACAAATTTGAAAACGGCTCCTTCAACTGTCCCGCTGAAAGACTTCCGGCCAATGCGAGCCTCAGTTCGGCCGTCTCCTTCACCAGAACCCACTATGGAGCCAATTCATATCTCTGCGGATATCGGGGCACGTCCGCCGCCGGCGGCAAACGGGGACACAAGCTCTCCACATTCACCCAGGCGTCGCAGGCGATATTTTCGGCCGACCACAACTGGACCGGAGACGTCAACGGCTTTGGCGCGGTGACAAGAATGAGTTTCCGGCATGGCGCTCCGGATGAGCGCCTCAACGGGTCGACAGGCACGCCGTATCCCATGTGGCTCAAGGGAAAAGCCAATGTTTCCTATATGGATGGGCACGTTCAACCGCGGTTCATCCGGGATGTCGTGGTCGGGGGCAGCATTTACTCCGCTTTTTCCCTGGGGTTCAATACCGACAGCGGCGCCGGCGACTACTTTGAGTGAAGGACTGCGGCGATTTTCAATCCATTGACTGTGATTCTGTATAAAATGCGAGGTGATTTATGAAACACGAATTCAACGGCGCGGGATGGATGCGGACGGTTCTTGCGGCGGTGGCCCTTTCCGCTCCGGGACTGCTTGCGGAAACTCCCGAAGTCAAAGCGGTCATCACGTATCCGGCCCCCGGCACGGCTGCGGCGACCGGCACGTCCATTCATGCCGAGCTTCGCGGAGTCATGCATTCCGAAGTGGAAGTGTTCCGCTGTTATGTCGATTCCGAACTGATTCAGACGCAGCGCAGCCCGCCGTACAAGAACAATTTCGCCGACAGCAAAAGGTATGCGCCGGGAATGCATCTCGCCATCGGAAAATTCCAACTCAAGGACGGCTCCGTTCACGGCGCGGCGATCCCCTTCGTCACCGGACCGCAGAAACCGGAATATCTCGACGCCGCCTCCGGAATGAAGGATCAGGGAGAACTCTACCGGCTGGCCGACCGCATCCTCGAAGCCGAAAACCGATACCGGATCACCCGGATCGAATACGAAGGGCTGTCCGTCCTTCTCAAACAGCGGGAGAGGATTCCGCCCGTTCTCCTGCTGCGGGATATTCCGCTGAAAAGCCTGGAAAACCTGCGGAGTCTTCTCGGCTCCCTGGAGGCCGGAACAGGAAAACTGAAAGAGCAAATCGCCGCTCTGCGCAAGGGGCATGCAAAAGAAATCTCCGCTGCGGAAAACACTCCGCGAAGCAAATACAAGGGCAGGAACAGCGCCGACTTTCTGGATGCGAAAGGATACAACGGCCGGTATGTCATCTATACCACCGTCAAGGGCGTCAACGCCATTGAATCCGGTCCGTACAAAGACTATGGCGCAAACTTTTTCACTCCCTATCCGCAGGAATTTCTGAACGCCGAGGAAATACTGCGGTACGCCGCGCCGCGCAGCCAGTTCGCCACGGTCTTCCTTTCCCGGATTCCGGACAGCCGGGACCGGGACCGGTTTCCAACCGTCCGGTCTCCCGGACACGGCAATTTCACCCGCGACGAATACCGCTGGCTCGCATGGAAATATCCGGAAACCATGCTGACGCAGATCGATGAGTGGGGCATGAGCCGCAACTGGGTCGTCAACCGGCCTCCCCGGAAAGTCGGCGACAGGCTCGACGCCGACCAGCTGTTCATCGACGCCGTCCGTGAATTTCTCGATTACTGGTCGCCGGCGGGAATCGGCGTTTTCGCATGGGACAACTTCGGAGTTCCGGGACCGCAGTTCGAAGGCGGCTGCGATCTCTTCCTGACGCAGCTCTTCCGGGGACAGCATATTGACTCCGCCCTGGCAAACCTGCGCGGCGATACCAAGGCGTACCGAAAAAAATTCGCCGTTTCCGTCACGGAATGGTCATGGCTTCCCTCCGCGCTCGACTGGGGCGTCCTCTCGGACAACCAGGGCACCGCCGGTGAATTTGCCCGGATTACAAGCGCCTGGCGGGACAAGCTGCCCCGTTACGCCGAGGAAGACTACACACGTCTCTATCAATATTCATTTTTCAGCGGGGCCACCGCGGTCGGGCACGAGGCATGGCCGCGTCCCCCGCTCAAGCAATTTGCGGAATTCCTGAAGAAACATCCCCGCATCGGGTTCCCGGAGAACAAGATCGCCATCCTTCGCGGCATCGGCGATTCCTGTGCGCTCACGGTCACCGGCGACGACGCCCGCGCCTACGGCACCAACCTCACCTGGAACCAGGACCCGTACGGGCTTGCAGCCGGACAGCATGTCAGCGAATGGGGCCCGCATTCGCACATCCGCGATTTCGAGCTGCTCAATGTTTTCTATCCGGACTTCGGAAACGCCTTTTATACGGCCCGCCAGTTTACCGGAGCTCCCTACGGCCCGATCGACATGCTCTACGGGCGCGCTCCGTTCCGCCCGGAAGACTATACCATGATCCTGATGATTTCCGTCAACATCATGAACACGGAACAGGCCGAAAGACTCAAGAAATTCGTCGCCGGCGGCGGGACCCTCCTTCTCAATACCGAACAGTGTCTCGGGCGCGACGGAACCTTTTCCGGAACCGGCGCAGACTTCCTGCGCGAAGTCTGCGGCGTGCTCCCCGGTCCGCTTCAGCCGGAACGCAACGGAACGGTCCGGTTCATTTCCGCCCAGAAGTTCGGATTCCCCCTCGAAGCGCGCTACCGGGCGGCCTCCCTCTCCTTGCGCGAACTCAAGCTCGTTTCCGCAACACCGCTTGCGGTGATGGATGATTCCATCCCCGTTTGCACGGTCCGGAACTACGGCAGGGGACAAGTCTACCTGACAGCCTCCCAATGGCACTGGCGTCTCCCGAAGGATTTCACCCTCGCCCTGATCGGGAAGATTGCGGACGCCCAGCCGCAGGCCGCCGCGGTGTCCGACCCCTCCCGGAAAATCGAGCTCTTCGTCAACCGGCTTCAGGACGGCTCCGGCGCGACGGTCGCCGTCTTCAACAATCAGAACGGCCATACCGACCTTCCGCATTACCGCAAGACGTTCACCCGTGTCTCCGAACCGATTCCGGGCACCGCCGGCAAATCCTTCCACATCGTGCTGGACGATGACAAGGAAAAGAAAATCCGGATCGACTTCGGAAAGACGATCGATTTCAAGAAATTTGACGAATTCGTGATGCGGCTCCGCGCCGACGGCCCGAAGCCGGGCGGTTCCTTCAACGTTGCATTCTTCGACAATACCGGAAAGTCCGCCGCCTGGCCGTACGGCCAGATACGGGTCGGCAAGCTCGATCAGCAAGGATGGTTCACCCGCTATACGACCCCGCAGTATTTCAACCGTTCCAAAGTCGGGCATATCCAATCGGAAAAGGGATTCGACTGGAACCGTGTCTCCGCGCTCGAAATACGTCTCCTGCGAGACCATTCGAATCCGAAGCTCGAATATACGCTGCACCTACAGGAATTCGCCCTCGAAAACCTCATGGTCCATCAGCCGACCGGCTACCAGCGTTCCTGCATTCCGTTCCGGGGGGAAATTTCCGTAAATGCGGCCGCTCTCGGAATCGATCCGGGAAAAGCCAGGGTCTTCTCGGCAGGAACCGACTGGAACCTCAAACCCGTTGCCAGCCGGGCGGAAGGCGGCAAACTTCTCTTCCATGCGGAAGTTCCCGCCGACTGGGTTGAGTACGTAATCCGAAAGTAAGACTGATTTGCAACCTTACGATTAGTAACATTACCAATAGGTAGAGATTCCTATTATAAACGATCCGGTCAGGAAGGGCGCAGCTCAAAAAATCGGTTTCTTTTTCTTATGACGAACCCCTTTACTTCACGAAAGGCCTTTGTTTTGACACAAGCCGAGGTAGGTTCGTGACTCCGTCGCGAACTGAATTGCCGCAGTTCGGCAGGGACTGCCGAACCTACCCGGAACCTCGCAATACAGAAAATGCGTTGATCTCAATGCGATTGTTTACTATCCTTACGATAGCAAATTGGCTTTATTCGAGGATTCCGATATACGGGAGGTTGCGGTATTCTTCTTCGGAATCGAGTCCATAGCCGACCACATACCGGTCCGGAATGTCAAAACCGACCCAGTCCGGCGCAAGGAACTGTTTTCCCCCGACATGCTTGTTCAGAAGCACGCACGTTCGGATGCTCAGCGCCCCGCTTCCGGCCAGATGCTCCCGGATGCACTTCATGCTGAAACCGGTGTCGAGAATGTCATCCACCAGAAGAAGATGACGCCCGGCCGGAGAGTTCTTGAGTTCGGAACGGACTTTCAATTTCCCGCTGGAACGGTCGTTCTCATAGCTGGAGGCGGCAAACAGATCGATCCGGATCGGCAATTGGATCCGGCGCACCAAGTCCGCCCCGAAGAGCAGCGCTCCGTTCATGATGACGACGACCGTCAGGTCTTTTCCCCTGTAAGCCTCCGTAATGGATTCGCCCAGCGCCGCCACCCTTTGGGTAATTTCCTCTTCCGTCATCAGAATCTTCATTCGCGTCTCCCGGTTCCGTTCCGGATACTCTACTCCCTTTTTCCATTTTTTCAAGCAATCCGGGCAACTCCGGAACGGAAGGAAAAACTATTCCCGGGAAAGAGTGTAGTCGCAGCTCCAGGATACGCTTTTGCCGGGGGCAAGCGTGATCATCGACGAAACCGGTTCGACGGTATACCCTTCCTCCAGATTCGACCAGGAGTAAAGACCGTCATAGTCCTGCTTCGGTTCGAGTGTCAATACTTCCTTGAGCTCTTCGCCGCCCTCCACCCGGATGACGCCGGGCTGAATAATTTCCGCCTCCAGACGCCCGAAGAGCAGATGTTTTCTCAGTTCGGGCGCGACATCTTTCGATACCAGAAACAGACGCTGCGTTTTCGGACGGCCGGGAGTAAAGGCGATGGAACCGCACCGTATATTCGTGATGGAGTTGATCGTCTTCTCTCCGGCAAAGGCCGACCCGATTTTCGGGAAATTATTGACCTTGAACGAAAACGTCATTTCCTTGCCGGTCGGATTGGTGAATTCATACGCGAGCGTGAACTTTTTCCCGTTGCCGTACAAGGTGATGCTCTGCCGGATCGTCAGGTCTTTCAGCGGATTCTGTATCGCGGACGCGTTCTGGAAATCGGGCACCCGGTACTGAAAAACGACGCACGGATTTCCGTCCCTGCGGGTGATTTCGGCGATTTCAAAGACGCACGGATCGGGCGACTGTTCCGGGGAATTCAGGTTGAACCGTCCCAGGAAGCCGCGCCCTTTATGGAAAAGGGAATCCGGACGTCCGCGCCCGGCAGACTCCCACGAAATCACCTCGCTGCCCTCCAAAGCGGCGATCCCGAGACGACCGCCGTCCTGTTCCAGATACAGGACCGCCCGGCCGCAGTCTTTCAGGATCTCCCAGTATGCGGCGGAATTTCCCTCGCGGAACGGCTGCATCCGGCTGCGGGTTTTGTATTGGGACAGAAGCGTTCCGAGCTTTTCACGGATTTGCTTCTGATCGACGGCGTTCCCGGCGGGAACCGAGGGCGAATTCCCGGCGGTCAGCCTCAAAATCAGGGTTCCGTTCGAGGGAACCTCCGCCAGGAAGCCGTCCCTCACTTCCTTTCCGCCGGGCGCTTTCCCGTCGGAGAGGAAGAAGCGGCCTCCGAGCACATCTTCGACTTGATAATAAGGCGACCGGACCTCGGGTACGGCCAGTTCGAGAAACGCGGGCGAATTTTCGTTATAATTGAGGATAGTGACCAGAAAATCATTTCCTTTCCAGTGGCCGAGCACGCGGATGTTCCGGTCAAGCGGAGGGAAAGAAATCTTCGTGCTGTTTCCGCCGCCGTCGGACGCATCCAGTTTGACGACATTTTTACTTTCAAAGCGGACCTCCGGCTTCGTCACCCCTTTTCCGGTATAAAACGGTTCCACTTCCGCAATGGCGGCATAGGCGTCCCGGATGGAGTGAAGGTAACGCCCGTCGAACACATCGGCCGGCCAGAAACCGATCCCGTATCCGCCGAGCGCGGCCGTCGCAACGATGTTCTGCATCACTTTTTCGGGCGTGTAACGGTTGTAATACATCGCCATGTTCTCCGACGGGTCAATGAGGGGGAAACAGGGCTTCTTCAGTTCGGAAATATTCAGCTTCATCATCTCGAAGAAAGGTACGCCTGTGATGTAGGGCATGTCCTGATGAATGTCGACGATCGGATCGGCGGCCTGGACATCCACGCCGCACCACTCGGAAACGCGCTGGCGTCCCGTCTGGAGCGGATCGCTGATCAGCCAGAATTCGACGCCGGGCAGCCTGGTGCGGATCATCGCGGAAATCCGTTCCAATATCTGCTGATGCTGGCGGATGCGGAAACGGAGCCACTCCGGCTTGTATTTGGAAAGAATGTCCGCCACAGAAGGAACGGCCGGAAGTTTGGCAAAGTCGCGGAAACGGGTCCGGCTTTCCGTGCTGAAACAATGCGACATGGTTCCCGGCTCGTAGTTCAGGGCGATCGCCTTGGTGTGCGGGTTGGCACGGACCGTTTTCGCATATTCATCGGCCAGGACTCCCCAGATCAGGTTCTCCGGGTCCTCGATCAGATACCACGGGCTGACCGTGTTGGGAATCGCCTTGCCGTCCGCGCCGACCGAAGGCGGAAGCTTCCCTTTGAAGCGGTTCTGCGCCGCGGCATTGTAGAGCGGGCCGAACCACGGCATGCTTCGGGAAGAGGCCACATGCTGAGTGTAGTTATAGGAATCGAAAACCCGCTTCTTTTCCGCTTCCGGAAAAGCGTGGATGTAATATGGATTGGAAGTCCACGGCCGCTTCTGAAGCGATGTCCAGAGCTTCGTATACAGTTCGCTGACGTTCTCCGGCGAATTCATGTTCCACAGACGCGGGATGCAAAGCTGGAACACGGAACAGGGCTTCGGAGGCATCACGAGTTCCGGCAGGATCGTGACATGGAAAAACTCTTCCGGAAACTCTTTCGAAGAAGAGCGGAGACGCCAGAAAACTTTTCCGGCATCCCCGGGCGCGCCTTCCGCCTTCAGGTAAATCCGGTCATAATTTTCCCAGGCGTGCGACGGTCCGAGCTTGCCGACGAAACCGGGCGCAAAAGTGATCTCGTAACGGGTGTATTTCTTCCCGTCGCGCAGAACCGGAGCCGAGGTAAATGCATCTCGCTCGAAAACCAGCTCGTTCTTTGTATTCCGGGCGGGAAGGAGCGCCCCGGAACCGATATAACGGATTCCTTCGGGAAGCTCCAGAATCATCCGGAGGGAACCGTCCGCGATCCGCTTGCGGTCCAGCGTCATGCGGAGAAGAAGCGCGGCGGGAAAGTTGCGGCAGAGGGAATAAGTCCGGTTCTGGAACTCGACCGGGTACAGTTCGGTCTTCAGCGTTGCGGTCTTTTCCGGGGCTTCCACCTTCTCCAGCCGGACGGCGTCGAAACGGACGCATCCGCTCGCCTGGCGGAGCGCCAGAATAATCGAAAGGGATTTTCCCTGCAACGTTTTGGTTTTGAACTTATGCTCGACTTTTTTCCAGTCGAAGGAGCCGGTCGCGTGACGGTACAAACTGCTCCCGATGCTGAAAAGCGGGTTCCCGCTGTCCATGATGTAGATCATCGCACCGCAGAACGGCTTGGTTCCCGTGATGTTCTCCGCCTTGATGTAATAGCTCAGGCAGTAGGAAGTATTCGGCTCCAGCCGGATTCCCTGCGACAGAAAGGTCTGCTGGACGTCATCCTTGTTGCGGATGCACAGCGAGGCGGGCGCGTTTATAAAATCCGAACGGTCCACCGACACTTCTCCCAGCGGCGGCCCCCACGATTGCACGCCCCATTTTTCGGGAATACCGTTCTCCCTGACGGCGGAAAAATCGCCGTTCCCGACAAGATTTTCTCCGCAGAAAGCACCGCACATACACAAAAACAACCCGAGAGACAGAGACAGTTTCATATTGCACATCCTTTCCAATCAGGGCACATAGACCACGGTGTTTTCATTCAGCAGCAGATAATAGGGTCCCTGGGTGGCCGAGAGCTTTGAGATCTTCTGCCGGGGAACCGATTCGGCATGGCCGTCCAGCATCACCACGTTCGCCAGCTTCCGGTGCCGGAGCATGATGTTGGCCGTGCCGGTCGACTCCCATGCATAGATGACATACTTCATGGCCCAGCTCCCCTTGATGCCGGAATCCCCGAAGAAACCGGTGGCCGAAGGCTTGTTCGTCTTGCACGCCCGGGGATAGTTGATCCCGCCGTCGACGAAAAGGGAATTGTAGAAGACGCCATAGGTGTTTTCCCACGCGTATCCCCAACTGTAGAAGTTGCTCTTTTTCAAGTTCGAGCAGTTGGCGATTTTCGGATTGATGAAACCGGCCTTGGAAATGGTTTCTCCCCAGAAAGGCGATCCGCCGCCGGGCTTCTGGAGCGGCGGCATCCACCCGGCGTAGTCGTCCGTATACATGATCACGCCCTGGGAAAGCTGCTTGAGATTGTTGATGCATTGAACGCTCCGGGCCGTTTCCTTCGCCTGGTTCAACGCGGGCAGAAGCATTCCGGCCAGGATGGCGATGATCGCAATCACGACCAGGAGCTCGATCAATGTGAATCTGTTCCGATACGGGTTCATGCAAGACCTCCTTTAATTAATTCCGGCTTCAATATTTCCGATGACACTGTTTTATTCATAAGCATGTCGCTTAATTTTCCGACGGCCATATACCCGATCCGATAGAACGGCTGGATGATGCGCATGACCGGCTGAAAATCGCCGAATCCGAAGGGCCGGTCATAACAGACCAGTTCAAAATCTTTTCCGTAAACCCAGCCGCGCCGGGCAGCCAGCAGGAAAATCCAGGGGCAGAAATCCGGACTGGTCGAGAAGATGCCGACCGGCGGCTTCGCTTCCGCCAGCATGGGTTCCAGAAATCCGGTTATCTTCTCCGGGGAAGCCGTCCGGAGGGATTCAAACCGGTATTTCCCGACTTTTTTTCCGGCTACTCCGAGAACCTTGCAGAAGGCGTCGTCCCGCAGATAATAGATCTGGCTTTCGACGCTGACAAGCGCATACGAGCGCAGGCCTTTGAAGCGGAGCAGATGCTTTGCCGCGAGCGTTCCGCCGCATTTTTCGTCGATATCCAGGGAAATGGTCTGCTTCATCGGCCATCCGGCGGTGTTGAGCGAAATGACTTTTCCGCCATTGCCGATATATTCCTCCAGCCGCGCCAGGATCCGTTCATAGTTCCGGTCCCAGAAGGGAACATAACTGATCATGCCGGTATGCCGGTAGGAATCCATGGAATCGATGAAACGGAAATAGGATTCCGCCGTCATTCCGAAGGAGAAAGTCAGGGGAATGGAAAATTCGCTGGCGGCGTCGGAAAGCCCCCGGATCAGTTCGAGGAGCAGGACATCCTCCCATGAAGGGAGAAAAACTCCGACCGTGGCCTTCTTCCCCCGCCGGAGACTGGCCGCTTCGATGTTCGGGCGGTATCCCATGTTTTCGGCGATCCGGCGGATTTCTTCCCGGCGCACGGGGGAGACGCGTGTGTAGCGCTTGTTGTTCAGCGCCACCGACACGACCGCGGGCCGGACTCCCGCCGCGGCCGCAATGTCTTTCAAAGTCACATGGTTCATCTTCACGCCCGTTTCAAAAAATTGCTGTAATCGTTTACAGCATTATTATACAAAGGTTTTTTGTTTTGTCAAGATGAGGACATGAAAAAATGTTGAAAAAAAATTGAATTCCGCATTCCTCCGTTTTCCGGTTTCCGGAATCCGGGCGGAACGGCATGGATGCGGAGAAGGAAGGCGATCCGGATTGCATTCTTCGCGGAAACAGGATACAGTATAGCATTCCGTCGCACTGCCGGAGACGGGAGGAATAGGGCGGATCACCGTCTGCGAGACGATTCCGGAACTGTCCGCCGGCACGGAAATCCGTAGAAAACAAAGGGGAGGAGAAAAATGAAAAAAAGATTCACATGGATTCTGGCGATCGCGGCTGTTTTTTCCGCCGTGAGCCTGTTCGCAGACAAGGAAAAAGTGCTCTCCGCACAGTCCGCAGCGTCATGGGCGATCCCGTCGGGATGGCAATTCGACTGGACATCCGGTTATCTGTCGGCCAGAGGCGCGGTCAATCTTTGCACCAACAACTCCTTCAAGGTATACCCCGATGCGGAATACGAGCTTTCCGGATTGTTCCGCACGCCGGGCGGTCAGCCGGACCTGACCCGTTTCGAATTCGGGTTCGATCCCATCGACGCGAACGGCAATCCGATCCCGCCGGAAAGCGTGTCCTGTGTCACCGGCACGGACTCCATTCTGGCGGCTCCGGTGAACATCGGCGACACGGCCATACGCATCCGGGGAAACGGGACATGGCATAAAAACGGCCATATTGCATTCCAGACGAACCCCAGCTTTTCCGACTTGCCGAACCGGAACACGGCGGCCTATTTCAATTATGGCGGCACCGGAGAGGTCATGACTCTTTCCCTGCGGAATCCCATGAGCCGGGCCTATCCCGCCGGAACCGCGGTCCGGAACCACAACAACCAGCGTCTGTCCATCGGAAGCCGTCTCGGCAAAGCGCCGTATGAGTGGACCCGCTTTTCCGCCCGGATCAAGGGCGTCGGTCTGATGGGAAATATCAACAACCAGTGGTGGCCCGGCACGGCACAGGCCAAGGTGTTCATCCAGGTTCCCGGCAACGCCGCACTGGATTTCAAGGATGTCTCCGTCACCAGGATTTCAGAATGATGGAAAAGACCGCCCAGGGAAAGGCTTTTTCTTTCCTTCTTTCCCGAACGAACCGTCCGGAGAGGTTGTTCCGGGGATTGCAATTCCCCGTCCGGACGCATATAGTATGGCAGCCGTATTGCCCTCGTGCTTGATTCAAAACCGTTTCAGGGAGGGGCGATATGCATGACCGGGCAATTATTTTTTAACTTGGGGAGTCCCGCTCTCCCGTGAACGAAAGGATTTTTCAATGAAACGAACCGCAGCCGCTTTTCTGGGGCTTGCCGCCGCCTTCTCCCTCGGGGCGAAGGAAATCAAAATCCTGACCATCGGCAACAGTTTTGCCGACAGCGTGGTCCAGCCGCTGACACAGATCGTCCAATCCGTGCCGGACTGTTCCCTCAAGATCGACCGGGCGAACATCGGGGGATGTTCCCTCGAGAAACACTGGAAAGAGTATGAACAATCCATGAAGGACCCGGCCCACAAGCCCTACAGCGGAAAAAAGGCCAATCTGGTCGACATGCTCACCAAAGAGAAATGGGACGTCGTCACCATCCAGCAGGCCAGCCCGGAAAGCTGGAAGCCCGAAAGCTACCAGCCGTATGCGGAAAACCTGATCCAGCTGATCCGGAAACATGCGCCGCAGGCGGAAATCGTGATTCAGCAGACCTGGTCCTACCGCAGTGATTCGTCCCGCCTGACCGGTTGGAAGATCGATCAGAAAGAAATGTACAACCGTCTCACGAAGAACTATACGGACCTTGCGGCAAAATATCAATTCCGCGTGATTCCGTCCGGCCTTGCCGTTCAGATCAGCCGCGAAGGGGAAAAGAAACCCTTCCAGCCGCTTTCCCCGGAAAAGCTCAAGGAACTGAAGCCTCCGGCCCTTCCTGATTCTTCCGGGGATGTCGTCGGACAGAGCCGCTGGAGCAAAGACAAGAAAAGCGGCGAACAGAAACTGAACACGGACACCACCCATATGAACCGGCGCGGGGCCTATATGCAGGGATGTGTCTGGTTTGCAATGCTTTACGGCAGAAAAACCTCCGAGATCCGGTATGTTCCGAAGGAAATCGCTCCGGAGGATGCGAAATTTCTCCGGGAATGTGCGCAGAAAGCCGTCGATACCTTCCCGCAGGTCAAGAAATAATCCGTTTCCTTCCCCGGCACGGATGAAACTCGTTTCCCGGAATGGTTCCTTCTTCCCGGAGTTCATCTTTTTCATTTCCACCCCTCCGCACAATGGATTTCCGGGACGGATGTCCAGATTTTTTCCGGCGCGGAATTGACTTCGCGGAAACAGCGGTCTATATTGAACCGGAACCGGATTTTCAACAAAGGGGGCTGTGATGAAGGACCGTTTCAACCCGTTCGTTTCCGCGCTGGCGCTCATGGTGTTTCTCGACCTTCTCCTGCCGGTCTATTTCATCCTGACGTTCCAGCAGCAGTGGGACTGGTTTTTCAGTCCAACCGCCATGAAAAACGCCCCGTTTCTGTTATACGGCAATCTTCTGGTGCTGGCGCTCCTCCTCCTGATTCCGCTATTTCTGTATGCGGAAAAACAGATTCGGATGCTTCAAGAACTCTACCTGAAGTTTTTCCCGGAAAAATTCACACGGATGCCGAACACACTCTGGCTTCTGCTGGTTCCGGGACTCCGAACTTTTCTTCTTCCGGCGGTCTACCTGATTCTGGCGTGGAGACGCAAAAAGCTTCCGGATGCGCCGCCCGTTCCGTTTCTGATGACGCTGGCCGCGGGAACCTCCGCGCTGGGACTGATTCTGGATGGAGTTATATTTTTCTGTTTTCCCGGCAGCATCATTTTCACCCTGCCGTATTTTCCCCTGTATGCAAAATATTCCGACTGGATTGCGCTGGGGTATCTGCTCTATTTCATATTGATCGTGATTTTATCCCGGACACTGACCGGCATTGCCTTTTCCAGAACCGCGAAGGCGATGGGGGTTACCGTCGGCGTCATATTTCTGATTTACCTGACAACCGCTTTTCTGACGATTCGAAATGTGGAAAAGCGGGAAGCGAAACTCATCGCGGAACTGCGGTCAGTCAAGGCGCCCGTGACCCGCGCCGATTCCAAAGCGCTCTATTATCGAGGGACCGAACCGGACAAGGATTTCACGGCATGGGTGGATGCCCAGACCCAAGCGCTTAAAAATGGTAAAACGCCTCCGGAGAAGCTGGGAGAGGACTTCTTCGGACGCAAGCCATACGAGTGGTCTGAAAAACGGAATGCTCTTTCCAAAGCTCTTCGGGAACCCTCCATCCGGAAGTACATCGACGAAACCGATTCCCTGGCCCGGAAAAACAAACTGCTCCGCTATCCGAGGAAGTATGACGAAATGCTTTGCGGCATTTTATTGCCGGAACAGAGCTGTCTGCGGACGGCCGCCCAAATCTATTGTCTGCGGATCGTTGACGCGGTCAACCGGAACGATCGTGCGGAAGCCATGCGCCTGCTCCGGCTCTCCATGGATTTCCAGAACAACACCCAGAAATATCCGGATTGGATTATTTCCATGCTGGTGGAAATCGCCAGCGAAGCCCTCCATCTGGAAGCCGTCGAATATATGCTGGGCTCCGGAATCCTCACGGACGCCGATCTGGACCGTCTTGCCGAAATGTACCGTGGACGAGAAAAGCATTTCTTCGAATCCGCCGACAGCGCATTCCGGGGCGAATCGGCGCTGACGCTGGATGTGTGGGTTACTCTTCTTCAGAGGGGTACTCCCTATTCATCCAAACAGTTGATCTATGAAAACCGGATACAGCGATATGCAAACTTTCTGGTGTATTATATTCTCATGAACGACGGTCTTATCATGGGGAACAACTGGCTGGAACTGATCCGGATCATTCAGACCGGACGGGATTATTACCAGATTCAAAAAGAGCTCGATAATCCACGATTCGAAATTAATAAGGGGAACATGCCCCCGTTCGCCTGGTTGACCGGAATGCTGTTTCCCGCCATTGCCGGCTCCTATAAGAAAACCAACGGCATTGCCGCGCAGTTGCGGATGTGTCTGCTGGCGCTGGAAATCGAAAAATACAAACGGGCGCACGGCGGCAGACCGCCGGAAAGTCTCTCCGAACTCAACCTCGAAAAAATGCCGGTCGATCCCTTTACCGGAAAACCGTTCTTTTATCAGCACGGCAAAATCAAACAGGATGTACCTCTCCGCTCGGGAAATAACTCTCCGGAGGCCGTCATCGAGCAGGAGGGGTACCGCCTTTATTCCGTCGGATACGACGGGATGAACGATAAAGGAGATCCCCGCCGGGACACCGTTTTCTCGGTGGTCAAACCTTCCGCTGCAACGGAAAAGAAGACTCCGTGAAAACAGGCCAAATGGCCGAAGCCCGCCTGCTTACTTTCCAAGGTCAATTGCGCCGATGATGTCGCGGATCGAACGGAAACCCTTGCGGTCGAGATAGGCGTTCAGGCCTTCGATCACCTTTATCGGAGCCATGGGATCGGAAAAGATCGCCGTCCCCACCGCGACCGCGCTCGCGCCCGCCAGGAAGAATTCGACGGCGTCTTCGCCGGTCGTGATTCCGCCCATGCCGATCACCGGGACTTTCACCGCCTTCGAGACCTCGTAGACCATCCGTACGGCAACCGGCTTGATGGCCGGGCCCGAGAGCCCGCCGGTCACATTGGCGATCTTCGGACGGAACGTTTCGATGTCGATGGCCATGCCGGGAATCGTGTTGATGAGGGAAACCATGTCGCTTCCGGCGGCTTCGGCGGCCCGGGCGAAATCGGCCACTTTCGTCACGTTCGGGCTGAGCTTGGTGATCAGCGGAAGAGCCGTGACGCCGCGGACCGCGGACACCACTTTCTCCAGCATCACGGGGTCCGTGCCGAAAGCGATGCCGCCTTCCTTGATGTTCGGACAGGAGACGTTGATTTCCAGCGCGGCGATGCCCTCGGAATCGGCATCCAGGCGGCGCGCCACCTCGCAGTAATCCTCGACTTTTCTGCCCCAGATGTTGACGATGATCACGGCGCGGCTTTTGCGGAGATACGGCAGATAATGTTCATCGTGAAGGAAATTGTCCACGCCCGGCCCCTGAAGGCCGATCGCGTTGAGCATGCCGGATGTGACCTCGGCCACGCGCGGAGTCGGGTTGCCGTGCGAAGGCCACGGGGCAACGCCTTTGACCACCACCGCGCCCAGTTTTTCCAGCGGAAAGAATTCTTCGTATTCGGCGCCGTATCCGAACGTGCCGGAGGCGGTCATCACCGGATTTTTCAGTGAAAGCTTGCCCAGATCGATCCGAAGATCAGCCATAATACACCTCCCGGGCGTTGTAGACGGGCCCTTCCTTGCAGCTGCGGGAGTAGCGCCAGCCGTCCGGGGAAGAGGGGTCTTTGATTTTCACGACGCAGGCGAAGCACGCGCCCACGCCGCAGCACATGTGCTGGTCCAGGCTGAGTTCGGCTTCCACGCCCAGCTCGAGCGTCTGTTTTCCCAGCGCCAGCAGCATCGGAGTCGGGCCGCAGCCGTAGACCATACATTTTTCCGGGGAATGCCCGGACACCGCATCTTTCAGGAGTTCCGTGACGAATCCCCTGTGTCCGGCGGAGCCGTCGTCGGTGGAGATCCGGACCTCGAAACCGAGCTGTTCGAAGGCGTCCGCCAGAATGAGGTCTTCGCGGGAACGCGCGCCCATCAGGAGGAGGCCCTTTTTCGGGGAATTCTTCGCCACCAGATAGAGCGCGGCGGAGCCGTAGCCGCCCGCGACAAGGATCGGGAAAGTGTCCACACCGGGCGGGGTGTAGGCGTTTCCGAGCGGTCCCATGATGCTGCAGACATCGCCGGGCCGCAGGACGCTGAGTTCC
This sequence comes from Lentisphaerae bacterium ADurb.Bin242, assembly GCA_002069785.1. Classification (GTDB taxonomy): domain Bacteria; phylum Verrucomicrobiota; class Lentisphaeria; order Victivallales; family UBA1829; genus SIG94. Next base: position 8,551 of record MWCA01000019.1, on the reverse strand, counting down.
TCCGTGCCGCAGCCGACCACTTTGTAGACCACGGTCAGGGCGCCCGAAGCGGAATCGGCGTCGCCGATGCTGAAAGGACGGCGCAGAATGCGGTCGCGCATCGCGGGAATCCGGATGTGGACGAACTGTCCGCCCCGGGCTTTCGCCGCGATTCCGGGCGCATCGAAAACCACACGGAAATAACCGCTCTTCAAAGTTTCATTTTTCCGTATCGCACATGCAAAATCCATAGAAAACTCCCATCCTTTGCCTCTCCGGACTTTCATTTGTCCGCACAGGCTTTATATTATACCCTTTGAAAGAACAATAACCAAACGGGAAAAGCTTCTTTTCCCGGAATTTTTGAAAAAACAGACCCACATGAAGAGTTTTCCGAAAATCGCAAGGGTCCTGCTCGACCTGTCCCTCGACAAAAGTTTCGACTACGCCGTTCCGCCGGAACTCGCATCCAGTCTGAGGGTCGGCATGTGCGTAATCGTCCCGTTCGGCAAAGGGAAGGAGCGTCCGGCCTACATCGTGGCTTTCGCGGAAAGCTCCCCCTACCCGAACCTGAAATATATCCTTTCCGCATGTTCCGGACACCCGGCGCTTCCGGACGCCCTGATCCGGCTCGGGGAGTGGATGGCCGATTATTACTGCTGCGCGCGGGAGACCGCCGTGCGGAACCTCCTTCCGGGAGCCGTCCGGAACGGCAAGGTCAAGCAGAAAACCAAGACCTGGTATTTCCCGGCGGACCGCGACAGCGTCACGGACTATATCATCCAAAATCCGCGGGCGAAATCGAAATGCGCCCTCCTCAAGGCGCTTCTGCTTCATACCGGCGGAGCGGACTCCGAGCAGCTTCTGCGGGAGACCGGCGTCTCCGCCGGCATTCTGCGCCGGCTGGTCGCGGACAAGCTGGTCTTCACGGAACAGCGCGGCGTGGAACGCGATCCGTTCGCGGGGGTGGAGATTCTCCGCACCGAGGCCAAGGAACCCACGGAGGAACAGGCCGCCGCCCTGAAACTGATCTCGGACAAGCTCCACCACCGCAAAGACGGCGAAAATCACGTGGTGCTTCTGCACGGGGTGACCGGAAGCGGCAAGACGGAGGTGTATCTACAGTCCATTGCCGAGGCTCTGGAGAAAGGACGCGAGGCCATCGTGCTGGTCCCGGAAATCTCGCTCACGCCCCAGACGGTGGAACGTTTCCGCGCCCGGTTCGGGGACCGGGTCAGCGTGCTCCACAGCGGGCTCAGCGACGGCGAACGCCACGACGAATGGATGAAAGTCTATTCCGGCCGCGTCAAGATCGCGGTGGGCGCCCGCTCCGCCCTGTTCGCCCCCTTCCGGAACCTGGCGCTTATCATCGTGGACGAGGAACACGACTCGTCCTACAAACAGTCCGAAGCGCCCCGCTACAACGCGCGGGATGTGGCGGTGTTCCGGGGCAAACTCGAGAACGCGCTGGTGATCCTGGGCTCCGCCACGCCGTCCGTGGAATCCTTCCACAACGCGAAAACCGGAAAATACGCGCTGGCGAAACTCACCCAACGGCACGATCCCTCGATCCTGATGCCCGACGTCACCGTCGTGGACATGCGTCTCGAAGCCGACGACACAGGGCGTATTCCCTTTTTCTCGAAGGCGCTCGTCCAATCCGTCCGCGAACGCATCCGCAAGGGGGAGCAGAGCATCCTCTTCCTGAACCGCCGCGGATTCGCCCGCCAGCTGAGCTGTCCGGCCTGCGGCTACATCGCCATGTGCCCGGAATGTTCCGTTGCCCTCACCTACCACCGGCGGAACCAGACGCTGAGCTGTCATTTCTGCGCCGCTACCATGCCCGCTCCGGAAGTCTGCCCCGTCTGCGGCTCCCCGGAAATCCGTTATCAGGGGACCGGAACGGAGCGGGTCGAGGCTGTTTTCACGGAGGTCTTCAAGGGCGCCCGGATCGCCCGGATGGATTCAGACACCATGACCCGGCCGAGCCTGTATGAAAAAGTGCTTTCCTCCTTCCGCAAAGGGGAGATCGACATCCTCATCGGGACCCAGATGATCGCCAAGGGGCTGGACTTCCCGAACGTCACGTTCGTGGGCGTCATCAACGCCGACCTGGGGCTGTACATCCCCGGCGATTTCCGTTCGCAGGAACACTCGTTCCAGCTCCTGACCCAGGTGGCCGGACGCGCCGGACGGGGCGGCATTCACGGCGAGGTGCTGATTCAGACCTGCGCCCCGTTCAATCCCTCGATCCAGTATGCCGCCGCGCACGATTACGAGGGCTTTTTCGAAGAGGAAATCGCCCTGCGCCGGGAATTGGGCTATCCGCCCTTCGGACACCTGATGCTGGTTCATTTCAAAGGAAAGGATGCGGAAAAAGTCCTGCTGGAAGCCCATGCGCTGATGGACAGAATCCGGGGTGCGATCGCGCCGGGAACCAAGGTCGCGGAACCCGCCCCGGCGACCGTCGAACGCATCGCCGGGAAATACCGGTTTACCGCGCTTTTCATGGGAGACAAACTGGCAGGGCTCCGGCGGGCGGTCAAGCAGGCGATCTATGCGAGAAAACGGGCCGAAGTGGAAATCCACGCCGACATGGATGCAATCTCGTTCCTGTGAAAAACGGGGATTTTCCGGGGAAACCGTCAGCCGAGCCAGATCGGATTGCTCCAGGCCATCTTTCCGGACACATCCTTCAACTGAATCCGGAGATACCCGGATTTCTTGTCGGAGAAATCCCGGCGCAGACTCGTTTTCTCCGGTTCGCCGTAGCTCTCTCCTCCGAAGTTGGCCACCGTTTCACAGTAGCCGGAGGGTCCGTTGGACACCACGATCGCACTGGTCACGGGGGTGAACTCCGCCTCCAGAATACCGTTTGCAAAGGCAATCTTTTTGAAAAGCGGCCCCTGCGAAGCATAGAAATCGCCGTTCCGGAGCGCCCGGAGAAGGGTTTCCGGCTTTTTGTTTTCAGCGAGGATCACGGTGAATCCCCGGAAAAGGTCGCGTTCGGAATGGACGTCGTCGACCGCCAGCGCCGTATATTTTTTCCCCGCGTTGAGAAGTTCGTCCCAGCATTGCATGTTGTATTCCTTGCCGATGTAGCGGGTGGAGGTGTTGTAGACCTCGATCCCGAGAATGTTTTTCAGGGACATCACATCGGCGGAGGTGAAGCCGCACCAGTAGGGATGGGCGCAGAAGGCGATTCCTCCGGCGGCGTTCACGGCGTCGACCGCCGCCTGTCCGCTTTGGAGTTCCGGATACGCGAAATCCTCCGGAAGACCGACTCCGAGAATATGCCAGCGGATTCCGCGCGGTCCCGGCGGATGGAGTTCCACGCCTGAAAGAAGCGTCATGCCGTGCGGATCATAGGAGGATACGGGATTGGTCTTCCAGTGATCCGTGAACGCCAGCACATCGTAAGCGGCTCCGGCGTAGCGGCGGATGACCTCTTCCGGCGGAAAAGAACCGTCCGAAGTGGTCGAATGAGTGTGGAGATTTGCCCTGAAAGACTTCAATTTCCGTCCATAGCAGTTCATGTTTTTTTCCTGTTGAATTGTTCGGCTTTCATGAGTATATTACGTAATCTATATGAGCTGCCGGAAAAAAACAATGGGATTTGTCTGAAAATGGCCGTAATTTATGCGCTGGGGTGTCTCTGTTTTTCCGCATTGAACGATTTCGTGTTCAAACTGTATGCCAGGAAAGACCGTTCCCGCGGCATATTCGTTTTCCTGTGCGGCGTTCTCTGGGTGTTCCTGCTGGGACTCCGTCCGGTGGACTGGGAAAACAGCCTGGCGCCCACCCTGACCTGGGGAATCGTGTCCGGCCTGTTTTCCGTGATTTCCAACCTGCTTCTGATCGAGGCGATGGGCTTTCAGAGCGCGGGCGTCTGCGCCACGATCTTCCGTCTGAATCTGGTGATCGTGGTGATCGCCGCGATCCTCTGGCTGGGGGAGACGGTCACCTTTTTTCAGGTTCTCGGGATTCTCTGCGCGATCGGAGCCATTCTCGCGTTCATGCCCCGGGGAACGAAATTCCGGGTCGACGAAAACTCCAGGGCCATGCTCGGAATTTACCTTGTCCTGGCGGCGTGCATCCTGCGGGCCGGAATGGGGCTGACCTACAAATACGGCTTTCTGCACGGGGCCGATCCCAACGGGGTTCCGCTGCTGAACGGCGTCTGCTGGATCGTCGGCGGACTCGTTTACGCGGTCCTGCGGGAAAAGAAAATCCGGTTTTCGAAAAAGACGGTCGGATACGGGATGCTTTCGGGCGCCCTCCTTTGCGGAATCGTCTTCTTCATGGCGCTGATGCTCAACGCGGGCGCGGCAAGCGTGACCCTTTCCATCGCCCAGATGAGTTTCCTCGGGACGTTCGCCCTGAGCATGATTTTCCTGAAGGAGAAGCTGACTTCCCGCACCGCGCTGGCCGTCGTGCTGGGCGTGTGCGCCATCCTTTTCCTTTCCGCCTTTCCGAAGTGATTCAGCGGGAACGGAGGAGGATTTCCTTTTCCAGCGCGGACAGCGCCTCGTTTTCGGGAAGAAGCGTAACGGTCTTCCCTTTTTTGAAGAGCAGGAGTTCGCCCTTGCGGTTTCCGCCCGCGATCCCGAGATCGGCGTCCGCCGCCTCGCCGGGACCGTTGACGGCGCAGCCCATCACGGCGATCTTGCGCAGGGAGACGGTTTTGCCGGAACGTTTCACCGACGCGACAATTTCCTCGACTCGCGAAACCATGGAAATCAGGTCGTAGGAGGTGCGCCCGCACGTCGGACACGAGACGATTTCCGGCGCGGCTTCGCGGAGCCCGGCGGCCTCCAGAATGGCTTTCGCGGCGCGGATTTCCTCCGCGGGAGGGGCGCTCAGGCTGACGCGGATCGTGTCGCCGATGCCGTCCAGCAGCAGGGAGCCGATCCCGACGGCCGACTTGATGGCGCCCCGGAAGGCAGTCCCGGCCTCCGTCACGCCCAGATGGAGGGGATAGTCCGAACATTCCGCGAAGGCACGGTAAGCGGCCACGGTCACGGGAACCGAACTGGCTTTCAGCGACACTTTGATCCGATGGAAGGAAAACCGTTCCAGCAGTTCGACCTGTTTCCGCGCGGCCTCGACCAGCGCCGCGGCCATGGCCTCGCCGTGCGAAAGTCCTTCGTTCCTTTTGGCGGCCAGAAGCCCTTTCGGCAGACTGCCCGAATTCGCGCCCACCCGGATCGGCACGCCCGCCTCGCCCGCGGCCTCGGCCACGGCGCGGACACGGTCCGAGGAACCGATGTTTCCCGGATTGAGGCGGATGGCGTGAACCCCGGCGCGGATCGCGCCCAGAGCCAGTTTGTAGTCGAAATGGATGTCCGCGATCACCGGGATCGGAGACCCGCGGAGGATTTCGGGAAGGACCTCGACCGTCTCCCGGTCGGGAACCGTCACCCGCACGATTTCGCAGCCGGCGCGGACCAGTTCCGCGATCTGCGCAAGAGTGGCCGGCGCATCATGGGGATCGGTGTTGGTCATGGACTGAATCGACACCGGGGCGCCGCCCCCCACGGTCACGGAACCGATGTTAATCGGTTTGGAGCGTCTTCGCCGGAACAGCATCGGATTTCTTCTCCGTTTGCAAGGATTTCAAGGCCGGGGTCACCAGCTTCTTGACATCGTAGAAGGAAACGAAAATCATGAAGCCGATCAGCAGGGTGACGAAAACGATGGAGATCGGCTCGAGAATGCTCCTGGAGACCGGACGCCGGAAAATCATTTCCAGCAGCGCCAGAAGGATGTGTCCGCCGTCGAGGATCGGGATCGGCAGCAGGTTGATGAGCCCGAGATTGAAGGTGATGATGACCACCACGTTCAAACCAAGCACGAGAGAACCGCGGTAGACGGAAAGATACAGGTATTTCCCGATTCCGATGGGGCCGCTCATGTGCCTGGGCTTGATGGTGGTGTGCTGCTCCGTCATGCGGAGGCTGTTGCCGATGCTGTAGCCGATGCCGCGCAGGGAGTTCCACGTGAGGACCATCACCTTTTCCAGTTGTTCAATCGGATTCGGATGCAGCACGGTGGCGAAGTCGACTCCGAGCGTGGTATGCCGGACATAGCGCGGGGTGACCGTCACCTCCATCGGCCGGCCGTTCCGTTCAAACCGGACGGCCACCGGCCGGCCGTTCCGGGCGCGGACCAGTTCCTGGACTTCCTCGACCGAATCGATCTTTTTTCCGTCCACTTCCGTGATCCGGTCCCCTTTTTTCAGCCCGGCACGGTCCATGGGAAGTCCCTTGATGACCCGCGCCACGGGGTTGTCGGTAAAGCCGAGGAGCCACATGCCGTCCTCGCCGGACACGGATTTAACCGGATCGGGGACCACATTTTTGAACTCCAGAGTCCGGCCGTCGCGGATCACCGTCAAGTTCAAAGGCTTGCCGTCGGAAAACAGGAGAATCTGTTCCAGCTCGTCGAGCCCGAAGATGGGTTTTCCGTTCACTTTCACCAGATGGTCGCCTTTCTGGACGCCCGCTTTGGCGGCGGGCGAATCGGGCCGGGGATAGAGCTGCACCGGAATCCGCGGGAAGAAGAAGGGATAGGCGATCTCCTCCTCCGGGCTGACCGCCTTGTTCACGGCGGGCTTGTAAACGATGTCGAGGAGCTGGTCGCCGCGCCGGACTTTCAGTTTCACATCCCCGATCGTGAACAGAATCTTGTTGATGAAGCCGTGCCAGGTGGTGTTGAATTTTTCGCCGTTGAGCTCGATGATTACATCGTTGTTGCGAAGTCCGGCGCGGTATTCGGGACTGTTCTCCTGAATGGATTCGACCGTGATCTCCTGAAGGCTGGGGGTGTCCTGCGGCATGCCGTGAATCCAGATGACGACGCCCAGCAGCAGACCGAAAAGCATATTGAAAAGCGGACCGGAAAACGCCACGAGCATGCGGTCGAACGGCTTGGCCTTCGGAAGCACGTTACCGTTTTCGTCCAGGGCGTCGCCGCTGGCGTCGATCTGCGGGAGGTCCACATATCCGCCGACGGGAACCCACCCGATCCGGTATTCGACCCCGTTGATCTTCTTCCACCAGATTTTGCGGAAGCCGATCGAAAAGGCAATGATGTGCAGACCGCGCCACTTGGCCACCAGAAAATGCCCCAGTTCATGAATGAAAATGCACAGGCCGAAGAAAATCACCATGAAGGCGACCGCGCCCAGTTTCAGCAGTAAGTCATAAAGCATCCCGTACTCCTTTTTTCAGATCGTTGCCGCGAGGTTCCGCGCCCACCGGTCGGCCTCGAAAATGTCATCGAAAGAGGCGTTCTTCACGGATTCATGACGCTCCATCGTTTTTTCAATCACGTCGAGAATCCTCGTGAAAGCGATCTCTCCTTTTTTGAAACGCTCGAACGCCGCTTCATTGGCGGCATTCATCACACAAGGCATGGTTCCTCCCTGCCGGATCGCGGTCCGGGCCAGCAGCAGGGAACGGAAACGGACGGTGTCCGGCTCCTCGAAGTCCAGATGTCCGAGAGCGGCCAGGTCCAGCCGCCGGAGATTGCCCGGACACCGCTCCGGCCAGGTGAACGCGTACTGGATTGGGAACCGCATGTCCGGCACGCTCATCTGGGCCATCAGCACACCGTCGGAGAACTCCACCATGGAGTGAATCACGGATTGCGGATGGATCAGCACCGCGATCTTCTCCTCCGGACAATGAAACAGGAAATGAGCCTCGACCATCTCCAGCGCCTTGTTCATCAGCGTGGCCGAATCGATCGAGATCTTCTGCCCCATCGACCACACGGGATGATTCACCGCCTGCTGGAACGTCGCACGCCGCATCTCCTCCAGACTGGCTTTGCGGAACGGTCCGCCGCTGGAAGTCAGGATCAGCCGTTCCGCGCTGCACGAATCCAGTGTGTCCAGACACTGGAAAATGGCGCTGTGTTCGCTGTCGACCGGAATTAATTTCGTTTTATATTCGGCGACCAGCGTCATCACCGCGGCTCCGGCCATCACCAGCACTTCCTTGCTGGCCAGCGCGATTTCCTTTCCCGCGCGGATCGCCTCCATCACCGGAAGAAGCCCGCCGGTTCCGACGATCGCGCAGAGGACCATGTCCACGTCGTCCGAGCGGACGATCTCGAGAAGGCCCTCCATCCCGGACAGCACCTTGCACCCTTCCGGCAGCTGCGCGGACAGCCTGTCTTTGAATTTCGGGTTGAAAACGGCCGCCCGGGAACAGCCGAACTTCGCCGCCTGCGACGCCAGCATGTCCGCGTTGGAATGGGCGGCCAGCGCGGTCACCCGCACCTGACCGCCAAGCGCTTCGGCCACGCGGCAGGCATTGACTCCGACGGAGCCGGTGGAACCGAGAATCGCAATCCGTTTCATATTCCGACTCCTCCCCGGCTCTCCAGCAGAAAAGTCACGGGACCGTCGTTGAAAATTTTCACTTTCATGGCCGCGCCGAAGCATCCGCATTGGATTTTCCGGATTTTCTGCTCCCGGAGCCGTTCCAGAAAGTGTTCGTAAAACTGCTCGGCCTCGGCCGGATCGGCGGCATCGCTGAATCCCGGACGGCGGCCCTTGCGGCAG